>JAIOHM010000158.1 GCA_019912965.1 Anaerolineae bacterium
AATATTGGGCATTGCCACACTTATTGTGTCCATTGCGTATAATATTCTCACTGCCACATGATCGACACGAGTAGGTCATTGTCTCTTCGATCATGTGGCAGATTCTTATCCACCATCACGTACTTTGCAACCACTACCATAGGGTGACTCTTTGGTAATCCATTTGGTACGTTTTCGAGAGTTGAGTCGCTAACCAAAATGAGGGAAACTGATTCTGGCGATGGTCAGCAAGCGGTTGGGGATCGGTATGCCACACCTACCGAAATGAAACCAAAGAGCGATTGCGTTATGTTCAATACCAATAACTAAAAACTGATAACTGATAACTAAAAACCATGAACGATTTAAGTATGCTCCCCGGCCTGAACCGGAAAACCGAAACCGCCATGCGCGAAGCGGGTATCTACACGCTGGCGGATGTGCTGGTCTATAGTGTGACTGATTTATGCAAGATCAAAGGCATTGGCCCAGCCAGAGCGCGAGAATTCCATACCTGTGCCCAAGCCTTCGCCCATAACCGCGCCATTGCCCGCGCAGCACTGCCTGATCTTGCCCGCCGTCCCGGTGTGATGCTCGATCTGGAAACGCGTTTGGATACCGGAATCCCGTGGTGCTTTGGCTATCAGGTCGGCAACGATTTTCAGATCGCTGTCGTGGATGCCTATTATGACGGCGGCGATTTGCTGCTGCCCGGTGGTCAATCGGTCATCGTCATCGAAGACAGCGATGCCGGCTGGCGGCTGGTGGCGGATGCGTTCCGGCAGTATCCCGGCCCGGTGTATCACTGGGGCGGCTTTGAGATGGGTGTGCTGAAAGCAACTGCGCCGGAGGATATCATTGAGACGCTAGAAGGGCATCTGCACGATCTGAACCGGACGTTTAAGCAGACTTATGCGATTCCGGTGCGGGGGACGAGCATCAAAAAAGTCGCGCCGTGGTTGGGATTCGGCTGGCCGGAAGGGGCGGATGCGCTGACCGCGTGGGCGGATTACAACGGCTGGCTGTTGATGAGCGACCGGGATGCTTTAGCGCGTGCCTGTGCTTACAACCGCGCTGATGTGGAAGCGCTCGATCTGATCTGGAAGTGGATGAATCAGCAGTCGGGTTGATTCGTGTTACGTCGGTTGTTACATAATCGGACTTCGTGTACTATCTCAAGAGGCAAAGATGATTCAATAGGTAGGCCAATATGCGGATATTCATCAGCTACGCACGCATCCAGCGCAACAAGGTTGAAGAATTAGAAAGCATATTGACGCGCGCCGGACATGACGCATGGTTCGACCGCGAGATTGATGCGGGCGAAAAATGGTGGAAAGTCATCTGCGAATCCATCGAATCGTGCGAGGTATTTGTATTTGCGCTCTCGCCCGAATCCGCCAACTCGGACGCCTGCCGCGCAGAATTCCAGTACGCGCTTGATCTGAACAAACCGATTTTGCCCGTTCAGTTGAGCAAGGCCGAACTGCCGATTGGTGAACTGCAAGAACGCCAATTTGTGGACGCCCGCAACCTCAAAAGCAGCGAAACGATTCTGGAAATGAACCGGGCACTGAACCGTCTGGGGGATCGCATTCGTGCGGGAGAATTTCCAGCACCGAGTCCACTGCCCCCAAAACCCGCTTTTCCCTTCCCGCCTGATCCGTTAGTCGATATGCGGCAAAAGGTTGAACAAATTCGGCAGCTCCCCGAAGAAGAAATCGTCCGGCTGATCTATAACATCCAACTGATTTCGCGTTCCAGCGGTAAAACATCGCAGGAAGCGCGTGATCTGCTGCGGAAAATTGCCGAAAATTCCAGCCTGCCATATGGCGTGGTTGAACTCGCCAGAGCGACATTGGTATCTATCCCCACCCCGGCCAGCCTTAGCAATATCTGGCCGCAATTGGTCATGCTGGCGCTGGTGGTCGTGATCGGCGTGGGGGCGCTTTTGTTATTCCGTTCCGCGCCGTCAGCCACTTCTACGACCAATACGCCGAATGAAGGGACTTCTGCCGCTGTGGTGGTTACTGAATCACCGATTGACAGCAGCGCCCGCCCGGAGGCGACTGCCGAACCGACTGAAGAACCGACGGCGACCGATACTCATACACCGACCAAAACGCCTTCGCCAACCCGAACGCCGACGACCACCAACACACCCACGCGAACCCCTTCGCCAACCCGAACCCCATCACCCACGCGGACGCCAACCAGTACCCTCACACGAACCTTATCAGCGCGGGATCGTTTGCTGCTGACGCAAACGGCGCAGGCGATGACTCCTTCCCCTGTCCTGCGCGACCCTTCATCGCTCGAATCGTATCCGCCGATTACGATGGAGAATGTGGAGCAGGTTGGGGAAATTGTGGTGCTGCCGCCTGCCCATACATCAACGATTCGCGCCTTAGCTTTCAGCCCGGATGGCAGCTTATTGGCATCCGCCAGCAGCGATTTCACAGTCAGGGTTTGGGATGTTGAAAGTCAATCGATTCGCCGCCGAATTGCTGAAGATCAGGATTGGGTTACCGATGTTGCTTTCAGCCCGAATGGAAGGCTAGTTGCAACTGTGAGCAACGATGGCTTTGCACGGATATGGGGCATTTCGAGCTATGAATTGCAATTAAACATCATCGAACGGGAAACGCCGATTTGGGCAGTTGCCTTCAGTTCGGATAGCAATATTCTGGCGATGGGGTTGAATAACGGCACAGTCGAACTTTGGGATATTCCGACGCAGACCACGCTGTTGACGATCAACGCACACGAAAGCGCCGTTCGCAGCCTCGCCATCAGCCCCGACGATTCGCGGTTGGTGACGGGCGGCGCGGATGGCACAATCCGGTTATGGGATTTGCAAACCGGGGAAAAGCTGCGCGATCTGGCAGGGCATCAGGCGCAGGTGAACGCGCTGGAATTCAGCGCGGATGGCAATATCATTTTCACGGGCAGTACAGATGGCGCGGTACGCGCACTAGATGCCAACTCAACTGACCGCATTAATGCTTTCGCGGGTGCGGATGTGTGGGACATCAGCTTTGATGACCAAAGCGGCATCGTTGCCATTGCCAGTCAAGATGGGCGCGTTTATTTGTGGGATTATGTGAATGATGTGGAATTAGCCGCGCTGGATGGGCATACTGGCCCGGTTCGCAGCGTGGCCTTCAGCCCGGATGGTCATTTGATCGCGTCCGGCGGCGAGGAAGGTGATAACGCCATTCGCATCTGGGGCGTGATGGGGTCGTGAAAACCTCGCTGGCTTTCCTCGGTGGGACGTTGGTGCTGTACGGCGTGGAGCAGACAGCCGATGTTCCGGCGGTATTCAAATGGGAAAAAGCCCGCTGGCGCTGCGAAGCCTATCACTATCCGGCGGTCATCCATTGGGTGAAAGAGCAAAAAATCCCGGATAATGTGCCACGCTGGGAACGGCTGGATTTACAGCTTTACGATCAGCGCGAACCGCATGATTATCAGGTAGCCGCGTTGGATGCGTGGGATAAAGCGGAACGACGCGGCAGCATCGTTTTACCGACGGGCGCGGGTAAAACCTTTGTCGCCGTTCATGCCATCCATCGCGCGGCGCGTTCGGCATTGGTGGTCGCCCCGACGATTGATTTATTGCATCAGTGGTACGCTCGGCTGGTGAATGCTTTCAATATCCCGGTTGGCGTGTATTACGGCGGCGAAAAAAACGTCGAAAGTCTGACCATCACCACTTATCACTCGGCTGGTGATCTTGTGGCGGGTTACGGCAGCACCTTCAAACTCATCATTTTTGACGAAGTGCATCATCTGCCCGCGCCGAGTTGGGGCGAAACCGCGCTCATGTCGCCCTCGCCTTTCCGCCTCGGATTAACCGCCACCTATCCTGAAGAATACGAACAAACGGGCGGTCGCTGGCGAGTCGATGACCTGATTGGCCCGATCCTCTACAGCCAGCGGATTGATGATCTGGTGGGCGAACGGTTAGCCGAATACCGCACCGAACGCATCCGAGTTGATCTGACGCCCGAAGAACGCGCGGTATACGATGCCGATTTCGCCATTTATGCCAATTTTTTCCGGTCACGGCGTTTGCAGGAACGTTTCGGCCCAAACTGGCTGATGGAACTGATGCGCCTGAGTGCTTTTGATACCGAAGCACGGCGGGCATTACTGGCGCGTGGACGGCTGAATCGTCTATTGGCGGGCTGCGCGGGTAAGTTCGCCGCGTTGGATAACTTGCTGCGCGAATATGCCCATGAACGGGCGCTGATTTTCACCGAAAATAATGCCGTTGCCTACGAAATCGCCCGCCGCCATCTGATTCCGGCGCTGACCCACGAAACCAAAGCCGCCGAACGCAAGCACCTTTTGGACGGATTTCAATCCGGGCATTACCGCGCTATCGTCACTTCGAAGGTGCTGAATGAAGGGGTGGATGTTCCCGAAGCCAAGATTGCAATTGTGCTGGGCGGCACATCCAGCGCCCGCGAATACATCCAGCGGTTAGGCCGTGTGCTGCGGAAGGTTGGCAATCGACAGGCAGTATTGTTCGAGGTCATTGCCCGCAAGACGGTTGAAGAAAGCAAATCCCGCCGCCGTCAGCCGCGCCCGATTGGGAGTTAAAATTCTCCGTCAACTTTGGATGCCCGCTACAACCGATGAACGCGCATTTGAATGCCTCCAGCGGGAACCAGTGTCGCCGCTGCTGATGGTCGTATGGTTTGTCCCGGCAGCAGTTCAAAGTTCAGCCGGGGGAGCAGAGTCGCCAGAACCAGCATCATGGTATGCAGCGCGAAGGGCTGTCCAATGCACACGCGCGGCCCGCCCCCAAATGGGAAGTAAGCAAAACGCGGCAGTTGTTTTTCTGCGCTATCCTGAAAGCGTTCTGGCCGGAAAACATCCGGTTCATCGAAATAAGCGGCATTGCGGTGTACCAGATACGGGCTGATGAACAGCGTTCGTCCGGCAGGAATCGTATAGCCGCCCACCGTAACATTTTCGACCGGTTCGCGGTCAAACAGCCATGCTGCCGGATACAAACGCAGCACCTCTTTAAGCACCTGATCGAGAAACGGCATCTGCTGAGGATTGACTTGCCCGCCGTTCTGCCCGATTTCCACCAGCAGTTTTTCGTGTGCCGCCGGATGCTGGCTCAAGAGATACCACACCCACGCCAGCGTTGTCGTTGTGGTTTCGTAGCCGGCAAAGAAAATCGTCGCAATCTCATCGCGGATTTCTTTGTCGCTCAGGGGTTGCCCGCTGTCCGCATCCTGTGTATTCAGCAGCATCGTCAGCAAATCAGCCGGAGGTTCAGCCATGCGCCGCCGTTCAGCAATCAGCCGATAAACCGTCGCATCCAGTGTCGTGACCGCCTGCCGCAGAATCCGGTTGCCTTCTGTCGGCAGCCAACCGGGAAGCGAAATCGGGCTGCGAACCCGTAAGTCCAGCGCCTGACTGAACGAATGCAGCGCTGCCCGAATCTGTCCGGTTTCTGCTAAATTGGCGGAAAAGAACGTTGTTACCACAATGTCCAGCATCAGATCAGCCAGCGCCGGAACAATATCCAGCGTTTCCCCTTCGGTGCGCTGCTCAAGCCACTTCAGTGTATGCTCGATCACCACCTGCGTATACTGCTGCACCTGCCGCGTATGGAAGGCGGGCTGCATCACGCTGCGGTGGCGTCGGTGTTCATTTCCCTCCAGCGAAACCAGCCCTGCGCCCAGCAAACCCGCCAGTAATTTTTTCGTGCTGCCCGTTTTATGAAACAATTCCGGGCGCTTTAACAGAATATCCGCGATAGCCTCCGGGTCGGCGATCAGCACCATGCGGGCAGGGCCAGCCCGAAATTGGGTAATCGAACCATAATCGCGGCTGGTCGTCACCAGAAATTGCAGGAAATTACCCCGCATGTCGTTGAGACTGCCCAGCAGAGGGTGACCAACCGGGCCGGGAATGCTGCCTGTCACGATTTCACCTATGCAAACACCACATGCTGCTTCAGAAAATTCAACGTCGCGTTGTAATAATGTTCAATCGTCTCCGGCTTGCGCCAGCCGTGTCCCTCGCCTGCATAAACGTGGTACTCGTGCGGAATGCCTTTCCGCCGCAGGGCTTCCACAATCGAATCCGATTGGGATTTCACCACCACCTTATCATCCTCACCCTGAAACACGATCATCGGATCAACGATTTTGTCCGCATGGAAAAGCGGCGAACGTTCCCGGTACAGATCAGCCGCTTCCGGCAGCGGCCCAAGCAGCGAATCGCTGTAGCGTTCCTCAAATTTGTGGGTATCCATCGCCAGCGAAAACTGGTTGCTTACCCCATACAGGCAGACACCTGCTTTGTAAAAACCCGGTTTATCCACCAGCGATTGCAGCACTGTGTATCCGCCCGCGCTGCCGCCCAGAATTACGAACCGGCGCGGATCAGCCTTGCCTTGCGCTGCCAGATATGCCGCCCCGGAAGCCGAATCTTCCACATCGTAAATGCCCCAGTTGCCCCGCAGCTTGTTCATATAGGCTTTTCCGTAGCCGGTGCTGCCCCGGTGGTTGACCATAAACACCGCGAATCCACGTGTAGCGAAAACCTGTGCTGCCACGCTGAAGCCTGCCCTCACTTGCGAGGTCGGCCCACCGTGTACATAAACGATCAGCGGTGGCGCGCCTGTACCTTCAAATCGTTCATTCTTCGGCGCATAATACAACCCGTAGGCCGTTTCGCCGTCGTGTCCTGCCCATTCAATCGCCTCGGCTTCAGCCAGCGCGGAAGCGGGCAATGTTTCCCCACTCGCACGGCGGTGAATCCGTTCGCGCTTTTCTTCCCCCACCACCACCGCGATTGACGGCTGCTCGGTTGATTGCAGTGAAAGGGCAGGCGGCGCGGGCGGGCTGAAATCCAGACTCACCACACGCGGCGAGGTCTGTGAATTGGCCGCGATCACCGCCAGCGTATGACCCTCCGCAGCAACCGCAATCTGCCCCAGATCGGTGTAGGCTTCCAAACCCGGCAGGCGGCTGGATTGCTGACTGGTTATATCCACCCGCCACAGGCTGATGAAACCCTGTTCATTCCGTAAATAAAGGATACTTTTGCTATCTGCCGTCCAGCCGTATACCCGCAAGCCCTGTATCCATGCCGGGGTCGCATGATCGGCCTCAACCGTCGTCAGTTGGGTATGTGTTCGGCTCTGGATGTCATAAAAATAGAGTTGATTCCACCCGGTTTGGTCGCTCACATAAGCCAGATAGCGACCATCCGGCGAAAACTCCGGCTGGAAAATCGCGTTGTCCACTCCGCCAACAATCGTCTCGGTCGAGGCTGCACCCGGCACACCTGCCCGATCATATTCCAGCGTCACGAATCGCAGCTCTGTGACATCCCACGGCATATTGGGATGATTCCACGCGATGTAAGCCGCATATTCTCCGACAGGATGCCACGCGGGCTGCATGATGAAATCCGTCCCGGTGGCGAACTGGCTTGGCCACGATTTGCCTTCCGCATCCACCAGCGCCAAGCCGTCGTGATGTTCATAACTGTAAACGTACAGCAGCCATTTCCCATCTGCCGAAAGGCGCGGTGCAGCCACTTCCCCAAAAGACGGCGTAATCGCTTTGGCAATGCCGCCGTTCAAAGGCTGACGGTACAGCCGCGACCCGATGCCGAAGTAAACATGCCCATGCCCAACCGTAAACGCGCCGCCGCCATAACCGACCGCGCCGCGTGCCGAAAGCTCCCCGGTCAAATCGCGTGGGGCTTCCGTTCCAGTCTGCGCCACCAGCACCCCGCGCGGCCCGCGATTTTCATGCCAGACCAGCGTATCGCCGTCCCACTGCACATCGTTCAGGCTAAGCATTTCGGCATAGGCTTTGGGCGAAAAAGGACTCGACCATGTGCCAAAGGCTTGTTTGGTGGGCATCACAAATCTCCGTCGTTTTATGCGGTGTAAATTGACTGAATTTTAGCGTCTGTTTACAGGAAGTAAAAACGCCCCCGAAGGGGCGTTGGTTTGTTTGGTGTGGAGGGGGAACAAAAAACTATTTAAAAAGTATTTTTTCTCCACACCGTGTCATTTTTCTGATCGTCAGTATAGGCCGCATCTTTGGGGGCGTCAATCACTTGTTGAAAGCCCTCTGCATTGTGCAAATCAGAATTAGCGATAATTCCAAAAGGTACAATCACCATTCTTCAAGCATACTTTTATGTGGATTGTGTTAAATCTTGTTTATCCTTGTTAAAATCCTTGCGAAAGCATTAATCCCTTTACGTGAGTGCACAATTAATTCATCATGAGAGCTTTGTAGCGAACATTTGTCTCAGCCTAAAGTTCGTATAACTTGTACAACTTTCGGTGGAGTTTTGCAGGGAAATATGACTGGTTTTTTCATCTGTCTACATGATTTGCCTGATTCACAGCGTTGCAACGACAAATGTTATATCATTACTGGAACACGCTCCCCCAAAGTGTGAGGGGAAAATGATGAGCCATCCTGAGCTATAATCAGAACTAAAGCAGTCAGACGAGGTAAACTGAAGGTGAACAGCCTCAACGCACTTGTGATGGATCCAAATATTGTTTATGTTGTGCTGGTCGTCGGATTATGGGCAACGGTTACTGCCGCCTACATTCCCGGCACTGGCATCGTGGAAGGTATTGCGGCGATTGCTGTCATCGCGGCGATGGTGGCGCTGATAGGACTGCCAACGCAGTGGATCGCAGCCATTCTGTTGATGGTCGGTGTGTTGAGCTTCCTGCTCATCCCCTTCCTCAATCAGCGTTGGGCGCGGCTTGCCGAAGGCGGTCTGGTCTTGCAGGTGATCGGCAGTCTGTTCCTGTTTAACGGCTTGCAGGTTTCGTGGCTGTTAATCGGCTTTATGATTGTGGTATCAATTGCGTATCATCGTTTAGCCCTGCTGCCGCTGCTGGAAAAAACCCGCAATCAGTCCGCCGTGATTGATGATAACGGCCAACTCATCGGTTCGACCGGGCGCGTTGTAAAACCGTCTGAAAAAATCGGCGCGAACCATGTCGGCTCGGTCAACATTAACGGTGAACAATGGACAGCGTACAGCGATCACCCCCTGCGTGTTGGGGAACAGGTTATGGTGATCGAACGCGAAGGACTGCAACTTTACGTCGAAGGTGTTAAACACAAACAGGCACCACAGAATTAACTTAGGAGGAATGCATGGACGAATTATTGGGTGGTCAGGCATCATTGATCTTGTTGGTCGTTGGTATTCTGCTGTTATTCTGGCTGCTATCGCGGTTAATCCGCATCGTGCCAGAAACCGAACGGCTGGTCGTGCTCTCGCTGGGGCGCTACGCCGGAACGCGCGGGCCGGGGGTTGTCATCGTCATCCCGGCGATTGAGCAGGCGCGCAAAGTGGATGTGCGTGAACGCTTTCTGGACATCCCCTCGCAGACCGCCATCACCAAAGACAACGCGCCGATTGCCATTGACTTTCTGGTCTACTACCGGGTGGTTGAACCCAAACTGGCCGCGCTCACCGTTGAAAATGTGGTCAGCGCCACCGTCAACATTGCCACCACCACCCTGCGTGCCGTCATCGGTGACATCAGCCTGGACGATGTGCTGGCGAAGCGCGATCAGATTAACGATACCCTGCGGATCAAGCTGGATGAAGTGACTGAACGCTGGGGCATGAAGATCACCACCGTTGAAATCCGCGAAATTCAGCCGCCGCGCGATGTTCAGGACGCCATGAACCGCCAGATGACCGCCGAGCGCGAACGCCGCGCCACCGTTACGCGAGCCAGTGGTGAACGGGAAGCCGCAATTGCTGTTGCTGAAGGTGAAAAGCAGGCTGCTATTCTGCGTTCTGAAGGTGTGAAGCTGTCCGCAGTTCTGGAAGCCGACGGTGAACGGGAAGCCCAGTACCTCCGTGCTCAGGGTTTTGCAATGGCCTTGAAAGCCATTTCCACGCAGGCGAAGGATGTTGATACCAACACGCTGGCACTGCAATATCTGGATGCCCTGCGGGTTGTGGGCAGCAGTCCTTCAACCAAATTTATCCTGCCGATGGAATTGACTTCTCTGGCGCAGCAGTTAATTGGCACGATGACCAATAACAATAACAACAATCAGACTCCGCGCGAGAATACCCCAAGCGGGGATTAACGCCCCGGATAGAGCCATCATGAAGCCCGCCTCTCAATGGAGACGGGCTTTTTGTTTATAATCGGCGCAGGTTCAATAATTAAGGATACGCCCCATGTCCCAAGCCCTCACCTACAGCAGTTACCTTCGCGTGGATGAACTGCTCTCCCTTCAGACACCCAAAAGCAGCGGCCCGGAACATGATGAAATGCTGTTCATCATCATTCATCAGGTCTACGAACTGTGGTTCAAACAGCTTTTGCACGAACTGGATTATGCCGGGGAACTGCTGCGGGCCAACGATACCGCGCGGGTGAACCATACCATTCATCGCGTGCTGACTATCCTCAAAACCATCGTCGCGCAGATCGATGTACTGGAAACCATGACTCCGCTGGAATTTAACTCGTTCCGCAATTTTCTGGAAAGTGCCAGCGGTTTTCAGTCGGCACAGTTCCGCGAAGTCGAATTTCTGATGGGTTACAAACGCCCCAATATCGCCCATCATTTCCCGGACGAGGTGCAGGAACGCTTGCAAAACCGCCTTCACCAGCCATCGTTGTGGGATGCTTTTCTCCGCTATCTGGTGCTGAATGGGTATCCCATTCCCGCCGAGGCGCTGAACCGGGATGTAACGCAGGCGGTCGCAGAATCGTCGGGGGTACAAGCCGTTTTGATTGATGTCTACCGCCGGGATGCATCCGTCAGCGGTGTGTGTGAACGCCTGCTTGATCTGGATGAAGGAATGCAGGAATGGCGCTACCGTCATGTCAAGATGGTTGAACGCACCATCGGCATGAAACGCGGTACAGGCGGTTCGTCCGGTGTTGAATATCTCCGCAGTACCCTCAAATCCTTCTTCCCTGACCTGTGGGCGATCCGGTCGCAGCTTTAGGCAAACAACCGGAAAATATGGCCTGTTACCCGATTACAGCTTCGTAACCTGTTCGGGTATCTGCACAAACCACACAATTCCATCTACGCACGAGAACGGCTATAATGCGCCCCCGGTCGTTCGTGAAAACGGATTCATCAAACGCTCAGGATTTTTTCATCCAGACGCGTTAATTTACCGAGTTGCGTTTTCAAACCTCCTCCAACTTAAAGAAAGAGTAGGTAGGACTCTTCATATGATTGAAGTACAGGATTTAGTGAAAAATTATGGCCCGGTAACGGCTGTGAAGGGCATTTCCTTCATCGCCCAGCCGGGACAGGTGACGGGTTTCCTGGGGCCAAACGGCGCAGGGAAGACCACCACCATGCGGATGTTGACGGGCTTTTTGCCCCCTACATCCGGTAAAGCGCTGGTCGCGGGCTTCGATGTGTTCGATCAGAGCATGGAAGTTCGCAAGCGTGTCGGCTATCTGCCGGAAAGTGTACCGCTGTACCGCGACATGACCGCCCTCAGCTACCTGATGTATATCGGGGAAATCCGGGGTGTTCCCCGGCGGCGCGACAAAGCGATGGAAACGCTGGAACGGGTTGCCCTCACCAGCCGCGCCAACAGCCGCATTCGCACCCTGTCAAAAGGGATGCGGCAGCGTGTCGGTTTGGCCTCAGCGCTTCTCCACGATCCCGATGTGCTGATTCTGGACGAACCCACCATCGGCCTCGACCCCATTCAGGTGCTTGAACTGCGTGAAGTCGTTCGTGATCTCGGCAAGCACCACACCGTCCTTTTCAGCACCCACATCCTCTCCGAAGCGGAACAAATCTGCGACAAAGTGGTCATCATCAATCAGGGACAGATTATTGCTCAGGGTGCGCCCAGCGAACTCCGCAGCAATCTGGAACGCGGCGGGCGTGTGCTGCTGCGCGTCAATGTCCCGCCGGAAGTGGCCTTGTCTGCTGTTCAGGCCGTGCCGGAAGTTTCTCATGCCGAAGTTAATCTGGATAGCATCGTGGCGGCTCCGGCTCAGATTGGGATTGATCCCCGTCCGGCCATCGCCCGCGCGATTGTCCAGCAAGGCTGGGATTTGGTCGAACTCCGCCCGTTGGCTGTGAATCTGGAAGAAATCTTCCTGGAACTGACGCGCCAGCAGGTCGTGGCGGATGTGCCCACCGAACCTGAACTGGAAAGTGAGGTTGTTCAATGAGACAGATTATCGCGGTTTATAAGCGCGAACTCGGTTTGTATTTCCGTTCTCCGGTGGCCTATGCCATCGCTTTTGCCTTAATGCTGTTCTTCGGCCTTCTGTTCAGCAACAGCGTGAACAGCGCCAACGGGCAAGCGCCTGCCGACGGCGTGAACTTCGTGCCAAATTTGCTCACCTTCCTGTTGTTTTTGGTCGGGCCGCTGCTCACCATGCGTTTGCTGGCGGAAGAAACCCGCGAAGGCACACTGGAAGTGTTGATGACGCTGCCGATGAAAGAATCGCAGTTCATCATCGGCAAGTTCTTCGCCGTCTGGACGTATTACACCATCGTCCTGCTGTTGACCGTTATTTACCACATCATTCTGACTGATGTTGGCGTGCCGGATATGGGACGCGCGTTTACCATGTATCTCGGTGCATGGCTCTACGGTGGCGCAGTGCTGGCGATCACCATGATCTGGTCAGCCGTGACCGAAGATCAGATCGTCGCGGCCTTCCTCGGTGCGGCGACTGTGCTGGTGCTGTATCTGGCAGAAGTGGCCGCCGCGTGGGTTGCCAGCCTGCCCAATCAGTCCGATGTATCTGGCCTGACCAATTTTGTGCGTGAAATCGGTTTGCAGGCGCACTATGAAGCCACACTGTTGCAAGGCATCATCCGTGCTGAAGATATTCTGTACTTTGTATTCATGATTATTGCGGCGTTGTTCATCACGACCCGCATTGTAGAAGTGAGGCGGTGGCGTTCATGACCACTCAAAATCCAACCCCCGACCAACAAGAACCCTTTATCCCGCCGTCATACATGCTCATTCTGGCGGGCGTGGGTTTGTTGATTGCGCTGCTAGTCGCCTTCACACAACCAACCTTCACCGTCATCGGATGGGGTGGCCTTGGCATCATGCTGCTGTCGTTGCTGGGCTGGGTGTTTATGGCTCCCGATCAGGCACGCGCCATCCTCACCGGACGCACTGCGCTCTATGGCTCAACCACCGTGATCGTTACGGTGCTGGTGCTGGTCGCCCTGATCGGCATTTACGCCGTCGTCAAAGGGCGCAATATCCGTGTTGACCTGACCCAGCGCGATACCTTCTCTCTCAATGAACAAACGCGGCAGGCTGTTGCTTCGCTGGCAGTTGAACCGAACATCCCCAGTATCAAAATTCTGGCTTTCTACAGCGCGGCACAGGCCAGCCGCCGCGATCAGGACAGCCTGCTGTTTGATGACTATCAGGAAACCAGCGGGGGCAAGATCACTTACGAATTTATTGACCCCGACCGCAGCCCGGTGGAAACCCAAACCTACAGCGTGACCCGTGCCGGGCAGGTTGTTGTTGCCCCGGTGGGTGCGGATGGTCAGCCCGATGCGGCCAAGGCGCAGTTGGTGGATTTCCTGAGTCAGGAAGAACTCTCCAACGCCATTCTGCGGGTAGCCGCCTCCGGTGATTTCCGTGCCTACTTCCTCTCGGTTGAAGATGGTTTGGCGCTGGAAGATACCGGCGCGACGGGTCTTTCTGACCTGAACGACGCGCTCACGGATACCTTCAACTGGAAGACTCAGGAAGTCAATTATGTCGATCTCGCCAACCCGGCGGGCACAATTACCTTGAATGACCCGCTGGCAAACGGCGAAGTGCTGGTCATCGTGGGCGGCAGCAAACCGTTCAGTGACGAACAGATCAAGTTCATCAGCGATTATGTCGATGCGGGTGGCGATCTGGTTGTACTGGCCGCACCCATCAACGACGACAGCACTCCCACGCTGGCGACCGCCGATAATCTCAACACCTATCTGTTCGAGAAATTCGGTATGCGGTTCATCAATAACGTGGTTGTTGACGAGGCACAGGCTTTCGAGACACCTTTCTCGCCCGTCGTCACCGACCTGGATAGTACCCAGTTCATCACCAGCGTGGTTGCCGGTCAGTCGCTTCTGGTGTTCGCCCTGCCGCGCTCGATTGAAGTAGCTCCCACGCTGCCGGAAAATGTCACCGTGACTGAACTGGCGCGCAGCGGTGTGGATTCATATGCCAAGACCGATCCTGCCCTCCTGCAAGCAGATACGCTGGAAGTCGCTGAAACCGACGCGAAAGGCCCGTTTGTGCTGGCCGCCGCCGCGGAAAACGCCCAGACGGGTGCGCGCGTGGTGCTGATCGGCAGCATGTTCCTTCCGGCTAACCAGTACAACTCCTTCAATGTGGGCAACACCACCGTCATGCTCCGCAGCATCGCCTGGGTGACGCGCTTTGACGAATTCTTTAACGAAATTCAGCAGTTGGATGCCCAGCAGCGCCCGGAAGATACGCCGATTTTCGTGGATTCGCAGAAGAGCCGCAACATCAATTTCGCGGTGATCATCGCGCTCCCGTTCGGCATTCTGGCGATTGGGTTCCTGGTATGGTGGAATAACCGCGAACGTGCGCGCGCGTAAGGAGATTCAAACATGCGTTTAGACCGTAACACGCTGATTTTGATCGGCGTTTGTGCGATTGTGATTATCGCCGTGATCGTCCTCGGTGGACAGCCCGGTGCTGCGCCGGATGTGACCCCCACTGCACAGGCAGAGGGCGCGGGGCCGCTGTTCCCGGCTATTGCCGATACGGGTACACAGGGCGATATTGTCCGCTTTGAAGTCCTCAACAACACCGATGGCTCAAAGGTCGTCATGACCAAAGACGATGCCAATGTCTGGACAATATCCGAAGCCACCAATGCCCGCGATCTGGCGACCGACCAGACTCAGGCCGTCGGCGCGATGAGCATTCTGGCCTCGCTTTCGGCCATCGACCGCTTCGAATCCGACCAGCCGCTTTCGGCCTTCGGTTTGGAAACACCCTTCTATACCTTCACCCTGACGGCCAAAGATGGCACGACCTATGTGGTGAAGATCGGCGCTCAGACGGTTGCCAACCCGCGCTACTATGCGCTGGTGGGGGATACAACCACACCCATTTACTTGCTGCCGAAAGACTTGGTAGATGGTCTGATCAGCGAGATTTCCAACCCGGCTTATGTCCCGGCACCCACGCCAACCGCGACCGCCACCAGTACGCCCAACCCCTTCAGTGAGGTTGAGCAGACTGCGACCGCCGCCGTCGAGCAGGCGCAGTTCTTCGCCACCCTGACCGCTACCGCGCAGGGTACAGGTGCGCCGGAACTTACCGCTGAAGCCACTGCCGAAGCCACTGTCGAAGCCGCTGCTGAGGCCACCGCCGAAGCGACCGCCTCGCCGTAAATCATCTTTTCTCGCAGGGGCGCAGCCTGTTGCGCCCTAAATAATCATCTTCAAAGGGGAGGGCCAAAACCTTCCCCTTTTTTATTTCCCGGCCTCAGTTTCCACCGCCTCCAAATACAATAAATCCGCGATGGTGCAGTTAAAATACGCACACAACCTGGCGATCACCCGACCGTCGAATTGATTCACCTCGTTTTTCATCCACCGGGCAATGACCTGTTCCATTACCCCAATAGCCGCTGCGATTTCCTTTTGGGTAATGCGCCGCCGCAGTTCACGCTCTTTATCCTTTGTCAGGATACGCGCGTATACACCCAATTAGGTTTGCTACAGGTTCATGTGCCGTTCCTGCACGGTTCGTAATACGCGTAATGTAACCTGATACCGCCTGTTTATCAGGCGTACAATCAATTATGGCAAAATCGGCTCGACGAAATACTGTTCATCCTGCCCTTCTGCCACCCAGCCCTGCACTGCGCTGATGCCATAAATGATCTGGAACCACGCCATATTTTCCACACATTGCGGCCCATCAATTACCTGGAAGGTTTGCCCCGGCGAAACCTGCCCGACACGTGGTGAAGAGGTACCCGGTTCGCGCCGCACATTCAGCGCCGTTGGGTCATCATCGCTGACTCGTCCCCGCGCCCCCGGATATAACCGCGACGGCATCGCTGCCGGACAGCTTGCGATTTCCGCCGGAGGTGCGACCAGTGTGGGCGTCGGCAAGCCGAATTGAATATTTTCCTCGTCCGTCAGGATGCGTAACGCACAACAGCGTCGCGCGAAGTTAATCAGATTTTGCGCCGTCGTCCAAACACCCCATAACCGTGCCGTGCCATCCGTGCCGGCCGTAGCGAAGAAACGTCCATCCGGTGACCATGCTGCGCTGTGAATAAGACTGGAATGCCCCGTGAAAATCATCAACTGCCCGCCGCTGACTGAATCCCAGATGCGGGCGGTGCGGTCTTCACTGACCGTAATCAGCCGTTTACCCCCCGGCGACCAGATCAAACCCGTCACATGACCCGTATGCCCAAACATCGTGCGTAAAAGCTCGCCCGTTTGTGCGTTCCAGATTTTGGCGGTGCCATCTTCGCTGGCGGTAGCGATGCGTTCCCCATCCGGCGACCACACCGCACGGGATACCCGGCGTGTATGCCCGGAAAGGATAAATAATTCCGTCCCGTTGGTGGCATCCCAAATACGGGCCGTATTATCGGCGCTGGCGGTAACAATCCGCGTCCCATCTTCGGAAAATGCTGCCCGCAGCACCACCGTGCGATGCCCCATCAGTGTGAACAATTCCGTCCCATCGGGTGCGCTCCAGATTTTGGCGGTGGTATCGCTGCTGGCGGTCACAATCCGCGTTCCGTCAGCCGAAAAAACCGCGTTGTTGACTGCTCCGGTATGCCCCGAAAGGGTTGCCATCCACTCACCGCTGATAGCATCCCAGATGCGTGCCGTACTATCGGTGCTGGCCGTCACGATGCGGCGGTTGTCCGGCGACCATGCCAGATTCACAATGCGGTCGTTATGTCCCGAAAGCGTAAAAACTGCCGTCCCAGTGCTGGCATTCCAGATTTTAGCGGTGCCATCCACGCTGGATGTGGCAATCCACTTGCCATCCGGCGACCACAACGCACGGGTCACACTTTCGCTGTGACCACTCAAGGTATACAGCAGATTTCCCTCGGCATCCCAAATACGTGCCGTGTTATCGTTGCTGGCGGTCACAATGCGGCGGCTGTCTGGTGACCAATCCACAGTGGTGACTTCATTGCTGTGCCCGGAGAGCGTGAAGCGTCCCAGAAAATCGCGTACCGCATACGCCAGCGCCCGTTCCGCCTGCCATGTATAACGGCTGCGGAAGGCTTCCAGCGCCAGCAGCGCCGAACGGTCAGGCAGTGGGCCAGTCAGTTCCACCTGCGATTGGCCGGAAAGTGCAATCGACTGCGCCCGATACCGTTCATCAGACACAGCGGTTGCGGCTTGCTGGGCAGCGTTGCGCTGGACTTCGGCTTCGCCCTGTGCAAAGGTTGCGGTTACGGCGTTATTTTGGGCATCTCGCTCAGCAGTCGCGGCAGCATTCGCATTATTCTGGGCAATCACCGCTTGCGCTTCGGCCTCATTTTGAGCGGTAGCAGCCGCATTCGCATTTTCCCATGCGATGCCGCGCTGCACGTTGGCTTCCCCAAACAGCAGCAGCGATAAAACCGCCAATGCCAGCGAAATAATCAGCGCAACCGTCACCCCGGCCAATAAACGCCGCTGCCGGACAACTGCTGCCTGACGACTGGCGGTGATATATTCTGCGTGCAGCGTGGTCGGCGCGGGTTCTTTCTCTACCGCTTGAGCCAGCCATGTTTCAGCCATTTTGAGGTCGTCGCCCTGAAGCAGATAGCTGCCGTTCCGCTGGTTGCCATCCCATTCGCGGGCGCGGATCAACACGCGGGTATGTGTCCGCACATAACTCAGGTCGGTATCCAGCGCATCCGAAAGCAGCTTGACCGCCGTATCAAAATCATCCGTATCACGGAAGAAAATCCAGTTATGGGAACTGATGCCCGGATGCATCGCTGCCCGTTCAGCCGGATCATTGACATCCCGGTACAGCAGCGGAATCAGGCGTTTATTGCTCGTCACCGCGTAATCCACTTCGCGGCGGCAGACTTCGGAGCGCACCGAATCCGGGCTGATGACGAAGATGAAACTGTCCGCCGAATCAATCCCGCCTTGAATTTCCCGCCACCAATCCGCTGTCGGGGGAATATCTTCCCAATCCACCCACGCATCCCGGTTTTGGGCTGCCAGCGCCGCGTGCAGTTTCAGCACGAAATCTTTATCGCGGCGAGAGTAGGAAATGAATACCTGCGGCATAGACCGTCTCCAATCGTATCGGCACGCTACAGGTGAAATTATAGACCTTGTGGAGAGACCGGACAAACGGGGAACGATTTATCTGTTGTTCAAAATACGAACTGAACCGCTAGGCGGAACGACGAAGCAGTTATTTTCAGGGCATGAACTGAAAACTGTGAACTGATAACCGTCAACCCTCAGCGTTCCTGCCAGATGGCACGCAGGTGCGACCAGAAGCCGATTCCATGATGTTCAACTGCCGGAGATGGCTTGGCTTTGCGGGCGGTGGTGATGAGTACAACCGCAGCGATAATAACCGCCGCTGCAATAATCGTGCGCGGAGTCAGCAGTTCACCCGCCAGCAGCCAGCCGAGGAAAACCGCCACCACTGGGTTGACATAAGCGTAAGTGCCCAGACTGCTTGGAGACACATTCGCCAGCAGCCACATGTACGAACTAAAAGCCGTCACCGATGGCCCGATAATCAGATAGCCAACTGCCAGTAACGAACGGGGATCAATTGCCCCTAAATCCAGCGTTGTCCATTCCCCGGTCACGATGCTTGCGCCCAACAACAGCAGACCGCCCGTGAACAAATTCATGGCTGCGACCATCATCGGCGAATCCGAAAGGTGCATCTTGCGCGAAAGCAGCGAGGAAATCGCCCATGCCGCCGCCGAAACCAATACTAAAAACGCGCCGAATGGATCAACCGAACCGATCTCACCCGCTGGCCCAACCAGCAGCGCTGTCCCCGCAAAGCCCACCAGCAAACCGATCATGACGCGCCAGCTTGGACGGTTTTCGCCGAGCCACAACCAACCCAACAGCGCGAACCACAACGGCACAGTGGCATATAAGGTTGCTGCGATTCCTGATGGGACAGTTTTCTGCGCCCACATCAAACAGCCGTTAGCCACCAGAAACATCAGGATGCCCAACAGCATCGCCGAACGCCACTGCTTGAAACTCGGATTGGGTGCACCACCACGCCGTGCCAGCGCAAACAGAATCAGTCCAGCAATAGTGAAACGCATCCCGGCGATGAGAAACGGCGGCAGGCTTTCGATGGCAAAATGGATGGCGAGGTAACTTGAACCCCAGATCAGGTACACAGCAGTAAACGAGGCGATTACACGCCATTTGGGCGGGGTGGACATAGAATTCCTTGAAGTCGATTGTGGGGCAAGTTAAGAGCGCCCCGAAGGACGCTCTATACTCATTCTATATCCCTGTTTTACAGTCCCAATAAGACCGTATATAACCATCCAGTCGCGAAAATTACGTCGGTTCCGGTTGGGGTTCAGCAGGGAGAGGCTCGGCTTTCGGTTGCGGCGCAGGTTGGCGATACAAGGTGATGATAACCACTGCCCCGATGATGATAGCGGCAGCGATCAATGTGCGCGGTGTCAGTTCTTCACCCCGGAATACCCAACCGAGGAACACCGCCACCACCGGATTGACATAAGCATAAGTTGCGGCGCGGGCGGGTGTAGTCACTTTCAAGAGCCAGATGTAAGCCGTGAAAGCGACAATCGAGCCAAAAATCACCAGATAGATCAGCGCCAGCAGCGAGTTGGTGGATACTTGGCTTAGGTCGAGCCGTGCCCATTCTCCGGTCAGTGTTCCCGCCAGAATCAAAACTGCGCCACCGCCGATCATTTCCATGCCTGTCGTCAATAGCGGCGAATTGGGCAGTGGTGCACTCCGCGAATACAAAGAGCCGTTCGCCCAACAGAATGTCGCCAGCAGCAGCGCCCCCAGACCGAGCAAATCGAGCGCCCCACCGGTTTCACCCGCTGGCACATCCGAAGCGCCGGGAGCAGCAACCAACAGTGCAATCCCTGCAAGCCCAACCAACAGGCCAGCAAATACGGGCAAACCGGGGCGTGTTCCACCGGGACGCAGCCAATCCAGCAGCACCACCCACAGCGGCACAATCGCCACCATCAGCGCGGCTAATCCAGAAGGCACACGCTGTTCCGCCCATGTGACTCCACCGTTCCCACCCATCAGCAGCAGTGAACCGATAATCAGTGTCGAACGCCAGTGAATCCGCCGAGGTGCTGCTGCCCCGCGCGCCCGCGACCAGATGAAAAGCAGCAAACCAGCGAATAGAAAGCGTCCCCCGGCCATCAAAAATGGTGGCAGGGTTTCGATGGCATAACTGATCGCCAAATAGGTACTGCCCCAGATGATATACACAGCAGCGAACGCGGCAACAAGCTGCCAAGTCGGCGGAGATGTGCGATTCATGATGGCCTCCATACGCAAAATACTGGGGAGGGTTCAAAGCCCTCCCCATATAGTCCATCTTAAAGGAAGCCCATTACCGATGTATATCCGTTTATTGCCATCTTATTCGTTGTTAGACGATCTCCGACTCTGGTACATAAATGTCGGTTTCCGGCTGGAAAGCTGCCCATGCGAACCAGAAATGCGGCGCGGCCAGAATTTGCTGAAGTTGTTTGCCGATTAATTCACCCTCAACTGCAGTACCGAAAGCATTCCACATACTCCCGGTCTGATCGTCACGGATGACCCCGTTGGAGTCTGCGTTAAAACTCAAGGTCTGACCATCCAAAATCCGGCTGTAAAGTGCCGCCGTGCCAACATCGCGCGATTGGTCAATTGCCTTCTGGTCAAGGGCGCTGCTGCTTCCACCTTGCCAGAACGCGGCCACATCCTCCCCGCCGACCGTATCGTTAATCACGATTTCGGCACTCAAGACCGTGAACGGATAGGCTTTAGGCTGTCCGCCAATAACACCCGCTAATACACGTTCGGTGGGGCGCAGACGGCTATCGATTTCATCCGGGAACAAAAACGGATCGCCACTGTCATACTCCACATACGGATTCAGGCCGTAATCCCGGCTGATGCCCGTCTCGCGCGAAAGCACCTGTCCCGCTGGATACTGCGCCGTGAACTGCCCAAAAGCCGTCATGTGTGAAGGCAGCATAGTGAGTATCGTTCCGGTGTATGCCCCGACGATGGCCTCCCCGGTGAACTGCTGCCACCAGCTTTGCGTCCGGTCATCCCACATCACCATATCGCTTTTACGCAGATTTCCAGTCGTGCCAAAGAACAGGACATCATCCCCAAGTTTTCGCTCAAAGACGATGCCGCTGTTGCACAGTGGACAGAAGGTAACAGCCACCGGAACGCCGCCCACTTCATCATTAATGATTTCGTGCCAGATCAGAATGCCGAGTGGATACACACGGGCATCACCGTTGATTTCCAGGGCGATCACCGGGGACTGCGCTTGCAGCCAACTACCAGCGGATTCGATGGATTCGAATACCGGGGCGGGTAGTTCACCCATTTGCAGATGTGGCTGTGCCGGGAAACCGATAGGCGGGATGCCATTGGGCAGCGGGCCGCCCCCACGAATTTCATCCAGTGAAACGCTGTGGTGGCAAAAATCGGTCAGGGGCCAGTAGTCCTCGTAAAAGGGGAAATCAACACCGCCGAATGGGTCATCACATGAATTTTGGGCGGCAGCAGGTACGCTCAAACACGACAGAAGATACAACAGAGTTACACTCAACAACCATTTTTTAGCCATTCATCCATAACCTCAAACACTAAACCAACGGGGCGGCGTAATTATGCAACAATCAGATTAAACGGTAGGACAGCACAAAATGGTGGAAAGGGGTAGAAAAAGAGAAGGATCATCCGGCAAACTGGTTGGAGATGAAGCAATCAAATGACAAGATGAACCTTCAAGCGATATTTTGTCAGAATGGTGCCTGTCGTGACAAGTACAAAAAAGGGGCAGCCAAGCGAAAAGAAAAGAGCCAACTCAAAAGCTGGCTCATTTCAGATCATCCAATGTGACCCGTCGAACATCCAAAGTGAACCCCTAGATGACTTTATCCCCTTCTCAACCGATGATGTGGTGCAATTCCTCGAACTGATTAGCTTTCCTCAACAGACTGCTCTCGAATACCTTCTTACTGACGAACAGTAACAACCCGTCTTGTACTTTGCGGTGGACAGGGAGAGATATCGCCCTCTCCCAGCCACCATAAAGTCTCGCTGGCGCTGGCAGCGCGACCCTGCCCTGAGTGTAACAGGGTCGGCAGCCTCTCGGCGAACCGTTCGTCAATTTTGTAAGGAGGTTTTCCATGACCCACGTTTTTGTTCTAACCAACCATAAAGGGGGTGTCGGGAAGTCAACATCCGCCACCAATATCGCCTTCGGGTTAACCGGGCTGCTTCGTCGCGCTGGTGCATCCAACTGCCGGGTGCTGCTGATCGACACCGACAGCCAAAGCCATGCCACCCTCGTCACAACCGGACGTAATGACTTTGGCACGGATGACAGCTTGTACTCGGTGCTGATGGCAGATCGCCAAACCGCGCCGCAAGTTCTGGCAAGTGTAATTGTCCAGAGTCACTGGGATGCTGATCTGCATGTGCTGCCCGCTTCTCCCTTACTCGAAGGCGGTGAACGCGAACTGATGGGTGTGGCAGGTGCGCCCTATCGTCTAGCAGATCCGCTCTCACGCATCGCCGGACATTATGCAGCGGTAGTGATCGATACCCGCCCGTCGTTCTCGCTCATGACCGAGATGGCTTTGGTCGCGGCGACCGATGCCATCATCCCGGTTGAGCCACGTTATCTGGAAACAGTCGGTTTGCTCAGTGTGATGAGCAAGATCAACGATGTGCGTGAGGGCTGGCGGCGGCCCGATCTGCGGGTGAGCGGCATCCTCGTAACGAAGATGGACAGCCGGGTGAAAGGACATAATCACCTGTTCGATGAACTCAAGGGACATAACATTCTAGGACGCCTGCTGTGTGGCGTGATCCCCGCCAATGAAGCAGTGTCCTATGCTCACCGTGAGCATGTCAGTATCTTCTCCCACGATCCCAAAGCGCCTGCCAGCAAAGCGTATGCTCAACTGATTGGGACGCTGGTGAAGCGGCTGAAAGGCAGCGCAGCATGAGCGGCAAACGTGACAACACCGCCAAACTCGATGCACTGCTGGCTTCTGTCACGGAGGATTTGCTCGGTGGAGAAATGCTGGCGGAATTTCAGGAACATGGGCTACGTGTTGAACGCATTCTGCTCGAACTGGTACGCCCTGATCCTATTCAACCCCGGCGTGTGCTGCCGGAACGCATCTACCATGCCTTCCATGACAATCGGCTCACACCGACACAAGCACTTCGGGAGTTAGTGCAGATGGCCCAGTTGGCAGCGCGACAGAAGGGACGGCCATTCGATGGATTGCTTGATCTCTTGCCTAATCCTGATGATGAAGGTGATGACGAGCAAAAATCCATATGGTCGCCGGAAGAAACGCTGTTGCGCGATCTCGTCAACTTGGCGATCACCATCCGCGATGATGGACAGGTCAACCCGTTGACTGTGGTGGATGTTTCACAGGGGGTGATGCGCCAGTTTCGGATTGAGACAGGAGAGCGTCGCTATTGGGCGACGTGGCTCTTGCGTGACTTTATCCCCGGCTATACTGGCGATGGAATGATCCCTTGCATCATTATTTCAGCAGAATCCTACTCTCCATTCCGACAGGCAAAAGAAAACACCGCACGTACCGGATTGTCCGCCATAGCAATGGCTCGGCAGGCGGCACTGCTCCTGCTTACAGTTCATGGTTACGAATTGCCCGCTACCTCAGTCGCTAACGATTTCTACCGTCAGGCACTCGATCTGGATTTGCGGAGCAGGCAGGAATTCACGGGTGAAATCCTGATTGCAATGGGTGGTATCAGCCGATCTTACCTAAGCCGCTATAAGGCACTACTGAAGTTGGCTGATGAAGCTCTTGAGTTGGCAGATCGATACGACATTGATGAAAAGAAGCTACGCTACGTGATTGGCTTGCCATCAGAGTATCACGTAGAAGTTGTTCGACAGATTATTGATCTGAATCTGACCAGTAAACAAGTTCGGGATATATGTGAAGGCGGGAATGCCGAAAAGTCCTCAGAAACAGAGGATACTGAACCAACGCTCCCACGTACTGCGCTACAAATTGCAAGAGTTGCGCGACAGAGTGGTGAGATGACAGGATCAGACCTCGCGAAGGCTTTACTTCATCAAGAGGGCAACAAAGATATTGCGCGAGCACGTTTGCAAACGATGCGCCGCTTGTTGGATGACGCTGAACAACATTTATCGAGTGAATAAGATTGTTGACCCGGGTCAACAATCTGAGGAAAGTGAATGATGTTTAGAATCAGAGATCCACCTTATAGCCAATAAACCAAAAACCCACCGGCGGGTACGGTGGGTGGGCGCTTGAGCGCGGCTGACAATGACATTGTTGAACTGGACACTCAACAATGTATCACGTCCCGACTCTCCGCGCAAGTGAATTTCAGCATTTTTGGCCATGTTTTTCGCACGACTTCTATTCAATACGCCTGGAGATAGGATCATGAGCATTGATCTGGAACACATTCGCAGTCGCAACCCGATTGAGGATGTGGTGAATGAGAAATTTACGTTAAAGAAGCAAGGCAGTCGTTTTGTCAGCCTGGAACACGACAGTTTAGTCGTGACACCCCGCACCGGCTTCTACTTTTGGAACTCGAAGGGCGAACACGGGGATGTATTTGATTTTGTCGGACGCTATATCCTCGGCTACGGCACGAGTTGGAACAATCGGGATGCCACCCAATTTATGGAGGTTGCAAAGTATCTTGCCCAACGAGCTGGGATCACGATTGAAGAGGATAAGGAGTTTCGACGGTCTCATAATTGGGCTGAACGTCAGTTGGTGACACGCCTGCATGAGGCGCTGCTCAAACATAAGCCTGCATTGGAATATGCTACTCAGATACGCGGATGGCAGCTTTCAACCGTGCGGGCAGCCCGGCTGGGTTTTATGCCGGTTGATAAGCGTTCGCTGGTAGCGGATCTCAATCTCTCGGATAACTGGCGCAAAGTTATTCGGGATTTTCCCGGCGATATGATGGTCTACCTTCATCTGGATCAGGGACGGTTGATGTATCTCAGTGGTCGCTCTATCACTGCGAAGAAACACTACAATCCGCCGCGTGAAGTAATCGGGGAACGTCAGCCATATTTCAACGCACTTTATGCCGCTGATGCCGATCAGGTTGTGGTGGTTGAAGGGCAAGCCGATGCAGTGACGTTCGCAGAATGGGGAATTGCGGCCGTCGCCCTGGGTGGGATGAGCCTGTCGGATGAGCTACTTGCCAGACTGAAGCCGCACCGCCGCCTCTTCATTGCCCTCGATAATGTGCCGGAGACTGTTGAGAAAACACGCACACTCTGCCAGAGCGTTGGTGTTTCCGCTCATATTCCTCGCTTGCCCGGTGAAGTGAAAGATGCCAATGAGTGGCTGGTCAAGCTAAATGCTGCCCCTGAACAAGCAGCAGCGCTGCTCAATCACGCCACGCCTTGGCTGGAAGCCGAGGTGCAGCGTGTTGGCAATCTGATGGGACTGGCGCGAGAAGACGGTATTCGAGAGCTGTTTCAGTATGCCGTCCAGCTTGACGAATTCGGCATGGCGAACTTCAAGAACCAGATGGCGAAGATTGGCGTGAAAGCACGCATGTTTAACGACTTGTTTAGGGCTGGGCAAGCTGTTCGACAGGCTGGTGTGAGTACAACGGAGGAGGAAGTGCCAGAAATTTTGAGTGATGATGTGCCGTTGCTTTCTCCCGCGCTTGGGTTTCACCGTGACGTAGCGATGTTAACCATAACCATCATTGAACGCACCAAAGCGAATAGGCTCAATACGCAGCCCTATCTCGTTACCAGTACCCGCGAGCTGCGGCGTTTAACCGAACAGCAGATCATTCAGCTGAACGGACAGGACGTGGCCTTGCGGACGCTCCCGGATGCCTGTGAGTTTCTGATGCGCTGGCGTTACCGAGATGTGCAGCGGTTCCTGAGCGGGGAAGCCGTTGAACCGGGAACGGTGTTCAACGCCGTCCATGATGTCTTCACGCGCTATGTCGATTTTCGTTCTCCGGTGGAGAGCCGCATTCTGACGCTGTGGATCATCGGCACCTACTTCTATACCATGTTCCCAGCCTATCCCTATCTCGCGTTGAACGGCCCGAAAAACAGCGGCAAGAGTACTGTTTTACGAGTGGCCCAGCCATTGGGGTTTAACATGGTCAACACTTCCGACCCGACTGGGCCGAGTATGTTTCGCCTGATCCATACGACGAGTTGTACGGTAGGTATTGACGAAGCAGAGCGGTATCACAATCCGCGTGATCCGGGGATGCAGCAAATTCGACAGCTGCTCAACAGCGGTTACAAGGCAGGGATGCCTGCTATCCGGCTGATGGGTGATGATATGAAACCGCAGGCCTTTGATGTCTACTCGCCGAAAATTCTGGCAGCGATTGCTGGATTGGAGGATATCCTAGCATCCCGCTGCATTGCTATCCCCATGCGGCGGACGGATTGTAAGATGCAGGCATTTCCTGCCGACTTTGATGCTGCCGTTATCCGCCACCAACTCTACACCCTCGCTCTGACCCATTTCACTGACATTCATCGCAATTATTTCGAACGGCCAGACTTGCACCGATTACACAATCGGTCTGGTGAACTCTGGTCGCCGCTGGTCGCCCTCGCAGCTTTCTTTGAAGAGGAGGGATCTGTTGCCGGTTTGCTGCAAGCCATTTCGGAAGCGGCGGAGTGGGATGAGCAGGTCAGTGAAGGCAAAGCGCTTAGTGATCGGGAAGAAGCGGTGCTGGAAGCGTTGGATGTTATGACACGCACCCAGAGTGAAACGGTCTGGTTAAAGGCGGCGGCTGTCCGTGAGGAAGTCGCCAAACTGCTGGGGCAACCGAGTGACAAGCTGGGTGATGCCCAATGGATCGGGCATATTCTCAAACGTCTGCATCTGCTCGACGATGGCCGCCGCAAACGCACACCTGAAGGCATGACCTATGCGGTGCAACCAGCGGAAGTACGCGACATGATGCGCCGCTACGATGTCGCGCCAATTGACAGCGGGAAGCGCTGAAAAACCGTTCCAACCCTGCAAACCATTCATACCGTACATGTAAGGAGTGAAAACGAAAATGAAAGAAAGATCCATGATGGAAGCCCGCTTGTTGATGTGGGTATCTGGTGAGAATAGTTATGATTTGAAACCCTATCAACAGGCAACTGGGAAAGAGAAACACGATGTCCAACGCGGAATATGGGCTGAAATCGCCCTGCCGTATCATCCAACTGATGCCAATGAACCCATCTATAGTTTTCTCGTCTTTGTTGTGGGTAAGCCACAGCATGAAGCGGCGCTACTGGAGATGACGACGCTTGAGGCAAACAAGGAACACATCTATCAAACGTTCAAAGCATTCGCTATTCCTTTTTTCGACTGGGAATGGGAAACGCCGATGGGATAAGCATCTATGCCATATTCAATGAACAAAGAGAGGTAAGCTGGTTAGTGAAACCAGTGAAAAGGATTGACTGACGTTATAGCTTTGAGGCTCGTCTGTAGAAATCCTCATTCAGCAGATGAGCCTCGAATTAAATGTAGCGCACGCAGCGAAGAGCTAATCAGTCAGATCCATCTCTAAATTTGACCCTCGGCTGGTAAAAAATGACATCCTACGTTCCTTAAACAAAGGGCAGAATCCAGCAAAACTGTAACATCCACGATGGGCAGCGTTTGGAGCAGGGCGTACTGATCGGGAAATGCGAAGTGACAGACGTTCTTTGGCTATAAGGTTCGTGTTACTGAAAGCGAGGTATCCCCGCCCTATTGCCGAGATAGACGAGAATCTATGAACTCCCCGTGATGCTGCCTGTCGGCAACTGGCGTTACTCATTGACAATCAGCTAAAGCTGGTATAGTATTCAATAAATCAATTGAATACTTGAGTTTAACGATGGATCACCGCACCTTCAAAACGGAAATTAATGAGCAGTTCGCCCGCATTGCCAAAGCGATTGCCAACCCACACCGGCTGGAGCTGGTTGACCTGCTGGCACAGGGCGAACGCAGTGTCGAGGAGCTGGCAACCGAAGCTGTCCTCTCCATTGCCAATGCTTCGCAGCACTTGCAGGCACTCCGGGAAGCCCATCTTGTCGCTGCCCGCAAAGAGGGGCTGCGCGTCTACTACCGGCTGGCGGATGCTTCGGTGTATCACCTGATCCAGCTTCTGCGTGAAATTGCCGAGCGCCAGCTTGCCGAGGTCGAGCGCATCGTCAATACCTATCTAACCGAGCGTAAGGCGATGGAGCCAGTTACCCTCAACGAACTCATGACGCGCCTGCGTGAGCCGGGGTTGATCATTTTGGATGTGCGTCCGGCGCTGGAGTATACGCAGGGACATATCGCTGGAGCGCGTTCGATGCCGATAGATGAGCTTCAACAGCGTCTTCACGAACTGCCGCGCGATCAGGAGATTGTCGCCTATTGCCGGGGCGCGTACTGCGTGTTTGCCGATGAAGCCGTCGAACTGCTGACGACACAAGGCTATCAGGCACGCCGGATGCAGCAGGGTTATCCCGACTGGCAGCTTGCCCTTTTACCCACTGAAACTGAATAACTCTGAGGAGAACCGCATGATTTTCCGACAAATTCTGCACTCGCAAACCGGATGCGCGTCATACGTGTTTGGCTGCACAGGCAAAGCAAAACTGGCGGTGGTTGACCCCCACCTTGACCACATCGCCGATTATCTCGAAGTGGCACGACAGGCAAATTCACCCATTGTCGCCATCTTCGAAACCCATGTGCAGGCGGATCACCACTCTGGCGCAGCGCTACTTGCCGCTGCCACTCATGCGCCTATCTATCTGCACGAGTCAGCACAGGTGACATTTTCCTTCACCCCATTGAAAGACGCTGATGTGGTCGAGCTTGGCAACGACTATGTGCGGGTGCTGCATACCCCCGGTCATTCTGCCGACAGCATCAGTCTGGTCGTTGGGGATAGAGTGCGAACCGAAACACCCTGGTTGGTATTTACCGGAGACACATTGTTTGTAGGAGATGTGGGGCGACCCGATCTGCATGGCGATGCGAACACGGCTCTGTATGCGGGGCAATTGTATGACAGTCTTTTCAACAAACTCCTCAAATTGGACGATATGGTCGAGGTTTATCCAAGTCACTTTTCCGGCTCAGTTTGTGGGCGTAACATGAGCGGCAAACCGAGTTCGACCATTGGTTTTGAACGCCGTTTCAATGCTGCCCTACAACATACAGATCGGGAGGCATTTATCGCTTTTGTTCAGAAGGATCAGACCCCCGCGCCACCGGAATTCACCACCATCCGTCAGACGAACCTCAGCCTACAAATGCGTGAAACCGCAGGATGAAAGCACGCGAAAGTGGGATGCCCGAAGAAACCTACTGGGAGCGCTTCTTCGATGCGGATGCCGTCCTGAAACTCCTCTTCAAAGCCAGTGGATTAACTGGTCATTTAGTCGAGTTTGGCTGTGGTTATGGCACGTTCACCGTGCCAGCCGCGTTGCGAACGCAGAGCATTGTGACCGCGCTGGACATCGACCCGCAGATGGTAGAGCGTGTACGGCAGAAGATCGAGGCGCAAGGGCTGTCGAATGTACAGGCTGAGGTCAGGGATTTTGTGGCAGATGGCACTGGATTGGATAGTGGAACACAGGATCATGCTCTGATTTTTAACCTGCTACATCTGGAACAGCCCGTCGCGTTGTTACAGGAAGCGCACCGGGTACTGCATGACGACGGGATGTTGTTTATCATGCACTGGCGCAGCGACATCCCAACCCCGCGCGGTCCGTCGCTCGCTATCCGTCCACGACCCGAACAATGCCAGAGCTGGCTGGAAGAAGCGGGTTTTCGGAACGTCGAATCGGTCAATTTGCAACTGTGCTGCCCCTATCACTTTGGTCTGCTTGCCCGGAAGTGATTCCTCAACGCTGATGCAGGTCAATCCTGCGATGGGAAGGACATAATGAATAGTCAATCAATACAGTTGGGACTGCTTGCCAACTGGCGGCAGTTTACGCTGCTGGTGATCGTCAATGCTTTTGTCGGGGCAATGCTGGGGTTGGAACGCACCGTTGTCCCACTCATCGCCGCCGAGGAATTTTCGCTTACCTCGGTGAGCGTCACACTGACCTTCATCATCAGCTTCGGCATCGTCAAGGCGCTGGCGAACCTGTTTGCCGGACGTAACGCGGATCGGGTGGGACGCAAACCGCTGCTGGTGGCAGGCTGGCTAATCGGACTGCCTGTTCCGTTGATCATTATTCTCGCGCCCAGTTGGGGCTGGATTGTGTTCGCCAACATCCTGTTAGGCATTCAGCAGGGCTTGTGCTGGTCGTCGGCAGTCATCATGAAAGTCGATTTAGTCGGTCCGGTTGGACGCGGACGCGCCACCGGGTTGAATGAATTTGCGGGTTATCTGGCGATGGCACTTTCCACTGCTGGCGCGGGCTGGATTGCCGCACAAACGGCGCTGCGTCCCTACCCGTTTTATCTGGGTATCGTCTTCGCCGTCAGCGGACTGCTGCTGTCGTTGTTCTTTGTCCGTGAGACACGGGGACATGCGCTTCAGGAAGCGGCTCAACATCATCAGACCGGGGAAATGCTTTCGTTCTGGCGCATTTTCCAGCGGGTAAGCTGGCAAGACAAAGCCTTTTTCAGCCTGTCGCAGGGCGGACTGGTCAACAACCTGAACGATGTCGTGATCTGGGGACTGCTGCCGCTGCTGGCAGTGAGTATGGGTGTATCCGTGGCGGAGGCGGCGGCTGTAGGTGGCACCTATCTGGGGGTGTGGGGATTTAGCCAGCTCTTCACCGGAGCGCTGAGTGACCATATCGGGCGCAAGCCGCTGGTGACAGGCGGGTTGTGGGTGCAATCGGCAGGTATTGGGCTGTTTGTCGTTGGAGCCGATGCGTCAGTCTGGCTGCTGGCGGCAGTTGTGATGGGACTGGGTACAGGGATGGTGTATCCGACTCTCCTGGCAGCGATCAGCGATTTGGCGCACCCCTCATGGCGTGCTTCCGCGCTGGGGGTCTATCGCCTCTGGCGTGACAGCGGTTATGCTGTCGGCGCAATCGTGGGCGGTGTTCTGGCTGACCTGTTCACCATCCAGGTGGCGGTGCTGGTCATCGCAGCGCTCACTGCTATATCCGGGTTGGTGACCTTTTTCCTGCTCCCCGAAACACTGATTAAACATCAACACGCACAGCCATCTGCCATCCCGCATTTGGAACCGCCTTTATCGGAAACACGCTGACAGGTATATAGATGCAGTCTCCTATTCTCGACAACAAAATTTATGATGCACCCTCCGTTTTCACAGCTGAGAATCTACTGCGTGAGGCGCGGCGGCAGAAAGCTATCGTTGAGGGCAGTATCCCGATGGTCTGCATTCTCGACCCGGATGGGGACATTGCCGCCCTTTTGATTGCGACAGGTCAGGCAGCCGTTCATCCGCACTGGGCCTGTTATCACACGAAACTGTATACCTTTCATCACGATGGGATTGAGTACGGCATTATCCCGCATGTCGTCGGCGCATCCTTCGCGGTGTTGGTGGCAGAGGAGTTATTCGTCTCCGGGTGTAAGCTGCTCATCAGTATGACCTCTGCCGGGCAAATCATGCCGATGGGAAAACCACCATATTTCGTGCTGATTGAAAAGGCACTGCGCGATGAAGGCACGAGCTACCATTACTTGCCCCCTGCACCTTACAGCCAGCTTGCCCCAACACTGCTCACCTGTTTGGAAGGTGCTTTTGACGGGGCATCGGTGCGGGTATTGCGCGGTGCGACCTGGACAACCGACGCGCCGTTCCGCGAAACGGAACATGCTATCGCTTATGCCCGGTCTGAGGGTATTCTGGGAGTCGAAATGGAAGCGGCTGCCCTCTACGCTTTTGCTCAGGTGAAGGGCAAAGCAGTCGTGTGCTTCGCCCATATCACCAATCAGATGGCACAGATTGAAGGGGATTTTGAAAAGGGACGCGATCAGGGCAGTCATGATGCGCTGGCAGTCATTAGCCTGACCGCCCAACGCTGGTTGAGTTAAACCTGTTCAGTCAGCCAACAATATGAATTCTCATGGTTTGGGAAGACTCCATTCGACAGCGCATACCCTTTCAATCGCTTTGGAACTGCTACCGTTAGCCATGTTCTCTATTGCCTGACAGGTTCGCAACAATGCCTGGTCCGAATCGATGCTTGCTTTTGCCAGCAGGCAGGCTTCTCTAACTCTGCTGGAAGTTAAGAGATAGTCGAGTTTCTCGGCAACATTTTTCCCCGTGTAGTGGTTTGGAGCCAGACGTGCTGCTACCCCAAGTTGTTCTAATCGGACAGCACTATCGGGCTGATCCTGTGCCACTGGACGAATGAGTTGAGGTACGCCAGCCTTGAGCGCCTGTGCCAATGTTCCCACTCCGCCATGATGGACTAACGCTGCCGTGTACGGTAAAAGGGTTCCGAACGGCACATACTCAACATGACGCACGCTACTCGGCAAGTTTTTCGGTATTTGCGCCCTGTGTCTGGTGAGCAATAGTCCACGCTTATTCAACACCTGGCAGGCTTCAACGGACGCAGTAAAAAAATCTGCGCCATGTTGAAAAGATGTACCGGGCGTAAACACAATCGGCGATTCTCCGGCATCCAGGAATTCCTGTACCTCTTCGGGTAATTGGGCATCCTGATTGGGGTCATATAACACAAACCCGGTGAGTTCTGTTTGAGGCGGCCAGTCGGGTTGGATTTGGGCAAACCAATCATTGAATAAACCAATCGTTTTCTGTGGGGAATGAATCCATTTGTCCATGAGTTTTTTCACAGGTTCTAACCCAAGTTCTGCACGGAATTCATTCAAACTGGGGGTTAAGGCTGGATCCAATACAAACTTATCCAGTGCGTGAAAGATCGCCCTTTTTATGGGTCGTGGCAACCACGCAGGCAGTAATGGAAAATCGTACACAGTGCGAAAAGCGGCTGGCTGCAAATGAAGGGTGACAAATGGGTAGCCATGTTTTTCGTGGGCAGTCTGCGCCGCAAATACGGTTGCCTGTGCAATCAGAAGCGCGTTCTTATGTTTCTCCATATAGTCCGTAATGATGTGATAGATCGGTCTGATTAACTGTCCCAACACCACCGTTCCATAAAACTTCAGACTTTGCTGTGGATCCCATAAATCCGGGTTTTGCACGATCTTCAGATAATCTTCTCGGGTGCCAACGGGAATAAAATCCAACCCTTCCTGTTTGACGATCTCCTCAAAATACAGGCTGGTGACTAACGTAACCTGGTGTCCCCGTCGTTTTAACTGCGCCCCCAGCGCCAGAAATGGATAAACGTCTCCGGCGCTGCCAATCGTCACCAGCAGCATGTGATGTTTTTTACCTGTGTCCATGATTTGCCCTTAAAATCCCCATAACAGATTGCCGCCCCATTCAGAATGCCTTTGGGAGAGTTGATTTGCTATGGGGGATGTTTCTGCATCCTCCATAAACCCTCCCGTCGTTCTCATGCGCGGCGTATGCCAATTTGCCTCAGCAGATGATCCAGTAAAGTGACCCAGGCAGGTTTTTGAAACGCATAACCCATCAATGTCAGCTTGTTACGCAGCGTTCGGTTCGATGACTCGGTTAAAACAGCGCCATCAGGAAACACCAGTGTGGGGACACTTTCATGCCCATGATTCACGTCACGCACAAACAATCGTCCTGCCTCATTTGAGTGAATATCGACATATTCAAAGGGAGCGCCACTTTGCTCCAGCACAACGCGAACACGCGGAACCAATGGACAGTCTGCATGTCCATAAAGAGTTATTTTTTCGGCATCACTTATGGGTTGAGCAGGTAGACAAAAGTTCGCCATAATCCCTCCTTGCATCCTTTTCTGTCCTTCCTCAACCAGATTGAGCTTCAATCGTATGGAAGATGCCGAGAAAATGACGCTGGGAAGCTAAGATTTTCAGACCCGCGGCTTGCACGATGTCCAGTGGATCCTGATTCCAGCGACACCCTGCTGTCTGAAAATGGTCATGCGCGTGACGATCCTGATAATCTGCCAACCACGACCAGCGGCTGTGTCCATGTTCAATCAACAGGATGCGCCCATTAGGGTGACAAACACGGCGCATCTCACGTAAGGACGCAACCGGGTCGTTAAAGGTGCAGGTAGACATCGTTGAAATCACAGTATCAAAACTGGCATCCGCGAAGTGCAGATCCTCAGCCTGCATCACCTGAAAATCCACGCTCAACCTGAGTTGTTGCGCCACCTGTTTTGCCAGTTCCAGCATAGCGGGTGACAGGTCAACGGCAGTTAAGGATGTGGTTTTGGTCAGATATTGAAAATTCTCGCCTGTGCCACAGGCAACTTCCAGAGTGCGCCCTTGAGCGCGGGTCAGAAGTGATTTACGCAGCCGTTTGACACCCAGAATATTTTCATTGAACCAGGATTTCTGTCGGTACTCTGTAGCAAGCACGGCGTATTTCTGGCGTACTTCTTCATTTGTTGTGTTGAGTTGCATCGTGTGAACCGCTCCTTGAGGTTACAGTTTGGCTTAAAAGTACAGACTAAAGCGCCCAACGTAGGCTGCGATGTCATTTAGTCGGATGAGTCAGAAAACTGAGCAGCAGCCCGACAACACCTGCCAGAAACACTGCGCCAGTCCAGAGATGCACTGACCACCAGATCCCCGCTGTGGTAATGAGAATGACGAAAAACAGGGCAAACAGGAGGGCTGGCAGGGCAAAGGCGAACATCCGCAGCGCCTGGACTCGGACAGCCGAAGGCTTAAGCAGCTGGTAGAGGGCATCGGCAGCAATACCCGTCAGGGCGATAGCGAAGAATATCTGCGGATACAGATAAACTTCCTTCAGATGAAACCAGGTCATCAATAAGCCGTTCCCAACGATCAAGACGGTCAGGCTGCCTGGCGGGAGCGTCCAGTGGCGGAGCGCGAACAGGATCACACCCATCAGCAGCGCCGAGGGAATCAGCACACTGGCGAGCGCATGGGTGTCATAAAAGAAGGTGTCGCTTCCCGGCGGACGAATTGCCATGTAGTTTGGGTAGGTGATAATGGCAAAGTCGCCGTTAAAGAACGTCAACACCGACAGGATGCCCAGCAGCGACAGCACAGCAGGCAGCAGTTCGTGCCAGCCCTTGACCGCCTGCTGTGAACTGCGATACAGCGTCCCCCGCAGCGGACCGGAAATCATCAATACGCCACCGACTGCCAGCGCCAGATGTGATGGGCTGACCAGTGCCTCTAACCCGACCTCGAAACCAAAGGCAGTATGCCAGAGGAAATCCGCGCCGCCGGAAAAAAGGAAGATGACCGATCCGAGCAGAGAGGTCATATAGCCCTGCGGCAGCGAGTGTGACCATCGGTAGCCTCTCGACACGTTGCGCCACTGCGTCATCAGCAGCAGTCCGGCGCTGACCGCAAAACCGGAATACAGAACCGCGTGCCAGGGTGTGAAAAACGTTTCAATCAGGTCGGGAATATGATGGTGGGCAGACCCATCCAGATATAATCCGGCAAGTATCCACAACGATAACACCGCGACGATGAGATCAAAACCCCGCCCGCCTGCGGGATAATGTGCCGCTTTTTGACCCGCCGACATTGGCTGAATCTCCTGCCTGGCGTGAGTAGTTGCCATTTCGTTAACTCCTGTTATGAGATAGAATGTCTCAAAATAGATCATCTATATCATAAAATGAGAAATAGTCGGGTCAACGAGCAATCGACGCAGACTATAGCATAATAGACAGGTGTCTCAAAACGTGGAGGCAGTCATGATGGAAAAAACGGATCGAAGGATACGAAAAACCCGGCAGCAGCTTGGTGAGGCACTGGTATCCCTGATTTTGGAGAAGGGATACGATACCATCACCATCAAAGAGATTACAGCTCGTGCAGATGTCGCTCATGCCACGTTTTACCGCCACTACCGCAATAAAGATGAATTATTGGCTCGGAGATTGGAAGAAGTGGTTCAGGAAATTGAGGTGATGACCCGCGAACCCAGCTTGCAGGATGCGGAAGGGTATCTCATTTTCAAACACGCACAGGAGAACAGCATCCTCTATCATATTCTGTTAAGCAGTCCAGGCACGACACAGGTCCGCAAGCGTATTCAAGCGACCATTGCGGCCAACGTCTTGAGAACTTGCACGCCCTTACGCTCGGCTCAAAGAGGGATTATTCCACCACAGGCTGCCGCTAATCACATTGCCGGATCGATGCTGCTGCTGATCGAGTGGTGGTTAGACCAGAAGATGCCGCACCCGCCGCATCAGATGGCAAAGGTCTATGAGCAGTTGGTGACAGGCGCGACAGTGAATGCGGTACTCAATGGGACAACACAGTCCGATATGGGTTTGTGAAATGCCTCATTCGACCTGGACAGGCAAAGGACGCTTTGCCTGCTTCCGGTGCTCCGCCTTAACCCGGAACCCACTTGCGGCACATCAAAGTGGGTACGTCAGGCTTCCAGTGTAACGGTGACTGGCACAGGATTGCGAATGATGTCCAGCACGGGGGATGTCTTCTGGACATACTCACACAGTTGCTCCAGTTTTTCGCGCAGCGCATCCGCCTTGACTCGGTAGGAGACCCGGATATTCTCGTACCCTGGACGCATGGTTTCGGACAGTCCCAGGAACGCATGGAGGTCCAAATCTCCTTCTAAACTGAAATCGAGCTTCTCTACGTTGATACCCTGAGCGGCAGCATTGTAAATGAAGCCAACACCGAGACAGGAAGCCAGCGCGTACAAGATAGCCTCAACGGCATTTGCGCCTGCGTTCTGACCCAGCAGGACAGGCGGTTCGTCCCCTTCAATAATGAGGGGCTGCGTGCGGGATGTATCCTCAGACCCTGCGCCATAAAAACTCTGAATCGTGGTGCGGGAATGTCCACCGCTAATCCACTCCGTTTGTGACCGGAACGTAAACTTTGCCAGGTCAGGATTTCCCTTGATGGCATTCACCATCCCGACGAGTTGATCGACATTAACACCATTAACCATAGTTACTGTTTGCTGTACCATTTTCTTGCTCCTTCTTCGTTTAAAAACTCAAATCTTGCTTCGGATGATTAAAAGCACAGGGTCTGCGCGCCGTTCACCAGCGCTTCGACAGCAGTAGCTGCACCGACAATCTGTGCGCCGCCGATTAACTGCTCGTGGGTGATGTTACGCGGCTTGGCGCAAGCACCGCACACCCATAGTTTCCCGCCACTGGCAACAAATTGACTGATAAGGTCGCTCAGAGGCGCAAAACCATTCGCTTGTAAGCCATCGGTATAACCCTGAGTTGCCACCCACACCCCCTCAATGGTAAGCAAGACGGTTGCCTGCTGGTTGGAATTCAGAGCGGTATTGGCAACCACAAACGTCAGCGATGCCCGTTCGATGTCATCCTTGCCGTGCGTGTTGTGAACCATGACGTGTGCCATGAATTAGACTCCTTCACTATTTGCGCCGAACCAAGTAGCGATCCCCTTCATGGGTGACAAGTTCATGTTTCGCCAATCTGCACCAGGCGGGCAAATCGGTGGCGACGCTCGGCTCGGTTGCCCGAACTTCCAGCGTTTGTCCGGGTTCCAGACCGTGCAGCAGTGCCGCGATTTCGTCGAGCGGGCCGTCCGCACAGCCTTTGTCGCCAGCATCGTAGAAGGCATCCGCTCCAAAAATAGAAACCGGATGTGCTTCGGCTAATTCCACGACGGGAAGTGCCGCTAGCGCCGCATCCCATTCCGCTTGATTGACCGCTTTCCGGGCGCGAAAATTGATGCCCAACGTACCAAAGTTCGCCGCACTGGATTGCTGTGGCGCGCCGTCGAAAACGACATCCTGCCAGGTAATCTCGAAACCCACAAAGCCTGCCTTCACAACGGTGGCATATAACTCGGTTTCCAGCACAGCACCAGCAATGCAGCCTGTCCAGAGTTCAATCTTTTGTTTGGCGCTGGTCGGTACTGCTTTCTGGACGACGAGATCCCCAATTTGCAAGCGTCCACCCGGCTTCAATACCCGCGCCATCTCCTTCAATGCTGCCGCTTTGTCTGGCATTAAGTTCAGCGCGCCGTTGGAGATCACAATATCCGCCCAGCCGTCTGGGACAGGTAAAGACTCAGCGTATCCTTCACGGAACTCAACATTGGCAAATTGCGCTTCGGCGGCACCGCGCCGCGCCTTCGCCAGCATCGCCGGGGTCATATCAACGCCAATGACCCTGCCGCCAGTCCCCACCATTTTGGCGGCGATCAAACTGTCAATGCCTGCGCCGCAGGCTACATCCACCACTTGCTCGCCGACCTGTATTTCGTCAATGCTGAATGGATTGCCTGTGCCAGCGAACGATTCGATGGACGTTTCCGGGATGCCTTCCAGCCACGCATCGCGGTATCCCAGCATTTGGGCGAGTGGACGACCTGTATGGAAATGGAAGCCCTGCTGTGGATTCAGCGCGACGGCTCCATATTCTTCTTGAATAGCAAACCGCAGTGCTTCCAGATTGAGACCGAGATCCTGGATAACGTTATCACTCATGTCTATCGCTCCTATTGGCTTCTTCGTGCTCCTATCTCTAAGAGTAGGTAGAACGCTTCTACTCGTCTCCCCTCATTTGAGTGGAAACATGAGTGGAAAAGTTCATTCAGATAGAGTAGGATGAATGGTCGCAGCGATAAGTTCACAAAGAAGGTCATCAATTGGGACGCAATCATGGAGGAGAAACCGACATCACCGGATGATCTGACGGAACGTGAAAGAGAAATCCTGGAACGACTGGCAGCCGGACTCTCCGACCACCAGATCGCCGACGAATTATTCCTCAGTTGGAATACGGTCAGATGGTACAATCGCCAAATTTACAACAAACTAGGGGTCGGCAACCGGACCCAGGCTATCGCTCAGGCGCGAGCATTAGGACTCTTGGACACGAAAGATACTCCCACTTCTCAAGCCGTTCATTCAACTGATCCACCCCCCGCCTTAGAACGCCGGAAGAGGGAACAGCGCGTTTATTTCACCAACAGTTTTGATGGAACGCGGATTGCTTACTCGATTGCCGGGAACGGTCCGCCGCTGGTCAAAGCCGCCAATTATATGAGCCATCAGGAGCATGATTGGGATAGCCCGGTATGGCGGCACTGGCTAGAAGAACTGACTCACGAACATACCCTGATCACGTCCGATGAGCGCGGCTCTGGACTGTCAGACTGGGATACCAAAGATGTATCATTTGAAGCGTGGGTGCATGATCTCGAAGCGGTGGTGAATGCAGCAGATGTCCGACAGTTTCCTGTCTTTGGGATGTCACAGGGCGGTGCAGTTGCCGTTGCTTATGCCGCGCTTCACCCCGAAAAGGTCAGCCACCTGATTGTACACGGGGGTTATGCGCGGGGCTGGTTGAAGCGTGACTTAACCCCAGAGCAGCTTGAAGAAGAGAAGTTAATGATTGATTTGATGCGGGTTGGCTGGGGAAAGGAAAATCCTGCCTTTCGCCAGGTGTTCGCCATGCAGCTTTTTCCCCAGGCACCCTCCGAACAAATCTACGCTCTGGAAGCGCAAATGCGCCTCTCGATTTCTCCCGAAAACGCAGTCCGGTTGGAGAGTGAAATGCATCGCATTGACGTGCGCCAGCTTGCGACGCAGATCAAAGTCCCTACCTTGATTTTGCATTCCCACGGGGATGAAGCCGTGCCGTTTGACGAAGGGCGTCTCCTTGCTTCGTTGATTCCCAATGCTCAGTTCGTTGCGTTGGATAGCAAAAATCACCTTTTGACGGAACACGAACCCGCCTGGCAAAAATTTGTTGCTGCCTTCCGCAGCTTCCTAAGCGATGAAAAATAGCGATTAAGACTGTACTGCGGGCGGAATCATGGACAGAATTAACCGGTAGAAAAGAGGGGATTCAAACCCGCCAGAGCGACACCTCAAATTCAGTCGGTGTCTGGTAGTTCAGCGACGAATGAACCCGCTCGGTCATGTATTCCACATCCAACCAGTGCTTCAACTGGTTGAAAGCATCGTCAAAATCCGGTAATCGGCATAGTCCACATGCTCTTCCTTCACGGTTCGCATAAAACGCTCGACAATGCCGTTTTGGGTCGGACTGGCTTTGTCCGACATACTAATCTTCACGTCCGCTTCGAGTAGGAGGCAGGTGTGGGCGAAAGAAGCGTATAGGATACCCTGGTCGGAAAGGAACATGAAGGGAGTGGCTTTCGCCAACGTCATGAATGTGCGGAAGCCCCCAAATCAGGGCAAGATCATTCTGCTTACACCCTTGCTACAGTAGAAGTGCATTCTGCTTGCCATACACGATCCATAGATTTAGTGGCAGTTCGTGCTTAATTTCACCAGATAAAAATCAATATTTTACTCAAGATTTTATCGACTCTCTCGAAACGGGAAAAAGCATCACTCCTCCAGTTAATTTGTAATTGCCTCCCTGAAACAAAATGGTTAACTCACTACGTGGACATTTGCTGACAGTCTGTGTCATTTTTGCCGGTGGTTGTCACCCGTCATTCAATTATCATGAAGATGGAGAAATATGTTACGTCACTTCTGGATTGTGATTATTTGTCTTACCATCATAGGCCTCTCCGGCGCAATTCAAGCACAAGAAACCACAGTATGGCAAACAGGGGAAGGCATTAGTAGCACATTATTTGACGCCCAGAGATTACTATTCACAATCAATCGAGCTGATGATCCTAATGCCGTCTATATTGAAGCACAGGCATTGCTGGGTCAGGCAAGAACAGCCTACACAGACCAACTACAACAGACAGCAAACGATTATTCACCTGAAGCAGCCTCTGCGGTCACTGAGGCTTTAGCAGATGCTCAATTCGCGCTGAATTCTGAGAATCCAATCGCATTTGCTGCGGCACGTGGACGTGTCTGGGCAAACCTGCTATGGGTTAGTTATGAGGTGGTGGAAGGGACACTCACCGCCGGAGATATCAACACAGCACAGGAATGGTTACTCTTGCGTGAGTATCGACAGGCTACCGTAGTGAGCTTCGTAGATAGTTCTGCGACACTCGCTATTCGCGCCGCCGCAGAGGGTGGTTCCATATCAGGCGAAACGGCGGTGCTTGTTCTTAACGATCTGCGGGATACGTACTACTTCCGGCTACGAGATGCGCTCAGCGAACTGGAAGATGCCGCTGGCGAAGGCCATACCATTCGAGCGGCAGAGTGGGCAGGACAGGCTGGCGGTTACTTCCAAATCCTGCGGGCAGATTTTGTGCAAAAACAGGGCAGCACGTCAGCTACCGCAGTCGATGAAACCTTCGTGCAGATGCAATCCGATACACTAGAGCAGAACTGGGACGCAGTGCGGGAACACATCGTCGGCGTGCGAGATTTACTCGCGGATTACCAACCGGTCGAACTCTCACCGGAATTAATCGCTGAACGTGGACGACTGCTCTATCTATTCCTCAAGCTGGTGTACATCGAATACCGTGACGGAGTCCGCAATGGCGCAATCACCATCCCGATTGAATACCAGGAAGCGACGACTTTCCTCGCTCAGGCACGCAGCATCTATGAGGAACTGCGCCCGGTCATTGCCGCGTCTGACCCGGAAGCGGCGCAGAGCCTAAATGAACTACTGGCAGCGATTGATACCACCATACACGACCTGGGCGATGCGGCAGCCGTGCAGACCGCCGTCAACGAGAGTCTGTCACTGGTGCAGCGCACCTTGCAGGTAGAGGTGAACGGCGGCGACATCGCGGCGACTTTCACGGTGATTGATACCCTGCTGGATGAAGTCATCATTGCGGCGGAAGATGGGCGTTATGCCGAAGCAGAACGGACTCGCATCGAAGCCTATGGCTTGTTCGAGAGCGGACCAGAACTGCGGCTTGCTAACCGTGCCCCCATCCTGAGCCGGGAACTCGAAGGCTTGTTCTGGGAGGGCAGCGGCGGACAACTAGGGTTATACACCCTGCTGGATCAGGAAGCCGACAGCGCGACGCTGCAAACGACCGTGGCAGCAGTGCGCGTCAAACTCGCCGAAGCGGAAACTTTCCTCGGTGGCGCTCTGACCACCCCGCTGGCGGCACTAAACAGCGCCATCATCATCATCCGCGAAGGGTTAGAAGCGGTACTGATTATCGGCGCGATCCTGGCATACATGTTCAAGACCAGGGTGCAACGCCGTTTTATCGTCTGGGTGTTTGCCGGGGTTGTCGGGGCAATTGCACTGAGCATTGCAACCTGGTTTGCCGCTGAAACCATTCTTACCATCACTCCCGTGCAGCGTGAACTCATCGAAGGCATTACCAGCCTGATCGCGGTTGCCGTGTTGTTCTATGTCACCAACTGGCTGTTTCATAAAGTCTATGTGGTGGACTGGATGCAGTTCGTCCGTGAGCAGACAGACAGGTCGCTGAATAACGGACGGGTTGTTGGATTGGCGGTTCTCGGATTCACGGTGGTCTACCGTGAAGGGCTGGAAACGGTGCTGTTCTACCAAGCGCTGTTGTTCGATGCCGAACCTGCCCCGGTGCTGCTCGGCTTTGCCGTCGGTTTGGTGTTTATCCTGGTCGTCGCCTATGCGATCCTCTCCCTGAGCAAGCGCCTGCCGCTTAAACCACTCTTTACTATCACGACGATCCTGCTGCTGGTGCTGGCATTCAGTTTTACCGGCTCAGGCGTGCGGGAATTGCAGGAGGCGGGTGTGGTCAGTGCCACCCTACTGCCCTGGTTCCCGGAAAATCTGCTCCTGATGGAGCTGTTTGGCTTGTTCCCAACCCTTGAGACTGTCTTGGCTCAGGTGATCTTTACCGCGCTGATTGTGCTGACCTTTACCTTTAGTCGCTGGCAGGGCAGACGGGAAACTGCTGCTGCTACCCAAAAACCTAAATCACAGGAGGTTCATTCATGAAACATGTGTTGATTGTTCTATCGCTTTTGCTCTTTGTCGTACTACCGGCTGCTGCACAGGATGCAGCAGAAGCTGACCTGGCTGGTATCAGAGACTATCTGATTGTGCATGGTGACCAGATGCAGGTCAGTACAGATGCTATTCAAGCGGACGCGCAAGCGTATTTTGATCGCGTCCAGCAGGTTATCGATGAGCATCCAAATGAAGACCCCTACGCGTATCTTTGGAATGAATATTCGGATGAACTTGTGCCGCTGCTGCTTCACGCTAAACAAAGCTGGATTCTTGCCCACAACGATTATGAACTGGTCGAAGGCATTGTCGCCGGGGTGCCATCATTGGCATTCTACGACACCTGGATTGATGCCGGCTCATCCTGTGAGGAAGCGCCTGACGAATGTGTAGAGTGGACGCTGGAACTAAACGACGGGCGTGTGTATGAAAGCCCTGGCAATATCTTCCACAACCTGCTGGAAACAACCTTGTGGGGCACAGTGGAAGAATATACGTCCATGCAGGCGGATTTGGACGGAGACGGACAGATCGAACTGGGTGAAGCGCTGCCTGAAGCCAATATGTTCCTGGCCGTTGCCATGGCGATGAACCAAGCGACGGCAGAGATGAACCAGGCCATCGCCGCCTGGGAGCCGACGCTGGAAGATACTTTCACCGCCCTGTTGACGATGCTCCCCACCATGGGTGAATACTTTGAGGAATGGAAGCTCTCGTCGTTCATCACCGGGGAAGATCCTCGCTTTGTAGCACAGACGCGCCTGGTGGACATCAAGGGTATCGCTACCAGCCTGGATGTGATCTACTCATACGTCGATCCGCTGGTTGCGGCTCAGGATGCAGCACTGGATGAACAGATTGAGAGCGGTTTTGACGAACTGCTGGACTTCCTGGATCAGGTCTATACTCAGGAGCAGGTAGGTGTCGAGTTCAGCCCCGAAGAAGCCGACTTCCTTGGGACTGAAGCACAGGGTATGGCACAATCATTAGCAGCACTGGTTGCACAGGCGGCAGCCGCACTGAATCTGGATCTGGAACCCTGAGCTTCCGTGTAAAAAGTGAGTTGTCAGCCATGAACGCGGCTGGCGACTCGCTTATTTTATTATGCAATATGATGTTGCACCCACCAAGTGAAGTACGAGGTTTCCATGAGTGTTGATACCCCTGTTCCCGTCACCGCAAGATCACAACCTCAAGTACGTGCCGCACGATACCGGCGACCTGCTGCTTTCCTGGCAGCCTTCGCCGTACTGTTCGGAACCGCGCTGACCAGTGGTTTATATTATTATTTGGTCCCGCACGATAAAAACTGGAATGTCTCGCAGGTGATGTTGATATTGCACATTATCAGCGGCACATTGGCCTTTCCAGTGCTTATTCCCTTTGTTATATCTCATCAACGGTATCAAGAAGGTCGCTCCTTATTGCTGCTTATGCCCTGGCTGGCTTTCCGGCATCGGCAGGATGAACCGACTCGGAAATACCACCAGCGCCTATTGGGTCATACCCTGAATGGAAGTATTCTCGTGCTGATTCTGAGTGGCTTTCTTATGGTGGTACCCGGTTTGTTGTGGTTCGCCGGGATCATCTGGATACCAGATTATCTAGCTTACCAGGTCAGCAACGCCATTCATCTGGGAACTGCGCTTGTGGCTGTGGGGTTATTGCTGGTACACCTGCGAGGGCGTCGCAACGCCAATAGAGGAGGTGGGCGATGACCCGCCCTATTCGTCTTATGCTGTTTAGTGGCTTGGTGTGCCTTGCACTGGGTATTGTTTTAAGCCTGATTATGCCTGAGACCGAGAGCGATGGACTGATTCTCGGCGAAGATATCCCATACTACTCGCTGCCCTGGAACGACAATCCGTTTTTTCCCGGCGAAATCACTACCAGTGACGGGCTGCTGGCAAATTGGGAGACCGTGCCTTCTTCCGAATTCTGCGCGCAGTGTCACTATAGAGAATATGAGGAATGGGTTGTTTCTATTCACGCTGTCTCGGGTCCAGACATCATTTATGAAACGGCCATAAATGCGAATGAACATGCTCACGACAACCGTCACGGCACCGAGAAAATCCGCTGGTGTGATAGTTGCCATGAACCGCTGCTCACGCTGATGGGCGGGGTGAACCCCCTACCCGTTGTCGGTCCCAACGATGCTGCCGCCGAAGGAACCAGTTGTATTGTTTGCCATACCGCCGTTGCTTCCAAACCACTGGCTGGTAATGGGGCATTGACGCTGGCGATCAATAACATCAATAACTACGAGCCGGCATTGATACTGGCCGCGCCTGCGGAACATGCCAGGGCGATGCAGGCGAGAACCTACAACCCATTGATGGGGCAATCTGAACTCTGCGGAGCCTGTCATACCGAGATCCGCCCACTTGCCATAAATGGTGATGAACCGATGAATTTGCAGGATACCTTTGACGAGTGGCGGCGCAGCGAATACGCCGAAATGAACATTCAGTGCCAGGACTGCCATATGAGTTCTAACCCTGCTGAGTACATTGCCGCTCTCAACCGGGGCGAACAACCGGAGCGCGTCGTCTCACACCGTTTTGTCGGTATCAATTATCTGCTGACTGCCGCCGACCTGCCGGATAATCTGGTTGTCTTCTTACGGGGTGGGCATCCGCCTGGCGACATCCCGCGCGACGAATGGCGCGCATCGCTGCTTGAACAGCAACACCTGATTCTATCGCTATTGCAAGAGGCTGCCGATTTAGCTCTGGAAGCCCCGGAAACCGCCGTGCCCGGCGAAGAGCTTGCGTTCGATGTGACTATCACCAACAGTGGAGCCGGGCATGATCTGCCGACCGGACCACGCGATCAACGCTATATGTGGCTGGAAATTCGGGTTACTGATGTCAACGGCGATGAGATATATCACAAGGGCTGGTTCAACGAGCAAACCGGCGAAGTAGACCCGGAAGCCATCATGTATCTCAAACTCCTTTATGACGAGCAAGACGAGCGGATCACCGAACATATTCTGTTCGATGTTGATCACATTGAATATACCCGTAACCCTATTCCGGCGCGGAGTAGTGACACCATCCCCTATGTCTTCACTGTGCCGGTTGACAGTCAGGGGCCGTTGCGGGTCGAGGTGCGGCTGTGGTATAGGCTGGCTTTGCAGGAATTGGCAACCTATCTGCTGAAGATTGATGTTGTGATACCACCCGTCGTGATGGCAGAAACCGCTGTTGAGATCCCTTTGCAGTGACAGCAGCCCGTTTGGCAGTTGGTTTTGGAAGAAGGGTTGTCATCTTGAAATCACAAATTGTTGTAGCCATTCTATATGGAAAACCGAAAAGACTCCGCCTGATGTTTTGTACGGCAAATTTGTTTTGGGTCATCCATAAGTACATCGAAAAAGGACGCACCCGATATATGCTGTAGGGGCGCGATGCATCGCGCCCCATCTGCACCAAGTTAAGGACAAAAGGTGTAAAAAGCCTCCCAAAGTTGAAAAGCAAGCGGGCGTGTTTACGACGAGAAAGACGGGATGAAGCGTCAAAGTGCGCTTTGAGGCGGTAAAGGTGCCGGTTAAGGGAATGACGAAAAGGAAAAACGTGTAAGAGGACAGGAGCAGCCCGCTGGATGAGGTGGAAAGCGTCGAGGGCACTCAAGGCGAGGTGTTGCCAACCACTGACCAACAGTACCCAATGGGCAACCAGAACAGCCAGAAGTTTGGCATTGACATGCCCTCCAGGAAATTAGTACATTGACAAGATTAAACTGACCAGCGAACAGCATTCATGCTGTCCCTACACCAACACCAATTTCCACGTAGGGACGCGATGAATCGCGTCTGTGCAGCTTATCATTCTCATCTTGCCGTTGTACTCGTTCATTCGTGAAATCTATCACTTCATATAACCAGGGACACATCGAGCTGATCTACCCGCAGTTTTTTGGAGTAACAGTGTCTCAAGCTGCCATGCTGGCCGGGGCAACCAGTCCAATGCTGGAGGGCAGGCGCTGCCGATTGTAGAGTACCTCGATGTAATCAAAGATTGCCATGCAAGCTTCAGTGCGAGTGGTAAACACAGTGCCTTGAACTGGCAACGGGTCAAGATGAAAGAAGTCTTTGAGCATGGCGAAGAACGGCTCAATGCTGGAAGCACACTGCTGATAGCGGGCTTTGCCTGATGGAGAGGACTGATAAGCCGCTCGGTCTCACCGGGCTTGCGGCGTAGATTTGCCAACCGACTTCGACACCGGAGCCAAGACCTCGATACCCCGTTTGGCCGCTTGTGCAATCAAGTCAGCAGCATAGCCCGCATCCAATAGCAAGGTTTTCAGCAATGGTGGCAAGTTGTCAAGACACGCTTGCAAGACATAGCTTTCACAGGTGTTACCCGTCACATAGGCATCCAGAACGACCCATACCGTTGTGGGCGCAACGCTATGTGATTATGGTTGCTGGATAGGTGTTGAGGTACTTCTTCGGATCATTGGCTGCCACTTGCCGTAGGTAAGTGATCGCCACAACCATTCTATCGGGCCGAACCGGAAATATTGCAACCACACTCGACTGAATATGACCTGTAAGCTGAAGATTACCAGGACGAGTGCCAACGTCAACATGGGACTGAGGCGATCATACAGCCCAAATCCGTAGCCGTAAAAAAGGGTAGTGCAGACCAGCGAATGGGTCAGATAGTTCGTGAGCGCCATCTGCCCTACGGGTGCTAGCCAACCAAGCCGTTCTGCAAGCTGTAAGATCATTGACCCGTAGAATACAGCAAGCGCAGGCGCTCCAAGCGTCATACCAATCGCCGTCAGCAGCGGGTCTTCTATCGACAGTCCGGTTACAAATGCCAGATTTGCAGGCAGCCCAATGATTAGTCCGATCCCCCCGGCACGCTGGATCATCGGGCGCAGGCTATCTCGCTTTTCGAGGTATCCACTGCGTCCGACCATCAGGCCGATCAGGAACATGGCGAACACACTTGGCACTTGCACGATCATAAGCGCGATCTGGTCGGCACTATCCACACGAAACTGCACCATCTGTATCCACGATGAATTCTGGATAATCCGCGTCATTTCGGTAGCATTGATCGTTGCTCTCTGCCATTCGGAAAACTCAGCGGACGCAGCAATGAATGCGAACGAGATCATCATACTCAGTGCAACCAGCACCCACAGCCACCTATTGTTCCAGTGACGCAACGCCAGAAGTGCCACGCCTGCCAGGGCGTAAGTACTGAGAATATCCCCATGCCAGAGCAGGACACCATGCAGTATGCCGATTACCAAAAGGATAAACAACCGTCGTAAATAAAATGGCACAAATGCCTGTTCCGTTTTACTGGTACGGCGCATCTGTGTCACAAATCCAAGACCAAACAAGAACGAGAACAACAGATAGAATTTTCCGGTGGCGAAGAACAGGATCACACTCTGGGCAAGGGATTCCAACGGCGAAAAAGCTGGCGCAACATACCCTGGCATGAACATCGGCGAACTGAAATCAAGGATATTCACCGCAAGAACACCAAACAGGGCAAATCCCCGCAGAATGTCCAGAACAGCAATACGTTCAGATATAGGCTGTAACATAATCTCTCCTGAAAATAGATATACGAAACAGACATTGTTCAGAATTGAGCAACGGAGCGAAACCGAGATTGGCAAACAAAAATCTATGGTCGGCTGTCTAGGCTGCCAGTAAAACTGATCAGGTTGTCGGAACCAACTAATGAGCGCTTAGGGCTGTTTTCCAAATCCTTGCAAGAGCGTTGTCATGACCAATCCCGGCGCGTCATTTTTCGCCAGTTCTCCTTTATAAACGGCGTGCCATGTCGCGTATAGCAGATAATCCAGTACATGCAAAATCCATTTGACGGGAATGTCCGTGCGTAGTTCGCCAGATTGCTGCCCGCGCTCTACCAACTTTTCAACAGGTAGGCCAACCTCCTGCTCAGCTTTGGCTAGATGTGGATCATAATTGACAACAGGTTCACTGAGCAGGAAGAAGAATTTATCTGCCAGCGGGATCAATCCTTCAACCAGTCGCTCGAATGCTTGGGTAAAACTGCCTTCGCCCAACCGTGCTGATGTAATTACCTCTTCCAAAAGAGTGAGGGAACGGATCGCTAACGCCAGAATCAGATCATCGCGAGATGCGAAGTAGCGATGCAGCGTTGCTTTACCAATCCCGGCGTGCGCCGCGATCTCTGCCAACGATGCTGTTGGATTTATCGCCAGCAACGCACTGGCGGCATCCAGCAGTTCATGTTTGCGCTTTTCCAACAGGCTGCTCAATCTGAACCCCCTAAGATGTTTTTATCTCGATCGAGACTATTTTATCTCGATTCAGAAAGAAAGCAATAGCGAAAATTACGTGAGAGTTTCTGGGGCTATATTCTCGTTGAGAATCAGTTAGGCTCTCGGTTCGTGTATTTGAAGATCGATAGGCCAGAGTAAGCGAGCAAGACCATAATAATCAACTATTGGAGGGTGGGGCATAAAGCCACCTGAACGGAAAAGCCAATTCGGGTAGAGTCTGGAGTTGTCACGCTCGAACTCAAATGAAAAAGCTCAAGACAATAATAACGACGAGTCATCCATTGATCCCATTCAGATGGGGAAAGTATCTCTTAACTTTACCGCGTTTTGTGTCTCATAGGCTCTGAAGTCGTATACCTGAACCACAAAGATACACTCCGCCCATCCATAATCGTCCACGAGATGGTGGTAGAAATGTGACGAGCGGGGCAGGGTAATTTTGCTGTGCTGTTCGTAGGTGAGTTGCCCGGTGAGGGCATTGAGCACGCCAATCCCTCGACACTGCGTGTTCTGCGACAGCTGCGCCGGGCTAAGGGGAAATTGCTTCCTCGTTGGCCGTAGGCCCAACTGAGGCTCGGTAGGCGTTCAAAGCCGAACTCATAAAATTATTTGAATAATGTAATGAAGCTGAAATTCATTGACGCTCGATGTGTTCTTGGTTACATGGAGTGATAGATTGAACGAATGAAGTAGTTAATGGGCTTCTTGGAGGGCAATTGCGCGGAGAGTGTCAAGATCGTAGATAAGAATGCTGCTGCGGGTCATACGAACCAGTCCGTCATCTTCAAATTTCTTGAAGGTACGATAGACGACTTCACGAGCTGTACCCACCATATCGGTAAACTCCTGTTGGGACAGTAGTCGATCAAAGATGATACCATCATGGTGAGGTAGTCCCTCAATCTCAGCGCGGATACTCAAAACGGTTGCGAGGCGCGAAGTGACATCGCGGAACGCCAGATCATGTACCAGCGTGACAAACTGTTTGAGTCGGCTTACAATGAGCTGGAGAAAAACATCCTGGAAATCCGTGTGTTCATCCAAAAGCTCTTGCAAGATATCATGTTGCAACTGAATAGTAACAGCGGGAACCAGCGTAGTTGCTGAGTACGGGCTGGGTGCGCCTGTGGGTAGCGACTCCGCACCGAAACAATCTCCCGGCATCGTCACCGCCAGAATCTGACATTTCTTTTTCGATTGGCGGTACAACTTGACCCGACCAGATTGCAGTGCAAATAATCCGGTTGGTGGACCGGCTTGCTGGTAGAGATTTACTCTCGCTGGATATTCGACCTGCACCGCTTTTTCTGCAATACAGCGCTGCGTTTGTGGACTAAGCCCCTTGAAGAGTTGAATTTTAGATAATGAGTCTTCTGTAACTATTGCGCAACGACCATCATCATAGGTTGCCATGCTGTCACTATAGAGGATAGTGAAATAAGCCGATGTGACCGAAATCACATCAGGTAAGTACCCTATCATCTTCGCGGGCACAGGGGGGTAGTAGCGCATCAGGGTTCAGAATGATAATGTGTCCATTTTCATTTCGCACAATACCCTCTCTTGCCAGCAGATTAAGATGACGTGTAACCACCTCGCGGATTGTGCCAGACAGAGCTGCCAGCTTTTCATGGGTCAGTTTAACCGTCGGTTGCTGTGTGTCACAATTGGCATATGTGAGCAGGCAGTCGTTAATGCGGTCTGGGACCGTCCATGTCCCCAACACATCACTCACTCGTGCAAGATGACCCAATCGCTGGCTGTAGATATGCAGCAATGCTTTGCCAAGCTGCGGATTACTCGCTTTCAACTGCTGTAGGTCACCCTCTGGCAGCACAAACAACGTTACATGATCGAGTGCCTGGGCAGTTGCGGGGTTTTTCGCCATATTAAACAGCGGGCAACTTCCGAAACACTTGCCCTGATTCATCAAGCATAACCCTTGAATACGCCCATTGAGGGATTGCTTGATGATTTTGACCCTCCCCCGAAATACAAACCACAGCGAACTAGCTTGCTCACCTTCTATAAAGATAATTTGTCCTGGCGCGTAATGCCGTCGCACCAAAACAGTCACGAGACTCTCGATTTGCTCATCAGGTAAATGGCGGAACGCGGGGATTTCGCGCAGTTCATCCAGTTTAACCGGTAAAAATTCGGTCAGCATATTTCCGAAACTGCTAATCTTGATTTCTTATCAGTATATCTCATTGCATAGTTGATCAACAATCCGCTTTACATGGCGAAATTCCCAGTAGTCGATTGTCTGAGAATGCGCTCCAGATTATACCGTCTGCTACAGTCTGATCGACCGATTAAACGTGTAAACCTTTGAGGCTCAATCGGTGATTCAAGGAGCTAACAGTAAACAAAGCAACCAAGGCAACAATGCTTTGCCGCGCCGACGAACATGATGGCTAAATTCAAAGAATCCCAGTCGCCTGTTCCCGCAAAATGCCGCGATGTGGCCGCAATCACGAGCGCGGGGTGAGGTAGTCACATCACCAGAGGGAACCTATGGGTGAGGTTCAAGTTATGCGCGCGAGGCGACCACTCCATAAAACGGCTGCCCAGGAAAAAGCCTCTGATATTGAACTGTTGCGAATCCCGATTGGCGGAGCTGATCCCTGATCTCGTCGAGACGGGGCAGCGCAAAACAGCCAGCCGTTGCTCTCAAGATCAGATCGAAGTTGGCCGACTCCGGACCTGCCCCGGCAAACATCGAAATAATCGCCAGTATCCCTTTCTCTGATAGCCGTTCATACAATGCGCGCAGCAGAGCAGGTCGTTCCTCTGTCGCAAAATAGTAGATGTTGTTGTAAAGGGTGATCAGGTCAAACATCCCGGAAAGTTCCGCCGTCCGAATATCTCCCTGACACACCACGAAGCGCCCGTTCAGCCCCCACGCTTTGAGCCATGCAGTAGTGCTGTTCACCACATAGGACTGCAGGTCGATGCCAATCCCGGTCACTTGGGGATTGGCTTCAGAGGCATAGCGCATGTATACCCCCGATCCACAGCCAATTTCCAGCATCCGGATCGGACCGCGATGAGCGGCGCGTGCCTGCACGAAATCCTTCATGAAAGGTTCGAGAATTCTAGACGATTGGGCGATCATCAGGCCACCCTGTCCGAGATAATCCCCGGACTGTCCGAGCGCCATATGCTGGCCGAAATCCCGATACACCACCTGATGATAAGTCATCATTTCTTGAAGTAGTGCGATCAGCGCCTCGCCATCTTCGGCCATGAGCGCACGGGCACGGGCGCCCGATGCACGGAACTGACCCTTCGACGTTGAAAGCTCCTTGACTGCTACCCCAACTTGCAGTAGCGCGTCCAGCAGATCAGGGCGCGCCACATCCAGAGTCTCCAGCAACGCATCCCGGCTCGTCCAATCTGCGAGCTGTTTCAGCAGGCCGCAGGTTGAGGCAGTGTAGAGAAAATTGGCACGGGTCAGGGCAACAGTGTCCTGGCGAATGAGCATCTGTCCGATCAGGTTCGGGTTCATGAGGAGCTTAGCGAGCGTTTGAAGTTTCATCATCAATGTCCTTTATGAAGAGAAAAGTCAAGCGGAGTCAAATAGTTACTGGGTGTCTCGCAGCCCAGTCAATGCGATAGAGAGCACGGAAAGCAGTGATTCTGGCAGCGGACGTTCAGGCTGGCTGGTGCCCCAGGCCAGTACCGTCGCCACATATGCCCCGATAAGCGCTAGTGCCGCATCATCCGTTCGTACATCTGATCGGAATTCGCCCTGTTCTTGCCCGGTACGGACGATCATTTGGACAACCTCCATCATCTGCTGCCAGTTTGGGGTATCTGCATCTGCGACTGCGCTGGAGTGCAGACCGGCAAGGATCACGGGCCGCGAGAGGGCGCGGTTTTGCTCATGCCATTGAGCGGCGGACATCAGCGATTGTTCCAACACTTTTGCTGCTGGAAGGCTGGAATCCAGACTTTGCAGGGCAGTAGCAGATATGATCTGCATCAACATTTCCCCCAAATGGCTAAAAATCGCCTCTTTAGAGGGGAAGTACAGAAAGAACGTGCCTTTGCCAATATCAGCCGCCTCGGCGATGTCCGCGATAGTCGTCTGCTCGAACCCGTTGCGTTCAAACAGTGTCATCGCGGCTCGGAAGATCCTTTCGCGTGTTTCACGCTGCCGTCTCTGCACACGGCTCATGTCTTGGTTAGACACCTGCAACCTCCTAGGATTACCTGACCGAAATCATGAATAGTGTATCTCCATTAATGACCACAGTCAATATCCTATTGAATTTGGCTCGATAGTCGATTCAAGGAGCTAAAAGTAAAGAGCGCAACGAAGCCAACAACGCCTTGCCTCGCTGACGAACATTATAGACAAATTCAAAAAATCTCAGGTAAAGCGGTAAGAGTTCCTGCGAAATGTCGCGATGGGGACGAAGCCACAATTACAGGAGCGACCACGAACCTTCCATCGTATTGATTATTGATATGGACCTCGCGGAAGCCATCGCGTCTTCGTCACGAGCATACTCAGCTTGGGCTTGATTGACGGTTTTATGAGCATAGCCCCAGGCTTCCAACAGGTTATAGATGGCGTATTCATCAGTATAAATGAGTGTGCCGATAGTTTGTTGTTGCACATTGGCAAACATCCGTATCGCGACCCCTCCGCCACGCTGAATCATGCCCAAGATTGGCGGTTTTTCTTTGTCGAGGGTGCCGCGCCCTGGCGTTCCTTTTAGTCGGTGGCGGCATCCGCGTCGCCCTTGTTGCAGTGCGGCTTCGGGGTATCCTTTATGCCCAACCGCAATGTACACCTCGTCACATTCCACTTCTCCGGTCAACTCGACAGGCTTTTTTGACCACAATCCCTCTGCTCAGTTGGGTTGTCGTGTCCTGCACCACGCCCTGATCTAAATCCAGTTCAGTGGCGTTCTGTTGGTTGGGGAAGTGTCGGGCGATAGTTCGGTGTCTGACTGACCCACAGCGCCTGGTTATCATCTATTTCCAGGGTTTCTGGAAAGACGTACCTTGCAATCGGCCATATTTTTGAAACCAGTCGGGTTGTCTCAAATAGCAGTTTATCTGAGAGACTTTTATCCTGAGTAGACGATGACATTACTTTTACCCTTATCGTTGACGGATAAACTGGCGTAGATAGGCAATTACGTCCCAGAGTTGTTGATCGCCCCAATCTGTGCGTCCGCCATAAGCGGGCATCGTTACGCCTGTTATACTACCTGGATCATCGGCAGACCGCCCAACCTGAAGAAAGCTGAGTAATCCCTCATCACTACTATTCAGGACAAATTCCGAATCGACAAGTGGCACACCGACCCCTTCGCCAAGCCCGGTGGGTCCATGACACCCCGCACAACTCTGGAGATAATAGGTCTCACCACGTTCTACATTACCTGATTGCGATGTGTCAAAAGCCGGAGAGGGTACTGATATGAGGGTTTGAGTTGCGTTTGGAGAAGGACTGGCGGGTGTTGCCGGGCTGCTGCTTTCATATTCATGATCGGGGGATAGAAACTCCAATCCGCTTATGACATAGATTTCTCCGGCATTTGGCTGCGTATTGTAAGCGCCATCACCGCCCATCCCATTGGGTGCAATATCCACGTAACCGTCACCGTCCACATCGTAGACCGCCATCGCATAAGCCATCATGTCGTTTTCATCTGCACCCACAACGTAAAGAATCCGTACTCCAACTGGCGCTCCAGAAGGCAATATGAGCTGTCCATCGGTATTTGGAACCCCGCCGATTTCACCAAAGATGACGGCTAACAGACCGGCGTTGCGACGCGCCTGCAAATCGTAACCGATAGGGTCATAGTCCGGGGCACCGTAAAATAGATCGTCGATGCCATCGTTATCCAGATCAGCCACCCGCAGGGTATCCGCACCTTTACTGGATGCCTGATCGACGTAGATCGCTGTCATTCGGGTTGGGTCGGGATGAGCGAGATCAAACATTTGCCCGGCAAATGGCTCACCGGTATAGATGATCCAGGCTTCGCCAGAGTCCTCCATGCGATTGCCAGCGCCATCGCCAATCAACGTCCCAACCACCAGGTCTTTGCGATTGTCCCCATTGAGCTCACCGCTGGCAATTTCTTCACCTGACAAATCGTTGCTGTCTGCCCCATAAATAACGGTAATCGTTTCATCTAATGGATGTCCTTCAGCATCAATCCGTGTGGTGAGATCAATCGTTTGCCCGCGTAGTTCTGGCATTCCAAAAACAACATAGATTTCCCCACTGTTGTAACGATGGTTGCCGGGACCATCGCCGCCGCCAAATGATAATCCCTCTACACCGGCGGACCCGCGCCACAGTGCCGCACTGACAATCGCATCATCATAGCCATCATCGTTCAGATCATCACCCCAGGTACACGCCCCCAGTAAGTCATCGTAATCTGCGCCAATAATGCGGGTTGCATCTGCCGGGGGCTGACGCAGATCGGTTACAGCACCATAGCGTTGTGTCATCTCCTGTGTGCCATAAATGACCCACGCTTCGCCCGCGTTGATACGTGCATCAGCTTCCCCATCCGCCTGAGTTGCGCCAATCAGCATATCGGCGAAGCCATCCCCATCAAAATCACCCCCGGCAACCCAGATGCCGAAGCGATCTTCGGGGTCTGCTCCGTAGAAAGTAAGGACATCCTGGGGCGGGTGGCGAAGATCAATATCTGTGCGGCTGGCAAAATCAGGGCTGCCAGGCACAAGATAGACGCTGCCCGAATTGAAACGATGATTACCTGGACCATCGTTGTTTTGTGCTCCCAGCAGCAAATCATCGTAACCATCCCCATTAAAATCAGCTACATAGGTCTCCGTCCCGGCCATGTCGCCGCTGTAAGCCCCGAAAATAGTTATCACAACATGACCTGGTTGTACGTTATCTTCGAGGGCAATACGCCCTTCGACGTGGCATAGATTCATCAGGATACGAATATGACCGGCTTGATTGCGCCAGCCTTCTGCCATACCAAAACTTGCATTCTGTCCGGTAACGGCCATGTCGCCACAGCCATTACCATCCAGATCACCAATATCCAACGGCTTCCCGGTAAGCGCTGCCCCGGCTGGCGTATCGTAAAAGACGAACAATCCAGACTGTGAGGTATTCCGTAAATCCCACGGACGACCGCCTGTAGGCTCAACAGTTTCCTGGACAGCACCTAGAGTTAGAAAACTAATGGGACCAATACCCAACAGTATTGCCAGCAGCAAACTCATCGCTAACAATCTGGAGGAGGTGGTTGTATTAGACATAGCTCCTCGCAACAAGAGTAGAAGAAATAAAATGTTCTTGAGTCGGGTTGTGTGACCTGGCGCACAGCCCGAACACCAATCGAATGTAATAATCTGGGGGATACTTCTGCCGTAACGATCTTGCTTTAACAGCTCCCGTGACTAAATCGAAAAACCATACATGATAACCGATAGATTTTGCTCGCATCGCTTTCAACTTCCTGGCAACTGGCAGGTTCGCCCGCTTCCGCTGAATACGGTGATCTCCCCCGCGAATATTTCCTTTGACGATGCGCTCCTTGCAACCTGTGCTTTATCTCGATCAACCTTACTGGGGTGAGCATCTGCGTACAATCAACGAGATCGTTCCAGACGCAACCCACAGGCCTGGGTATATCGACGTAGTTTCACTGTACAAGACATCCCCCATCGACGGGCACGCCTGTATTTCGAAGGCGTTGATTACTTTGCCTCTCTCTGGCTCAACGGGCATTGGCTCGGACAGCACGAAGGACACTTTACATCCTTTAGCTTTGATGTGACCGGTGTGCTACGCCTTGCTGAAGAAAACAACCTCGTTGTACGGGTGAGTGCCTCCTAGGATCACCCCAATCTAAACGGAAGCTATCCATCGGATCACGTCCTGCGCAATCTCGTAAAGGGACAGTATGAACATGGTGAGGGATTGATTCCCCCTAACGTCAATCCTATTGGCACTTGGCATCCGGTTTATCTCCTTTTAGATCAAGGTATCAGGCGCTTCTGCTCAGTTATCCCTTTGTATACCCGCTGGCACTTATGATATGGAATATGAACTGCGCGTCTGTGACCCAGGTCTCTGGTGGCCCTGGGATCATGGCGATCCGCACTTATATCGACTGACTGTTTCTCTGCTCGATCAGGCGGATCGCCATCTGGCAGACATCATCGCTAATATGGCTTATCTCGACTTTACATAGGCGGGGTTATCAGGCTTTTCGAACATTGGGATTTGACAACGATGTTCGGGAAATAGTATCAGATGCTCTCGGTGAGTGAAGAGGAGCAACCAGAGTTGAGAGCTGCAAAGTCAAGATGAGGATCGCGTCACTCTGCCGCGAGTTTGCGGGCAAGAACGATTTCTTGCCCCCACAATCGGTCAACCGGAAAACCGCGACTTGGCCGGTATAGCCTCTGAATGTCCATAAAACCGGTTGCTTCCACAAAAGGACTCATCAAAACAGGGCGGCAAGGGGCCACCGCCAGTCCCTTCTCGTAGATGGCTTCATAGAAGGATTTTCGTTCGTCTGGTTTGCTCATATTAAGCAGAACAAGTTTCCCGCCCGGTTTCAGAACGCGCTCGAATTCCCTCAATATTGGAAGAAAACCATCCAGCGGAATCAGATCGAACATGTAGCCGTTGTAGAGAATATCAAACGTTGCCTCCGGGTAAGGCAAATCTCTGGCGTTCCCATGTTTGAAGTGAACACGGGTGCTCAGTCCAAGCTTTTCGATCTTCGCACGCGCCTGGTTCAACATTGCTTCCGTCAAATCCAAGGCATCGAGTCTGCCTGTGGTATCGACGGCACTGGCAAGATCGACGGTCGCTCGTCCAGTGCCGCAAGCAACTTCCAGCACTCGCTGACCTTCATGGATATTTGCCATTTGGATGGCTTCCAGGTGATGTTCAGCCTCGAATCCGGTACCTGCATCATAGTTTGATGCCCGCCATGTGTAATACTTTTGGATTTTCTCCGCCGTTTGATGGGTTGCCTCGACTATTGATCGTTTCATTGTATTATTCCCCTTTTTGTCTAATTGTCAGCAGGATTGGCTTCCTGGTAAATCACCACTGAAGGTCTGGCGCGACATTACCTTTTCAACTTTCCCTGGCGGGTGTTGTCACGCCCGTCAAAACAACCATTCATCGGTATATCCCGATATAACGATGAATAGGTGCAAAAAAATCACTCCTGGCAGCATTTCTTTAGGATATTGCTTAATGTCTCCAGTTGGCGTGCAATTTGCACGCGGTCGGGACGATAATAGACTTCTTTGCCCCGTTTTTCCGAAACGAGCACCCCCGAACGTCTCATAATCGCAAGGTGTTCAGAGGTCGTAGGCTGGCCCAGTCCCAGGATTTCAGTAATCTGGTTGACTGTCCGCTCTTGCCCATCCAGAAACAGCAGCAGAATGTTCATTCGGGATTCGCTACCAATCGATTTCACGAAATCGAGCAGTTCTTGGGAGACAGCAAATTCATTCATAAACCATCACATCGTCATTTACCGATATATCCTACTCGGTATATCGTCTACTGTCAAGGGGCGACAGTTTAGACATCTCCCGCCAGTTGCGCGCGAAATGGCAATCGAGTGAGATGCGGCAGCACCTATCCCTCTGGCTGGTGTGGCTGATTGCCCATCTCGTTTAACTACGCTTTTGAGCTTGCCCCGATTCAGTGGAGGAAAAAAGAAGAGACAGGTACACTGAATCGAGGAGTGGAAAAAATGGCAGTCGAGCGTAGAAAGTACACGGAAGAGTTCAAACGCGAAGCAGTCGGGCTGATGGAAACCAGTGGCAAAGCCATCGCCGAGATTGCGCGTGATCTGGGGATCAATGACAACAACCGGTATCGGTGGCGGGAATTGTACGGCAGTCAACGTCCGAGTGTCACCAACGGTAGCGTAGCCGAGATGGAAGCAGAATTGAAACGCCTGCGGCGCGAGGTGGAGGTGCTGCGGCAGGAGCGGGACATTCTAAAAAAGGCTATGAGCATTGTCAGCCGGAGCCAGCCATGAGCTACCAGATCATCGAGACTAACCGCCAGGTGGGGGGTGTCGAGTGGATGTGTGGGGCATTAGGGGTCTCGGCGAGCGGTTACTACGCCTGGCGCAGTCGAGAGCCGAGCCAGCACCAGCAGACCGATGCGGTGCTGCTGAAAGCCATTCAGGCGGCACATCAGGCAAGTCGCGGGTTGTACGGCAGTCCGCGCATCCATGCTGCCTTACGGCAACAGGGTGTGTGCTGCACACGCAAGCGGGTCGCTCGCCTGATGCGGCAGCACGGTATTCACTCACGTCGTCGTCCGAAACGGCGGGCGCGTACCACTGATAGTCAGCACAATCGCCCGGTTGCGCCCAACCTGCTCAAGCGCGATTTCAGTGCTGATGCGCCCAACGAGAAATGGGTAGGCGACATCGTGGGCATCTGGACAGACGAAGGCTGGCTGTATTTGGCGGCGCTGCTGGATACCTACTCGCGCTTGATTGTCGGCTGGGCGATGAGCTGCTACCGGGACGAAGCGCTCGTGACGGATGCCCTGTGCATGGCGCTGACGCAGCGTGACATCGCTGAGGCAGCGGAACTGATCCACCTCACGGATCGTGGTAGCCAGTACACAGCCGATGACTACCTGGCGCTCTTGAAGGCAAACGGCATCCATGTGAGCATGAGCGACAAGGGCAATCCCTATGACAATGCTATGATGGAAAGCTTCTTCAGCACCTTGCGGGCAGAATTGACCGATCTGGAACGCTTTCCCACTCGGCAAATGGCGCGCACGGCGGTGTTTGAGTTTATTGAGGTGTTTTACAATCGTCAGCGTCTACATTCGTCTCTGGGCTACCGCAGCCCACTGACGTTTGAAACCGCTCATTTATCCTGAAGGTGTCTCTTATTCATCCTCCACCAAAACGGGTCAAGTCCAAAATCAGTTAAGCATCCAACCTTTCATCATCTAACAAAGATGATAGCTATCAGTGACTTGAGTCACAATCCGCCCGCTGTATGTGGCGTACACTGATTGAAAGAAATACAGACTCTTCGATAAGTGACTTCACCTTCCCTGGGATCCGCACTACCTGAATTCTCCAGCCCGACTTAATTGCGGCTCCAGCGGTGGTGGGTTAGTGCGGCTGTGCGCGGACGGCGGAAGCAGAATGTTACCCTCATTGATTGGATGCACGCTGGGCAAGTACGAAATCGTCGAGCTGTTGGGCCAGGGCGGTATGGCGACCGTTTACAAGGGCTATCAGCAGGACATCGACCGGTATGTCGCAGTCAAGGTGTTATCATCCCAACCCGGTCTGGATCCTCAGTTCATTGAACGCTTCCACCTGGAGGCTCGCACCATCGCTCGCCTGCAACATCCCCATATCTTACCCTTATACGATTATGGTGTTGAGCGTGATATCCTGTACCTGGTCATAGCTTATGTGGCAGGCGGTTCGCTTGGGGACCAAATTGATCAGGGTCCAATGGCGCTGGCTGAAGTTGAGCAGGTGCTACGCCAGATCGCGTCTGCGCTCGACTATGCCCATCGGCAGGGGGTTATTCACCGGGACATCAAGCCAGATAATATCCTGCTCGATAGCGAGCGCCATGCGTTGCTGGCGGATTTCGGCATTGTCAAGACCGTAGAAGGAAACAGCAAACTCACCGCGACCGGTGGTCTGGTCGGAACGCCGATTTATATGTCGCCAGAGCAGGGGCGAGGTGATCCTATCACGGGAAGTACCGATATTTATTCACTCGGCGTGGTTGTCTATCAGATGATTACCGGTCAACAGCCCTATACAGCGGATACTCCGGTGCAGGTGATCGTCAAACACATAAGTGACCCGGTTCCCCGCATCAACCAGGCTATGGAAGGATTGCCCTTAGGACTAGAGCCGGTCATGCAGCGGGTACTCGCTAAGGATCCCCAGCAACGTTACCAAACCGCCAGCGAATTTGCCGAAGACTTTGCGCGCGCTGTCCGTGGTCATGAAATCTCAACCGGGACACAGACTGAACTCATTTTACCGGCCAGCAAAAATCTACTACCCCAAGCAACCGAATCTGCCCTCGAAACCCGACAAATAGTTACTAGGCAGACTAGTAGAAGCACGCTTCTTCTGCTGGGCACGTTCGTCGTCATCGCGGTGACACTTGTCGCAATCGTGACACTGGTGTTGAACAACGCCTACCTGGTTGAATCTATCAGCACTCCTGCTGCGCCATTTGAAACTCCGTCCGGCTCTATAGCAGGGACCATTGCCACTGAACCGACCACCATTCCGATGCCGACGTTTGGAACCTTGAGCTTCAGCACTGCCAATGCTAGCGGTGATACGGTCGCGCTGCGATTGGAGAATCTGAGGCAACCGACTACAGGCAGGGTGTACGTTGCCTGGTTACAAAACACAAGCAACAGCAGTCTGCTCAACTTGGGCGAAGTGCGCATTGATGCGTTGGGTAACGGAGCACTGGTATTCACCGATCCTGACGAACGCAATCTGCCCGCTATATTTAATGTCGTCATTATCACGGCAGAGCAAAATTCCGGCGATGCTCCCTCACAGCAGGCGATCTACCGCGGTAGCGTTCCAGAAACAGTAGCCCAGGCACTCAGCCAAATTCTTGTCAGCTCCCCGTTCGGGATTGTTGTCAGTGAAAACGCCCACAACTCGACGTATGGGTACGGCGACGAACAGGATACTACAGGCTCGAGTGCCGGATTATTGGAGAGCGCACTGTTCGAGGCGGGAATTGCCCGGCAGCACGCTGGACTAGCCGCCGAGGCGACCAGCATAGCCGGGATGCACTCCCATGCCGAACACACCATCAACATCCTGCTTGGTACCGAAATGGATTATGATGGCAATGGGCGAGGCGAAAACCCCGGCATGGGTTCTGGCATCCTGCGCTTCTCCAACAGGATTGAAGAACAACTCGACCAAATCTTCAGCCGGGACATCCCTTCCGGGAACGAAGCACTGCAATACAATGCCGAATTGATCCGCGTCTGCTTGACGAATGTTGAGGGCTGGGTAGAGCAGATAGTCACTTTGGAAGAAGAACTGCTGGACTCGGATAATATTGCGGCTGTCGAGGCTCAGGCGGCTGAAGCACAACAACTCACCTCTGCGTTAACGACAGGCGTGGATTTGAACCGTAACGGACAGGTCGAACCGTTTGAAGGCGAATGCGGTCTGCAACAAATCTCAACCTATAGTCTGCTGCTTAACAGCATCAATATTTACGAGGGCGCGCGCCCGTCGTAGCAAGAACGATTATGGATAAGCATGAGGCATTTTCGACGATTTTACACTATAGAAGCGCGCTACAACTAGAGCGACGATCCAGAAAATCTCGATGCCCACCAGCCTGCTAGTAGCAATGCAATTGCCAACATGTAATACAAGAAGATATTGACGATGCTGACAGATGATGGATTCGTGATGACATCTTCAAGAACATGATTCGTCGCGTGGCATAGGCTGCCGATGCCTACCAACGTGATCATGATATGGTGACGCGCAGGATTCCGCACCGCCCAGAGAAGCATCAGACCCAATACGAGTAGAAAACTCCCGGCATCTCCCACATAATGCTGATTATATGGCGGGTAGTTACCCATATGCTCGAAAAACCATTGTGGAACCAACAGCATCAAAAACGCCCCCACGCCATAAGATATGCCGACACTCAATGCGAGTATACGTACAAACGTTTGTTTCCAGTACATCGTTATTTCCCTTCATCCGCTTGGTGTTACAGTTGGGTGAAAATATGACGGGCTGAGGCTGCCTGTGTGCTTATAGCGCTTTTAGTAGCTGCCGTATCTGCGTTCCACCCATTCGGCCCAGGTGACCTTGCCAATAACCTGTGTTGGCACAGTGTTCATACCGCGTCGATAAGCGTTTACCGTTGCTCCCCACACTGGTAGACGGATGATTGGTTTTCGTATATGACGGGTCGTTAGCCAAGTATACGCCATGTCGCTGAGTCGTAGTCGATCTGGACCTGCCAGATCCGGTACGCGCCCTTTCGCACCTTCCTCACCAAGTTGAATCAGGTGTGCAGCAACCTCACCTGAATCAATGGGCTGACTTTGAAAATCAGTTGGCAGTAACAGAAACGGCAGGCGGTTCGCAGCTCTAAGTATCATATCTATGAGGGAATGGAATTGCGTAGCACGCAAAATTGTGTAGGGTACTCCCGACGACTCAATCAATCGTTCCACTGAGAGCTTGCTTTTGTAGTAACCCATTTTCGGGAAATGCTCAATCCCGACAATGGAGATATACACAAAATTCTTAATCTGTTCCCTGCACGCCGCTTCAAGCAAGCGTCGCGTTCCCTCCATATCCACGGTTTGCATATGGATGGGGTTCGTGGCAAGATGCAAAATCGTCTGCGTGCCCCTCACCGCCTCGGCTAGTCCGTTCCCGCTGCTCAGATCAGCCTGTGCCCATTCAAGACGGGCGTCGAGATTTTCGGGACGGCTACGCCGACTCATGATACGCACCCTATTTCGATCTAGATTGATATGGGTGACCACTTGGTGTCCTAACCCGCCGGTCCCTCCGGTGATGAGTATGTAAGTCATGATAGTTCCTCTCTCTTTTGCTCCCCTGATTCCAAGGTTACGAAGACTTGTAACGACTCAGTGTTGCATGAACCTGAGTTGCCACTATAAAGGTAGATTTTTTAGAGACAGCCTTTCGCAATGGAGCCGTTTGGAAAGCACAGCGGAAAGGCCACCTTTGGGATAGCTTGAATGCCCAAAGCTAATGGGTAAACTGAAAAGATTTCGCCTAATTTATCAGGAAAATAAGTTCGAAACTGCCATAAATTAGGCGGATTCTAATTGGTTTCTCCACAAGAATATTCGCTCTTTTGCGCCACAATCCGAAAAGCTGGGAATGAGGCTGCTACAGCCTCAAACTCCGAAAGCGGAGCATCCTTGTCCACCGGGATATGTGGACGAGCACCGTTAGCCCTTTGCAGGTAGTTTTTTAGGATGGGCGGGCGTTCCGCCGTTGGCACTTCTTCCAGTTTGACAGGCTGGCGACGACCACTGCGAATGACGGCGCGGCCATCGGTGGCACGTACATTCCGCACCCACTGCGCCTCATTCCCTAGCATCGATACGATGTAACGTTGCCCATCGACGAGGGCGAGGACGACGGGGAAGGCGATCACCCGACCTGATTTCCGCCCGGTCACTTCAAGGGTCACTGCGTAATTAGGAATAATGCCTGACGAAGCGATGACAGCCCATACCGCATTCGCCGCGCGTGCTATTGGATTAGGACGATCCCCACGGTACAGCCATCGTTTGATAATGTGAAATAGAACCATTGCCTTTTTACCCGGCCTTTCCTAATGCTAGTGTTGTTGCTTTGATGGTGCTCAGTTGTCTGGCAGTTAGACATGCTAGCGAGTCTCGAATCCAGTGTAGATAGTATTTGCGCTTATGTTCTCCACCCATGAGGCTAGTCAGCAGTGATCGGAACGATCCGAAAGGCCGGGTAATCCGCCGCGATCTTCTCAAATTCCGAAAGCGGAGCGTCCTTGTCCACCGGGATATGGGGGCGCGCGCCGGGGGCGCGCTGCAAGTAGGCTTTCAGGATGGGCGGACGCTGTTCGACCGGCACCTCTTCGAGGTGAACTGCTGTGCGTCCAGCCCGCCGGATAAACGCTTTGCCGTGGGCAGCCCGCACGTTTTGCACCCACTGCGCTTCATTCCCCAGCATGGAGACTAGGTAACGCTCGCCATCGACAACTGCCATAGCCACCGGCAGCGCGATAGGCTGCCCTGACTTCCGTCCTGTCACTTCCAGGGTTACCATGTAGCTTGGGGCAATGCCCGACGAGTGGATCGCGGCAAAAAAGCTGTTGATCAGCCGTCCAATCCGATTGGGGCGCTGCCCACGATAGAACCGACGATGCGTGATGTTATTTATCTTGTCCAACACCATCCATACCCCCATTCATCCTAGATCATTGGTCTCGTTCGTCGTTAAGCGTCATTCCCTAAACGCGATGGGCTGACCGCACACCGGACAACGTCTACCGGCGTGAAGCTGATCTACCTGCGCCACCAGGAGCAGGGGCAGACCGAGACCATTAAGCCTATTCAGTACACTGTGCAGGGCCGCCTGGTCGACTACCGTACCACGTAGAACCGTCTCGCCATCGTCTTGCGAGGTCAGGGTGAAACCCTCGAAGCAGTCCGCCCATTTGGAATCCAGATTGCCCTTCACCCTGATGCGGTACATGGTTCCTTCGATATGCTTCTCGTCAGGCATTTAACGCAGCTCCAGTATCGAAATCTATCCGATGTAACTTGCCTTGCAGAGCGTCTCCAAGTTTTCCATTAGGCTACATTGCCAGACCAATCAAACTACCGAACACAATGGCGGCCCATTTGATGAATCGTTTCATGCGTAAACGCCTTGCCCGAAACTTCAGGGGTCGGAGTACCATTCAATAACGGACACCATTTACCATTCTATGGACTTGAACCACGAGACACTATTCCCCAAATGGGGAATCTAAGGGATAGAAAAGGGATATGGCAGGCGAATTAACGTGGAAATCGCCAGGTGAGTGTGCAGGAGAGAATGACTACAGCAGTTTCAATTCGTGGCTGCGTCTAACTGTCTGTGTCCGGCCATGGACATCGAGCTTCCTGCCGATATTCTTTAGGTGCTGTTTGACCGTGCCTGGGGAAACGACCAGCCTCTCAGCAATTTCTTTGTTCGAGAGACCCTCGGCAAGCAAATGTAAGACTTCCAATTCGCGCGCGGTGAGCGGATTGATCGTTTTTTCGGCGGGCGAAGGCGGAAGAGGGATTGTCTGCGCTCCGCTCGCCTGCTGGAAACGCTTCAGAAGAGCGCTTGCCCACGGCCCGATGTCAGAACTGCGCGCGCTTGTTTGTTCCAATAAGTTGCGGAAGGGTTGCCCCAGGTCAAGAAAGACGCGCAAATAGCCTTCTGGTCGGGCCAGAGAAATCGCTTGGGAAAGGACTGCCTCCGCCTCGTCGCTCTTCCCTTGAGCGTCCAACGCCAGGGCTTGCAAGCTGAGGATTTCAATCAGGCGGCCAGTGCGCCCCCCTGTCTCTGCCAGCAGACGCTGCCGGGCCAGTAAGTCTTGTGCGTCTGCCGTGCGCCCCTGGGCTAACCACAGCCGCGCCATGGCGATTGTTTCCAGTTCGGAGCCGCCGGAGCACGCCTCGGCGCAGCGGCTTGCCATCGCCACATCCCCCACCGCCAGCCACTGAATAACCCGCGCTACCCTGAACTCAATCATCAAGGTCAGTTGGAAGGGAGAGGTTTGCACGGCCTGTTCGGCGTTGTGCAGAGCGCTCATGGACCCTTCGGCGTCGCCCTGCGCCTGGAGGACCCGCATCAATGCGAGGTCGCCAATCAAGTTGTACCCACCCAATCGCCTGCGATACGCGATCCCGGTTATGACGTGGTCGTGGGCTTCATCGAGCTGGTTCCGCTCCCGCAGCAATTCAGCCACGCCAAACTCGTAGGAACGGCGAAAACGCGACTCCAGACCATTGTGTTCCGCCAGCCATTGACGCGCCCTGTCATACAGCGCCTCCGCTTGGTGAAGCCGCCCCTGAGTTTTCTTGATGGCTGCCAGGTCGCACAGCGTCGGTACGATCATCATTAGTTGTCCCGCCTTCTCACCAACCTTGAGTAGATCCGCTAATGCTTGACTGGCGTTGTTCATGTCATCGGTAGCGAAGTAGGTATCGGCCAGGGTATAAGCTGCCGTACCCCACGCGACCGGGTATTCCTCTCCAGGAAGTTGCTTCCGAGCGCGATCTGCCATCGCGATAGCGCGCGCCGCGTCCCCACGCAGATTGGCAGCATAGGCACGGACGGCGGCGATGTGGCTCAGAATCGCTGCGGCGCGCGGGGAGTTCGGCTCGATTCGCTTTTCTACATCCACCAGGATCGGCTCGATGCCCTCCACTTGAAGGTTCAAGGCCAGCATAGTGGCGCGATAGACATCGATCCAGGGGCGGCTGCGCCGGATGTCGTCGGGCAGATTCTCGATCCAGCTAAGGATGAGTGGGGCCTTGTTGCGGGAAAACAGGTGGATCAACCCGGCGATATGCTCGTCAATGATGGCGGCGGCCTGCTCGAAATCCGACGCCACCATAAGATGGGTCATCGCCTCGGCTGGCAATTCCTGGTCACGGTACCACTGACCGACGCAGCGGTGCAGTTCGCGGATTTGTTCGGTTGACCGGCGCTGTCTCAGCACGCTCTGGAGCAAATCGGCGAACAGGTGATGATAGCGATACCAGTGTCGCTCGTCGTCGAGCGGGATCATAAACAGATTCGCTCGCTCCAACTGTGCCAGTATGGATTGGCTGTCTTGCTCCGCCGCTCCACCCGAACGCACGGCATCGCACAATCCACCGCACATCCGTTGGAGGATGGAGGTTTCAATCAAGAAATCCTGGACGGCTGGCGATTGGCGATTGAGTACTTCTTCCGTGAGGTAGTCCAGAACGAAACGGTTGGTGCCGCCAAACGCCTCGAGGAACACACCAAGATCCCCATCCTGCTTATGACCCTGCGCTGAGATAGCTGCCATTTGCATTCCCGCGATCCAGCCCTCAGTACGGACTTGGATCGTGGCAACTGCTTCGGCAGACAGGTTCAGTTCCATCACCTGGTTGAGAAATTCGCCCATCTCATCTGCCGTAAACAGCAAATCGTGATCCCGAATTTCGATCAACTGACCACGAACCCGCCACCGGGCAAGCGGCCACGGTGGATCCACGCGCGTGGTCAGTACCAGATGCATCTGAGGTGGCAGATGCTCGACCAGGCATCCAAGCGCTTGGTGAATCCAATCGCTGTGAATGACATGATAATCGTCCAGCACAAGGATAAAAGGCAACGTGTTGGCTGCTATATCATTGATCAACCCGGTGATCAGGACTTCAGCCGGTGGAATCTCTGCGGCTTCCAACGCACCAAGATCGGTGTAGGTGGCTGTTATTCCCTGCTGTCTTAATGCCTCAACCAGATAGCTGAAGAACCGCCAAGGGTCGTTGTCATTCTCGTCAAGCGAAAGCCATGCAGAAGATCGTTCTTGTTGATGCAGCCACTCGCTCACTAGTGTGGTCTTGCCTGAACCGGCTCTGGCCGAGATGAGGGTCAGGTGATACCGTAGGCGCAGAGAGTCTTCCATCCGGGCCATCAGGCGTGGCCGAAATACCAGCTTGGGGCGCTGTGGCGGGATATGAAACTTCGTCTTCAGAAGGGGCGCGCTTACTCTGTTCATCTTGGTTGCCGTTTTACCATGCCTTGCCAATGAGGAACAAACAAAGCTAACAACGGGCGTGGATTTGAACCGTAACGGACAGGTCGAACCGTTTGAAGGCGAATGCGGTCTGCAACAAATCTCAACCTATAGTCTGCTGCTTAACAGCATCAATATTTACGAGGGCGCGCCCCCGTCGTAGCAAGAACGATTATGGGTAAGCATGAGACATTTTCGACGATTTTACGCTATAGAAGCGCGCTACAACTAGAGCGATGATCCAGAAAATCCCGATACCAACCAAGCCTGCGTAGCCGCCGAAGCATTAACACAGGCTGGTCAGCGAGCCTCAGTCACCGGCACCCGCCATTGCTTTCTCAATAGCGCTTGGGAAGCGTCTTTCAAAGTCCAATACGCCTGCCCATTCGGGTACAAGGGTGATTCGCGTTGTTTGGGGAAACATCGAGCTTACCTGTTGTATCCAGCCGGCTCCAGCTTCGTCACCCATGTATCTTTTGGCTGCCAGTACATATTCCGGGACAACACCATCCACGATTTCTACGCTCGCAGTACCGCGGATGTAAAGCACTCTCGATGGCTCGACAGACGTTATTGTCGCCGCAAGTTTTGAACCACTTCGAATAGCTTTGAGCTTTGGTGCAGATGGAAAGGTGCCAAAGACTATTTCCTGCCCGTTCCAGTGAAACCATATTGGTGTTACGCGGGGCGTCCCATCGTTCCAAACGTAAGCAAGCTGCGCCAGGTTTCTGGATTGCAGCAGTTCCTGGGCAACTGGATCGCTGAGTAATGCGATATCTCCCTGTTTGGTTGTCATAGAAGTATACCTCCATTTTTTATAACAAATCTAAGAATTCAGGCAGCAATGTGTGTGACTCCTGTCACGCTTTCTTGCTCATCTTATGTTTAAGATGAGTTGGCTATGAGGGCTTTAAGAGTTATGCATTTAGTAACTGTCACTGTGGGTCACCAATTTGCGAGGTCGGAAAGCCCGCATCTTTCCAAGCCTGTACTCCGCCTTCCAGGATCGAAACATTAGTGAAACCCATATCATGGAGCAGCTTACCCCCCAGCGCACCCATTGGTCCGAGGATACAGGTTGTAATGACGGGGCGTGAACGATCTTTCAGCGCCGGTTCGCGCCAGTCATCAGGAACCTCGTTGTCGGCTTTGTAGGTCAGACTGCCCAGCGAGATGTTCATTGCGCCGGGAACAGTCCCCGTCATAGCGATATCGGCTGCGTCGCGCACATCAATCACGAGGATGTTGCGATCTTGCTGGAGACGTTTTTGTGCCTCTGCTGGGCTAACCGTTGGCACTGCCGCCAGCGCCTCCGCCGCCATTTGATTAAATGTCTTGGCCATGGTTTTTTCCTTTCATCATAGATTTTGAATTTTCGGACGATCTCTATGCATCACTCATGGGGATGCCACGCTCTCTACCAACTCCTTGATGTGAGGCGCTAAAACGTTCACCCACGTTCCGCCCTCAAGATGTTCTCCGTTCGGAATGGGGACGAAAGTTGCATTTGGTATAGCTTGTGCTGCCCTTTGTGCGAGCGCATAGCAGCTATCGTTCTCCCCCGCATAGAGCAAACACGGGAGCGTAATGTTCTTCAAAATCGACTCAAAATCCGGCTGCTCGAATTGGCGCAGCCAGGCAATTAATGCCCGCAGGTCATGCGTCAACAAGCGCGTTCTCATGCGTGGCGATAAGGCAGGTAGATGAATACTCAAAATATACTGTTCCATGCCTGCTACGAAGTCCTGAGTCGTCTGCTGCTCAAGAGCCTGAATCTGTTCCTGCCGCCATGCCACTCGACTGGCACACTCATCATATGGATGCATACGCCGATGATTAGGGAGAAGAGCCGTTCTGGCGCGAACCTGGCAAGACCAAACCCCGTAAGTCCTCCCGATGAATAGCCCATGTAATGTGCCTTCGCCACGCCCAGGTCATCTGGAACTGCCGCAATGTCACTGACCATCAACTCAAGCCGGTACGCCTCTGGGTCATAAAGCTTATCGCTGTCGCCGTGTCCGCGAGCATCGACTAGGATGAGACGGAAGTCACTGCTCAGAGTCGTTACGTAATTTAGCTCGTACCAGATGTCGAGCGGAACATACTGACCATGTTGCAACACTAGCGGCGAGCCATCCCCTTCCACTTCATAGTGGATGCGTATTCCCTTATTCACAGCGTATGGCATTTTCTAGCCTCCAATTAATGCCATTTCCAAAGAAGATTGTTTGCATGGCCTCCAAATGCCTATTTCCGCACATGCATCAAAACCGCTTCCATCGGAAAGATCAGCCCTTCATGATTCACATACGACTGTAAAGCTGTCGTTATCTCGGTCAGCAATGCAAGTTGTGTGGCTTCATCAATTGCAGGCTGAATCAGTGCTCCGAAACCGTGAACGAACTCCTCGACAGAAGAAAAGTGCGCCTGGGCAGCAACTGTCTCTATGATCGCATCCTGGAAACCTGCTGTCTCAGCCAGGGAGCGCATCTGTGAAATATCCCCTAGCACAAACATGCCACGGATACTATTGCCTGATTCGATACCGGCATATCGTCCGAATCCTTCGGCTGCCACCAGAAAGCCGGGGTTGTCTTCGATTGAACCCCAAACTAGAACCAGAAGTTTTCCACCTGGCGCGAGAACTCGGTACATCTCCTGTAATCCTCTGACGCGATCTTCAAAGAACATCAGACCATGCTGGCAAGTCACAATATCAAACGCGCCATCCTGAAAAGGTAATTCAAGTGCATTTCCCAGCTGCCATTCAATGCCGATATTTGGCAGTTTCGCTTGAGCAATTGCCAGCATTTCGGGATTGATGTCGTAACCGACGATCTGCCCATTATTCCCGTTGTGCTCAGCAAATAGATGGGTAACGGCCCCCGTTCCGCAGGCAACATCCAAAATCCGCTTACCAGGTTTCAACTCCACCAGATCGACCAGCCGGTTTGCCCACGCACGCATTGTGGCAGGAACAAAATGCTCGTATATTTCTGGGAGCGTACCGGTCACTTTCCACTTCGCACTTTCGTTCATACAGCCTCCAACGATTTTATTGACGAGAGTTGTTTCCGATAAACAGCCTGCGCGAGTGACCCTGTCGTTGAATAGCCAACTCGGTGTGCGAGTTTCGCCATCTTACCCCTATCGCCCCATCCCCGAATTCAAGGGAAGGAGGAGCAAGCCCCGCCTCTTGCGAGCTACCAGTCAAGGAAGAAAAGAAAAACTTGCACTCCAAGTTAGCTCATAAAAGATCACTCAAACCCATCGCAAATGCCAGAACGTGTCCATCCAGGTCAAGGCAGTATGCAACACTATGTCCCCAATCCCGGTCTGCAAGATCGCTCAAATTGTGTGCACCGGCATCGAGCGCTCTTTGGTGATATTGCACCGGATTGTCCACTATGAGATATATTTCCGCACGCAGCATATCTGCGGGTGCGAGAGGATTGGGAAGTCTATCGCCGAGTAACCGGAGAATGGCAGCTTTTGGCATCAGCCCTAACACAGCACCGCCGGTGAGTTCAAACTCGGTCATTCCAGGGGTATTCAGATGCGGCTCTTTGTTCAAAACAACCTTATAAAATTCGGTACTTCTGTGCTGATCGTCTACATACATGATCGTCTGGCTTTTTAATATCATGGAGGCATCCTTGTTACCTCATCATGGGAGGTATTGCGTCTGGCTGGCTAAACAGGTGGGTGATCAAAATCATCGCTACCCCAATTGCAAGTTCGCCATTTTTCCCATATCCTCCCACCTGCGACGAGCGCACAGCGCTTTCCCCATTGCTGTGGAGAAAGGGGGAGCAAGACTCGCCTCTTACGAACGAGACGGCTAAGGGAGAAAAGAAAAAACCTGCCCACGGGTTAGCTAATATTGACCATCAATAATCTCCTTTATCCGACATATTTTTGGACTTGCGCGCAAAAGTAAGATACAGCATGTACGAACTAATCTCCGTCAGATTTCCATCCGCTATCGCCTGCCGCACTGCAGTCGAATCCCCGGAGTTGTACAACCACTCCGCATCTTCTTCTGTGCCTCCGGCAGCACGCATCAGTTCGATATTCTGAGCTAACCCTTTCCGATCCGGGTCTGGCTCGTAGAGAGCTTTCAACAATTCGAGGTAAGCTGCCTGTTTGGGATGGCGGTATGGAGGAATCACGTGCAAAACACGGTCATTGAGGCGCACATCAAATACGTCCAGTCCAGCGGCGGTAGCCAGCAATGGCACACGCACACCGAGATGGTCATCGCCACGACCCAGCGCCTGTTTGCCCTTTAGCAGCAAACGAGTGAGGCGAAACACCTTTTCATACCATGCGTCATCGCGCTTTTTATCCTGCGCACTGTTATAGACCGAAACCGGTCCGACGCTGGTATACTCGGCTGCCATAAAGTTGCCATCGGGCTTTAACACACGCGCCATCTCGCGCACCACTGCTTCGGCATCATCAACATGGGTGAGTACCGTCTGGCACACAACTGCGTCGAACCGATTGTCTTCGTATTTCAACCGGTGTGCGTCTCCCTGCTCGAAGGTCACATTTGCCAGTTCTTTTTGCCTGGCGTACTGTGCGGCGCTTTCCAGTGCGGCAGTTTCTATATCCAGCCCGGTGATATGGAGATCAGGGCGCAGTTCGGCTAATACGATAGAGAGTCCTCCATAACCACAGCCCACATCGAGTACGTGTCCATGTTGTGGAATGTTCATCAATGGCAGCATGATGCGCTCGAAGTAGTCTGCATTGTAGAAGGTCTTGACCCGAAGCCGCAGGAAATTGGCTGTGTCTTCATCGGCCCAGATAGAGTTCGTTTTTGGGGAATTGCTTTGCGCCGTCATTGGCATCCCTTTGGTCTCTGTGCTGCCTTACCTATCTACATCGCTACCTCTTTAACATTACCGACCGATGAGTCTCAGGTCTGTAATGTTTTATCAAAGACCTTACTCAAACCTGCCTGAAAGGCCGGCGCGACTACCCCACAGTGCTTGCAGTGGGCAATGATCTGGTACATGAACTGGAATCCTGAATAATTCTGTTGTTTGATAGCGTTCACAAATGCCTCAATATGGGGCACATTGTAATCGTTGAGTTCTTGTTCACCGAACGCAAAATACAGTTGAACCGGAAGACTTTCATGCCGTGCGGCATATTCCCGTTCATTATGGCGAATGAAGCCATTACTAAACGGAATATCCGGGCTGACCACCACATATCGTTGAAATAGTTCCGGTAGTTGAAACAGGGCATAGAGCACAAACAGACCGCCCCACGAATGCCCCATCAGCGTCCTGTCGGTTGGGTTAGTCCGATAGGCCGCATCTATCATAGGGATCAATTCTTGATGGATAAATTGTAGAAAATGACCGCCGCCGCCGGATTCAACGCGATCCAGCCTAGGAAATAGCTCGCGCATAGCTTTCTCTGCATCTTCGTCAACAGCGGGCAAGAGATCGCGTGTGCGAAGCTGTATGAACTGATCGAAAATATCTGGTAGAGAACCGCTGACGGGGTAGCCAATACCCACAATCAGCGCGTCCGGCAGTTCGTCGCAAAAAGGCACACGAAAGTTCATGGCGCGAACCATTTCCGTGACCATTCCAAAGTATAAATTCGCATCTAGCAGATAAATCACCGGGTAGGATTTATTGGGCTGGTCACGATAAGAGGGCGGCAAAGCGATGGATATGCAATATTCCTGACCAACCGCTGCTGACCGAACCTTTCGCATTTCTGTTTCGGGGATAGATACCATAGGAAATGTTGTCATTTTATGCTCCTCAACACCACGCCGCAGATATTGACTCGAGGCTTAATAAACGCCATTTTGAGTGCAGAACGTTATCAGAGCGCGCAGCCCAAGCTTGGACTTTTTCAATCAGCGGCTTTGACACGATGTTCGATCTGCGGTTGTAGTAATCGTAACGAGAGGTGAATCTGCCTGAATACCTGCGTCAGCTCGCTCACCTCATTGCCAATGCGACAAGCCGATTGCTGTGTGCCAACAAATCGGACGTGTCTGCTCGTCTTGCGTCGCGTCCCCCCCAGCACCATGATGTGCTGGTAAGGTGTGCCTGCCCACATGACAAAGGGTCGATCCAAATCGTCTTTATGAAGGAGAAGACAGCAGTCTCCCCATCCAAACGAATTCATTTTTTAGTGTGAATCCCCTCACCTTTCGTTGATTACTGGAGGGTCATCCAATCCGATGCTGAACCATCTTGCGGAAAACCCCTATCTACTCTGTGGTTATCACCTCAAACTGCCTGTGGAGAAAGGTATGGTCGTCCCCGTACATGCTCGGCCCATTGCAGCAAATCCAACCCCTCATTGAGCGACCAGGCGCGTGCATCCAGAATGGACTGTACGACGGGTGGGGACAGTTGCTCGACCATGATGGACAGTCCCTCGCAATCGCTGATGTGAAGCAGCATACTCCGCGCCAGTCGGACAGCCAGATGAACATCATCATCGGTAAGTTGAGCCTGTTTGCTGAAAACATGCAGTTGCTTCATGACGCCGATCATCCAATCGTGATCGATGAGCAGAATCTCGATGTAGTCCGGTTCAAAAAATTGTGGCAAAGCTGGATACAGGGCCTCTTCCTCGTAGCGACAATGCGGCCCCGCGCAAACAATCGCTCGATGAATTAGATGGGCCAGGGCGGTAGTATCGCGTCTTTGGAAAGCACTCATGATATCCAGAAAGGCATCGCGCAGCGTGCGATGTTCACCTCGAAAAACTTGTGCAAATTGGTCTGTAAGCATGATTCATTCCTATCATTCGTAAGCTCCCCGATCACAGATGGCGCTCCCATCGCCATCGCCGTCCACAGGCCGAGAATTGCCGAGATAGTCGTCAGGTGGACAGACCGTATTGTCGCCTGTATCAATGGCTGGACTGTCCGGCATTAAGGCCATTCCATACTCAGGGCCAGAGGGCAGCCCGGCAAACCGAGGGTCCTGGCAGAGATCGTGGCTGCCGGAAATGGTGTAGTCTCCGCTGACGCCGCACTCGATATTCTTGATGTTAAAGGCAAGATTGTAATCGGAGTCGAGTTTGAGATCCGCGCAGCCCTCCTGGTAGAAGAAAAACGCGATATCGGACGGGTCAAAAAAATCGGCATCGCCCACAAAGATGCTGTTCCGAACACGGAGGCTCTCTGAACCATTGCACTGAAAGCCTTCACGCGGTCCCGCTCCCACCAACCCATCGCCCTGGCCGTAGATGGTGGAGTTCATAACGGAAATCTGCTCACCGCCGGTGTAGACAATCTGAAGTGTGCTGCCAAGCGCCCGGCAGTGATCTACCCAATAGGTGAATGGCTGATCTTCAAAAAAGGCGCAGTTGCCGACCAGCACACTGTTGGTGATTGTGGTCTGGCCGGTCACTTTGAGTTGGTTGCCCGCGTTGCCTTCGGCGCGAACTCGATTGAGGGTCACGCTTCCGCCCAGCGTGTGATAGAGCAAATCGAGGCCGTCGGAGGTATTGTGCAGGAAAGCCGCGTCTTCGATGATCCAATCGCCTCCCGTTTCGCCTGTCCCCACGCCATCGCCGTAGCCTCCTGCCTCCTGCCCCCAGCAGCCCACTGGTTCACCCTCCGGGTAGGTTTCGCCGCAACCGTTCCATTCCACGATCCAGTGGCGGAAGATGAGCGTTCCGGCGTTGGAGTCGCCCTCGTTGTCCCACAAATCGCCATCCCAACCCACCGAGCCGTTCCCGGCAATCCGCACGTTCTCCACCGTCCAGTCAGTCAGCCGCCCGGCATGAACCCCACCCGCCGCCAACCCGTGAATGTTGAGATTCCACAGATGAACATTGGCCGAGTCTTCGGCCTGAAGCCCATAGGCAGCCCAATCTCCATACGGCGGATTGTCGCGTTCACAGGCAAGTTCACCGGTGTGGTTTTCGACACAACCGGAGTGGTCGGTAATTTCCAGACAAGCGATTTCCACATTGCTGGAATCGGTCAAATTCACGATAAACCAGGGACGACCCGTTCCCCATAGTTCAGGCGGAGTCGGGCATCCAGAATCCCAGCCTGCTCCCAAAATGCGGGTCGGATGGTCAGGGACGGGGCCACTCGGAATGGGAGGCATGAGGCAATCAAACGAGCCACTCTCATCGCAGATCTCTGCACCCGGTGCGCTGTAACCCATCGGATAATCCCCGGCAGCAATGATAAGCGTATCGCCCCCGGCGATACGCGGCGTGCCCCCCGGAGGTAAAGCTTGGAAAGGGTGATTCCAGGCACAGGCATGTTCAGTTCCGTTCCCTGGATAGGGTACATCAGTCAGCCCGATACACTGCTCGGCGCTGCCTCCATCCGGACGAACGTAATAAACCATACCTGCGCGTTGATGATGACTTCCACCGAGCAGTGCCGCGAAGATGCCTGACGAACCAGATACAGGCTTGACCAGGATAAGCACGAAGAAGTAGCCGGAAATGATCAGAATTGACAGTTTCATGTCGGCACTCCTGTTGGCTGGCATGAATAGAGAAGCAAATGAAGTTCGCCCCGCGCGGGGCGAACTTGCCATTCCTCTCACTATCCAGGCATGATGATCGGGCGATTTCGTATTGTGCTTGCCCACAACATCAAATCTACACCTTCACTGAGTGATGCATCTCGACAGTCCAGAATGTGCTGCACAACCTGTGATGGCAAGCTCTCAACCATGATAGATAGTCCATCGCAATCGCTGACGTGCGGCAGGATGGTGCGGGTGAGACGAATCGTCTCCACAGTCTCTTCGTCGGTAAATTCGTTCTTTTGGGTAATTTCAATTAATCGTTTCGTCGTTCCGATGGCACGGTCATGATCTTCCAATAACTTTTGAACATACTCCTCGCCGAAAATCTCCACCAACTCCGGATACATCGCTTCTTCTTCATACCGAAAGTGTGGGCCAGCACACATCACCATCTTGTGAAGGAGTAATTGAATGGAAGGTTTGTCTCGATTTTTGAATGCGTGAATCAGGTCGAACAGCACATCCCGCACTTTGCGGTGCTCTTCTCTAAAAACCTGGGTGAATTGATCGGCAAGCATTGTATCCCCTCCCACCAAGCACTTTTTCTCCTGAATTTTCACGATACGCTCCGGCCAGAAAATGCGCTGTGACTCAAGTCACAAGCTCACCCTTGAAGTTATTGACCAGATCACTGGAGCATCAAAATGAAATACCTGAGGTGTTTGGAGAGTTGAGCTGCGGTTGTCGAATAACAGCCGTGAAACGACTGACGATAAATGATCCCAGATATGAGGTATTTTGAAAGCGGGATTTTATGTTTACGGGATCAAGATTTTCTTCTATCAAGTATCTCAATCATAGACCATGCAAACTGAGCCGCCTGTTGCAATGCGGATGCTTCGATGTTCGTACTGTTGTCGCTGTAGCGATGCCAGTGTTTGAGCCAGCCCGTGTCATCCAGTCCAACCAGGCAGATGCCCCGAAGACCGCGCCTTCTCAACGTAGCGACTTCTTCGAGAATCACCACATTTTCTCCGGTTACTTTGAGTTCGGGATGCATCCGAGTGGTTTCACTTGCCAGCGCTACCGAGTCCGCATCAGGATAATAAGGACGGAAATATGTTAACCCGCTGTGGCGCTTCACGTAAGCAATTCGTCCACTGCCCACCAGTTCAAAATCAATGAACCATGCATCCCGCAGTTCGGATGCATATTTGTTCAGCACCGCATTCAACCCCATGTGACCGACTTCTTCCGAGCCAGTGAAAGCCAGCCAGACCTCGACGTGCTGAAAAGGCTGCTGCGCTGCCTGTTTGCCAATCCCAAGCGTACAGGCAACTGCCGATGCATTATCATTCGCGCCATCGACAAAACCACCGAATTCGTCCACAATCAAAACGGCTGTCGAGAATGCAACTGCCAGCGTGAACAGTCCCATGAGAACCTGAATATTCAAAAGGATGGCGATCAGAAGGAAACCTGCTGCGAGCAGCATAAAACTTGAGGATACCTGTAGACCTCGCTTGAACAGTGGCGAAAAACTCAACCGATGTTTGTTGCTATCAGTATGCCCAATCAACACAACTCGATGCTTCGCTTCTTGTGCCGCCGGGATACGTGCCAGAACCATCCCACCTGCGGGCTGTTTGGGATAAAGTGGATAAAGCAGTTGATACTGGATACGGCCTATCGTCGCCTGCCAGAGGTGATAAAGACCGAAAAGTGTCATGAGTCCGCCTATGATGGTCCCGATCCAACCAACTGACGCGATCAATCCCCCCGCCACGACGAGCAAAGCAGGGATAATCATGGCATAACCCCAGGTATCAATCGTGGGGAAAGTGAACTCCTCAATATCCATGATTCCGCCTGCCTTTAACTGTTCGCAGAGATAGGCGCGGGCTTGCGCTTCTTCAGGATGCCCCGCAGGTCGTGGGCCAATCTCATCCGCCAGCGCGGACACGTAGGTTTTGAGTTTTTCACCTTGAAGTTGTTCCATGCGTTCTTCCTGATAGGAAACGTTCCAAGTGATTAATACTTAGGCGAACGGTTCACACTGCCGTGACCCAGCGAGACAACTTGGCCGTCACGATCCCCGCTCATGACCACCTAATCATGTCTCCTCTCATCGGTCAATACGACCTCGAATATCTCCAGGAAGCCCTCAATATCCTTTTCGTCAACCGTCAGGATGGGATCAAGCCTTAACACGTTGATGTTCGTCCTTCGCCCCACGATGTAGCCTCGATGCACTAACTCACGGTGCGTCTGGATCGTAAATGGGGCATCTGGATCATCTTCCAACTCAAGAGCGATCATCAATCCCCGTGAGCGAATCTCCTTGATTTTGCCGGTGCGATCCTTGATGCCCTTCAATCCAGGTAAGAGCAGGTCGGCAATGCCTTTGCCTCGTTCAATCAGACCTTCTTCTGTGATGACCTGAACGACCTCCCTTGCTACCGCCGCCCCAAGCGGGTCGTTCTGATGAGACTGAGCGTACTTGATCGGACTGCCACCCAGTTGGTCTATTACGTCGGGCACAAAAGCGGTGACACTGACAGGATAGCCGTTGCCAATACCCTTGCCCAGAGCGACAATATCCGGGGAAATGCCATAGTGCTGATAGCCAAACCATAACCCGGTTCTGCCGATTCCCGTCGTCACTTCGTTTACAAGAATGAGACCATCGTTTTCCTTAACTTTAGCAACGATGTTACGGATCAGCTTCTCTGGTGGAAATCGAACCAGACCTGAGGAACTGCCTGGCTCAAACAGAAATCCCCCGATGTCATCGAAAGAGATTGCCGCCCAGTGTTCGCATTGAGGGTTGCACTCGGAGGCATAGGGACAGGCAGCACATATCGTCCAATCGAAGCAGAACCACTCGTCCTCCTGTTTCCTACTCGCTGATCCATAGGCACCGAAGTAAGAGTCCGCCATCGTCATCAGCAAAGGACGTTTGGAAAGCGCCTGGGCGACCCGCACACTGTACTCGACTGCTTCACTACCTGAACACAGGAATGCACACTTGCCGCCTTCGAATCCTAGCAAGGAAAGAATCGCTCGCGCCGACTCCTGTGCTATCCCGTTCGAGTAGCCGAAGCCAGTATGGGCGATTCGGGCGGACTGCTCTGTAAGCGTTCGGACTATTCTTGGATTCGCGTGTCCTATTGATGTACACCAGACACCGGACTCCAGATCGACGTATCTCCTTCCTTCAGAGTCGTAGAGATGACAGTTCTCGGCTCGGACGATGTCTCTCAAGAGCAGGTCCTGACCCGGATACCAGACCAAATGGTTTACCTGTTCATCCATGAGAAAAGTACTCATTACTTAGATTTCTCTCTTTACCACCTACGGCAAACGAGTTCACCTTTGCCAATTGGTACGATGAGGGCATCCACCCGTTCATCTTGCAGCGCACGATCCAGCATCGGTCGCAGCGCAGTTTCATGGTTGATGGCGTTGTCAGCGATCAGCAGTCCACCACGTACCAGATTAGGGACTATCGCTTCGTAGCAGTCCAGGTACACCTCCTTCTCAGCATCCAGAAAGCAGAACGCAACATTCGAATAGCAGGATAGGTAGTGGCGCGCATCCCCTCTTATCAGTTCAACCACATCATCTACGCCTGCCAACTTGAAGGTTTCACTTGCCAGATTTGCCTTTACTTCCAGCACTTCAAATGTCGTAATCTTCCTGCCCATAGCTCGGCACGCCAATGCCAACCACAGGGTCGAGTAACCTGCGCTGGTGCCGATTTCGATCCAGTCACCTTCTGGCGCGTTACTCGCCAGCAGAGCAAGAAACTTTCCCGTCTCAGGAGGGATTTGCCGCAGCCGTCGTAAGCGAGGAGTGTTGTCAGTTCGGTCTTGGGCGTCAAGTCGTTCTAGATAAGCCATGCGATCTAGTATCGGCTTTGGAATCTGATAAAACATATGTGATTTTCAATAGCAATCTAGAATACCCAGTAACGGGCTGTCGCCATGGTGAGCAAGGAAATAGTTAACAGGATCACATCGAAACGCTCGATAGCTCTTATTTCCTGATCCAGTTTCTGCAATTCGGCTGCTTGAGCCGGGTCAGGGGTACTGCCAGACATGGTGATTTGCTGGCCCAGCTTTCCTAGCCGCTCACCACGTGGCCGGAGCATGAAGAAGCCAACCAAATAGGCCCCAATGGCGGCAATAGAACCAATTGTGAAACCTAATCCGGGACCTGATTGAATCCAGAGAAGTTGCAAGCCGCCGGACATATTCCAGTACAGTAACGCTCCGGCGACGATAGTTAATGCGCTAGAGACGTTCATGTATAGTGGATAGCGCCGTTTTTGAATAAGAGCTTGCATAAATTTTGGTCCGTCCGGCCCAAGTGTTTTGGCAGCAGGTTCGACGAGAAAGAAATAGAAGATAGCAGTACCTGCCCACAGCGCGCCCGCAACAATATGAACAGCGCGAAAAAGCAGTAATATTTCTATACTCATGTTGGACCTCCTTGATTCTATGATGGAGCTAGAACGAAAATGTGCTGTGACTCAAATCACGCGGGCAATGACACCCTAGCGTTGCTCAAGCTTCTTCGCCTGGGATAACTTGACCTACCTGCGTCAATACACAAAACATTATCTGATGAAAGCGTCGTGACAATTCACAGGCATAGGCCTTCACGTCAATGAAAGGCAGATAGAACACATTGCGCCAGCGATGGTGTGCCTCGTAGAGATGTATAGATTTTCACAAGATCATTCCGTCCGGCTAGAAACTCAGGAAACATTCCAAAGCACGGCTCTCTTAGAGAGAGTGCTGCAACTGTTTAGCTTTGTGAGCGGCTAAGAGTTGGGCGGCTGCCCGTTCCCCGCTTACCAGTGCCATTTCGGTGTTTGGTCCGCCCCAGTAATCGCCACATGTGAAAACAGGGGAATTGGGCTTAACTGCAAGCGCTTGCGCCAATTGCCGTGCCCATCCGGGAGCCTGTAATGGCATCGCATGGCTCCAATGCTGAACCCGATAAAACATAACGTGAGCGCGACTACCAGGGTAAAGTTCATCGGCAGCACCAATCAAGTCTTCGCCAATTTCGCTTTTGCTGCGTTCCCAGAGTGTGTCCGTATGGGCGTTTGTGGGCATCATAACACCTAACCCCGTTCCCGCCGGGGATCGGTTTATTCCTTTGAGATGATCCCAACCAATCGCTGCCAGCCGGTGATTGAGAACCGTAGGGACGCTGACCCCGTAGGCACGTGTTTCGGGTGCTGTTCGATAGGCAACCGCCGTCGTGGCATTGCGAACATAACGAGTACTGCCGAGAAAGTCCGTAACGATCTTGCCGAGTACGCTTTCTGGATTCGGCAGCAATCTGAGGGTAACAGGAGCAGGAGTCGCCAATACCACATAATCTGCCGTTAAATCGGCCTGTCCGGCGGGGCTTCCTATACGCAGAGTCACTGAACCGTCGTCGTTCATATCAATTCGATGAACTTCAGCCGATAACTTTATATCAAGGTGCTTTGCTAAAGCCGCTGGAACCGTTCCCATCCCTCCCTCTGGTAAGACGACTTGCCATCGTCCCGCGAACAACGCGAATCCCGCTGCATACCACTAGGGGGTTTCCTCCGGTTGCCAGAAGAAGAGAGTCGAGGCGGGCAAACTCAGAAAGTGATCAACAGCATCCGCCCCAATTGCCCGATCTCCCCACTCGCGCAAACTTTCGGTGTCAATCGAGGCAGTTTTCTCCGGCGTGTGCGGATCAAGTTGCATTCGATAACGATAAGCGGCGCGGAGTACCTTGAACAGCCGCAGTTTGGAGCGGAATGAAATGGCGGGATGCCGCAGGACATCGATCGGAGAATCAGCACGCATACGGTGAAGTCGTCCATCGGGTAGCAGGAATGCTTGCAGACTGCTTATTTTGTGAGTGGAGAGGGGGATGCCCAACTCCTTCATGAGCTGTATCATCCTGGTATAGTAGCTCCTGACCATGAACTGTGCGCCTGATTCCCACGTAAATCCATGCATGGAGACGGTTTGCATTCGCCCGCCAATAATCTCCGCTTTTTCAAAGACGGTGACAGCACAACCTGCTTGCTGTAACCGATAGGCGGCTCCCAGACCGGCGATGCCAGCGCCGATGACGGCTACTCGTAGATCAGAGTTATCCCTTTCCAATTGATATTCCTGACCACACTCAGCCTGTTTCGCCGGTGACAATCTGGTTTGCCTGTGTCAATGCCCGAAACGTCATCTGAGGGAAACGTTGGGACAGGACGTGGGAATACTCATGCAGGTCAATAAATGGCAGATGGAACAGATCACGCCAGGGTCGATGCGCCTCGTAGATGTAGACCTCTCTTGAGGAGAGCATCTCTACCCAACGCGGGATAGCTTCCGCATCATCTGGCTCAACCGCAAAAAAGAGCATGTCCGCAGGCAGATTTCGAGCGACATGCTCGACTTCCCTGGGATCTGTCAAGCGATGCACGCCTTCAGAGTAGTTCAGAACCGTTGTGCCATCAGGATAGGTGATATGAAAGCCAAGTTGCGGCGCATTCATCGGTAAACTTAATCCCAGCGTTCCAATGCGTATCAGATCAATCGGATGAACGAGCAATTGGAAAATATACTCCAGTTTTTCGCGCAGACCGGGCGGTAGCAGCGGCATATGCACCCAGTTAAAGACCGTAACCTTTACACCATCTATCGTTACACTCTCGCTATCCTTGACCGGATGCACATTTTCTGGTGCGAGTACGTTATGCCGGTTGACGTGCTGGATGACATCCGGTGACGAAATCAGATGGATGTTCGCCAGGTATGGACGGGCTTCCGGTGCTTCCAGAAACATCTGTAAAGAACCGGCATGTTCGGGGTGTCCATGTGTCAGACAAAATAACATGATCTGGTTTTCCTTCAGTGTGTCCCATGTTACTGCATCGCCAAACAGGTCAAAACCGACTAGGGTGTTGCTATGCTGTAAGGTGATTCCTGACCAGCCAAAGTAGTGAATTTGCATGATTCTTATTCCTCCGTCATCAGCCTGATTGCCTAGAGATGTCGAGATCGTTCAATAACACCATAGGTTGCTGTTTCCAGGAAGAACAGCATGTGCATCCTCTCATAGACATCGGCAGCGTTCCCAATCTCTTTATCTACTGAAACCGCCACGATTTGCGCCAACAGGATCACTTCGTCCCCATAAGTGATATGCTGATCCAACAAACATTCCATGTGCGCTTTGCATTCGTCTACACGCGGCGGTTTGACTTTTGTGGCAGGAAGGGGTGTCAGGCCTGCGGCTTCAACAGGGCGGGGATGCGGCAGTCGATGACACTGCCAGATGGTTTCAGCCAGTTCCCCGCCGGGTATATTCACCACAAACTCGCTGTTGACCAGAATATTTCGGGCTGTCCAGTGCCGCAGATTGCATCCCAGCGCCAGGATGGGTGGCTTAAATGCCATCATCGAAATCCAGCTTTTGGGTGCGATGTTGGAAACACCATCCGGGTTCAGGGTTGTTACCAAGACAATTTGTCCCGCCAGCGGCGATGGATGCCAAGTACGCTTATCAAAATCAAAATTAATCTTCTCTTTCATAACACTGGAGTTGATAGCCTTTCACCTGAAGCGGTCGGGGGGTATCTGATCGTTCTCTTCGGATTGCCCGGTTCATTTACGCGGGCGCTGGTAACTCATCCCACCGCTCTGTGATATGAAAACCGCGACGGTGCACCTCCGTCAGAAAACGTGTTGCCAAAATGGCTTTTTCCAGTGTCCAAACACCGGGTCGAATCTCACGGCGGGCGATAAACTGCGCCATGATCGCTGCGTGCCAGCCAGTCAAACGTTCCATTGCGGTGAAGCCGGTAGCCTCGTCATAACGATCAACCAGATCAATGACCAGCGAGAGGTCTTTGCCAGCTTTCTCGCCGGTCCCTCTGGCACGCATCAGGCAGATGTCCATCACCCGCTCAGCCTCGATACTCGGTCCAAGCAGAGCGTGATACACCTGGCGCGGGCTGACGGTCAGACCGGGCGCAACGGTTAACGGCTCCTCACGGAAAAGCCCCAGGTCTTTGAAGGCTTTGAACTGATGGTAATGACCCGGATAGCGCAGCGTTTTGTTCTCATAGACCTGCAAGATACCTTCGCAGGTATAAGGCACAGTGGAGGTACCACCCGACGTAACAAATGCTTCCAGCCTGCCGACACCCTCGAACTCAATTGTCTCCAGTTCGGTCAGTGCATCCACCGATGTGACTACCCCGCCGCGCAGAAAGAGCGCCTGCCCGTCATACTCATTGGTGAGACCGTTGATGTGAAACGAACCCTGATAGCCCCAGGGTTCAGGCGGGTTTTGGGGTAAACCACCATCCCACAGCCGCACTTCGCGCGGTATTGCGTTGCGCATCTGCAACTGCTCAATGGCATACACCCCAAGCGTGTTATTCATGCCCGGACCCATGCCACAGTCAGGGACAACCGTAATCCCTGCGGCGCGCGCCTCGTTGTTCATCGCTAACTGCTTGAGTACGGTATCAGTATGACCACCCAGATCAACCATACTGGCACGCGCCTCGATAGCAGCCTGTGTGCAATCGAGAATAAACCTGAAGGGTACAGCGCAAAGAAATACGTCCACAGGCTTGAGTAGTTCCACCAGAGCGCCGTGATTGCACACATCAACCTGTGCGGCACTGACAACCGGATGTCCGATTAAACGGTTAATACGTTCGGCAGCCTGAATAGCTGCATTGTGGTTCGTATCTAACAAGAGAACATGGGCAGCATTACCCCACTTCACCATGTCGTAGGCAGCAGCTACACCCTGTCGTCCTGCCCCAACGACTGCGTAATGATATTGTTCACTCATTTAATAAGCCGCCTTTGCTCAATATGCGCTGATCTACTGGACTGGGGCTGGTATCGTTGTACTGATATGCATTCGTTTGATTAAACGGCTGTTGAGCAGCAAACCGAGAACGAGACGTGGCATGTGACGCTTAAAAATATAGGGAGACCGGTAGAGCTTTAATCGCATCATCGCTCGAAGGACGATTCTCATATAATATTTTTGGATGAGGCGATACATTTCCGGTTGCGATAATTTCGTCGTTGGCAGGACAAAATGAGCCAGATCATAAACCTCCCGATGATGGGTTGTTACAGTGCCTTTCATTTCTTCATGAAAGCCTGTCCCTGGTAGTGGTGTCAGCGGTGTCAGTTCTGTCAGAGCAATGTTGGGATGCCGCCTGACATACGCATCAATCCGTTTGAAATCTTCTTCAGTGTAATCGGGCATGACCAAAAATCCGGCACTCAGGACAATGCCATTCTTCGCCAGAATTTCGATTGCCTTCTCGTTAATCTCGATACTCGTTTTCTTGTTCACCTCTTTGATGCGCGTATCGTCGATGGCTTCCAATCCGGTCATGACCATCATCAGTCCGATTTTCGCCCACTTTGCAAATATCTCTGGATTCTTCACAACACAATCCGTGCGGGTGTATGCAAAGTACCGTTTCTTAATGCCTGCCTCTACAATCAGATCGTGCAGACGCTCCATTCGTTTCACATCAATGAAGGTATGGTCATCACAGAACATAATGAAATCTTCTTTGATCGTTTTTAGGTCTTCGACAATCAGTTCAGGCGAACGAGCAATAAAGCGTCGCTGCGTAAAATGCTGGCACGAACAGAAGTTGCAGGGGAACGTACATCCTACTGAGGTCTGGATTGAGGCAATCGAGTCTTCAAACAGATAATAATAGCGCGAACGGTATTTCGCTGTTAGCGAACGATCTGGATGCGGGAGATGATCCAGATTAGGAGGAAACGGGCGCGGGGTGGTGAGGCAAAATGTGCCATTGCGCGGCAATCCCAATCCCAGAATGTCATCGAAGTTCTTTGTGTGTGTTTTCTCCCATCGGGCCACGATTTCTCTGAAGGCTGGCACGCCTTCACCAATCACCACCACATCAATAAAGGGCGTGTTGAACTCGTGTGGACACAGGGTCGCATGATGTCCACCAACGACCGTCAGAATATCGGGATTGAAGATTTTAGCTGTCTTGAGAACCCGCTGTGCGGTATAGGTCTGTACAACCTGAGCGCTGACCCCAACTATATCGGGTTGAAAACGCCGCAGTGTGCCTTCCAGATCGGACTCGATTTCCATATCCAGCAGTTCAACATGATGCTCACGGACTGCTCCGCCGATAATCTCTAAACCCAGCGGTTCAACCTTTGCCAGGTGTTTCAAGCCAACCGTTAAAGCTCCGCTGGGTGGGTTGACCAGAAGAATTTTCATATATAGCCCTCTCTAAAGTCCCCGTACAGCGAACATCATCAGTAGAAATGTCAGCACCAGAACACTCAATCCCGCACGGGGAATAATTTGCAGACGACGCAGAATCAGCGCAAAGGCTTCGCTATCGGACTCTTCATGAGCTGCTACTACATGCGGTTCTAAACGATGTTCGGCAACGAAATGAAAGAGGGTGAGTCCCAATCCTAATAAGCCGCCCATCAGAATGCTCCACCCCCACCGGGATGAAGTCAGGCGAGCAATCGCTACATCGATTTGCCAGCCGTTCAAGCTCAGATTTAGAACTGCCCCGGCAAGTATCGTTGTCAGTGAAAGAACGGATGCCAGACGGAAGATGCGTGGGAAGATGGCAGCCAGGAACCATCCACGTTTCCCGGGTTCCAAACGAGCGAGGATGGGGACAAGAACGAAATTGACAACGACGACTTCGCCCAGCCAGGCTGCTCCAGCGAGAATGTGTATCCAGCGCAAAAGGTTTGTTATGGTCACTTCGATCTTACTCTGTTGTCGTGTAGAGTCACTTGTATCTGTAATGTGCATAACTAATCTTGCATAAGAACATGAATTTGGCGGTCAAAGGTTCTTTGTCTGATTCAGCGAGATACTTTTTGTGAGAAGACAAGCCAAAACTGGGTGTATCACTATACCCGGATATAGCTCATGTTAGAAAGAATGTGAAAAAGGGGATGTGACTCAAGTCACGCTATCTCTGCTGATTGGCACATCGGTAGATTTACAGTGAATCGGAGTGACTACTGTGGACAAAAGCAATCCAAACAGATTCCATTGGGGAGTGGTGTGTCTCTACGAGCAGGTCACTGTTCGGTTGGCAAGACTAAGCTGGAAATGCGACCACGAGCTGGCAAATCGACCAGCCTTATTTTGTGAAAGTTCTTAGAGACTTAAGGGTATGGTGAAGCATCCCGAAAAAGACTACAAACCATGCTGCCCAGGCAATAAAGATAAAAAGATGCGGAATCACTATTAAGAAAGGCAGTTGAAGGGCGTTGGCAAGCCGAAACGTGCAGGCCGTATACATCCCCAAAGGGAATACCATTCCCCAGTACTGCGGGTCATAGCGCAAAGGGAATCGTTGCAGGAGATGACGCCATACACCCAGCAGCAGCAGCAGCGGTATCCACCATGTTGCGGTTGCCCAGAAAAATAAGGTGAAACCTTTGAGAAATGGCAGCAGTTCAGTAAGTAGGGTCCAATGTTCTGCGTTCAGAATAAGGAGTGATCCGGCGAGGGTGGTCACGGCAACAGCTCCCATATTGATCCAGAAAGGTGGAGTCAGAGTTTCTTTGACAATCGGGAGAAACGTGAAACGATAAAAAATCAGGGTGATGATCAGGATGTAAATCATCCCGCCGGAGAGATAAAGACATAGGTTAAAGAACAACAGGACGGATTGTTCTTCACCACGCTGACTGGCCAGCAGTGTTCCCAGGACCGAAAGGGATTGCGTCGCTACAATGCTGAGTAACCATGTACCAGTCAACCCCTGTTCCAAGGATGGCTTGGATTGTATGGTTGTTACGATGGTGAAAAAGGCATAAGTGAGGAAGATCCATAATACCAATCCCAAAAGCCATAAACCAGCCGCAACAGTGTACTGCCCGGCAATGACGATGAATTGGCTGCCTAATATACATGTTCCTGCGACCAGGGTAAAAAAACTTGCACTGCGACCGTGATTTTTGAATTCATCAACAACACGTTCTGGAAATCTCCATAAACGCAAAATAAAGAGTATACAGAGGATAACATAGGCTGGGACATTGAACAGAAATAAGCCCCAGGCTACAACATGGACTTCAAGCAAAAGTGACGCGATAGAAATGATACCCGTCGCCATCACCAGCGCGAAATATCCCGGAAAGAGGTTGGCAATAACGCTGGTAAAACCTTTGCTCAGATCATTTGTCGAGTTCATAAGTGTAATAGAGCAAGCCGAGATTTAAGCCCAGGCAACCAAGACTGACTACCGCAGCAGGCAGTAACACGCCATCGTCGCCACCCAGGAAGGCGTTCATTGACGCGACGAAAAGCCATAATTGCAGGACAGCAATCAAACCGACAAAACACAGGATTCCAGTCACAATGGTGGTGCGCTGTGAACGTGAAAAATGGGACCGTCGCCGATTGGGCCGCCTGTTCATACGGTACGCCTTTCAATGCCTGTGGCAAATATTTTTCCATCACGAATGTCTAATAGAACTCGTGCCAGGGGACGCTCAGGCGGTCCAGCAATCGGGCGTCCAGTAGGCAAATCATAATAACCCTCATGACATGGACAGTGAATGACATTATTCTCCGGCTCTGGAATGACTGGACACAGCAGGTGGGTACACTGCTGTTCATAGGCAACGAAGTTCTCCTCAGAAATACGGACTAGAATACGTGAGGGACTTCCTTCGGGGTACTCAAAAACATGCGTCCCACCAATCGGAATATCGGCGACGTTCGCAATTTCAAGCACAGGCAGCACCTCAGTGGAACGTTGCAGCGCTTGAAATAGCAGAAAAAACTGACCTGTCGTGAATGCACCGCTGACCAGCATCAGAAATTTGACAAAATCACGTCTGGATATGTAATTGTACTGCGGCAGATCAATCGGAAAATCCTGCCGCCAACGGGGCTGTTCCTCGGCAGAACGACCATCAGGAGTCTTTGAGTAACTATCATTTTTCGTTAAAGTGTTTTCTTCGCTCATTACGTTAACTCACTATACATGTTTGCCAGCAGCGGGTCATCGACCATATCCTGAGTGGACGGGGCTTCATACATCGCACGCACCATTTCGACCAGGTTGAATGGTTCTTCGACTGGCACCATCATATTGACCTTGGTTGTGATCGTCTGACGCCCAAACTGGAAGGTATTCACGGGACGCGAATTGGGCCGCATTGCCTCGATTTCTTCACGAGTGCCATAGTACAAAGCCTGACTTGGACACACTGATGCACACATGGGTTTTAAACCAACTGAAGTGCGGTCATAACACATATCGCACTTCATCATCATATTCATACCTGTGTGCATCTTCGGAACTCCAAAAGGACAGGCTAGCACACAGTTATTACAGGCGATACAGCGCGGCTTCAGGGCTGTTTGTACAATGCCGTCCTCGGTACGCTTAATCGCATCCGCCGGGCAGACTTCGGAACAGGTCGGAGAATTGCAGTGCATACAGACCACGGGAGCTGTCTGAGTCGAAACCGAACGGTCAATAAAATCGAGCTGAATCATCGACACACCTTTGTGGGTGTCGCACTCCGAACAAGCTTGCAAACATGCCTGACAGCCGATGCAACGACTGCTATCGATAAAAAATTCATGTTCTTCTGGCTTAGGCATCTCTACTCCTCACTCAGCTCGATTGCTTACCGTTTTCTCCCAATTAGACTGTTGCAGAGCTTTTAAAGCGCATTCCCAACATCATCCATACATATGCTAGGAAGCGCTTAGTTCGCTGCTCCTAGCGGTTAATCTGCCTTACGAATCCTCACCGCACAGACTTTATATTCGGGTATCTTGGAGATAGGGTCTTGGGCGGAGACGGTAAGCTGGTTAACGCTCTTGCGGTCAGCCCAGTGATAAGGAATAAAAATTGTATCCGGGCGAATAGTGCGAACCACGCTGGCTTGCAGTGTTACATCACCACGCCGAGATTCCGCTGTGACCCAATCTCCATTCTGGATACCCATTTGATCTGCGAGCGATGGATGAATTTCAATACGGGGTTCCGGGTACTGATCGACGAGCGGTCCGATGCGCCGGGTCTGGGTGCCGCTGAGGAACTGACTGACCACGCGCCCGGTAGTCAGAAAGAAGGGATAATCCTGATCAGGATCTTCTGCCGGAGGCGTATATGGCGCAACATTAAAGCGGGCTTTGCCATCGGGAAAATAAAACGGACCCGCGCCCTGTGCTACTGGATTCCAAGAACCGAGTTCAAACAGGCGTGGTGTTCCCGGATGATCATCGGACGGACAGGGCCAGAAAACCCCACCCTGAGCTTCAATCTTCTCATAAGAAATTCCTGAATAATCGGCAGTGCCACCAGCAGAAGCCTGCCGCAGTTCATTGAAGATTTCGCGCGGCTCCTGGAAGGTAAAGCCCTGTTCTCTGCCTAATGCGCGGGCAATATCCTGAATGATACGCCAGTCCTGACGGGCATCACCTGGAGAGTCAACCGCCTTATTGATTTTGATGACCCGCCCCTCAATTTGAGTTACGGTTCCCTCATCTTCCTCGTGGAGTGAACCGGGAAGTACAATGTCGGCATAGCGAGCAGTTTCATTGAGGAAGAAGTCAATCGCCACATAAAATTCCAGTTTCTCAAGCTGCGCACGCACGTAGCTGTTGTCCGGCAGCGACACCAGCGGGTTAAAGCAAATGCTCAAAAGCCCCTTGATTTCTCCCCGGTCAATCTTGCGGAAAATCTCGTAAGCATCCACGCCGGGCATCGGCAGGGCATCGGGATTCATCCCCCACACACCAGCGACATGCGCACGATGCGCTGGATTTGCCAGGTCGCGTGCGCCGGGTAGCTGGTCACATTTCTGCCCGTGTTCACGCCCGCCCTGACCGTTTGCCTGACCCGTAATGGTTGCATACCCGCACTGCGGGCGACCAATCCGCCCGGATGCCAGCACGATATTGATCGCGCCCAGCACATTCTGTACCCCATGACTGTGATGCTCAATACCGCGTGCGTGCATCAAGAAACTTTTGCTGGCAGTTCCCCACCATTCTGCTGCTTGGAGGATGGCGCGTTCAGCGATCCCGGTTGCCTGCGCTGTTTTATCCGGTGTCCATTCGCGCACACTCGCCGCGACATCATCGAAACCGACAGTATGGTTATTAATAAACTCGTGATCCAGCCAGTCGTTCTCGATCATGAGATGCAGGATGCCATTGAAAAGAATCACATCGCGCCCCGGCTTAATCGGCAGGAACAAATCACAGGTGCGGGCAATGGGCGTAATGCGTGGATCGACGACGATGATTTTGGCACCCTGTTCACGTGCTTGCCATACATAATCGGTGGTAATTGGCGCACAGTCGGCAATATTTGCCCCGCTGATCCACACCACATCGGTGCCGATGATGTCGATCCAAGGATTGGCTGCCCGGTCAATGCCGAATGCTTTTTTGTTCCCGGCGGCAGCGCTCACCATACATAGTCGTCCGTTATAGTCGATGTTCGCCGTTCGCAGGCACATGTGGGCGAATTTGCCCATCAGGTACGTTTTTTCTGTCGTCAGACTGGCTCCGCTGAGCAGGGCAAAGGCATCGCGTCCATATTGGGACTGGATGTGCTCGATTTCGGAAGCTACCCGCTTAATGGCAGTTTCATAATCCATTGAGCTGAAACCACCGGGCGACGCGGTGTCCTGCTGCATTGCGTACAGCAGTCGATCTGGATGACTGCCCTGTAAATAGCGTTTTACGCCTTTCGGACACAATTTCCCCTTATTGAAGGGGAAATCATACCAGGGTTCAAAGCCAATAACCTGATTTTCATACACCTTAAGCTGAATGCCACACTGCTGTCCACAGAAGCAGCAGTGTGTTTTGACGAGTTTATCTGGCTCAACACCTGTATCGAGACGCATCCCACTGGTGTAAGCGAGGGTTGGACCAAATTGTTCTTGAATCTCGATTATGCTTGCAGGTAACTTACTCATGGTAATTTTCCATTCACTTACAACCCCTGAACTCCATGCTCATCACGCATGGAAATTGCTCGCATCTTCTTTTCCCAGTGGACCTTCACCGAGTACGGGATTTGCATATTGGGGTGTAGCAGGTTTGTAGCCGGGCGGTGTTGTACTGCTGCCTCCCCGATGCTGACGCCAGATCGCGCCCTGTGCCAGGGTGAAGATGGCACGACGGCAGTGGGGACAAATCCACTGGTAGTGTTCCACCGGACTATCGGGTATGTCATAACGATAGCCCAGCGCCTTTTCGGTCTCAATTAAATCTTCGATGTGCAGGCGTGATGAAAAAGGCGCACCGCACCGACGACAGCAGGCTGCTTCACCCTCTTCACCTGCCTGTTTGTAATACTTAACACCGATTTGCGCTGGACGCTGGAAGATGTGAAAGAACTTGCCAAAAGGCAGGTAAACAAACGCAGCGATGACGGTGATGGCGTGCAAGATTGCGATAAAATCGTAAGCATACCCTCGCAGCCATGTGTAGCTGACGGTCAGCATGATTCCGGTCAGAGCAGTAGAAAATAGAATGATGAGCGGCAGAATATCTTCAGCGAAATGCTGAAGGGCGGCTGCACCTTCCTCACGCATCCGTCGCCGCATCGCCAGCATCGTTCCCGCCATAATTAAAATTGCCGACCAGACCAGTCCATGAAACAGGATAAAGGCGAAGAGCGAATCGACTTCAAATGTAAAGGTCGGGAAACCAAAGATATAAGCCTGGTACCAGTGCAAATCACCGGGGACATGCTCAAAGTGAAGCCAGCCAAAGACTAAGGGAAAGGTGATAGCAATCCCAATAATCCCACCCCATAAAAGCATGAGGTGGGTGATTCCGCGCAAACGACTGCGCCGGAAAATAAAGCGATGGGTCAGAATGTTATCGACAATCAGGACAGGCCAGTTCAGCAGGTTTCTAAACAGAGATCGGGGATTCAGGAAGGTTTGCCAGCCACGTTTCCAGTACATGGCCGTTGGTGGGCGTTGCAGCCACATGGTATACCGGTATACGATGCCGAAGGTGGCAAAGAGCGTAGATGCCGTGTATGCAACCAGGGATGCATCAAAATGGGCCAGATTACGCGATCCGATGACAATCAGTACCGCCAGTACTATTGTCACCAGAAGTCCCATTCCTGCCGCTTTAATAACTTCTTTTGGCATAAGCTGATACCATTGGCACTATTTTCTAAAAACTATATCGTTAAAATCTTAGCATATTGCAGAAATCGTTACAAACATCTTTTTTGAAGGGTAACGAACATTGATCGAGCCACTTATCACAATCAGCATCCTGGCAGGTGGTCAATCACGCCGGATGGGTCGCCCAAAAAGCTTTGTGAATCTTGCCGGGAAGCCCTTAATTCAACATTTGATTGAGCTGGTTAAAACACTCAAATACCCAATTCATGTGATTGCGAATGACCCGGAACCTTTTAAGCAGTTCGGGTATCCAGTATTCCCGGATGTCTTAACGGGTAAAGGCGCACTGGGAGGGATACACACTTCACTAAGCCATAGTGAGACACCATACACCCTTTGCCTGGCATGTGATATGCCCTTTATTAACACTGATCTCATCATATACCTCATCAACTCTACCAGTCATTATGATGCAGTGGTTCCGATGGTCAATAATTATCCGCAGGGACTGCATACGATTTATCATCGACGCTGCCATACGGTCATTGAAAACCAGATTGTACAAGACGAATTGCAGGTGAGCCAGGTATTTACCCTGCTCCACACGAACTTTATCCCGGAAACGACCCTTCGACATATTGATCCAGCGTTACATGCCTTTATCAATCTCAATACCCCTGAGGAACTTCAGGCAGCCGAAGCGCTTTATCGAGAATTACAAGGCAACACCTGAGCTTACCTCTTTGCTCCAATGCTGTAATAGGATGGTTGATAGCACGACCGGCAGAATGTCTGCTCATCCATAACAACTTCGCGTTCATTGATGATTTCCTCGCCACACCGGGAGCAGATCACCCTCACTCCTGGCTTGCTGATAATCTCTGAGATCGCGACGGTGAGTTCAACAGCTTGCCAACACAAAAGTTCGTTGGCTGGCATGATCTGGTAGGCTTGTAACATCATATGCCATCGGCTTGATTCATCAGGAGCATATTTACTTGCGCTATTTCGTACTTCTGGATGCGGCCAGATGCGAATCGCCGTGCCAGACTTTGTATCTACAAATGTTGCAGCAACCTTACCATAATCCATCAAGTACAGGGTGCGTTTTCCAAGCCAGCATCCTGTCACCACTGACACACCGTCGGCAAAGCAACCATCCGTTTCCACAAATATGAACAGGCGTTTGTCAGCTTGCGGTAAATCAAGCTGTAACAACTCACCGGCAAGCCGCCCTATCCGTATTCCCAGCACCTGACGCGGACAGAGATGATCGTGGAGCGATTTTAATTGTTCCGAAAATCCAGTAAGCTTTTCCATACATGTTCCGCAGCTTTTCTTTGTGAGAGACTCAATTCTGTCAATCTAGGTCCATCAACCAGGGCATAGCACAGATTATGATCGTACGAAACGAGTGAATCGTTAGCGAAGTTACGTGTAAATGTCCTATACAGTGTTCACTCCGCTGTTATTCTTCCAGTCGTTTGTGCGCCACCCATAACACAGTGCTGAGTATCTAACTGTCAATACTGCCTGCCTGTCGGCAGATAATCCTAGTACCGTATCAAACGGCTTGTAAGGCCAGTTCAGCCATGGCATCATCACTATGATATAACACAAATAACAACCCAGGCTTCTTAGCATTTGGTGTGTTAACAGGAGACTCTCAGTCCAGATCAAGGTATATAATGGACTCAAAAGATTGTGATTGTATTTTAGGTGAATTTGTGTAATGGTATCATCTGATATTCCTAACTTTGTACCTCAGTCCGACAACGATTTACAGCGGTTCTTTGATCTCTCGCTCGACCTTCTTGCCATCGTCGTGAACGGTTGTTTTGTGCGTCTCAATCCTGCCTGGGAACGAATACTGGGTTACGCTATTGAAGAACTTCTCTACAAGCCAGCCATGGATTTTATTCATCCTGATGATGTGGCTCGAACGCAAGCACTCGACAAACAAATCACTGCTGATGCCGGATTGCTCATCAATTTTGAGAACCGTTATCGCTCCAAGAATGGGACTTATAAATGGCTCGAATGGACAGCCCATCATTATCCTGAAGAGAACATTATCTACTGCATCGCCCGCGATATCACTGATCGCAAGCAAACCGAACTCGCCCTCCGTAAAAGCGAAGAACAATTTCGTAATATGCTTGAGGTAGCAACAGAAGGGATTCTGGTTACAAACAGACTAGGCGATATTGTTCTTGTTAACCAGGCTGTCGAGAAACAATTCGGCTATACGCGCGATGAACTGATGGGTACACCAGTGGAAATCCTGCTGCCTGAAGCCCATCGCAAAGCCCACATTCGTCATCGACAGAATTATGCAGCACACCCCAGATTACGTCCGATGCATGGTGTACAGGAATTAACTGGGAAACATAAGGATGGATCGATTTTTCCGATAGAGGTCAGCCTGAGCTATATACAGGATGAAGACCTACTCGTTATCGCATTTATCATAGACATTACCGAGCGGAAGCACATCGAACAAGAACGGTTGGATCATCAACGGCTTCAGGATGAGGTAAAAAAAGAGCGTGAATTGATCGAGTTGCGCCAACGCTTCGTATCCATGATCTCCCACGAATTCCGCACCCCGTTGACAGCTATCCTATCCAGTTGTGAAATTCTCGACCGTTATTACGACCGCCTCACCGATCAGCAGCGCATGGAGCGTACACAGGGACTAAAGGCCCACGTTCAGTTAATGGTTGATCTGCTGGATGGTATTCTTATGCTCAATAAGATCCAGGCGGGTATGGCCAGATTAAACCTCAAACCACTCGATATCACCTCCATGTGCCTCCGGCTATTAGAGACTGCTACCCTCATTGATCAGGGGCAACACCACCTCGCGTTCGACACAAGCCATTCCAGCATTACCATTCATGCCGACCCTCATGTATTGGAACACATCCTCACAAATCTGCTGTCCAACGCCATCAAATACAGCCCCGCCGGAACACGAATTGATTTCCAGCTTACAGGCACAGAAGATCGTATTACCTTTATGGTGCGAGACGAGGGTCGAGGTATTCCCGAAGAAGAAAAGTCACATGTGTTCGAACCGTTCCACCGAGCCGGTAACGTGGGTGAAGTACAGGGGACAGGATTGGGGTTGGCGATTGTAAAAAGCAACGTCGAATTGCATGGTGGCAGCATCCGTTTCCAGAGTACAGAAGGGAAAGGTACAATTTTCTGGGTAGAACTGCCAGTTGCGCTCAACATTCTGAATTAAACTACGGAATCAGCTTACATACTAATTGCTGTTTATTTATTGTATCTTAAATAAATACTCAAAATTCATTATTCAACGGGAAGCGATAGCGACTCTACCATCAATGCGTTGTAAATCTTGGGTCAAGAAGTGGAAAAAACGGTTACACAGAGCAGAGGGAGATGATCTGTCGGTTCTGCACAGCCGCAATCCCATCACCACTGCCAGTGACATAGCTAACTCTGCGATAACGCTGCGGCTCTGATTTTGTGAATCATGCCAGAATTGTACAGCAACCACAGGGATAGAAAACCCTATCGGTACCAGCCATAAAAACGAGGGCGCAGCCAACAGCATGACGATACCTGCTAGGATGGTCATACCTCCATAAATCATGATAAAGCGCAATGCCGCGAATATGCGCGGGACGTTTCGCCCTGCTCGAACGTCCTTAAGAACTATTTTGACCGGTTGTCGTAGGAGAAAGGCAGCAAATGCCCCGAGTACCAGTAGCCAATCTACCCCAACCGATTGTAAGCGGTAAGTCCAGTACAATCTGCGACGGATGTGATGACGTTGATTGAGCAATAACTTTTCGAAAAATGATACATTATGCAACCTCTAACGATTTGACATGCCCACATATACTTTTGGTTCAACGAAGATATACTACGATCTCGTACATAGCAAAACCATCAAAGCAGTCAAAATCGTAATTGAGTTTGAGCATGGCGTAGAGGTGGTTATCCCCCACGATTTTGAGGAAATACGGTTAGAAGCTGTTCTACGCAAAAAAGCGCCCTGGATCCTTGAAAAGCTTCAAGAGATTGATCAGATCACAGCCTTGCCCTTGCAAAAAGAATATGTTTCAGGAGAAAAATTTCCTCTGCTTGGACATATGCACACCCTGATCGTAGAAGAGCGTGCCGAACGCAAACCATTTACAGTCATGAAGGGTAGCGATTTGATAGTGACTGTTAAGCCGGGGTTGCGTGATTGGGATCGACGAGCCATGGTACGCGAAACGCTGCGCCAGTGGTACGTGCGTCAGGCAGAACAGAAGCTACCTGAGCAAATCGAGCTGCATATACCGATGGTTAATGTTCACCCAGACAAAATAGCTGTCGTTGATCTGGATAAACGTTGGGGAAGCTGCACACCGCGTGGAACGATCAATGTTAACTGGCGTTTGGTGATGGCTCCTATTCACGTCGTTGACTATATTGCGGTGCATGAATTATGCCATTTGTTGATGCCAGATCACTCCAATGAGTTCTGGTCATTGGTGTGGGCTGTGCTGCCTGATTACGAAGAACGGCGGGAGTGGCTCCGTATCAATGGACCCACTCTTACCCTTTGAACCAGACCTCTGCCAGTGAGACGAGCGCCAACGTTAAAGGTTCTATCTCCTGACGTGGTATCCCATTAGCCCGAAGCTGGCTTTTGATCTGCTGGCGCATCTGTCGTTTGATGTCTTCACGAGCAGTCCAGTCAATAACGATTAGACTGGTGAGTTTGCCAACTACATCGCGTGCCAATTCAGCAATTTGTTCTGACGCGACCTCTTCATTAAAAACCTGCCGCAGACGATCATAGAATGGACGTTCGTAGACCTGCAAACCAAGCGCGTTCTCGCGCTGTTGGTGTTCAAGCATCTCGTCACGGATTTTGAGTTCACCCGTGAGTAGCTCCAAATCTGTAAGGCGCTGCTGGCGATGGAGTTCAATCAGTTCCTCTAAACGCTTACGAAGTGAATCATATATCACGGGATTTTCTTCGAGACGCACGCGGATTTCGTGGCGGATAGCATGTTCGACTTCCTGTGCTCTGGCTCGTGTATCAGTAATGCTGTCCACGTAAGCGACGAAGCGGGCATCCAACACAGGAATTGGCTCTGCCAGCAGATATTCCATTCCTTGTGCGCGAATATGGTCATCAATGAGGGTACGTACTTTAGCGCCAAGCGGGCTGAGTTCAAATGACTCGTCGCGGTAAGTATTGCGTGCCGCCAGCCGGATTTTACCCAACCACGCGAGGTCAGCGCGATATGGGTTGGCCGCCGGATCGGGCATAATCATATCCATCGTTTGAGAGAAGCGGCGGAACGCGATGTCAAACTGCGCCCGCACATCTTCCGCAGAAAGGACGGCCACGCAAGCGTAGAGGTTATTATGGTTGATACCCTCAAAGAAACGCATCGCGTCGCGGTGGCGCTCGGCAAGCTGCTGCACATCATCAATTTGCCTGAGCAGTCCGGCGACATCTTCAGGATTGAACATCTCCAGTGCGATACGTAAATCGGCGGCGATGCCCCAGTAATCAACCACCAACCCATAGGTCTTTTTGTCGTTGAGGGTGCGGTTGACACGGGCAATCGCCTGCAACAAATTATGCTCTCGCAGCGGGCTGTCGAGATACATAACCTGTTCAATGGGTGCGTCGAATCCTGTGAGCCACATATCACAGACGATGACAATCTTCAGCGGATCATCGGGTTTGAGAAACCGTTCCTTCACAGCTTCATGCTGACTGGACTCGGCAGCATAAGACGGCCAATCGCGGGGATCGTCGTTTGTCGAGGACATGACCAGCGCACAATCCGGCGCGTTCAGGGCTTCTAGTGTCCGGTAGTAGAGCATCGCGGTATGACGGTCTTGCGCGACCACCTGTGCCTTGAAGCCGTTGGGTGCGATGTACGTCTCATAATGATCGAGTAAATCCATGCAGATCGCCTGCACCCGCTGCGGCGCTGCGGCAATGGCACGCTCATTGGCATACTTTTGCTTGAGTTCGCGGCGCTGCTCCGGCGTGAGATCGCGGAACATACGCTCAAACAACTGGTCGAGTGTTGTCCCTTCCACATGCAGGTTGGGCAGCCGAGCATCATAGCGGATTTCGAGCGTTGCCCCATCTTCAACCGACTGCTGAATTGTGTAAGTGTCGATGTAGTTCCCGAAAGTGCGCGGCGTGCTGCGGTCTTTCTTGTCGATAGGTGTCCCGCTGAAACCGATATAGATAGCGTTGGGCAGCGCGGTTCGTAAATTGGTCGCCAGCCCTTTGTACTGAGTGCGATGGGCTTCATCGACCATGATGATAATGTTGCTGTCCTGCGTGATTTCGGGATAAGTCTGTCCCTGCGCGGTCTGGAATTTTTGCACAGTCGTCAGGATGGTCTTTTCACTCCCCTGACGGAGTAGGCCCTCCAAATCCACCACACTCTCGGCACGCACTGGGTTGGGGAATCCGCAGCGCTGGAAAGTGCCGTTGATCTGCCTATCGAGGTCTCGCCGGTCGGTGACGATGATGACCGTCGGATTGACGAGTTCGCCCATTTGCGCGGCTTTATAGTCTTCCGGGCGACGCAGTTTGAGCGCCAACCACAGCATGGTCAGACTTTTACCGCTGCCCTGCGTATGCCAGATGATCCCGCCGCGTTCGCGGTGTGAACGCGCACGTAAAACACGCTCCATTGTTTTGTTGACCGCACGGAACTGCTGGTAGCGTGCCAGCTTCTTGACCGTGCGCCCGCGTTCGGTTTCGTAGGCGGTGAAATTGCGAAATAGGTCGAGCAGGCGTGATGGCTCAAACATTACCACCAGCAGAATGTCCTGCGCGGTGGGTTCGCGCCCAACGATCTGCCCAATCTGCTCACGATTCAGCGGCCAGGGATCGCGCCAGCGCAGATAGAAACGCGCATCTGCTCCAATGGGTGCATAGGCTGCTGATAAGCCGCAGGTTGCTACACAGATCTGATTATGCTCAAAACCGCGCGGCGCTTGCGACTGGTAACGGATCATCTGGTTAATGGCATTTTCCAGAGGGTGTGGAATGGTCGGGCTTTTGCATTCGACCAGCGCCAGTGGCAGCCCGTTGACGAACACGACCACATCCGGGATGATCTTGTCGCGCTCGCCCAGCACCTCAAACTGATTACTGACCACGAACGTATTATTGCGCGGATTCTCAAAGTCGATGACGCGCACCGTCTGGCTGATTCTGCCCTGCGACGTATCCTGCGGCAGCGAGAAATAGTTCACGATGTCATTGTAAATTCGGCTGTTGGCTTCCATCAGGCTCGCCGCTTCAACCGTCGTCATGCGGCGGACGGACTGCGTTACATTCGCATCCGTCAAATGGGGATTGATGCGCCGGATTGCCGCCTCAAGCTGGCCGACCAGCACGCCATCGCGCAGGCTGGTGCGTTCGCCTGCCAGATTCGCGCCGGGGATATAGGTGTAGCCAAGCGCGGTTAGAAGATCGAGCGCGGGTTTTTCGGAGAGATTAAATTCGTTGAGGCGGGCAGGATCAGTCATTCTTCTCGTGGTCTAACCTCAACTCGTTGATAATCGTTTTCCGTAGCTTCTCTTCAAATTCTCTCATACCCTGGGGTGTAAATTGGTAAATAATCACACGCATATGCTGAATGTCAAAAGGAACATCATTTATCGACTGTCCGATAAGAATAGTTTTACGTCCGAGGGTATGGGCAATGCCAAGCTCATAAAAGACGTTTGGGTTTCGACCGGTACACTCAACGATACATAGATCTGCATGGTAGATTGACGACCATATTTCGTCGACGATTGAATTCACTGAAAAAAAGTCATCTCCACGTTTACAGCTAAGTTTGAGCTTATGTGTAACCGATAAAATGTGTTCTTTGAATATCGGCTCAAGTTTTTCTTGGAAGGGCATTGCCACGAATATACGTGACCATTGTTCGGAAAGGTGCTGAAGAGGTGGATTGAATATCGGTTCAGCTATGATCGTGTTTCTTTGCCTGTTCTTAATAAGGGTAGATAAACTTAACCCAAATATCTGTTGGAGGGATGAAAATGAAGCAGCTACAGAGATGGTGTTATGTTCGGCTATATCATCTATTTTGGATTGTTCAAGGTCATCGACCTGAATCAGGTTTGCCTCTAAGAGGGATCGTAAGACGAAAAACAAAACCGATTCTCGAAACATCCGGTTGAAATCACCTGAGGTTTCTTCACCATCTCGACGCTGCCGAATGTAATGCGCTACTCTGTTACGCCTCGATGGCGCAAGTTGGTTAACAAGAACCTCGCCGATTATTGGGTTTTCCTGCCTCAATTGAGCACTATATACTCTATACATCACATCAAGTGCGGAAAGTGGGCCATATTCTCGAATAATCCATAACAATGCGATTGCTTCCTGATTGATTTGATTCATACCCGCACCCGCCCACTCAACAGTCCTTGCATCAACCCGCGTTTGACCTCACACAAACTCTCATGTTCCACATGCATAGTGCGGATTGTATCGTCATGTATTCGTAGGATCGCCGCGAGTTCAAGTTGTTCTTCAAGGTCAGGAAGCAATAATGGAAATGCCTTCAATTGTGAACTATTGATTGATGCCAGATTAGTTGTCTGCTTTGCTGCGCTCAGAAAATATGCTCTGCCATAATCGCTCTGTACCAAGTATGCGAGATATTCAGGTGTAAGGTAGTCGGTATTCACGCGAACGGCAAAAACATGATTTTGATGAATACAATTGGGAATTTCACCATGCCAGATAAAACCACGCCCCAATTTATCCAAATCACCGCCCTCTGTGAGGACGACATCTCCTGGCTGTAAGCTGTAGCGTTCAAGTTCATCTTCTCGAATTTCGATGTACTTGATCTCAGTCAGATCGAGATACCCATCTTGGACATTTGCTACACGTAAATAGGGAACAGAAATCACCCTACCTCCATTGAAATCCCGTCCTTTGGCCGCTCCAGTTTGGATATGCGCATATTGTTCTAGCGGTGCAGTCTGCCAGTGATTGGGAACATGCCCAAAATCGGCACGGCGAGTCTCAGTATGTTCATCCCCAAGCCCGTAGGTGAACAGCCGTCGCATCACTCCCCGCTTGACCTCCTGTGCGGCGGCGATGGCATCCTCCACACGAGCGATGTTCGCGTCCGCATTGCGCAGCACGGCGGCAATCCGGCACTGCTCGTCGAGTGGAGGGAGAGGGATTTCTATTTGTCCGAAGCTCTCCATTTGTAGACGGCTTCGGTTGGTTGTTCCGATGCTAACATCTCTACATGCCCGAACAAAGCGCCTAGTTGAGGTGTAAAAATCGAGATAGCCTGTATCGATGTCGGCGTTTACATCAAACGTTGGAAAGTCGAAAGTTGCAACTGCATCATCCAATTCTGGTGGTACGATTGCACATGCTCCATTTCGAGCGTCAATCTTTGAGATAATGAATTGACCAACATGTATACGATTTTGACGTTTCGTGCCGATAAACTTACCGAGTTGCTTTTCTCGCAAGACGACACCTTTATGGTGCATTTTTACGGTGATCTGTGCATACTCCCGATTGTCTTCTATCTCGGTAATGTCCGTTGATGGCTCAATCACTTCTTCAAGATTTACCCACCGCCACCCGTCCGGCAAACTATGACTCATTGGTCGCTCCCAGGTTGAAACCGATGCGTTTGAGATGTTCTGAAAGCCGCGTTTCGGCCTCCTGTCGCGCCTGCACCGCCACCTGATATCTGGCAATCGCTGCCTCTAAATCGACCTGTTCCTCTGGCTCGACGGTATCAACATAACGGGGGACGTTCAGGTTGTAGTCGTTCTCGCGGATTTCCTGAACACTGACCACACGAGCGTAACGCTCAATGTCCGTCCAGCCATCAAATGCCCTCACAATGTCGTCAATGTCCTGCTGGCGCAAAAGGTTCTGGTTCGTTCCCGCTTCAAAACCCTCCGCTGCATGGATGAACAAAACCTGTCTCCGCCGCTCGGTTCGCTTCGCCTTGTTGAAGATCAGTATCGCCGCCGGGATGCCTGTGCCGTAAAACAGGTTGGGTGGCAGTCCAATCACGGCTTCCAGCCAATCTTTGTCGATGATGCCCTGCCGCACGTCGCGCTCTTTGTTGCCGCGGAACAACACACCATGCGGCATCACCACGCCGCACATCCCATCCAGCGTCAGTGTGGCAATCATGTGCTGCACAAATGCCAGATCGCCGTAGCTGGCGGGCGGTAGCCCAAAACCAAAGCGGCTGTAAGAGTCGTGTTCGGCTTCTTCGCGTCCCCACTGTTTAAGCGAAAAGGGCGGGTTCGCCAGCACACGGTTGAACAGCATCAAACCGCCATCTTTGCCGAGCAGTTTGGGTTCGCGGATGGTATCGCCTCTGGCGATGATGTCGTCCTTACGTCCGTGCAGCAGCATGTTCATTTTGCAGATTGCCCAGGTGTTGAGATTTTTCTCCTGCCCAAACAGCCGCACATTGCGCGTATCTCCGCCGTGCTGGTTGATGTAGCGCAGGCATTCCAGCAGCATACCGCCGCTGCCCACCGTTGGGTCACAGATGGTCATGCCCTCGGCAGGTTTTAACAGTTCCACGATCAGCCGCACCACCTGGCGCGGGGTATAAAACTCACCACCTTTTTTGCCCGCGTCGTCGGCAAACTGCGCGATCAGGTACATATACGCATCGCCGAGCATATCCGGGTTTGGGATGTCCGCGTGACCCAGCCGCACCTTGTCGAAATGGGCAATCAGCTTCAGCAGCGTCACATCTGGCAGCCGCTCTTTGTCATTGAAGTCAATCGGAGTCAGCACACCTGCGAGCGCGGCGTTGCGTTCTTCCAGCGCAAAGAACGCCTTATAAATCGCCTCGCCAATGTTGAAGGTCTTCTTTTTAATTTCCGTCCAGCGGGCGCGATGTGGGACGAAGAATTGATGCTCGTCCGGGTCTTCGGCGATCTCCTGAGCTTCGTCTAAAGGTGTGCCATTAGCGGTTTCGCGTTCTATGACGGCATTGTATTCGTCCTCAAACACGTCCGAGAGCCGCTTGAGGAATAACATGCCGAAGATGTAATTTTTGTAATCGCTGGAGTCGATACTCCCGCGCAAAATATTGGCGCTTTCCCATAGGTGAGATTGCAACTGCTGTTGAGATAAAACCGGCATTCGTAAGTCATCTTCCGTTGGATCAATAGCAATAATCAAGGAGGTAACTCCTATTATCGCTCAAAAGTAGCAATTTGGGGGAGGCAATACCACAATTTATCAGATTATTGGGTATAATACTCATAAACATGAATGATTGTGGTCATAATGGTCGATAAAACTACAATTTCCATAGCCGTGCATGTAGGCAGCGATTTAACCGCATTGGCCGTGCAAACTGCACTCAATTCAGCAAGGGTGGGGCATGTCGATCTGATTTCTGCTGCATGTCACATTTCGAGCGAAGCATCCGTATGGGTTCTGGACGATTACACTGGCAGCCTAACATCGCCTGAGCATAGTCGGAAGCCGAGGCGGATGCTGCTCTCGAATCGCTGCGAACCCTATTACGTTCGACAGATGATGGATCAAGGCTTTTACGGGTATCTGTATCTTGGGGATTCGCTGATTGAACGGCTGCCCCAAGCCGTTAAGGACGTCGCCGCTGGAGGCATCTATCTTTCTCCAACGGTAGCCGCAGCACTGGCAAACATGGAGCATTACACGACTCAGGTTCAGACTCGTCTGACGGAATATCAGCTTGAAGTGCTGCGCCTGATGCATCATCACTGGTCGGGTGGACGAATTGCGGCGCACTTAGGCCGAACAACTACGGCTATTTACCAGGTGCAACGCTTTCTGCGTGATCTGTTTGAAGTCGAGACCAACGGCGAACTACTCGACCGCGCAGTGGAACTTGGCATCCTGCCGGATACGCGCCGCATTTCCGCCTAACCCGCCTCTTCGATTTTCACCTCAATAATCTGAGGCTGCCATCTCAACTTTCTGAGCTGTTTATCTCAGGGTTTTGTTACGGTTGAATATGCTGTGCGTGATACCGTGAAAGAGATCACGGGTCACTTTCCCCTTGAGGTATTCATGCAATTCGGCAATCTCCCTCACCACAAACTTCACATGCTGCGCCTGGTGCTCGTCGTGATGGCGGCTGTGGTGGCCGTCAGCCTGGGCGCAGCGCCCTCTGCTCAACCGGTCACTGCACAGGAATTATCAGAAACTCCTACGTTTTCACCTACATTAACCGAAACGCCTTCCCCGATAGCAACTTTCACGCCAACTTCAACCGAAACAGCCACACCAACGGCGATTTTCACTGAGACAGCAACCGCTACCCCGACTGAGACGGCGACCGATATAACACCGTCACCATCGGTTACAGCAACTCCGCCATCACCAACCTGGACACCACTGGTACAAACCGTTGTCGTTCCGGCCACAATCGTAGTGCCTGCGACCATCATTGTCCCTGCGACCGTGATCGTTCCCGCAACAGTTGTTTTCCCGACACCGCTGCCGCTGCCGTCCACGATTCCGATACAACCCACACCTGTCCTGACCGCGACCCGTGCCTATGGCTGGGAACGGCATGAGAGCATCGAACTGATTCAGGTCATCGGCTCTTGGGCGCTCACGCGCAATCGTCAGGCTTCAGATGGAGCCTACCATGAGTCGGCGTCCGCCAACGCGACGCTGCGATTCCCGTTCACAGGGGATGGGCTGCGCGTTATCTACCGCGCTCATCCGCAAGGTGGGCGGTTGGCGGTTCTGGTGGATGGTATCGCACAAGGCATTTATGACACCCAGGCAGGGGAAGAAGGTTTCTATTACGCCGGGCCGTTCTTCTTTGCGAATGGCTATCACGTTCTGGACATCATCGCACTGACAGACCGCTCTGGCGTCTCATCCATAGGGGTGGATGCAGTCGATGTGTTTTACGGCCCGCCCATGCCAACACGATTGGCACCCACACCCGAATCACAGGCAACAACCTCCGATGAGCGACGTGATGTGATGAGTATCGCCCTCATTTCGCAGCCGCCCACACCCCAACCTACCATGACACCTATCCCGGAGGCGCTGATTGCTGTCGAAGTTGTCATTGCATATGACCTGAATCGCAACGGCAGTGCTGATCCGAATGAAGGGGTACAGGGGATGTCCGTGCGGCTGTTGGATGGGGCAGTCAACCGGCTGCTCACCAGTGGGCTTACTGACGAACGTGGGTTTGTGCGGCTGCAAGCACTCACGGCCAACCCCGTTACGGTTGTTGTTCCCTATCTGGGCGAAACCTTTCCCGTCAGATCATCCCGTGGACGTTCTCAAACGGCGCGGTGGACACTTTTGTTGGAAGCAGGCACACAACCGGGACTCATTCCATGAACCGTAAATCTTTATTTTCGTTACCTCGCGGTCAGCAGCATTGGCTTCATATTTTTCTGGTTTGGGTCATGCTGGTGGCTGCTATCATTGCCTGCGGAGCAGGAACAACAGCCGAGAATGTTCGCATTCGTGACCTGCCGCAGTTTATCTGTGCGACCAGCACGCCGCTGCCGACCCACACCCAGCCGCCGACTCAGGTACAACCGCCGATTTACAACACCCCGTCCGGTTATCAGACCTACACCCCTGTTCCGGGCTGCAACTGGAATGGTTCAGTCTGTGCGACCAATACGCCCTACCCAGGAGGCAATTACAGCACGCCGGGCTATTACAACCCCGGCGCGACCAGTACACCGCGTCCAACGTATACGCCTTGGCTGACACCAACCCCTTACGTACTGACTGGACGTTTCTTCTTCGGCGCAGATGTTTACACGGGCGGCTTTGAGTCTGAAATCAGCCTGAGATTGCGCGTGGGGGATGTTCAAGTTTATCCGCTAGACAACACACGTCAGGTAACCGCCTGGACGGTTCAATTGGAAAATGTCGGGCAGGTTGCGTATGCCACCATTCCCGGTGGGCAAGTCTTTGTCGCGGAAGTGATCACCCCAAATGGCTCACGCAGCGGGCAGTGGTGGGCATCAGCAGAAGCCGCACAGGCAGCAGGCATCACCCTTCAACCAGAAGTGCTGGATGTTCTCGAAGTCTTGCCCGGTCAAGTCTACACCCTGACGCTAACGGCTTTTACCCCGATAGGTGAGCCGCTGCGCGTGGGTTGGATACTGGATCCGCTGGCGGATGGGCGGGATGGCGACCTCGTGGGCGGCAATCTTGCTTACTGGGCGAGTGATGTGAGCGCCGAATGCACTCACAATCCTGGCTCAGATGTGAATATCCCAACTCCTAGCGCACCTGCACCCACGCCAACCCCTTCTCACACACCGCAATACCCATCCTGGTGTACCTGGTGTGGTCAGTAAAGAGGAGATGCCGCCATGTTAGATGGTGCGATTGTCGTTCCCGTGATGCAGATGATTTACAGCTTTTTGTATGAAATCGCGGCAGTGCTGTGGGGTTTACAGCGGGCGGTGCTGCTGACGGGCTATGTGATTATGGCAATCACCGATTGGCTTATCAATCAAGCCTTCACACCCTTGTTGTCCTCGCTGGGCGCACAGACCGAAATCTTCCTCGGCCCGGTCTTCACCATTGCCCTGCTGATTTTGGCTGGAACCTACCTGATGGGCGTGTTCCTTCAGATTCGCGTGGTTGAGTTCAAAAGCGCGGTGGTGTGGTTCCTGGTCGCCCTTCTGCTGTTTCAAGGTGGGCCGCAGTTGTATCAGGGGGTTGAAGAAATGCGGCGCGGGATCGCTGGCGGGTTCTACCAGGAAGGGTTGGAGCTGCTCAGTGAAGGTGGTGGTGCGTTGGAAGCCCTGAATCAGGTGGGAAGCGGTGTTGAGGCAGAAATCCCAGCACCGATTAACCAATTTGAGATTTTCTTGCCCGGTGATCACTACGTAGATGGGCTGGATGTTGCGATGAGCTATCTGGGTGCAGATGGCTATGACGTGATTGCACCACTCAACCCGCCACATCCAGTGGAACGATTACCCTGGTCATATTATCAGGAAGACGGCTACTTCGACATCAACTCCAGCGGCAGCTATTTCGGCGAGATGACGCGCGAGCAGCGCGAGGCATCGATCGGGCGTACCGTGCAAGGTATCTCACGTTTGTTCATGGGCGGCTTCATTTCGCTATTTGGCGTCCTCGAACAGCTTATTCACCTGGCGCTGGCAATTGCGATGGGATTGGCATTTGCATCAGCATTTGTCGCCATCCTGTTTGCTTTTTTCAAACACACGGAAGTCCTGGTGTGGAGTGTCCTCAACCTCGTTATCGAGTTATTCGTCCAATCGGTGCTGATGTCGCTGTTTCTCTCCCTGATTATCAGTTTTGTGCTGGTGGGGGCAGTAACCGGCAACGCGGTTGTTACCCTCGGTACAGTCCTCGTCGGGTTGGTGCTCGTCATCATCCTGCTGATCGCAGCGCTGAAGGCCATCTGGAATGGTCTCAATCGTTTGTTCGGCGCGATGGGACAGGTTACCGGCGGCACGATGATGGCTCCGGGGCAGGTTGCCGTTGGTGCGGCGGGTGTGGCAACAGGTGCGGCATTGGGTGTTGCTGGTGGCGCGATGGCGCTGACGACTGGCAGCAACCTGACGCAGGCGGCAGGGATTGCATTTGGCAACAATTCGACGCTCTCGCGTGCGGCTTACATGACTTCCATGCTGCCGGGGCTTCGGGACACGCGCATTGGGCAGGTTGCATCCGAATTTACCGAAGGCGCGATTGCCCGTTCTGCGCTTGGCCCGATTGTTGGTGGCGCGGTCATTCCGGCTCGCCGATGGGAAGCACACCGTGAACAAGCCAGTGATCCGGCTGAGGCGATAGCCGAGTATTACCATCCCCGCTCAGAAAAAGCGCGAGATACGCGCATGGAGCGGGCATTTGGCGCGGCGGCACCGCACATGGCAAAAGTCATGGATGCACACAACGAAGATGAACTACTGGAAATCGTCGATGCCGTCCAGGCTGTGCGCCGCACCAATCCAACCCTACCTGCCAGCAGCCCGCAATTTCAGGCGGCAGTTGAAGCACGACTACCCGGTGATGTTGCTGGACGGTTCTCTGCCGAGGATTTACGGTTGGTGGTGAACACGGTTGGGGCTATCCCTGCTGAACGCGAACGGATGGGCAAACCCGCTGATGAACGGACACCCGCTGAGCGAGCTATCCATGATTACTACCATGCCCCGAATCAGGCGGCGGGTTATGCCGGATTGCAAACGGCTTTTGGCTCGAATAATGCCCCAGATATGGCGCGTGTCCTGGATGCCCATACGGAAGATGATATGGCGGAAGTGACTGCTGCCATTCAGGGGCTTCGCACCGCTCACCCCCAGCTTGCGCCCAATTCGGATGATTTTCTGCGAACCCTGAAGACTCAGATCGCTGGTACGACATCTGATCCCTTCAGTAATGAGTCCCTCCGCACTTTGACACGCGGCTTCACGGCCAATCCGTCGCAGACCGTTCTGGATACCCCAGCATTGGCGCGGGCGATTGGTGCTGCCGTGGGTGGTTATCAACAAATGGGCGGCGCACAGCCCCTATCTTTCGAGCAGGCTGCCACGACGGTGGCTAAAAGCGCCAGGCTCCCGGAACAGCCTACTGAACATCCTTTTGGCAGCCATACGGCTGCGGTGGGGCATTATGTCACTCAGGCAATCAGTCTGAATGCCACACCGGCACAGGCTGCTCAGGCCGTGTTGGAAGTGCGCCAGCAGGGCGGGCTATCAGAGGGTCTGCGGGAAGCACTGATGAATGGGGCAAAAGATACCGGCCACTCCCCTGATGATCTGGGACAGGCTATCCGGTCGTTAGAGGCTGCCGCCCGCGCTCTGCCGCGCTCAGTTGTTTCGGGTCCGGTGGCACCCGTTCAGCCTGCGGCGATTCGCCCTGAACTGCCGGGAGCAGGTGCAGTGATTGAACTCACCAGCGGTGTGGAAGGATAACTCATGCCCCCTGTAAGCCCAGATCACCTATCCGCCCAATGGGACACCGTACCAACCGAACGTCAGGACTACTATCGTCGCGTTTATCAACGTGAAGTACGCAGTGCTGGAGCAGGAACCAATGATCAGGCTGAATTGGACGTGCTGCGCCGCCTGATTACCGCTTATCGCGAACAAGCTCTTGTCCCGGTCGGTACGGGTTGGGTAACTGTACCAGATCGTGTACGGGCAGCCGCCAAACGCGGTAAGCCGCTGCACGAAACCGATCAGGATCTCATACAAACAGACCAACCCCGTTCATCGCGGCTGTTGGGGTTTTTGCTGCTTCCGATAGCCGGACTGCTGTTATTTTTTCTGTTTTCGCTCATTCAAGGAGGGAACAATGAATCGGACACGCTCGCCGCCTTAGCGACACCCACTGAAACGCTTACACCGACACCGGAAGTCAGCCCGACACCTACACCGCTGGCGCTGGAAGAGTCTGATCGGGTCATCCGGGCCGGGGAAACCAGTAACCGGGACTATTATCCGGTACTGCTGCAAATCTACCCGCAGGATGGTCGTGCAGCGCGGGTTTTTGTCGTGCAAGAACGCGCCGTGAATACTGCCGACTGGCGCTTTGATGCCAATCCCGATGTCGCATCCTGGGTGTCTGGTCTGCTGGTGCGTCCAGTGATTGGCTTGCCCTTCAGCGAAGAAAACCAGGCATTAATCGAAGCGCTTGAGGTTGGAGCGCGATTTGAGCTGCAAATGAATACAGGCGCGACCCTGACCTTTACTTACGAAAGTACACGGCAGGCTGTACGCCAGGATACCGATGTATTCCGGCAGACTACTCCCGGATTGGTCGTAGTCTTGATCGGTGAAACCGATGCTGATGGGCTGTTGACGGAAACACGGTGGGTAGTTACTGCGGTGTATCCTGCGGATCAGGAAATTGAGCGGCTGCAAGCGGGTGCATTTGCAGCCGTTATCCCACCCAATCAGCCTGGAATCATACCTGGGCTTGAAGGCATTCAGGTGACTGTGCTGAGGGCTGAAATCCAATTGTCAGAGGGACTGCCGCCCGATCTGGCTACGGTATTGGTGGATGTTGAGGTATCAGCAGGCAGTACATCGCTGCGGACTAGCAATCTGAACTGGCTGTTGGAGGATGCTGCGGGCAATCGTTACAGCCCGGATCTGAATGCTGCCGCTCAGGGCAGTTATGGTGTCCTGCCGGGAGAACTTCCCACAGGTTCAGCCCTGGCTACCTCGCTGGGGTTTCTGGTTGGTGCCGATTTGACTAATGCGCAACTGCTGGTTTCGGCTGGAGCTCAGCAGCCAGCAGTGTTTGCCCTGGAACTTGTACTCCCGTCTCTACCAGCGACGGTTGAAAGCCTCGACCTTCAGGTACAGCGTATTACCTACGATGCGGGTGGCATATACCTCGATGCACGGGTCTTTAATCCCCAGGATGGCGCTGTTGCGCTGGCAGAGATTTCGACCTGGATTGTCTTGGGATATGTGCCGTCCCCGCTAGGGCCTGAACTGCCACCGCTGCATGGCGCACTTCCACCGGAAATCGGCGCTGGTGAAGCACTTGACCTCTCCCTTGTTTTCCCATACGCAGACGAACCTTACGCACGATTGGCATTGTTAGGGCGTGAATTCGCGCTCCAGATCACAGAGGGGAGGTGAGGCTGGCATCGTTCATTCTAACCACACCATTCACATCTGCGAATTTATCACACGAGGGACAACATGGGTGATTTAGGTACCACGATTGAAAACTTCTTTACGGAATTTGAGGCGCTGCTGCTGCTGATCAGCGGCAGTCTGGCAGTAATTGGCGTGATTGGGCTGGCGATCCTGTATCTCGGATCGTCGTGGCCGCTGATCTCCGATTGGAAACGGGATAACCCTAAGGCATCCAGCCAGGTCACGATTGGGCTGCTCCTGCTGATTTTTGTGGGCGGCGGCGGGCTGGCGACACTGGGCATTGGCGGCTAAGGGTTATCGCTAACCCATAGGAAGGGCGTTCACCACACGAACGCCCTTAATCAGGAGGTAATTCAACATTATGGCTGCACAGTTTAAGTCCAATGTCCGCCTGCGCGAAGAGAAGGGCTTCGGCAGTGTGTCGATGAAGCGGCTGATCTTTTGTGGGGTTGGCGCGGTGCTGATTTTCATGGTGCTGCGCCTCACCCCTTTATCTGGTATTGCGCTTCCAGCGTTGGTTGGGGTGTTCGCTGCTCTGCTCACTTTGTCAGGTTCACGCGGTGGACTGCCGCTGTGGCAGCACATTTTACTGGGGTGGCGTGGGAGTATCGTGCTGCTGGCGGCTAAGGATTCAACCCGACTCGGCGGGCAGTTAGCAACGCTGCTCAATCTCGACACAAGCGCAGCGCAGGTTCACGGCGGAGAAGTATTCGCCACACAGTCCATGCTCATCGAGGAAACCCCATTCAGAGAATGGGCGTTGTATGCTGACTTCGCTGAAGCAGCAGACGAACGCGGGCTGCGTTTCGTCGAACTGGGAGAACAGTAGGATGGCAAGACGGTTTAGACGCGGTGAGACGCTTACGCCACATACTGTGCTGGTTGAACCGTTTGACATTGTGCTGCATGGTACGCCAGAGGGCTTGCAGGGGTTGCAAAATCGTTTCAGCCTGTGGCTGCGCGGCTTGCAGGGACCGGCACGTTTTGTGACCTGGCAAATGCCTGCGGATCTCAGCCCACGTATTGAGGCGCTGGTTGAGAGTGCCAGTGTCGCCGAAGAACCGCAGCGACATAGTCTGCTGATGGAATACCGCCGCCACTATGAGCAGCTTCAGCAGGAAGCAGATTATCAACGAGCGGTATGCGGTCTGGCGGTCTGGCTGGATGCCAACGAGAGCAGCCGAACCCTGGCGCGGTCGGTGTCTGGATCTTTTGACACGTTAGCCGTCGAAGCACCCTGGCCTGCGCTGTTTCAGGGTGATTATGCCTTGTGCGAGCCGGGTGGTGGTTATCGTGGCTGGCATCTTGCGCCGGTGGGTCGTCCAGGCGGCAGACCGCTTTACGCCTTTCTCTCCAGTTATCAATTTCAACCCACAGTCTGGGATTTCACCCGCCCCTTGCCCCTGCTCTTACGTACCGACTTTCCACTGGCACTATGCGTGGATATTCCCCAGACCTGGGATCGTAATGACGCGATCAACGATATTGAGAGCGTAGTGCAGGCCTATTCTGTCCACCTCGCAACCATGCGCGGTGAGGACAGCCGCTCGATCAAGAAGGTCAATGACTGCCGCCAGTCGCTCGAAGAACTGAACTTCGGCGACTCACTGCATGATGTCCAAATCATCTTGGCAATTGCCGCACCAGATCGTAAAACCCTGAAGCGGCGCGTGGATGAGGTGATCAGCGCCGTCAAGCCTTGGTTCTTGCTGCGGACAGAGATCGGCGAAGCCCAGACAGAGGCAGCCAAATTTTTTGGAGTTACAGCAAGCCAGGAAATTGCTGTGCCGCATACCAGTTGGCCGTTGGTCTCACGAGAATTAGCGCTGTTATTTGCGCCGCTTGGCTATCGTAAGCTGGCGGGGCTGGACGGCACGCTGCGTGGTGAAGCTGCTGGGGGAAACTACCCGGTTTTTCACAATTCCTGGCGGGACAAACGTGCGACCCATGAAGTCTGGGTCGGGGTGAGCGGCTACGGAAAAACTTTCGCCTTAAACTGCCTGCTGACACGTCAGTATGCTGAAGAAGGCGTTCCTTTCACCTTACTGGAGCCAATGGGTCATGGACGACATGTCGCCCAAGCCTTCGACTTGCCCTGGTATGTGATGAGCGCACAGCGTACCTGCCTTAATCCACAAGATGTAATGTTTCCAACCCTGGTGGAACAGAAGGCGCATACTATCCGGCTCTATGAGACGATCCTCGGGCGGCAGCTTTCTGGTGCGCAAAAAGAAAACCAGGAACGCGCCTTGTTGGGCGAGGCGCTGGAAGTCCTTTACAGCGGCTTCGGCGATCTGCTGCGCGTCACCCCGGATATTGCGCCATTGACAGAGACCGTTTGCGACGTGTTAAGCAGCCTGGGCGAAAAGCCGCACATCCAGCAAATTGCCAAAGACCTCGCGGATGAGATTGCCGGGTTATGTACTGGCAAAGGGCCGTGGGCCGCCTTTGTCAATGGCATGACCAATATCGATCTGTCATCACGCAGCAAAGCTCAACCACAGGTCTTCTCGTTCCATCAGATGGAACAGGATCCCATCATGCTGGCAATTGCCTACACCCAGGTTTTGAGTGCTATTCGCCGGGATAGCCTCTCAGACGAATCGCCACGGATTATCGCGGTGGATGAGGTCTACAGGTTGATGCGTCATCCATCTTTGTTGGACTTCCTGATTGAGGCTGCCAAGACCTTCCGCACGCGGAGAAAAAAGTTGGTGGTGATTGATCAACAAATGAGCGTCTTTCTCGAAAATAAAGCTCGGTTGGTGTTCGAGAACTGCCCTATTCGCGTGATCTTCAATCAGCGCCAAGGCTTGAATGTCTTCCACGAGGATGCTGCATTTCAACATTTCAATGCCCAGCACCGTGAGATCATTGCCAATCTACCCCGCTTTCACTTTCTCTTTGATGTGCAAGAGGAAGGTATCTGGTTTTTACACAACCGCCCGTCTGAGGGCGAATTTCTCCGTTTTCGTATGACCTAAATCATAAAGGAACTTCTGTTATGAGCGATATGCCAATGCCACACACTGATCTGGACGACCAACAGACGCTGTATTACTTTGCCAGCGGTATTAATCCTGGTGAAGGACCACTGGTTGAACTTACGAAGTCCTGGCCGGAAGGCCAGCAAACGCTCGTGGTTGGGCGTTATGCCCATTTTCAGCAGGCGATGGATGCTGAAATGGAACTGGTCAATCTCAAGGAATCACAAGGACTCGAAAGTGCCATGCAGGAGTCAGAGCGACGCGCGATCACTGCTGGTGAACTTGATCCAGCACGTACTGATCCGCGCCTGTTCACAGACGGACCACCTGATCCGTTTACGACACTACGCCAGCAAGAACTGTCAGGGTTGAATTACACCTATGACATTGTGGCACAGCCGCATGGGACTTATGAGTTGCAGAGTATCAAGACCTGGGAAGTTGAAGGTCAGCATGGTCTGCAATCGCTGGCGCTGGGCGAATATGATCGCCCCAGTGATGCGCGTGCTGAGCAAGATATGCTGCGCACCATCCGGGATGAACATGGATTGGAGACGGAGATGCGCCGAGTCGAGGAAATTGCGGCTGAAAACGGATCACTCAACGCCAATCGCGCCGATCCACGCCTGTTTACGGAAGGCCCGCCTGATCCTTTCAAAACCGAACGCCAGGAAGAACTTGAAGCTAATCGGGGTTACTACTTCCGTGCTGGCCCCGCCATTGATCCCGAAGGACCCGTCGAAGCCTACAGTCTTAACCTCGTCAACGTCGAACGCGAAGGCACGTCCTATCGTATTTCGCAGGTCGAGTATTTGCGGGTTGAAGTCGAAAATGCGGATTATGTGACGGATGCCTCTGAGAAGTTTAATCGCATGATGAGCGAACAGGGGACTGGACCAGCGGTATCTGCCGCCAATACCTGGGCGCGGGAACATGGCAAAGAACCGTCGCTAACTTGGCAGGATGTTGACGCCGCGCAGTTGGATCCCCTGTCCAGGCGAACAGTTCCCACTGTAGAGATGGACACCCAGCCGCTGCCTGCACCTATACAAGATGAAATTGATTTCTAGGAGGTGGCAAGATGGCACGTCGGAAGTCGAATATTCTCACGCCCTGGCAGGAATTGGAAGAACAAGCCTATCACGCCTATCGCGAATGGCCGCTGTTCTTAAAGCTGCGTCTGCGTCACCTCCGTACCCATCTCCCGCGTGCTCTGTTTGAATGGGAAACGGCGTCATCCGAAGCCATATTACCTTCGTCAGAATCGCCCAATGAACCGGAGCAGGTGGCCGCCGACATTGCACTGCTCAGGGAGTATGGGCTGTTTATACCGGAAGGAGGGGTGGATGGCTAAGAAGCTATTGATTGTTGAAAGTCCGGCAAAGGTGAAAACCATTCGCAGCTTTTTGAGTGACGACTTCATAGTGACCGCATCGCTGGGGCATGTGCGTGATTTGCCTGGACGTGAACTCGGTGTCGATGTTGCCAATGGCTTTCACATCAAGTACGAAATTCTGCCGGGCAAAACTGACATCGTGAAACGGCTTAAAGGCATGGTGAAAGGCGTGGATGCCCTATATCTCGCCACAGACCCGGATCGCGAAGGTGAGGCCATTGCCTGGCATCTCCTCGAACTCCTCAAGCCACGCTGTCCGGTTTATCGAGTGACTTTCAACACCATCACGGAGGCAGCAGTAAAAACTGCCCTGAAATCGCCGCGTAAGCTCGATATCGCTCTGGTGAATGCCCAGCAGTCGCGCCGAATCGTAGATCGTCTCGTCGGTTATGGTATTTCACCTCTGCTCTGGGGACGGTTTGAAGGAGAAGGGCTATCCGCCGGGCGAGTGCAAACGGTAGGGCTGCGCCTGGTTGTTGAGCGTGAACGAGAAATTCAAGCCTTTCAGCCTGAAGCCTACTGGACCCTTGATGCGGATTTCGAAGCCCAAAACGGCACTTTTACCGCGAGTTTGGTAGAGTGGCATGGTGCAGAACCTGGCTTGAAAGACGAGACAACGGCACGTAATATTATCACAGTGCTGCGGGATGCCCAATTTTTCATTGGTAAGATCGAGCAAGCCGAAAAAAAGCGCCAGCCATCACCACCTTTCACAACCAGCACCTTGCAGCAGGCGGCTTCGACGACCCTTGGTTTCTCGCCAGAGAAAACGATGCAGTTGGCACAGGAACTCTATGAGGGTGTGGATATAGCTGGAACCCATCATGGTTTGATCACCTATATGCGAACCGATGCGGTTTACATTGCCCCAGAAGCGCAGACACAGGCGGCAAACTTCATCCAATTGGAACACGGAGAAGACTATCTGCCGCCAAAGCCACCGCAGTACAAAACCCGTAATCAATCCGCACAAGAAGCGCATGAAGCCATTCGACCAACCGATGTGAGGCGCACTCCCACCCAATTGCAAACATTGCTTTCTGCTGACCTGTATCAGCTTTACCTGCTGATCTGGACTCGCTTTCTTGCCAGCCAGATGACTGCTGCCCGGTTTGCTGAAACCATCGTGATGGTACAGACCAAAGACCAATCAGCCAGATTTCGCGCAAAAGGGCGAATATTACACTTTGATGGCTTTTTGCGTGTTTATGCTCACGAAGAAGAAGCCGATACTGAAATTGAACGGCAGCAGACGCAGCCACTGCCTGAACTGCACGAGAATGAAAGGCTGTTATTGACGGCGTGGAATCCATCACAGCATTTCACTCGTCCGCCGGGGCGTTACTCGGAGGCGGCGCTCGTCCAGGCGCTGGAAAAACATGGTATCGGGCGACCTTCGACGTATGCCAGCACACTGTCTACCCTCAAAGCTCGCGGATATGTCGAGATCGGAGGGCAGCGCAAACTAAATCCGACGGGACGAGGCATGGTGATTTGTGATTTTCTCACGCTGCAATTTTCAAGTCTGTTTGCTTATGACTTTACAGCACGCCTGGAGGACGACTTGGATGCGATTGCGGAGGGAAAAGCCAACTGGATAGAGGTGCTGCGCCGTTTTTGGGGCGCAGTCGAACCACAACTTCAAGCTGCGGAAGTAGTTACCCAAAGCGTCATAAGACAGAACGAATCTACGAGTGAGCTTTGCCCAGAGTGCGGAAAGGCTCTCGCACGACGAAAAGGCAAGAATGGGCTTTTTATTGGCTGTTCTGGCTATCCCGACTGTCGATACACCCGTCCACTGGCTGAAGAAAAAACCCAAACGCCGCGCATCTGCTAAAGGGAGAAAAACAGGATGACTGGAAGAGTCACAACAGCGCTGCCTGAGTTGGGTGGCAAAGCAGCGAATTACTGTTTTCGATCCGGGAGAGCCTTAAATCCACCACATATCACCGACGCTGATCCTGATACATATAGTTTTGATGCTGTGCGTTATCACGAAAATACCGATGGCACGCTGCATTATGAACATATGGAAATCATGCGGATGAGCGGCGAAGAGGGACGTACCTATATGGCAGATGCCACTGAGAAATTCAACCGGATGTTGGCCGATGTTGGGCCAGAACGTGCGGAACGAGCAGCCAAAACCTGGGGACGATTCCACCGCGCACACATCCAGGATTGGCGCGAGATTAGCGAGGGGGATTTGTTGCATAATGGTGTGCAAACGATGAGACCACCAGAAATTGAACTGGAATGAAACTGTTCTGTCTCATTCATGAAATGAGTATAATGATCTTAGATAAAGGTGTGAGCGAGACGGAATGGCACAGGAAGAACGGCGCTTAATTTCAACGATTAACCAATATCTTGGCATCAATGCTCATCTGCACAGCCACTTTCTGCACTCAGAAACGGAAGGCTGGGAGGAATTTCATAGCAGCCATATTACTGACCTGACGCGAGCGATGAACACACATCTGCCTGAAATGGGTTATATTGCTCGTCAGGAGCGGTCCCTCCAAATCCGTCACTTTGATGAGACTACATCTCCCATTTCTGATGTACTGATTAGCGATGTGTCCTATTCTGGAAAACCGGCTGGTGTCCGAACTTTCGCCGCACCGCAGGCACAGGTTGCACTCCATGTACCCGCTTCAACGCTGTTGGAGCGTGAACCCGTCGAAACCAAACGCCCTTCTGCCATCAAGATTTACGAGCTGCAAGAGGAAACTGGCGGTGGGCAGCGCGAAAAACCTGTCGCTTGGATTGAACTGCTGTCCCCATCCAATAAATCCGGTTCAGGATATGCCAGCTATATTGCCAAGCGTGAAACGCTACTGGCAAACTGGCTGGTCTTCGTCGAAATTGACTACCTGCATGGGATCTCGACGACATTAGAGACTATCGCCGATTATCGTCCGCTGGGACGCGATCAAAAACCGCGTGAAACTGCTCATCCTTATCACCTTTGGCTCATTGATCCTCGCTTACCAGCGGATGAACCCCAGAGTGCAGCGATTGCTGCGTTTGATGTCGATCAGCCGATCCCCAGCTTGAGTATCCCGCTTAATCGAGGTGATTCTCTGCCCTTTGATTTCAATGCAGTCTATCATCAGACCTTCCGGGCGCAGCCTGCCTTTGGGATGGCCGTGAATTATGCGGCTGCGCCGGAGGCGGTGGGACGCGATTACAATGAGCGAGATCAGCTTGCGATTGCTGCCCGGATGCTGACCGTGCAGAAATTGCAGCGCGACGGCATAAAGCTGGCGAATGGTCCCTTTCCGGTTGATCTATCTCTGATGGAGAGCCTGCGCCGCCAACCCGATATCGTCAGGCGAATGATGAATTCAGATTCGCCATCGGTTCGGGGTTTATTAGATTTCGATCTGGATTAGCGATCTCGCTCGTCGGGGAAATAGGTACTCTTAAAGTTGAACATCTCCGATTTGTCGCTAAATCGAATCCCCTCGTACAGCGCATTTGTGATGCGATTTAGCCCATATTTCAGCTTCTCGCGGATATAGCCGAGGTCATTGTGACGCTCTACCAGGAGTTCAGCGGTGCGGAGCAGATATTCCGCAGCGGCGAGTAAATGGTACGCCATGCGGCCCTGCCACGCATGAATCCCGTTGGCATGAGCCGTCCCTATACTCACTTGCTCGATAAATTGATGGGTTATGCTGAGTGCCTTGGCTGAACACTCAAAGTCAACGGCGATAGTTGATCCTTCACGCTCAAAACGCAGCAGATAGAATTGAATAGCATTGATCGTTTCGTTTCCTAACTTTCCCCATGCTGCCAGTTTCGCCAATGTGATGTGTGAACCACAATGTTGATCTGCTCCGCAGCATTCAAGGCAGGTATCTTGCAGCGCATTCATCAGGTCGATAACCTGCTCATTGGCTTCATGGATGGTATATTCAGCATCTTTGCCGAAAAGATCATTGATAATCCGGTGGCGAATGTCCATATAGCTGGCGTTGTCATAAGCGGCGGTATACCGTTCCAGCGCCTGCTGACGGGATGTTGGCTGCATAAGTTTTCCCCTTTTTGTTCAATTGGGTTTAGGTGTTGCGCCGCTGATGTTCCTGGACGGATTGCAGCGTACTTTCAGGTAGCAAATCTGGCTTGAGATCGCTTAGCCAGAAGTTAGGGCGGAAACTGTAACCAGTCACGGCTTCGATGCGGCACAATTCGCGGTAGGTATCCGGGTTATATACCGCGCCATTGAATAAATCATTCACACTTGCCAGTACACAGCAGGCACATGACAGACGTTTGTTTCCCACTGCGTAAGCAGGATGTGCAGTTCCACAGTGTTTTTGAATACATCCCCACACATCTGAGGTCACCCACTCATGGATTGGTAGCCAGTCAAAAACAAACCGCCCCTTGTTCGGGGCGGTGCAGTCGCTGCGTGGGCTGAGTATCGGGCGCTTCGCACGAGTGACGCTTTCCTCAGCGCGTAAGCCTATCGCGCAGATTACTTTGCCAGATGGAAAGGTATTGCGTATCCAGCGCGAGATCGGACCACGTTTCATGTCGGAAGTGCAGTAACGCGCTTTGTTGGACGGCCAACATGGACGAGACGGGTCAGCGTAATAGCGCTGCCAGATGCGGTCAATGAGATCGCCGTGTGTCCAGCGAACGATATGCAGCGGCACGTTTTTACGCCGAGCCAGATCGTGAACATAAGCCGTTGTATTGTGCCATTCGGCACGTCCCAGATCGGCATGAACCATTACTACATCGCCTGACCAGCTTTCTGTCTGACGACGTTCCAGCAGGTCATGGCACATCGCATCCGAATCCTTGCCACCCGACACACTCAAGATCAGTGATGCGCCTTCACGCAGCAGTTGGATTGGGTTATCAGACGGAGATTCGTCCAGCGAAAACAGGGAAAGCTGCTGATACATAAACTCACTCTCCCTGAAACCAGATGCCGCTGAAACGAGCGATTTCTCCGTTGTCGAGGAACCTGACAAACATGATATGGATACCGATGCTGTATGGACGTATATTGTCACACAGCGGAAAGGCGATGACGATACACTTACGACGGGGATTGACCGTGCTGAGTCCGATGATTCTTCCAAGCTCACCCGATTTAGGGAGTTTAGAATGATGAACATTCTGGCGTTTATGCGTCAGCATCACCTTCTGCCTTATCGTCATCCGTTGTGTAGGATAAAACGCTGTTTCCATAACCGTTGATAAGCTGGACATCTGCCCCGGCACGCTGCATAGCCTCAAGCGCATTCGGTAATGAATAAAACTGACCGAACTCATCCAGCGTTTCGTCCTCCATATCGCGCAGGTGATAAGGTGGGATCGCCGCACAATCCTCACTCTCGGCGCGGATTTCGGCAGGAATTTCGAGGACGATGGCAGAGGTGGCTGGTGCAAAAGCGATGGGGTTCTCACCGGATGTCGGCGCGATGCCAAGCAACCACGCACGGTGTTCAATCCATACAATCGTGTATTCACTTTCGGCGGGCAGCGCCGAACGGTCAAAGGTAGTTACTGGTTGCAGCAACCGGACACGCCCCCCAGGATAAAAGTGCTGCGCTTCTCCGTTGACTTCGGCGATCAGCGGGTCACCTTCTTTAATAGGACGAAGCTGCCTGACAAACCCATCAAAATCATCTCCCAGCATGACCGTTACCTCAACAAACCTGTCAAGTTCGAGTTCATCCGCCTGGCGGATAGCCTCTTCCATCGCTTCGTCAGGCTCAGCGATCTCGGCAGAGATGTCGGTATGAGCAGTGAAATCTTCAATACCGTGCATCTGTAGGTCAGACAGTTGGTGCATCAGGATGAGACACCAGTTGTGAACGCCAAAGCGATCATAAGCAACGACGCGAACACTGCTGCCAAGTTGTTCTGCAAGTTTGTTGACGCCGCGAATGTAAACGGTGCGGTAGACTTCCGCGCCGTCCGGCACGGCTCCACCGTCATTGAAGCCATACTTGGTCTGCATATCTTCCCAAAAACGCATGAGGAGTATCCTTTCTGTGCTATCTGGTTTTGAGATGTGAAGTGAAAATTGAAGAATTTAAGCCTGAAGATAGGGGAGGAGTTCAGCTCGGCAAATGGGCAGGCTGCGGACCGATAGCCCATCTACACTGACATAACTGACGAAGGTTGTCACCGGCTGGCGATGCAGCAGTTTGTAGATGTACCCTGCCACCACGCACGCCACGAGGTCGTTAATCAGTAAATGCTGGTCACCACGGGCGACCAGATCGGCGCAGGAAAGGTTCGGCTGTGGCACAGGTTGTGCTTCGGGTTCAAGCAGTTGTGGAAAAAGCAGTGCAGGGCTAGGCAAATGGCGATACCTCCCCTGATCGCCATCAAGGTGTCGCAGCAGGATTTCACGATCTGCTGAGTTACCGATGCATACCTGTCCGCTGTCAAAGTGGTTGCCTGCGTCCAACCAAATAGCCTCGGCTTTTGCAAGTTCTCGGCGGGCGTCGTGATTATCCACACAGCCAATCACCAAGTTGCTATGACGTTCAAGATGCCGTCGGGCATCAAGCGGTTGATCAACGGCGGCAATCTCAAGTCCAAGCGCTTGATTAAAACGACGCGCCAGCACGCGGCTCTTGTTTTGCCCCACATCACCTGTTGCAAACATCTGCCGTCCGACATTCTTCTCCTCAACCACATCCGGGTCGATGAATACAACTGCCGGCGTGTGCAGGCGGGCGCGACGCATATCAAAAATCATCCGCGCCAAGCTGCGTGCAACCTGAGAGCCTGTACCTCCCAGCCCAACCACGATTACATTTTGAAGATGCATGAAGGGATCAAAGACATTCATGACGATGTTCCTCCTGTCGTGGTAAGCCACTCCCGAAGTTGGTCAATCAAAGTTTCGAACTCCGCCCGACGCAGTGGGTGTTGCAGGAGGATCCTGAGAGTAGCGGGTGGCTGTGCGAGCAGATCGTGGAACGCGGCCACCATACCGTCAAGGGAGTGGACTGTGTTCAGCCGCTCAGCATCTGTGCCAACGAAGAAGCGCATCCCGGTATCATAGTCGCTGCTATAGCTGACCTCAAACGTTATTGCATGATGCAGCGCGGTGGGTTCAAGTAACGCACGCACCATATCTTCATCCCGATTCCGGCCTTCCCACTGACAGTAAAGGTAATCATCGCCGACTTCGGAGACAGGAAACACGCCCCACTCCTCGTCCACTTCCAACAGATCGAGGATGGCATGTCCAACAGCGGCATCCGGGGTGCTGGTTTGTAAGGTGATATAACAATCGTAGCCCATGATTCATTAGCTCCTTCTTTACGGACGTTCATCGCCCAACGCCTGCGCCAAAGTACGCTTGGCCGGGATTAGATCGGATTTTGGATAAATCCGCGCTTTGCGTTGTTCCAGTTGGATCAATTTCTGGCGGATGTCTTGGGGATGCGATTTGGATTTACCGTTACAGCCGTGATCGCCAAATCGGCTGCCCAGGAATACGGCCCAATCTTCTACCAGTGAACTGCCTTTTAGGGCAGTCTCAGAAGCGACAGGAACACTGCCCCAACAGATGCTGCCGCTGGTGAATACGTTGGGGAGCGGAACATGGAACAAGAGGGTGTCCAGTTTATCCGGACGCTGCTTCACAGCGTACACCTGGTACTGTGGGGATTTGTCTTCGGATGTTACCCGGATCATTAACATCCCTGGCAGAGGAACTCGCAGCGGGGTTTCTGAACCTTCAAAATATAAACCTGTTTTACCCGGTGGGCGGTACTCGACAACCGTTTTCTTCACGCCTTCATATCGCACCAGCAGCGTGTTTTCGACTAACAATCCGGTGTCGAAGCCCACTTTTGCCGAGAGTGCCAGAGCGACGTGGGCAGGGTCAACCGGGTATTCAGTCAGCCGGTTGCCGTCCCACTTTTCGAGCATGATGCCGTAACTGTAAAACCTAAGCACAAGCGAGGGCTGCTCGGTCAATGCCCTGTCCAACGCTTGGCCAGACACATCGAATGCGAGGGTGGTCACGTTCCTTCTCCTTCGGTATCTTCTGGATAGCTTTATAAATGCGCTGCACATTGTCACGCAGCGCCGTGAACACAGATGGATGGGTTTGCATGAATTTGAGGCCACTCAGGGCGTAGCCAATAATCTCATCTGCCTCCTGAATAATGGCCACCGCAAACTCAAGGTCTTCTTTATCCCACGACAAGGGCTGGAATTCACACATGGTTTCGTAGTCGAAATCGACACTCGAATTGCCAGAACAGGCAAACAACCACTGCATCAACCAGGAAAGCCAGCGATATTGGGCATCCGGGTGATTTTCCAAGTCCTGTGCGATACAGCGCCCGGCAGTGTACATGCATTCCGCCACTTCGATATGGTAAGGATTTGTATTTGGATCAATACCAAATGCACCTAAAACTGGCACAAGGTCAGTATGGCTTTGGTAGAATTCTGGGTCTTCCAGTGTCACCCCATAGGCAGGTAAAGGAATTCCATAACCCATCCACTCCAGACTTTCGAGTGGGATACCGATTTTCTCGATTTCACTACAGACCAACCGCTCAATGTCCGGCCATGGGCTTCCAGCCCGAAGCTGCTCAATCACCTGCACATAAATATCGGGGAAGGAATCGCGCACCACGCGAAGCGCCAGACTCAGATAACCATCTCCCTCACTGTATTCGTCTTCATCGCTAAATTCATCCCAAAATGGATCCAACCAGGCGACAGCCTGAGCGAGGCACAGCAGTTGGTCAGTAGGTATACTGGCGACGAGCAGTTGTTGAACCTGAAGTAAAGTGGTCATAACCCGTACTCCATAAGTTGTAGGGTTGTCAGCGGCACAGGGGCAAGTTGGGTGATCTGGTTTGCTGCATAGACGCAGCGGCGGGTATATCCAACCAGCTCGCTGACGGCTTCAATCATCTGACTGCGGGAGATACCTGTTGGAAACCAGCCATCCTGAGGATGGAGACTTTGCTGTTTGAGCAGTTCCATCCCCAGGAGTTTGACAGGCTCAACCTGTGCTAGGCAGTCCCGCAGGCTTGTCAGGGTTAAGCCTGCGCCCATCATGATGATTATCCTTTACGCCCTGGCTGGGGCAGGAATTCGATCAATGGCGTGCCATCTTCAAGCTGGCTTTCGCGGATGGTCGCATTAGCGACTTCCGGGTAGCTTGATTTGAGCAGGGTGCGTATCTCTTCGTTGGAAAGACCTGCCATGTTTGTGTCTTCTACGATACGTGTAGCGCCTGTCTTGAAAACACGCGGTTTAGAGATGTTCTGTTCAGACATGAGTTGGGTATCCCTTCGTGATCTAAAGTTGAAAGTGTGAAATACAATGCGTTAGTTGGACTCAACGTCCAGGTGGCTGCCGCCGTTGGGCGACACGGACGATGTGACAAACATGGTTTCAACGGCAGTTTCCTCGGCTGAACTTGCCACCTCGTCTTCGTCTGCGAGCGATTCTTGGGGAAGATTACTGCCCCCTACCTGCACAAAGTCTTCCAGGGCGAACAAGCCCATCTCGCCATCGGTTAGGTGCTTCATCTTTTTCATCGTCGTGTACACATCGTCGATGCGAATAGGCACAGTGCCATCCCACAGCTTACCGTCGATGAGCTTCCCGGCAATCATCACCGCTTGGCGGTAAGCGGCTGCGTCGGTTTCACCACCGACGATCTTGAGATAGCTGATCTTGACGGTTTTTGTACCTTTCTTGAGCGGGATGTCGATGGTTGGTTCTTCCTCTACAGCAGGCTCCGCTGCCGCTTTCCCTTTCGACTTCGGTTCAGATTTCGGCGTGGCTTTGGTTGTTTCGGGGATAACGGGCGGTTCAGCTTCGACACCAGACAGCGCAAAGTAGGCATCTTTGATGACAGCAGCGACATCACTCACGCCGCTGTAAACGAACTGGCGGATATGTGCCAGATCACCGCGTTGGATCAACAGAGTGCCGTTGCCTTCGACACTCTCTTTCTCAGGCAGGGTAAGCGTAATCACGGTTGGCAGGGATGACGATTTTTGAGTATTTGTAGACATGTTTTGGCTCCTTTTCAGATTCACAGTTCATCATTGAGCGGACAGGCGCGTTCACAACAGGGCGATATCGTTTGGTCCAACATCAGTGACGATGGATTGATGAAATTGAGGGGTTTCCGCTTCAGGGATACCTGCCACCCGCAGCATGATTGTGAGGTCGGGATCCAGCGGAAGTGCAAAGGGTCGAAGGTCAAACTGGACAGAGAGCAGGTGTCCTTTCTCGTACATGCCTGACTCTGGTGCGTGGATGTCGAGGATTTCTCCTTCTGCACCCACTGGAACACCAGCCAAGATTGGGCGAGTCAACCGCACGCGGCTGCCGATGTGGAAGGTATGTTGCCAATCGGGTGGTAGTGGCTCGAACATCCGCCTCAGGATGTCCATCGGATCGAATTCATCGTTAGACAAGTTTTGACTCCTCCTGTAGATAAAAGCCGCCATAAGCGGCAGGATCGATCTTCAGCAAGGTACATAAGTCGCGCAGCAGCAAACGTCCATGTTTGCCAAAGCATGTTCCTATGCCGTGAGCCGGATCGAAGTTGAAGTGCTTCCCCTGAGCATCGTGCTGGTGTCCACAGGGACACAATGCGGCAAGATAGCCATTCTCCTTGAGATAACCGTCATAATCACGGCGTAGGCTTTCCGTGACGACATCGATCAATTTCGGATTTAGTGCCTGCCGGTTGTGCAGGGTGTGTACGGTTTGTGCGGTTCTGTAGGGTTTTTCGTGTTCTGAAAATTGCATTTCACGAATCGGTAGCAGCCTCTCAAAGTCCTTAAGGGTATAGTGGTGATCTCCTAAATCCATCACATGGCATAATCCTCCTCGATTAGGTTTTGTATTACGGGTTTGGGGTAAACGCAGGCTCTGGGCGACAGAGAGCGTATCGCCGCATAGGTGAGATGAAAGCGCACGCAGGAGATAAGCAGCCTGTTCCAAGTCGGTTGCAGGCTGAGACAACCACCAGTAAGCATGAAAGCCACCACCACTGTCCACAATACAGGATGGAGGCAGCGGAAAGTGGCGTAGCCGTGTGAGCGCTTCAGATGATGGATCATCCAGGTCAACAAAGAGCGCTGGCAGCGCAACGACATCCTTGACAGTACCCCGTCGCCAACGGCCCAAACCGTGTCGGCGTAACCCCACTGCGAAGTAGGCTCCCCAGCCTGCACGATTAGCTGCCAGTAATCGTTGGAGCACTTCGTGCAGCAGCTTAGGATTATTCAATGGGATATGGCGGGAAGGCGTTCTTTGCTGACCGTCGGGATGGATTGCAGTTAGAGTCAGACATGCTGTAATTTGATAGGGTTGGCACCGCGCTTGCAGTATGTTGAGAAAGTCATGTATTTCGTCCGAAATCTCAGAAGAGCGCCAGTTGAACCGGCGCGTCTTCGACTGCACTGCGTCCATTTCGAAAGGAAGGGCTGACGGACACGGGAGCGGATTCGTCTCCCGGAATATCCAACAGATCGACTTTTGTGCGGCGCACCGACGTGCGTTTGATCGGCATAACCAGCGTTGGTTTCAGGGCGGCTGTCGCACGACGGATAATCTCACTTGCCACTTCTTCCTCACAGCCAGTAAACACCACGCGCTCTTGTTTCAGCCAGTCGCGCACCCAGGTATTAAGCTGTGTTTCGTGTTCCGGCAGCCACTCAGGGTCACAGAACCCCATAACCAGTTGTGAGCCGTCATCGCTTTTAATACCATTCTCAAGCGTCTGAATTAGATGTGCTTGCAGGTTGGCATAACGGGAGGCATCAGCGATGATGTGGACGGTTTCAAGGTAAGTATTGAGCGCGTTAAACATCCCGCCCGATACCCCATTGAGTGCCGTTAATTTGGGCAAAATCAGCGGCACAGGAGAGGTATCTACAGGAACCAGCGCTGCGCCGAGTTCCAGTGCTGTTTCGATGAGGCCATCAACGGGAGCGGCAAGCTCGACGTTCCAATACGCCGCATCTTCAGTATCAACTGCACCGACAGCCTGGTCAGACTTGAACAGGTCTGCGGGGTTAAACAGGGTTTCATCACGCCCAATCGCATCCAGCAAAGCTTGCTCAAAGCCGCTTTCCCCCTCGGTCAGTGCATCTAACCCGGTCAAACCGATGTCGCCCGTGAGCAGTTTGGCAGCGCGCTGTTTGCGGCTCATAAGCTGTACTGCCGTGTGTTCCATCGTCTCCTCGTAAAACAGATACACGACCTTACAATGTTCGTGAGTCTGGTTCAGACGGTACGAGCGAGCCGCTGCCTGCATCATGGTCGAGAGGTTAAACACAATTTCGTAAAACACCAGTGTTGGAAAGTGGATCAAGTCCAAGCCGGTCTTGACCAATTCTGGGTTGGTGATGACGACATTCGTGCCTTTGGTGATCTCAGCTTCGATGATCGCCTCACGTCGTTCAGCCTGAACCGTGTTCTTGAGAATAAACGATTTTGCTTCTGGCACATGCTGTTGGATGAGCTGTTGCAGACGTGGCTGGATATCGCGGGTATCGGTCTGACGCACATAGATGACAACCGGACGGTTTTGACCCAGTTCACTTCGTATCAGGTCAATGAGCGCTTGCTCTTTGGCGTAGATGCGATCCTCGCCATAAGCTGGGATCGTCGTGACTGTGTGGGGTGTTTTTGCGCCGGTGATCGGATGTTTAAGATTATGGATGATTTCACATGGCCGGAACGGCGCGTTTACCCAACCCATCGACCATTGGAGATACGACCCACGAAAAGTCGTATCGCCTTCCCAGCGCCGGGCAATCAGGTAGTCTTTCAACTGTTGGCGCGTGCGGTCATACTGTTCGTAGGTGTCAGAATCCATCTCGACTGGCAGCGCGATTTCTTCATACTGCGGCAGCCATTTCCCCAGGTCACCGAGGCTGAAATAGATGGTGTGGTCAAGCATTTCTGCAACAAGTAGGGGCGAAATTCCGGGAGCCTCCTCATAAGGGCGCTCGTAGGTAGATGTTCCCGTGAATGCGCCTGTTTCACGATCATAACTTGGGCGTTCTTCGATGACCTGTTCCCTGACACCCATATCACTGACCCAGCGTGACTCGGCGCGTCCACGTTGTTTGCTGTTGTCCTCAATCACGACCTGGAAGCCATGTTCACCGCGTACTTTGCGGCTGATGCGTGGCGCACCGCCGCGATTGTAACGTTCACGTACACGCTGGTTGAGATGATATTGCAGGTTGAACAACGACGACGCTTTGCCGTTGAACGGTGTTCCGGTCATCGCCAATACTTTGTGCGCCAACCCTGCGAAACGCCCAAAGGACTCCCCGTTGCCGGTATCCCCATGTGCCGCCTCATGCGCTTCATCCCAGATCAGTAGAAACAATTTGTCAGGGTAAGCGCACTTAAAGTATTCATCCAGGCGATAGCGTGGATTTTTGGTCGGGTATTTCTCACCGGGCTTAGGCTGCGAACCTCGGTCACGGGCTTCCTGCCACAAAGAGGTACCACAGACTTGGCACGAACGTTTGCCACCGGCGAGCCAACTTTCCGAGGCGGGTATCAGCGTATCCCGTTTTTCCTGCATGACCGTGCAGCCGCAGTGGGGACATTTTGGAACACGCTGCTTGCTGATGCGCTGGTGCAGTTCGTAACCTTCCGGAGTCGGCTGTCCATGTCGCCACAGCGCCACTGGCTCATTGCGCCAGACAATCGCGGGTTCACGTCCTGCACCCAGCTTAGTCATATCGCGCTTCATCAAGCCGATTTTGGGGATGCCTGGTCCGAATTTTTCCGCACGCAGCATAAATAGTTTCACATCTTCATGTCGATCCAGGCGCTCAACCAGAATATTCGGTTGAACGCTGTGCAGCTCGCGTTTCCACTTCTCAATCAGGTGTGGAGGGGCAACGATCAGGATAATCTGATCAGAACGCATTTCCGCTTGCAGTGCTTTGACCACACCTGACGCGATGGCAATGGCCGTCGAGCCACCCATAAGCGTTTTCCCGGTTCCCATGCTCCCGACGAGCAGGATACTGTCCCGATCCTGAAAGCCGCGTGTCACAGCAGCAACAACATGCTTTTGAGCCGCGTACATCGGGTACTTCCCCTTGAGCCGAATACGATCAAGCCAACCACCAATCCCGTTCAGGTCAAAGGTGTACATGGGCTGGAATTTCTGGTTGAGATAGCTTGCCAACGCCTTTTTGTTGGCAGTGATAAAACCGAGCAGTGCCTCGTCACCCTCCATTTCAACCAGGGTGCCATCCTCTCCCAGAAGCGTTAAAGTCGTTGTGGGCTTCAGGCGAACAGTGGTTTTCTTCACCTGCCGTTCTGGGTCATTGGGTGCTGCTTCAATTTCCACACGCGCAATTTGCTCGATGTGCTGTGTTTTCCCTCGAATAGCAACCTGACCGTAATCCTCCGTTTGGATCACTGCGCCGTTGGCGACTCCCGCAGCCAGTACCAGCGCCATGTGACCGGGACGCGGCGCGACCACTGGTTCAATCTGGGTTGGCGGATGGGGAATTTCGAGAAGTGCCTGAAAACCCTGTGTTTTCCATGCGCCCTGTTCTTCAATGAGCCGCAGTCCCTGCTGTTCATCAATCACATCCGGTGCGAACACAAATCGGTTGACAGAACGCGGGGCAGGCAGTTTATAAATCGGTTCTGCCTGTATTTCGAGTGGTCGTGGCTGCACTTTGTCTGCCATAATCTGGCTGTAGCGGACTTCTGGGTCGGACGGGATACCTTTGATCGCCGCCACAATGATTTGATCATACTCATTCAGGTGTTTTCCCGGCAGCGCCCACACATCCACATGGATGGTGTGCTTTGCCAGGAAAGTGATGGCATCTTCGGTTAAATGCTGGCGATACACTACCCACATCACCAACCCACCGTCCATGGCCCATTTCCAACTATGGCGTAGATAGCGCAGTTCCACGCGCTTGTTGCCAGCGGCGGCACTGCCATCATGGTCATAGGGTGGGTTACACCACAGCAGAGAAAAAGCGTTATTGCTGGCGACCAGCCGCTCTGCATCTCCGCGCAGTGCCTGTTTTGGACCAAATCGTTCAACGCATTTGGCTGCCCGTTCACCATCCAGTTCGTTGGCATACGGCGTGACGTTCCAGGCTTTTGCAGCAGTGTCGAGAAATTCACCTTCCCCGGCGAACGGATCGAGGATTTTGGTTGTGGGTGTCGCCGGTGCCACCAGCGACAGAATAGCTTGATGATGACGAGATTCGATGGGCAGATAACCCATCACCATTTTGGATTCGGATCGTGCCATGAGAATATCCTTTTAGAAGATTAGGCTGCGGATGTAATCGTTGTAGGTTTTCAGAGTTATTGAACCGAGCGTCAAAGTACCTGCGCCGGATGTCACAGTTTTTACAGAAACCCTCTGAAATCAGTTCTGAGTTGAGTTCAACTGAGGGAAGAAAGCGCAGTCTGCGTTTAGAGAGGT
>JAIOHM010000159.1 GCA_019912965.1 Anaerolineae bacterium
TGGTTGGGCAAGTATCGTCGGCTTAGTAAAGATTATGAAGCCTTGCCCACCGTCAGCGAGACTTGGATTTATGTTGCAATGGTAGATCGAATGCTTCACCACCTTAGTCCATAATTTTATCTGTTACAACTACTCTCTAAACAATTAAGATAGATACCTATTGATGTCGCCGTTCCAATTCCGCTTGCACATCATCCAGCGTAATTCCCAACTGCGCCATCAGCACCAGCGTGTGATAAAACAGGTCGGATAGTTCTTCGATCTGTTCATCCCGTCCCTGCCCCAACGCCGCCACGATAACCTCTGTAGCTTCCTCGCCCACCTTCTGGGCAATCTTGTTCACGCCCTTTTCAAACAGTGTGTTCGTATAGCTCCCATCCTTCGGGTTCGCCTGCCGGTCACGAATAATCGCCTCTAACCTGTTCAGCATATCCATATGTTCCCCACTTGACAGATTTGAACTTATGTTCTAAAATTAGATGGTGCTTTGGTGGACAAGTAAAGGATACACATTTCCAAAACCTGCCACTAAACACCACAGGAATCCTTGTCCCGCATCGTTTTGTGTTAGACTGACAACTGTAAACTGATAACCGATAACCCGATTGGCGGCGAAAAGCCCTTTCAGCCAATGACATCGCCGCCGCCACCGCCGCCATTTCCCCTCACCGATTGTCATTTGCGACAAAACAATTCGCCGCAATCGCAATCGCCGCAAACCCTTCCCCACATTTCACTGAAACCGATAACTGACAACCAATAACCAATGACCAACAACCCTAACCAATTGCACAATGTCAGCGCCAAGCTCCCGCATTGCCGTTGTACAATGACAATATTGTCGCGCGGCGGCAGACTCCCGTACACCCGCTGCACACTACGGCGCTCCCCGTCTCATCCGCCGACAATGACATTTGCGACATGCCACCCTCCCTCATTCCCGCCGACAACCCCTACGGCAATTTTGCACATTTTGCACTTTTATGTCTTTACTCAGTCCTCAAGACTCAGTATTTTCCACTTCATTTACTCAGTACTTTGTACTCAGCACTCAGTACTGTTTTTACCCGTCACTCGTTACTTTCTTTCACCGCCTGAAAAAAACACGACACCGCCCCCGTATGGCACGCTGGCCCATTTGGCTCAACCAACACCAAAAGTGTATCCCCATCACAATCCGCATGGATCGATTTCACCCGCTGCGTATTGCCCGAAGTCGCTCCCTTATGCCAAAGTTCCTGACGGCTTCGGCTCCAAAACACTGTCTCTCCAATTTCCAGCGTTTTCTGGAGCGACTCCGCGTTCATATACGCCATCATCAGCACCTGTTTGGTATCCGCATCCTGCACAATCGCTGGGACGAGTCCTGCCGAATCCCACTTAATCTGCTCGAACATCAAAGCTCTCCCACCCATGCAAACGCATCGGCACACCCTGTTCAGCAAGATAGTGCTTCAGTTCCCCAATACGGATTTCATTGTAGTGAAACAAACTCGCTGCCAGTGCTGCATCGGCTTTTCCAGCCGTCAGCGCCTCACAGAAATGTTCCTTTGCCCCTGCCCCGCCGGAAGCAATCACCGGGATCGAAACCGCTTCGGCTACAGCCTGCGTCAGATCGATGTTATACCCAACCTTCGTGCCATCTCTGTCCATACTCGTCAGAAGAATTTCACCCGCTCCCCGGTCTTCCACCTCTCTCGCCCATGCAATCGCTTCTTTATCGGTCGGGATGCGTCCCCCGTTCACATGCACCACCCATTTTCCATCGACCCATTTCGGGTCAATCGCTACCACAATACATTGGCTGCCAAAACCCCACGCCCCCTGATTAATCAAATCGGGCGTTTTCACGGCTGAACTGTTGATCGAAACCTTATCCGCCCCGGCTAGTAGCGTTGCTCGAATATCCTCAATCGTGCGGATGCCCCCGCCCACGCAGAACGGGATGAAGATGCTGTCTGCCACCCGCCGCACCATATCCAACATCGTATTCCGTTCCTCGTGCGAAGCGGTGATATCCAAAAACACCAGTTCATCCGCCCCTTCCCGGTCATACACCGTCGCCTGTTCCACCGGGTCGCCCGCATCCCGCAGGTTGACGAAGTTCACACCCTTCACCACCCGCCCGTTCATCACATCAAGGCAGGGAATAATCCGTTTAGCCAGCATCATTACCCCCAATTTGCAAAGCATCTTCCAGCCGAAGTTTCCCCTCGTAAAGCGCCATCCCAATCACCACACCCGCCACTAATTTGCTATCGGCCAACTGCTGAATTTCCTCAATCCGGCTCACCCCGCCGGAAGCAATCACCTGTAAACCTGTCTCGCGTCCAAGCGTAACCGTTCCCTCGATATTCACCCCCTGCAAGCCTCCATCTCGGCTCACATCGGTGTATAAAGCATGTCGAACCCTGCGTTCAATCATCTGTTTACCGAGTTCTACCGGAGTCAAATCAGCCGTCTGTTGCCAGCCATGTGTAGCAATCTTCCCATCCCGTGCATCCAGCGCCACACACACCCGTTCCGCGCCCCATCGTTCAACCGCCTCGCTCACAATCTCCGGCTGTTGAACCGCAATTGTGCCCAGAACAACTCGCGTCGCACCCTGCTCAAACGCCCGTTCAATATCGGCTATCCCCCGCAGGCCGCCCCCGAACTGCACCTTAGCCCCCAGCTTCGATGCGCCTTCCAAAATACGCCCATTATCATTCGCGCTGGCGAACGCCCCATCCAGATTCACCATATGGATCCACACCGCCCCCTGCTCAATCCATGCCTGAGATGTCTTCAATGGGTCATCGCTGAACACCGTCTGCCGATTAGGATCACCTTCCTTGAGGCGCACGACCTTCCCACCGCGTAAATCAATCGCTGGATAAATAATCATGAGGCTGTCACCTTCAGGAAATTCGTCAGGATTTGTAATCCGGTGCGTTGGCTTTTCTCTGGGTGGAACTGCACCCCATAAATCTGCTCCCGCTGGACAACCGCCGTGAACGGAATCCCATAATCGACTGTTGCCAACACATCGTTTGACTGCGCTGGTACACAGTAATAACTGTGGACAAAGTAGGCATAACTTTCTTCTGAAAGCCCATCCAATAGCGGAGAACCCCGTTTAACTTGAAGCTGATTCCATCCCATGTGTGGAATCTTCAAATTCGCCATCTCAGGAAACCGCGTAACATACCCCGTCAGAATCCCTAATCCCTCGTGTTCGCCCATCTCGTCGCTGCGCTCAAACAGGAATTGCATCCCCAAACAAATGCCCAAATATGGCACACCCGCATAAACCGCATCCCGAATCGGCTGGACAAGTCCTCGTTCGCGCAGTTGCTTCATCCCTGCGCCAAACGCTCCCACTCCCGGCAGAATGATTTGAGTCGCCCCTCGTAAATCCCGCGCATTCTGGACGACGCGCATATCCTCCACACCGAGATGATTCAATGCATGAACCACACTTCGCAAATTTCCTGCCCCATAATCAATCACAGCCAGCATACGGAAATCTCCCTTCTAACTAAAACAAAAAGCCCCGCTTGGTGCGGGGCCGTTGATAAATCAAATGGAACGTGACGGGCTACAGGCAGGCCAACACCGGGGGGTTGTTATACAATTTCTGGTGATGATGGTGCTGTAGAATCACAATAGTGCTCTCAGAAATGAAGGATTTTCAGAGTATAACGGGCGAGGCGAGGCTTGTCAACAACCGTCAAGCAGTTACAATAACCTCCTTTTGAAGGAAAAGTAATGAGCCAGATTATCGCCCTGCTGACCGATTTTGGCACAACCGATGCTTACGTAGGGATCATGAAAGCCGTTATGGTGCGGATTGCCCCCAACGTACAGTTCATCGACATCACCCATCAGATTCAGCCCCAGAACGTGAATCAGGCCGCCTTTGCCCTGCTCAACAGCTATCGCTACTTCCCTCCCGACACTATTTTTCTTTGCGTTGTCGATCCCGGCGTTGGAGGAACGCGCCATCCCGTAGCCGTAAACGCGGGTGGTTATACCTTCGTCGCGCCGGATAACGGCCTCCTGACCCATACCCTTACTGAAATCAATCAATTTAATGTTGTCACATTAACCAATTCTGCTTATCAACTATCGCCAGTCAGCAATACCTTTCACGGGCGCGATATTTTTGCCCCAGCCGCAGCCCATCTTGCGAATGGTATCCCGCTGGAAACCTTCGGCGACACCATCAAAGAGTTACATCAACTTCCACTCCCTGTGCTGGAAATTGAACCCCTGCAAATTACAGGGCAGGTCATTTATATCGATCATTTTGGTAATATCATCACCAGTATCGGGGAATTAAGTTGGTCAAACCGCGATCAATTGATACTCAAGCCGCGCTTCGGGGATATTTCCCAATCCCTAACCATCTACCCATCTCAAATCATCATTCAAATCAAAAATCTGACCATTCCCGGCATCCAGCGAACCTATGGGGAAACACCTCAAAATCATCCCCTTGCCCTAATTAGCAGCGGCGGTTTTCTGGAAATAGCCGTTAATCAGGGCAGTGCCGCCAGCCGATATAACATCACCGCAGGTGTTCCCGTTACATTGAAGATTGGATAACCAGCATGGAACAATTCATCATTGAAGGTGGGCATCCGCTTTCCGGCGAGATCAAAGCGACAGGCAACAAAAACGCTGCCCTGAAAATGATACCCGCCTGCCTCCTCACCGACGACCCCATCATCCTCCATAATGTACCTGAAATTGTGGATATTCAGGTGACCCTTGAACTGATGCGTGAACTCGGTGCGGAAGTCCAATGGATAGGGGCAAATACCCTCCGCATCCATGCCCACACCTTAACCACTGCCGCGCTCAATCCCACATTGGCACAAAAGGTTCGCGCCAGTGTAGTTTTTGCTGGCCCAATGCTCGCCCGCATGGGTCAAATCCTCCTGCCCGTTCCCGGTGGCGATAGCATTGGTGAACGCCGATTGGATACTCACGCATTAGCCCTTCAAAAACTCGGCGCACACATCGAATTCGTCGGTAGTGCATTAGTGATGAAAACCGACGGGCTGCAAGGTGCAGACATACTGCTGAACGAAGCCAGTGTAACCGCTACCGAAAATGCCCTCATGGCTGCTGTCCTTGCCAAAGGCACAACCATCATCCGCAACGCCGCCTGTGAACCCCACATTCAGGATTTATGCGACATGCTCAACGGCATGGGCGCGCAAATCAGTGGTGCAGGCACCAATCGCATTATCATTCAGGGTATGGAAAGTCTGCATGGAGCAGAAGCCCGCGTCGGCGCGGACTACATGGAAGTAGGCAGTTTCATCGGCGCAGCAGTGATGACGGGCGGTGAACTGCTGATTAAAGATGCCGACCCGCAGCATTTGGATATGGTCGCCTATACCTTTGGGCGACTGGGCATCCAGTGGGAAACACGCGGGCAGGATATTTTTGTTCCCGCCACCCAATCCCTGAGCATTGTTCCCGATCTCGGCAACCGCATCCCGATCATCAAAGCCCAACCGTGGCCCGCCTTCCCACCTGACTTAATGAGCATTGCGCTGGTCGTCGCCACCCAAAGCGCAGGATCGGTGTTATTGCACGATTGGATGTACGAAAGCCGCTTCTTTTTCACCGATAAACTGGTACGAATGGGCGCACGTATTACCCTCTGCGATCCGCATCGCGTACTCGTACAAGGGCCAACCACCCTACAGGGAATACCGTACATCACCAGCCCGGATATCCGCGCAGGCATGGCATTATTGCTGGCTGCGCTGGCTGCAAAAGGGCAAACCCGCATCTTCAACATTCGGCAAATTGACCGGGGTTACGAGCGCGTTGAAGAAAAGTTACGTGCTTTGGGGGCACACATCGCCCGCGTGGACGAAGATAACGGCATGACCGAAGAACCACAGGAAAATGAAATCATTCAGCATTAGGCTTTACGCACTCGCACATCGCCCACACGTTTGGTAACCCCTATCGCGTCGAGGTGTTCCAGCAGCCCAATCGCATACTTACGCGTCGTAGAAAACCGATCACGCAGGGTATTAGCTGCGATCTGACCCTGAGCGTCAATAATTTCTAGCGTGGCATCAAGCATTTCGCGGTAAACATCCGCCGAAAAAATCACATCCGGCTGTACTTGCACAATTTCGCCCAAATCAATCAAGGCATAAAGTACAGCTTCACCCACAATTTGGGCAGCTTCCGCAAATGATGGTGGTGTATAGGGAGAAGAGTTTAGCTTTTCCCAAAGCAGGCGAATACTTGCCTCCTGCTTTTCGCTGAACTGTACAGTGTGGTCAGCCAACCGTACAACCGTTCCCTGCTCAATGACAGCATCCTGACTCGCAAGCACAAGATTGAAGGTTGCGCTTTTGAGTCCCAAGCGCGCCCGTAATTCTTCCCGCGACATACCCACCCGCAGCGGCTCAGAATCATGAAATACCCGAAGTTCGCCAACCATCCGGCGAATAATCTGCTGATATGCCGAAGCGGAAAGATACAAACCATTCGCCAGTTCAAGCATCAGCCCCGCATTGAGCGCATCTTGTATAGCTTGTTCAAGTTCCTGATCGGCATATCCGGTTTCCTTTTGCAGAGCAACACGTTTAACGGGTTCAGGTTGACTTGCGGCTTGGGCAACGCGCTCGGCTGGTGTACCCAACATGCGCGTTTCTAAACTTTGAATAATTTCCGACTGGAATCGTCTCCAGCGTTTGACCGGATGGGGATCAACAATCACCCCACCCCCAATAGTCTGTGAGGGCGAAGCAAACCGCAAAATGAAACGATCACCCTGCTCTAATGCCAATGGGGTTTCTAACCGAATTTGCAACCATGCTTCCGACCCCGGCACAAGCATTTCGTCGGATAGCAGGCGAACACGCGCCATCGACTCCGATGCACCAGAGAAAAACTTCACTTCAGCATCGTGTTTTAGTGGTCGTCCCACATCTTGTAAATACTGGAATCGCACATCAATTAGTGTGGTAGGCTGCAATTGATTGGGAAACGCCAAGACCTGCCCACGCACAACCGCGTTGCGCTCCACTCCGGCTATGTTAACCGCCGCTCGGCTGCCGGGTTCAACCGTCGTCACAGCCTGCTTATAACTTTGCAGCCCGCGAATACGGCCACGCAATCCACTTGGCTGAATTTCAATCTCATCACCAATATTCAATCGCCCGCCCATCAATGTACCTGTAACCACAGTTCCAAATCCACTAATCGTAAAAACACGATCAATCGGCAATCGCGGATGTCGATAATCAAGCCGGGGCGGCATATGAGCTAATAACGCCATCAACCGTTCGATGAGGGTGTCTAAACCAACTCCGGTGAGCGCGGAAACGCGGATAACTTCGGCCTGATTCAGAGAAGTGCCAGCGGTAATCCCGGTTATATCCTGCTCAACCAGTTCCAGCCAATCAGGATCAGTTACAGCATCTATTTTGGTGAGGACAATTAAGCCGTGCTGTACGCCCAGCAAATCCAAAATAGCAAGATGTTCGCGGGTTTGGGGCATCACCCCTTCGTCAGCCGCGATCACCAGCAGAACAGCATCAATCCCGCCCACCCCGGCCAGCATATTGGCGATGAAATCACGGTGTCCCGGAACATCAACAATCCCCAGCATCTCATTGTTGGGGAGTTTCATCCAGGCAAAGCCCAGATCAATAGTCATTTCACGGGCTTTTTCTTCCGCCAGTCGATCAGGGTCTATGCCAGTGAGGCGTTTAACCAGCGTCGATTTACCATGATCGACATGTCCCGCAGTGCCGATGACGCGCATGAAATAAAGCTAACCGCCGTTGCCATTTGCTACTGGTGTGGTTTTTACGGCTGGCAGTTTTGAACCTGTATCGTATTCCAGCAATAGTGCTTGATACCGTTCCCGGTAAAGTTGTGCCCGTTCCCGTTCCAAACTCCACAGACGGTTGAGGCTGTCCAGCAGTGGCGGGAACATCCCTTCCAGTTCGGACATACGCTGCACGAACCGGTCAAATTCCTTATCATGGCTGCGCCAGACTTCATCATTTGAGATCGTGAACTGCTTCCATCGCTTTTGATCGTCGGAGTTCCAGTCGTTCCATTCTTGACGGAAGCGTTCTTCGCTCAGACGCTGCATTTCCGCAACTTCATTGATGCGCCGTTCCAAACGATCACCAATGCGCTCAAAATCATCAATAATCTTTTTCATGTTGCGGTAGGCTTCTGACCAGGTTTCAAAACGCTCAAGATTGCGCTGCATCACACTGTCTTGTTCGCCAAACCGCTTAATCAGGTCTGCGATTTGCTGGTCACGCTGTTGAATCAGCAGGGTTTGTTGGTCAATAAACTGCTGAATTTGTTCACGCCGTTCCCGGTCGCCATTCTGCACATCCTGAACCCGACGCTCGGTACGGAGTGTTAAATCTTCCAGCAGGGTCAGTTTGGGACGCACACTGTCGATCTGTTTCTGGATTTCCGGCATTTCTGATTGCACCTCAGAAATACGCCGGTTATCCTGTCGGCGTTGTTCTTCGAGGAATGCAAGACGGCGATCTGGTTCTTCAACTTTCTTGAACAGATCATCAACCCGCTGTTGCAACGTCGCTACCATATCACTTAGGCGTTCACGTTCCACTTGATGTGCGGGTATATCACTGGTTTGGCGTTCCAGTTTTTCAATCTTCTCAGATAGATCGCGGACGGGGCGCATCATATTCTCGCGCCCTAACTCGTTTCGGCGTTCGACCTCACGTTCAGCAGTCAACCGCTTGGCTTCAACATTTTCGATCAATTGCAACATTTCTTTGCGAACCTGATCGATCAAATCCGCTTCACGACCCGTCGGCGTAATCTGGGTGCGGATCACTGTCTGATCCGATTCCATACTGTTCAAGCGTTTAGACAGCATCCCAATTGTGTCCTGCTGCTGAGCCATACGCTCTTCCAGGGTTGCAATCGTCGCTTTATCCCGCCGCCGTTCCTCATCCAACCACTCAATCATCCGTGCGGCCTGGTTAATATCCATCTTCGCCTCCGGCAAAAACCATCACTAACATTATCCTGGCGATTATAACACACCAGCACCATCTACCCGAAAGAATCTTGGCGTGTATCGCTACGCCTGATATGCTAGATCATGTATAGGTCGCGCAATCCGGGAGAGAGAATTTTGGCACCAACGGATCGATTTGTAGCTGAAAACACCTTTCACATCCGCTATGTTGAAACCGATGCAATGGGTATTGTTCATCACACCAGCTACATCATCTACTTTGAGGAGGGGCGCAGCAATTACGCTCGACAGCGTGGCAGTAACTACGCCCAATTCGAGCAAGAGGGGCACTATCTAGCAGTGTCCGAAGTCGATGCCCGTTACATCAAAGCCGCCCAATATGGGCAGCAACTCACCATCCGCTGCTGGATTGAAGAAATGAAAAGCCGTGGACTGACATTCGGATACGAAATTCTGTCAACTGCTACCAGTGAAGTTCTGGTCACCGGTTATACCAAACACATCTGCATCACCCATGAGGGTCAGGTTGCCAAACTGCCAGATGAATGGCGTAAATGGGCTGGCACATAAATTTTGAAACCTCCCAGAGCATGGCTATACTTGTCAATCAAATAAGCGTTTGATTATTAGGAGTAGATTATGGTTACATATGCTGACCGCCCATGGACAAAAATGTACGATCCCGATGTACCCAAAACAATTAATTACCCTGATGTTCCTGTCCACAATTTCCTTCAGGAAGCCGCCAGAAAGTCTCCCAATGGTGTTGCATTAATTTCCAGCGCCCACGTACCGGTTATGGGACGGATTTCCAATACCCTTTCCTACAGTGAGTTAGACAAACAATCGGACGCTTTGGCAGCAGCATTAATCGCTATGGGTCTGAAAAAAGGTGACCGCGTTGCGATAGTAATGCCAAACATCGCCGCTTTCGTCATCAGTTATTACGGCATTCTAAAAGCAGGCGGTGTCGTTGCAGCCACCAACCCTACCTATCCCCCCGACAAGATGCAGTTCCAAATCAACGACTGCGATGCCAATATCGTGCTGGCAATGAGCCTGTTCTACAACCTGATTAAGCAAATTCAGCCCAAAACCAAAGTAAAATCCGTCATCGTTGCCAATGTAAAAGAATATCTGCCACCCGTTGCCAAATTATTGTTTACCCTCGCCAAAGAGAAAAAAGATGGGCATCGGGTTGAACTACAATCGGGTGACCACTGGTTCCAGGATGTACTGACAAAATATGCTGGGCAAAAACCCAATGTCACCATTAACCCCAGCACCGATATGGCGCTTTTCCAATACACCGGGGGCACAACTGGCGTTTCCAAAGCAGCGATGGCTACCCACCGCGCACTGATAGCCAACACCCTTCAAATGCGGGCATGGCTTGCCAGTGATGTCCCCGGCGACCAGGAAATGTTCCTCGGCGCAATTCCTATGTTCCACGCCTTTGGGATGGTAGCTGTGCTGAACTTTGCCGTCGGCATCGGCGCGAAGATAGCACTTGTGCCTAACGCTCGTGATATTCCTGATGTTCTGGATAATGTCAACACTTTCAAGCCAACACTGTTTATGGGTGTCCCGGCACTTTATAACGCCATCAACAACCATCCTGATGTGAAATCGGGTAAGGTTAGTTTGCGTTCGATTCGCGCCTGCGTAAGCGGTTCTGCACCGCTGCCTCCGGCCACCAAACGCGAATTTGAGGAGCTTAGTGGAGGAGCGTTGCGAGAAGGCTTTGGCATGAGTGAAGCCCCAACCGCCAGCCATTGCAATCCACTGAAAGGCGAAAATCGTCTCGGCTCGATTGGTCTGCCATTGCCAGATATGGAATGCCGGATTGTCAGCTTGGATGATGGCGTAACTGATGTACCAACTGGTGAAATCGGCGAACTCATCATGACTGGCCCACAGGTGATGGTTGGTTATCATGGAATGCCAACTGAAACAACCAATGTCCTCCGTGATCATGGTGGCAAACGCTGGCTGCACTCTGGTGATATTGCTCGGATGGATGAAGACGGTTATTTCTATATTGTAGACCGCAAGAAAGACATGGCTTTGATTGGCGGCTTCAATGTTTACCCCAATAACATTGAAAAAGTGCTGAGTGACCATCCAGCAGTACTGGAAGCAGGTGTAGCCGCCATCCCCCATCCAGACCCCGACAAAGCCGGGCAAGAATCTTTGAAAGCCTGGATTGTCGTTCGGCCAGAACATAAACTGACCGAGCAGGAATTGGTTGACCACTGCACCAAGCATCTCGCACGTTATGAAGTGCCAACCCGGTTTGCCTTTGTCAAGGAACTGCCGAAGACAACCGTCGGCAAAACCCTGCGCCGTGAACTCGTTCAGATGGAAATGGCTGAACGCGAAAAACCCGCTAAATCCAATTAATCCTTAGTCGTTAATTAGCCCGATCAGATAATCTGGTCGGGCATTTTTATGTATCAGGAGAACACCCTTATGTCCGACTTAAAAGCCAATGTTGAAAAAGTCATTGGTCACGAATTCCCTCCGATTCACTTTCAATACACCGAACGCGATGTTTGCCTGTATGCACTCGGCATCGGCGCACCGGCTGATTGGCTCGATCAAGATGAGCTGAAATTCGTCTATGAACTGAGTCAATCAGGCTTTAAAGCCCTGCCAACCTTCGCCGTTCTCTATCCCGGTAAAATGATTGATGTACTGGTCAGCGGAAGAATCGGGGACATTCAGTTCAACCCAATGATGCTGGTTCATGGTGAGCAATATCTGGAAATCAAGAAACCCATTCCAACGGCTGCCAAAATTACCTGCTACCCCAAAGTTGCTCAGGTTTACGACAAGGGGAGCGGCATGTTAATGGTGACCAACAGCAGTTGCAAAGACGAAAATGGAGAAGAAGTCGCTTTCACCCAATCCTCAATGTTCATTCGCGGATTGGGCGGCTTTGGGGGCGAACGTGGCACATCCAGCAATGAGAATGTTCCCCCACAACGTGAACCTGATGCCGTTCATCAGCAGCAAACCCTGCCGCAACAAGCGCTCATCTACCGTCTATCCGGGGACATTAATCCGCTACACGCCGATCCTTCAATGGCGGCAATCGGTGGGTTTGATCGCCCGATTCTGCATGGATTGTGTACCTTTGGCTTTGTAGGGCGCGCTGTCCTCAAAAACTTCTGCAACAACGACCCATCGCGTTTTAAGAGCATTCGGGTTCGTTTTTCCAAACATGTTTTCCCCGGTGAAACCCTGATTACCGAGATGTGGAAAGTAACAGATACCAAAGTGATTTTCCAATGCAAAGTTGCCGAACGCAATGAATATGTGCTGACGCACGCCGCCGTTGAATTATCAGGGTAAAATACCCTCATCGTGAACATCCAAGATTGAGGTTATTAAAAAATGGTTACTTATGCTGACCGCCCATGGGTCAAAAATTATGACGTTGGCGTTCCCCGGTCAATTGATTACCCGCTGATTCCTTTACACCAATTCCTGCGCGACTCGGCACGAAACGCCCCTGACCGCATTGCGCTAATTACCCCGGCAAAACTTCCGGTCTTGGGGAATCAGGCACGAAACATCACCTACCGCGAACTGGACGAGTTTTCTGACGCACTAGCCGTTGGGCTGATCGATATGGGGTTGAAAAAAGGTGATCGAGTAGCCATCATCCTGCCAAACTCAGCCGCCTTTGCTATCAGCTACTTTGCTATCCTCAAAGCAGGTGGCGTCGTTGCGGCCACCAACCCCACTTACCCTGCCCCCAAAATGCAGTATCAAATCAACGATTGTGGGGCGGAGATTGTCATTACCCTAAGCCTGTTTTACAACGTCGTAAAACAAATTCAGGCTGGCACGAAGGTCAAACAGGTTCTCGTCACGAATATCAAAGAATATCTGCCCACAGCCGGGAAAATCTTATTCACGCTGGCAAAAGAGAAAAAGGATGGTCATCGGATTGAAAATTTGGCTGCTGGGGATTCTTGGTTTCAGGATGTTTTGGGGCGTTACGCGGGCCGCAAACCCAGTGTCGATGTAAAGCCTGAAGATCGGGCATTGCTCCAATACACTGGGGGAACAACCGGAGTTTCAAAAGGTGCAGTCCTGACTCATCGTGCCCTTGTCGCCAATATGTTGCAAATTCAGGCATGGTCTTCCGTGCTGGAAAATCAGGATGGCCCGTATGGAAAATTGTCCCGCGCAGACATGCTCTACTTAGGGGCAATCCCGATGTTTCACGTTTACGGGCTGGTTGTTTTGCTCAGTCAAGCTATCGCATCCGGCTCGAAAATCATCCTTGTTGCCAATGCCCGCGACATCGATAACATGGTCGATATCATCGCGGCCTATAAGCCCAATGTTTTTCTCGGCGTTCCCGCCATGTATAACGCAGTTGTCAACCATCCGCGCGTAAAATCGGGTGAAGTTCGCATGGATTCATTCCTGATTTCATCCAGTGGTGCTGCTCCGCTTCCGCCTGCGACCAAACGTGAATTTGAAGCAGCTGGCGCGCGGCGGTTGAACGAAGGCTATGGCATGAGCGAGACCTCGGCAGCATCACATTCTAATCCCCTCATAGGCGATAATCGGACTGGTTCAGTCGGAATGCCACTGCCGGATATGGATATTCGGATTGTGAGTTTGGATGATGGGGTAACGGATGTTCCTGTAGGTGAAATCGGCGAGATCATTATGGCTGGCCCGAACATCATGTCGGGCTATCACGGAATGCCAACCGAAACTGCCAATACACTGCGAGAACAGCACGGCAAAATCTGGTTGTACTCTGGTGACATTGGACGGATGGACGAGGACGGCTACTTCTACATTGTTGACCGCAAAAAAGATATGGCTTTAATCGGCGGTTTCAACGTTTACCCGAACAACGTTGAGAAAATCCTCAAGGATCACCCGGCGGTATTGGAAGTTGGTGTCGCAGCAATACCCCATCCTGAAAAACAGGGTGAAGAAGCCCTAAAAGCATGGATTGTCCTCAAGCCAGAACAGCAGGTCAGCGAACAGGAACTGATCAATCATTGTTCCAAGTTCCTTGCAGGTTATGAAGTGCCCCGGCGCTATTCATTCATTAAGGAACTGCCTAAAACGATGGTTGGCAAAACCCTGCGTCGAGAATTAATTCAGATGGAACTCGATGAACAGGAAAAAGAACTCGGCTAATCTGTTCACCAAACTAACCTGATGAATTCGTGGCCTCTGCCGGCGCAGAGAGATAATAACCTCTGTAAAACGCCCGCGCGGGGCCACGATTCATGTACCAAATCACGTACAACATCACAAGAATCTCGATCACGAATTGCCCAGTTGAGATCGAATTCAAGATTGAATCCAGCGAACTTGCACCAACCGCCAGATTTTGAGCGGCTAACTGCTGAGAAACAATAGTGATCAATTTAATCGCAGTGAGTGCCACAACCGCGCCCACAATCAAGAGCCGCATAAAAGAAGGTTTTCCACGCCATGCCATAATCGCAATAATCAGGAAAACAAAAGCAACAACTCCCTGAAAAACAACTGATTCCCAAGAAATACCGAGTATATCCCCACCAGTCAGAATAGGTTGCGGAACATCTTCAGCAAACTCGATACTGGTAAAGTGACCACGAACTGCCAGTAGCAAAGCAACTTGCAGTAAGGGCAGAATCGAAAATAGAAAAGCACTGGCTACAACTGCTAACGAAACCCCTAATGGTCGTAATGGACGTTCCACATGATCCTCCAGATGCTATAATATAGATGCTGTTATTTTGTAAGTGGCAGATACGGTAAGATTAGCATTAGTTATTATAGACATGCTATAATCCCTCTAGCAGTCTATATCTAACCTCTGGTATCAGGGATACTATAATCATGCAACTACATGATCTTATTGATCGTTCTCACAGAGCATTTCAAGAACAATCTGCACACGCAAAAGTCATTTTGCTGCATCCTCGCAGCCGTTACCGATCTACACTTGTTGCCCACCTTATTCATTCAACAGATACTCGTGTGTTTTACTATGCAATGGGGCCAGATGATATTAATCTGCAATCATTCCTGGCGGGCATTACCCATGATCTGGCAAATCAATATCCCACTTTCGGACGCCATACGAATATCTTACCCCAAGACTCTGATCAGAAGTTCGATGTTTTATTAGACGCCTTTACCCGGGATTTAGCTGAAATTGATAATGGGCCCTGCCTGCTTATTCTAGATGAATATGACCGTAGTGACAGCGCCGATGATATTCAGCGATTTATCGAGAAACTGATTGGGCAGCTGCCAGAACACTGGAAATTAATCATTAATAGTCGCACGCTGCCGCGGCTCCCCTGGGTGTCACTTATCGCTCAACGGCACGCTGTCTTGCTGGAAGATGACTTCTTAATAAAGAATGATTTCTACAAGACTGAAACTGAAGGCACCCATAAGCTGGAAGTCTTCGCGCTAGGGCCGGGTTATGTTTTGATGAATGGGCAAGCTATTGATAGTTGGGAAGGTCACCTTCCCCGGTTGTTGTTCTTCTTCGCCCTTGATCGCCCGATCATTACCCGCTCTGAGATTTGTCAGGCCTTCTGGCCCGAACTCGATACCGATCAGGCCGTCAATGTTTTTCATGTTACCAAACGTCGACTCCATAAAGCCCTCGATATGGATGTTCTGGTACATGACGGTGGTTATTATCGGGTCAATCCTGATATGTCGATCCACTATGATGTAGTCAACTTTGTTAGTGCATTGATGGATGGACGAGACGAAAATGAAGCCAAACGAATGGCAGCATGGCAGCGGGCTATTGATATTTACCGAGGGCCATTCCTTCAGGGTCACAGTGATAACTGGATTGTTGATCGGCGTAATGATTTCCGAGCAGGCTATCTGGAAGCCCTGACGGAGATGGCTCATGTGCGCCTCGACGCAGAACGTTACGAACATGCTTTGGGTTTATTCCAGCGGGCGCTAGCGGAAGACAACACCCGTGAGGATATTCACCGTGAGGTTATGCAATTGTACGCGCGTCTGGGACGACGAAGCGAAGCAGCAGGTCACTATCAGCGCCTAGCAGAAGACCTCAAGAAAGAAAAAAGACAACCTGCACCAGAAACCCAAGAACTCTATCAAAATATCATATCCTGAGAAAGATAGTGGCCTACTGATGTCAGTAGGCCACTAAATCATTGTCCCGTGTTACGCCCCCGGAGAGATTCGAACTCCCGACCAACGGTTTAGCATCCAGCATTACGTTTCCGCAACCACTCTGATGAGCTTGCTGGCTGGACTGTGTCTTCGCCATTTCAGGCGGCAGGCGTACAGTCTCTACGCATCCCCTGCCTGGGGTTTGCTCGGCGTTATCGTGGATTTAAAACCAGACGACGTTCACCGATACAGCCTGCTCCACTTCCGCTGTTTGTCTGCGCTTACGGGCAGGGTGGAAAAACCTCATAAAACGGCATTTTCTCCACCTTCCAGACGAAAGGCTCCCATTATGTTAAAGACCGCTGCTCTATCCCCTGAGCTACGGGGGCATAAAGGGCATTGTAAAGCGGGCTGAAAAAGCTGTCAAGCACAGCTTCATTCACAAACGTATGTTCGACTTAAAATATAACACCCCCTATTGTGATACAGCCTGTGATGAGGTAGAATAATAATGAAGAATCATCCAACTTTTGCGAAGAAAAACCTCACTTATTGTGAGGCAATTTCTGTAAACCGGCATAGAGCCGTCTGCCATGATTCCATAAGGAGATAAGATGTCTGAAAAAGACGTGGTCACCACACGCCAACAAACTGATGCCGACATTATAAAATTAAATCCGATGGAGCATGTGCGGAAGCGCCCCGGTATGTATATCGGGGGTGTTGATAGCAAAGCTCTGCACCATTTGATTTATGAAGTTGTGGATAACTCGGTTGATGAAGCACTGGCTGGACGGTGTGATCATATCCTGGTAACGCTCTACAATGACGAGTATGTATCTGTGCAAGATAACGGGGGCGGTATCCCTGTAGGCATCAATCCCAGCACAGGCCGATCAACGCTTGAAGGCGTTATGACCGAAATCGGCATGGGCGGTAAATTCGGCGGCGGCGCCTATAAAGTGAGCGGTGGTCTGCACGGTGTAGGTGTCTCGGCTGTGAACGCGCTTTCCGAGGAAATGCGGACGAATATCTTCCGCGACGGTTATGTATGGGAACAAATCTATCGTCAAGGCAAACCCGTAACCGACGTCAAGAAAGTTCGCCCATTGGAAAACGGTGAATCAAGCGGGACAATCCAAACCTTCAGACCTGATTTCACGGTACTTGAGCCGAATCCGTTTAATTATGAAACACTTACACAGCGGTTTCGGGAAATGGCCTTTGTCACCCGACGGCTGACGATTACGGTTCGGGATGAGCGTGTAACTCCCCTCCCCCGCGAAACCACATTTTACTTTGAGGGCGGATTGTATTCCTATGTACGCTACCTCAACCGCAACCGACGCCCTTTACATGACCCGGTTTATGCCGAACGTGATGTGGAAATTACCCGCGAAGGCAAACCATCGATCACAATTGGTATTGAGGTCGCCTTCCAGTACAACGATACGGCCAACGTGATCGAGATGGCTTTTGCCAATACAATCAATACACCTGATGGTGGTACGCACCTGACCGGACTACGTTCAGCGATTACCAGTGTTATCAATCGGTACGCGCGCAAAGCGAGTCTGTTGAAGGAAAAAGACCCTAACTTCTCCGGCAGTGACACGCTGGAAGGTATCACCGCAATCGTCAGCGTCAAACATCCCGATCCCTCCTTTGAAAGCCAGACCAAAGTCAAGCTGATTAACCCTGAAGTTCAGGGGGCTGTCTCCCAAGTGGTTTCGGATGTTTTCAGCGAATTTCTGGAACTCAATCCTCGTGAAGCGCGCCGCATTGTTGAAAAATGCATGACCAGTATGCGCGCCCGCGAAGCCGCCCGCAAAGCCCGTGATCTGGTTCGGAGCGGCCCCAGCCTGCTGGAAAGCACCACGCTTCCCGGCAAGCTCGCAGACTGCTCCCAAAAAGGCGAGGATGCCGAGATTTACATCGTCGAAGGTGACAGCGCAGGCGGCAGCGCAAAGCAAGGCCGTGACCGCCATTTCCAAGCAATTCTGCCCCTACGCGGCAAGATTCTGAACACAGAACGTGCACGGCTGGACAAAATTCTGGATAATAACGAAATCAAGGCACTCATCTCGGCACTGGGAACAGGCATTGGTGAGGACTTCAAGGTTGAAAATCTCCGCTATGGACGGGTGCTGCTGATGACTGACGCGGACGTTGACGGAAGCCATATCCGTACATTGCTGCTGACCTTCTTCTTCCGACAGATGCTTCCGCTGATTCAGGAAGGACATCTTTACATCGCCCAACCACCGATTTACCGTTTAAAGAGCGGCAAACAGGTGGACTATATTTATCCTGAAGCCGGGTTGAACGAGGCTGAAATTCTGACACGGGCGCTTAAGAAGTATGATTCGCCGGATAAGGTCGTCGTGCAGCGTTACAAAGGGTTGGGTGAAATGAATCCTGACCAACTCTGGGATACAACCATGAACCCAGCGACACGCACCCTGCTACAAGTCACGATTGATGATGCATCCGAAGCTGATCGCATTTTCGACATGTTGATGGGAAGCAGCGTACCCCCACGCCGTCGTTTCATTCAGACCCATGCCAAAAGCGTCCGTAACCTGGACATCTAATCAGTTTCAGTGTCAGTTTCCACACTTCTTGTCCCGGACACCCTAATTCTTGTCCCAAAGACATCAGAGTTTTTGTCCAAGCACTAGACACCTCAAAATCAAAACGCTCTTTACATGGGAGCGTTTTTGATTTCTACATTAGCCTTATTTTGCTCTCTAGGCACAGCTTTAAAGCCATTAAAGATATCTCAGCAATAATTTGACCTAAAACACGAAAAAACCTCAAAAAGGGTATTTTTGACGAGAATGATTGTGCATGGGTTAGCTTTTTACATTCACAATGTATGTTGCATGTAGACGGGTGAATAGTTGCTTTATGGAAGGGAAAAATGAACTGGGATAGCCTTTGCGAAGATACCTTTGGTAGAGATCATAGTAACAGAACCAGACTTATCGAGGTATTTCTTCGAAGCCCATGCCGATCACAACCTCAAATGATATACGCTTGATTTCTTCCAAAGGTAAATGTGTCCACTCTGCGATCTCATTGAGCCATTCATAATTTCTGCTCAAGAAGTAGAAAAGTTCAACCCTATCATATTCAACTAGAATTTCTTGTCCGAGTTTCTTTCGGCGGCCTTTTCTCTTGATAGCACATAAACATAGCGCAAGTAGTTTTAATCCAGCAACTTTTCCGCTAGAAGATAAGAAGTAAAACCAGTACTTAACTTCAGGTTCCAGTATCTTAAACCAATTTTTTACTTTAGGAATCTCCCACAACTCTCGACGATCGTTGTTATAGCCCAAAACCCTCAATTCAACTTTACCCTGAAGTTTCCTTGCAAATGACTTGGTAGCACGCAATCGCTGAAAAAAGGAAACGACATTTTCGTAATTACCTGCCTCAATATCATCTCTAGCGATAACTAGGACAACCAAATTTGTATTATCGCCAATGAGTTTGTTTAATTCCCAATATGCTTCAAGTGTTTCAAGGTGATCTGCACTTGGCCCTGCTATTTCCTCTAGCTTATTTTTCACGTTGCGAGAAAGTATTTGATCGCTTGGGATTGATAGCTTCCAACCATTTTTAGCTGGTTCTGTTTTTGCAGGATTAAATAGCTCCCAATAACAAGTTCCAGACTGAGGATCGCAAAGGATAATCAAAACAGGCACGGGGTGATTTATTAAGTAGTTTAAGTGTTTAGTCTCGCCGTAATAGATATAGCCAAAATCATCTTTACTGGATAAGTACGAATGCCCACATTTTATTTGAACGGCTAAATACCGTCCGGTAACTGCTTGTTCTGGCGTTACAATATCAACGTAACCATCAATACCAAAATCATGTTCGTTGTGATTGCGCCTAAAAAGCCATCCCAACTCATTATTTACAATTTGGGCAACTATATTGACACCTATTTCGCCTGTTTGAGCAGACTTCGTAATGGTTGGATAACCTTTAGCCATGTGCATTTTTAGGGAATTCTATGTTGATTAGGATCAGGATCAACTAGGTATAGATTTGAACAATCAATATTGATATGGTACACGTTAGATCGATTGTTTAGGATACTGCCCTTTTCGAGATTCCATGAAACATTAGCTTGCTGGGGTAATTCTTTTTGTTGGGTTGATGCCACAATTTGTTCTAAGCTACTAATTGCCTTATCTAGTTTAGCTTCTAGAACCTGATTTCTTGCTTGTTGTTCCTCAAGTTTCTTTTGCACATCACCTGAATTATCTAATTGCCACCAATACAAAATCAGCAAAAGCAATCCCGATGCAGCTATGTTTACCCCTACATTTTGACCAAGACTAATAGCATCTGGCGAACCAGAATTCTTTGATACAACAAACATAATTATTCCATAAAAAAATATCAGGAGATATACCATTGAACGGATAATAAGTCTGAACACATTGACCAAGATTTTGCGTAGCTGAACCATACGTAACTTCCGCCGCTTTCAGCAATAAGTTAATTCACTTATTTCATTATTACCAAAGGTGGTGCTTATACTACCCTACAAATTGGGGAACTAAATGACATTCAGTCGGAGCGTGAATTTTTTGCTTTTATCGAGTCGGCAAATTCTTGAAATACCCGGATGACCTTAAAAAAGGCTTCTCGTGCTTCAGGGGAGTCAATACGGTGAAATTCTTTTAGCACAGCCTGATCCCAATCTGAATTGCTAAGTTCTCCCTCAAGAAAATAAGTCATTGGCTGTTGAAGTACATCTGCAAATCGTGGAACCTCAGAGACCGAAAGTCGCCGCGAACCTGCTTCTAGGTAACTGATCGTGCTTTGAGGAAGTTCTACCATTTCCCCAAGACGTTCCTGTGAAAGTCCTAGCTGTTCCCTCGCTCGTTTAATACGGATGCCAACGCTTTCACTGTCCAAGTGTGTCTACCCTAATGCCAAGCCAAAATTGTGGCGATTTTAGGTAAACAATAGTAGAATGGCTATCTGATTATCTTATATTTTCATCGCGTTTTACGATGAACAAATCACAGCATCTAGGTGATGCAACTATTTGAGGATGATTCCAACTCGATTGCTAAAACAGGTAGGTTGAACGGCCAATACTAGGGGGTACTATGGACACCAACAAGCCACAAATGCTGCTGAATGAATTACACTCAATTGGCATTTCTAATGTCTACAGTACATCCCTCTCCCCCACCGACCGCAAAACACAAATCAAACTCGCCAAACAAAAATTGAAACTGGTCAAAAAGAATCTCGGTCAGGAAACCCGTGCCATCAAATCTATGTATGATGGTCGTAACCAACTTCAAGCACGGATCCAACAAAGAGAACTCGCCCCTTTCATAGTTCTCGAAAATCTTATTGATCGTCTTGAGGTTGCACTATCAGAACTAGAAACTACGGATTCGCCAAGAAAACCCCACCATTTCGGAGAATATATAATTGAGCTAAACGGCGAGTGGCGTATTGTGGATCGAGAAGGACTTTTTGAGAAAAGCGTCAATGATACTCAATCAATGATATTCGACACACAAAATGTAATTGGAACAGCCGCATTCAAGCTAAAAATAGGTTTTGTCTTTAAAACAACCTGTGCTTTTATCGGCTATATGGTCTTCCTAGCTTTATTCCTCCTATTGTTGGCAGATATGATTGTATCGAACAATGTGAGCGATGGGATCGAGTTTAACTCTTTCCCCTTGTGTGGTGGAATTCTAGTATCGTACTTAATAGGGGGTGTACTCTTCGGAATTAAGCGTATACCAGATCGGGCCGAACTCCGCCAAAAGTTATCTAAAGCTCAGGAAGATATTGCTCGAATAGAGCAAAACCTGAATGTACTCACCTCAGACAATTTTCACAAACTTGAGCAATTCCAGTCCCACATTGATAAGATCAGGGCATTTGCTAAAAAAATAGCCGATTTCAGATAAATCTATCTACCCAACCTGCCTACCCTAAACATCAAGTTGAATGACTACGATGTTGGGCTGTTATCCATACATGTTTTCACGCGTAAGGGCATTTTGTTTCAGGTTCAAAGTGCACGACCTAGGTAAAAACCGTACTCAAAACGCCCACAAAGGGTGTTTTGGTTTCTAAGTGAAACTCTTGCACCCGCAACATATCCTAATCGCCGATTTTTAATATAGGGTGATTTCATGTATCGAGATGCGAAAAATTCTCATTAACTTACGTTATAGATATTGCTTTTCGTATTGTGTAGAGTGTTTGCATCGTACTCTTGAAGCCAAGAGGTGAGACAATGAATAAAGATGATGCTGAACTGGCCGTCAGAATAACAGGTGGGATGGTAGGCGGCGCAACAGGAGCATGGGCAGGCGGCAAAGGTGGTATCGTCATAGGCATGGGAGTGGGAGGTTTTATTGGAGGGCCTTTCGGAGCTGCCATAGGAGGTGCTGTTGGCGGGGTAATTGGTATTGTGGGTGGTGGTGCTATAGGAATGGCCACAGGTATGGAAGCCCCCGGCGCTGCGTTGTTAGGCGGACTTGGAGACATAGGCGATTCTGCCGACAAATAACCTCAGAAATTAAATCACGCAATCAAAAGCACCCACGAAGGTGCTTTTGATTTGTTGAATGCAAAAACGCCTTTATCCCGTATCTAAAACCGCCGCGCAGCGGTTTTAATTTACCATTTGATGCCAATCCAATGGAAAAATAATGCTGCGCTCACACTTTGTGTATATAATAGAAATCCCCCAATTAAAGGGTTTAGCTATTTAAAAAATGCATTGTGTATAATATGTGATACAATACTTCGCACGACATTAACTCACCATCAAGCGAATTAGTAATGCCAAATGTCTTCGAAGTGACCGACCCACGTGGATGGCTGGTTATCTGCACGGAAGATTGTTTTAAAAATCACATTGTGACGCACCACTCAATCATGGAGGATTGCGAGGAGGAGGTGAAGCAGGCAATCGAAGCTCCTGTTATTGGGATCATCTACTGTGATGCTCATAATGTAAACAGAAATATTTACTACCGTAAGCGAAAAAGTGGTTATTTGAAGGTAGTTGTCCAGTTTGATGAGAATGGCTTAGGAGAGGTAATTACAGCATTCCCCGTCAGCTACCCAAAGTCAGGGGAGAAGATCATATGGCCGGACTAGAACATTTTACATTCACAAACGAACTTCGCACAACGTTGTTGCAGTCTCGTGCTAAACAAGGCGGGCTACAGGTTTCCATCAAGTATGATCCTAGGTTTGATGCATTGAGAATTTACTTTTTGCCTCAGATGGACTGTATCGTTCATTACATTGACGACTACGTGGGTTTACTTTATCAGCCAGAAACGAAAGAAATCATTGGTATGCACATTGAAGATTTTGTACACAGTTTTCTGGCGCAACATGGCACAGTAGAAAGCGCATGGCGGTTAAGCGAGTCTGATTCGCGGAATGAGAGCCTCGCGGAATTAGCTGTCGTATTTGAGCGCAAGACATCTCAGCTCACACGGGAGATCGTTAAGAGCACAGAGGATTTACTTGAAAAGGAAGGGCTTGAATTAGGAGATGTGCTCGCATAATCCCGATGGTCACTTGCCCCTATCTGATGCAATAGATAAGGGCAAGTGACTGCGAAGTTAACCTTATTCGAAGCACTCAGAAATTGCCTCAAGGCTATCAAACACATCGTTCAAATCGAGTTTATTTCCAGAAAGCTCGGCGGCAGCATCAGCCATGCTCTGGACGCTCGATGTTGTGCGTTCAATAGATTCCTGAACACTGTGGTTGCCGGAAGTGCTATCCAGCTCAATCTCTAAAAATAACCCCCACGCGTAGATGTTACCGAGATTTGCGTAAAGTGCAACCACATCCGCATGGATGGTGACGGCGCAGTCTGATGGCTCAATCTCCTGCCAAGCAGCGTAATCCAAACGTAATGATGATGGAGTTCTGGCGAGCGACTCAAGTCGAAAAACGAGCGAGGACAGATTATAAACAAAACCACTTGTAGAGAGTGCATTTTTCGATCAAGACTATCCTCACTCAGAAATAGGCCACTTTACCCTCGCTACTAATCCAGAAAAAACTACACTTTGAATATCTCATCCGAGAGGGATTTACGGGAGAGGATTATATGGCGGCCATTAAGGTTGGAGAGACTGTACGTACCAAAGGCAATTTACAGCCACCGCAATGGCAAAACTTGATTGGCACGATCACCTTTATTTATACCCGCCGACATCAAATAGGTAGGCGCTGGAGATCGTGTGCCGACTGGATGCAATGGGACTGAGCAATGACTAATTCTCCGCAGGGGAAATTCATACTGGTAAAATCTGAGTTTCTCATGCCTGTTTTTGACATCACCGAGATTTCAGGTTATTTTAAAAGGTTTGCTTTCCTCTCTGAAATATGCATAATAATTATGCAAGTTAATAGGCTCAATTTGTCTCTATACCAGAGTTATTAAGGTCTTCCATATAGCTCTATCGCACTAATCGATGAAGGGTTTTATAAGTAATGGCTACAGAATATGTAGTACAGCCTGAGTTATTTACTCTCATTCCACCGGGTAAGTTGAAATGTGTGATAACGGGAAAATTAAGGAATGACACGCCAGAAGAAAATGTAAGACAACGTATTGCCCGCAGTCTGGTGGATGATTATGGATACAGTAAAGCAGATATAGAGATTGAATTTCAAGTTAATCTTGGGCGAAGCAAGAAGCGGGTTGATATTGCTATCTTTCCCCCAAAAACCAAGCATCGACAAGAAAATATAATTATCATTGTAGAGTGTAAACGAGAAGATATACGTCCGACTGATCGAGATAATGGTGTGGAGCAACTTAAATCCTATCTTGCTGCGAGCCTAAATGCTCGATTTGGAATGTGGATAGGCTCTGAGTTATCCGTAACGGAGAGAATAACTAACACTAATCATGTGTATGAGTTTGTAGAGGCAACAGACATTCCTCGATTTGGTCTCAACGATCCTAAACCTTTAACATTTGCTGACTTAACCCCTGCCAGAGAAGAACTCATCTCTGTATTTAAGCGTGCCCATAACTACGTATATGGCAATCAAGGAATGCAAAAAGAGGCGGCATTCCAAGAGTTACTTAAGTTAATTTTCTGCAAGGTTTATGATGAGGATACCTCATCAGGTGTAATGCGATTTTTTATCAGCAATGAAGCCAGACGATCGGAAATCCAACAACAACGGCTTGCAACAGAGATGGATGTATTGTTCGAAGAAGTAAAGGATACATATGAGTATATTTTCAATAGGGATGAAAAAATTCATCTGAATACACGAGTTTTAGCCTATATTGTTGGTGAATTACAGAAGTTTTCTCTTTTGCAGACAGAAACGGATGTAAAGGGAACAGCTTATGAACAGCTAGTCGGTGCAAACTTGCGCGGTGAGCGCGGCGAATTTTTTACGCCGCGTAATGTATGCGATATGGTAGTTAGGATGGTCTTGTCTACCTACCCGCGTGATCGCTGGTCTAAACTCCTCATTATCGACCCCACCTGTGGTACGGGAGGGTTCTTGGTTTCTACCCTTAAATTTTGGCGCGAACACATTCTAGAACAGCAAAAGAGTAAATGGAAAAACAATGATAGTCGTGCCCTTGAAGAAACATCCAAAATGCTTAAGGAAACTGCAAATCGCTATCTTGTAGGCATCGACTTCAATCCCGTTCTGGTACGGGCGGCACAGATGAATTTGGTTATGCATGGAGATGGCTCGACAAATGTGCTTCATGCAAATTCGCTTTTGCCGCCCGGCGAGTGGCCATCTGAACCTCCTAATGATGTGTTCCATAAGGTCAAACCTGGATCATTCGATGTAATCGTGACTAACCCGCCATTCGGATCGAAAATCCCAATTGATGATCCCCATATCTTAGAGCAATTTGAACTCGCAACCTTTGAGACTGAAAACGGTCAACGCCGCGCCTCAATGCCACCAGAACAGTTATTTATCGAACGATGTCTGTATCTACTCAAGCCGGGTGGACGGTTAGGAATCGTGCTTCCTGATAGTATTCTCTCGAATCCCGGGCTTGCCTTTATTCGCCGATGGATATTAAAGCAAGCCCGGGTTATAGCTAGTGTTGATCTCCCTGCTGTCACATTTGAGCCTCACACGGGAACACAAACTAGCGTACTTATTTTGCAGAAGAAGACCCAAGATGATTTGCGATTAGAACGTCAGACTGGCAAATCTATTGACTACGAAGTATTTATGACTACTCCTCAAGCAGTTGGGCATGATCGACGTGGAGAGGTTCAATACTTGCGTACCCCTGATGGCGATTTGATTGAGTACGAGGAAGAAATCTCGATTTATCGTCGTAGTGTTGACGGAAAAATGGCCGAAGAAAAGCGTCGGCAAAGTCGTAAAGCCATACACGATGAGTTACCCGAAGTAGTAAGGTATTTTGATGATTGGGTAAGCAAGTCAGATCGTATGAGGTGGCTAAATGGCTGATTCAAAGGCTAAAAATATTGCTGTCACAATGACAGAGGAAATTGAACACCTACCTGCCCGACTTTTGGAACAAGGTTGGTGGACAAGTATATCCATAACCTCAATGCCTTCTCATTGGATGGAAAGTGGTGAACAAAGGCTAGATGCAGGTCATTACGCAAATGAGGCTTTCAATGCCTTACATTTGGTACATGATAATCCATATGGATTCGATAATCTAAGAAATTTGGGTGTTACTGCATATCATCCTACACAAGGTCAAGCGAGAAGTAACTTCAAACGTATACATGCCACAAAGGGTAAAGGAGTTCCATTTTTAACAGCAAGCGAAATGTACATGTTTCGTCCTACACCTGATACCTTTTTGTCACGCACTATGGCAAAGCTTGATGAATTAATGGTTGAGCCTAACACAATACTTCTAAGAAGGTCAGGGACTGTTGCGATCCCGTTGCTGGCAAGTGAACGCTTATCAAAATTTGCACTCACCGATGATGCGATAAGGATTAATTCAGGCAAACTTTATTCGGGATACTTGTACGCATTTTTAGCATCTTGGATTGGACGTTCTTTAGTAAGCAAAAGCCAATATGGAGTCACGGTTAAGCATCTAGAATCTGCCCACATATTGTCAGTTGACTGCCCTCTCTTGCCTGATGATTTACAAAAAGAGATACACAATCTTATTTTTGAAGCATATCAAATAAGGGATCATGCCAACAATCTGTTAGATGAGGCCAACGACATTCTTTATGCTGAATTGGGTCTACCAAATTTCGACGAGAGTATAGTTCCGTATTTGCCTATTCCCCCTCGCTTATCCACTCATCTACCGGAAATGCCTCATCCCCGCGCATTCTCGGTCAAAGCTTCGGAATTAGATGAAAGATTTGACGGCTCGTTTCACGTCCCTATAGCAAAAACTGCCATATCACTTCTTGACAAAGGCATTTTTCCTGCCGTTCGGCTAGGAGAAATGGTTAACCAAGTTTATATACCGCCACGTTTCAAAAGAATATATGTTAAAAAAGAATATGGAGTTCCATTTCTCCAAGGCTCACATTTACCACAAACAAGGCACTACGATCTTAAATATCTTTCCCTAACCAATACGCGCAAACTTGAACAATGGATAATTCACAAGGGTTGGGTTTTAGTGACTTGTTCAGGCACTATTGGACGAGTTGGGCTAGTAACTTCCCACCTAGATTCATGGGCAGCGTCTCAACATATTCTCAGAATTATTCCCGATGATATAAAGGGACATTCGGGGTATATCCTTGCATTCCTTATGACACCATATGGTCAATACCAATTAACTTCAAAAATTTATGGTGGAGTCGTTGATGAATTGACAGAATATGACACCAAACAGATGTTGATTCCTAATGCCCCTATCGAGCTACAACTTAAAATTGGTAAAAGGGTAGTAGAAGCATTTGAAATGCGGGATAAAGCAACAATACTTGAAGCACAAGCAATTCAAACTTTAGAGCATACTATTAATCAATAAATCACTTTGCAGGCTTCGCTGACATTGCCCAAGCACTCGGCGAGTTTCAACAAGCCAATTTCGTGCCGATAACCTTCTGCTCGTTGTTCATGGTGACACTCCATTCTCCTCTTGAGTTTACTCAGAGTGCCAGATAAGTCTCGTCTAGTTCAACTAAATAGCAACTGTGTCCACGCTATGCTCTGAAAACAACTGGTTTACCAGCACTTCAGCATCCCAACAGGGCAGTTCTTTTCCTACCCTACTCACAGATGAGCCGCCGCAACCTGTGTAACCACATCCACCAATTCAGCCATTCTGAATGGCTTCATGATGTAACCCGCAGCTTGGTTCAGATAGATTTGCTCAATGGTATACACATCAGTTCCAGTGGTCAGAATCACTGGCACATCGGGAAGCTGTCCAATCACATCTGCTCCCGTGCCATCCGGCAATCGCCAATCACACAGCACTACATCTGGAGGCGTTTCCTGTACTAGTCGCACACCATCTTCTACTGTGGTTGCTACTCTGGCTGTATGCCCCTCAAGTTCCAACATTTCTTTGACGTTCTCTGCGATGTGAGGATCGTCATCAATAATCAGCACATGCATATCCCGTCTCCTTGCTCTGTTATCTACAAGATAACGCCAATATCAGGAAGATGCCCAAATTCTCAGCGAGAGAATAACATATCAAGATTCTTTTATTTTAGAAAACATTCTCGCTGGAAATAGTTCACTGATTTCATCTGACGTTCTAGGTTTAATGAAAGCCACACCGTCTCCATCTACCTTCGCAACGGTATAAACTTCACCACGCCTAAAAATCGACACAAATACATCATAAAAGCGAAGATGGTCAGCTAGGATGAGATGAGACAAAGTAACTTTGTCACCAACAGCCAATGCAGGGATAGGTGGGTAATCATCCGTCATACACATATGCCTCAAGCAATTAACTTTTTCTAGCCGATGATTTTAACGTAATACCCCGGATTATCTTTGAGGGTTTCTGCTAAATCGGGGTTAGCCTGCAAATATCTCCAAACAGCGGGGAAACTGTATTTACTGACTGCCTTGAATGGCGGACAGTGAGCAACCTTATGGCTGATAGTGCCGATCTCGTTTCGACCATGTTTATGTCTGAGACCACAATAAGGGCAGGCTTCTGTTTCGCAGTAAACCATTGAAGTGTTGCGGGCTAACAAAACAGGTAGCCCATTTAGAGTTTCCATGATGAACCCTACAACTATCTGAACAGTCATCAAAATATATCTATTAGCTTTTACAATGTCAAATTAAATACCATTTGCCTGTATGCTAATCGAGATAGTTATATCAGCTCATCGATACACCGTTTGAGAGTAGGTAGATAAAAGGTTTCGAATGCGGGTCGCGTTCGGTATCTCGTTGGCCTCATAAATCAGCACCTAGCCATGATGCACCCAACCTTCAACGATGATTACCAGAATGATAAAAGTTTCCGCTACATTCTGATTAACGACAACACATCTTTTCTTGCAAACCAACGTTGTTTTCCGGCCATATCGGCTAAAGGAATAATTCGTCCCATTTTTGCCCATTCGTGAAGTGTGGAATTGCTCACTCCCAACATAGTTCTAGCTTCCCCAAATGAAACTCGTGAGTTGATCCAATCGAGGAGGTATTCCTTATTGTAAAAATAATACTGCCCTGCCCCAGTTGATCTGTAAATTGTCAAAGCCGCTTTTATACGTCCCTGTCGTGTCCATTTTTGGACAACAAGCTGCGTAACACCAAGAATGCTGGCTGCTTCGGCACTATTTATATACTTCATCTGGAAATTGAGAATCTCCTGCTTGTCAAAGTATCGTTTTGACTGCCTGTCACCAGAATAACCCTCTATTGGATGAATTAGTCCCTCATTTACGCAGCAGTCTATAATGTGGTTGGATATGTGAAGAAAATTTCTAACTTGTTTCTGGGACATCTGACTTCTTTTACTGTTGATTTCGGCTTTAAGTGCCTCAATGTCTGATACTGCAAAACATAAGTGCGAAAGATTTCTCTCATCCACACCAATACAATAAGCCTTTAGCTTGCCATCAATAACACACTTCAATAGATAAGCAGCGTTTTTACGAAAATTGCTAAGGTAAGCTGTTGCACCTTGCAACTTAACATAAGGTTGAGGGTCGTTATACGGCATATCCGTAGCGTGACTAAGAATGAAAGCAAGAAATTCTTGAGTGGCTTTGATACTGAAGGCATACCGCTTATAACCATCAATTTCTGGCCCTCTAACTACTTTTAGTAAGCCTGTATCCCTCAAACCTCGAACAACATCTTGATTTATGCCTAGCAGTTTCATCGCACCTTTTTGACTAATTGAACTCTCCTGTTCTTGACCTAAAGCAAGAACTTCATCTCGCAGGAAAAAGATTTGTTGTTGTCGTCCCTGATCTTGGAGATCATGAGGCACGATACGACCAGCCTTAATTAGATTTCGAAGTCCCCTTGAAGAAATCCGTAGGGAGTGTATTACTTCTGTAGCATGAATATAAGGGATACGAGCAGCAAAATTTGGATCGGCTTGATAACGTTTTGACCTCAATAAGGCAAGGGATGGCGGATAAAATTCCACTAAATAGTCATTGAATGTGTCTTGGACAAATATCATCTCGCTATCACGCCAACGTCTTTCCAACCAAGTCGCATAGAATGTTCCAAAATCATCATAAATCACCCTATTTTGCGTTCTGCCATTGCGGGCTTGATAAGCATCCAAAAACGCATAAAAATTGCTAGGCCAGTCCATTAAGGTCTTAAATGCAGTCGCGAACAAGGAATACGATTGGGCAGGAGTCAAAGATGATTTTTTATGATTCACTGGTTCTAAGGTGTCAATATTGTTGGGAGGTCGGTGCAAATAAATCCATTCTGGCCCCGGTAGAAGAGATGTGAGACGCAAACCGTCCATCACTCGAAATAAGGTGCGAGGCGACTGTAGAGGAAGGCCATACTCCTCGTCTTTGCCCTGAACACCCATCAACCAAGACTGAATAACCTCTTGACTCAGCAAACCCAATTCGTCATGTTTTACTGAAATAACAGGTGCTTCACTAAGGTTTGTCAAACATCGCTTACAGCGTGCTTGACAAATATCCTCACTCATAATCTGTTGACCGCAGCTAGGACATGCTGTAACCAAAAGGCACTGATGTTCTAAACAAATAGCCGCAGCCATTGGTAGCCAGTTGACACGTTGATAGGCAGCATCCTTCAAACACAGAGGACAAAATTGTCTTCCGAACATGCTACGGATGTGAGAAGTCGATATACCACGTGACATTATCGGAAGGGATACCGAAAAATCTACCACCAGACTACCAATATGCTGATTAGGAGGGGTTAAGATAGGAGCAAAACGATGAGATGTCGCCCTATGCAAATTCTCAATATCTATTCCTGTGAGTAAAGAAAGACGATGATAGACTTTTGGATGTGTAACTTGATCAATTGACAGACGGTCTCCGTTTGTTTCCACTCTAATTAAACCAGTAAACATACTCACAGGTTCATAATAATTTGCAACTGCTAATCGGTAGACGTAACTGGATAAGGACTCATGTGGCATCAATGGAGGACGATTAATGAGTAGTGAGCTAGTATCAGCAGAATTTGCCATGTTCCTACCTTTAGCCTGAGTCTATACGTTATGTGATTTACTTCTTCGATTTGTCGCGCGAGCATAGGAAGAAACATAGGGTTTTTCAGGGACAGTTTGTACTGGCGAATCGCCAACGAAGGGATTTGAAATACCGCGTCGTTTGCCAGCCAGATGGCGTATAAAGGTTTGGGAAAGGATGTCATAATCAAGCCAATCGACCCCTAACTCTATTGCCAATCGAGTGCCTTTTCGGAGGAGCTTCATCACATTATTAATAACTCCATTGGTAGCAACATATATTCTCCATGCCATTTCACGATCAGAGAGGTTGGATAATTTCTTTAAAGGAAGTAAGTAATCTATCTCAGCCAGCAATTTGCGAAATTCTTCAACTGTCGATTTAGGGTTGGATTCATCCCAAACAAATGGAGAAAGAACTAGCGGATCGCCAAAAAGACGACTGAGTTGAGGATTGGAATCTAGCAATAGCTCAGCCTCCCGTTCAAGTCCAATTAAAAGACAAGCAACTCCAGTTTCTTTGATAAGAGTTTTCAACCAATTGCTGACCTCGATCAAGACTTTTTCGCTCTCACGGTCAACAAAATGCTGTAATTCGTCAATAACGAGCAACTCAACCTTACAATCCATAAAGTATTTGTAGATTCGGATATCTCGCTTTCCAATTGTCCCGCTTCCAGCTAATGGATCATGTAGAGCACGAAGCATATCAGTTTGAACATTGGCTATAGTGGCTTTTGGATGAACCACTGTCCGAACAACAGGTTGGTAAACTCCTGTTTCTGTTATTTCTCGTGGAAATTCAGCAATATATGATCCAACTAAGGTGCTTTTTCCTGCCCCAGTTGGGCCTACTAGCACCATACATTCTGGTTCGGAAGCCAGTGTATTAAGACTGTGACATTCTTTTATCCGTTCAACGATCGCGTTCCAGCGCGGATAGCAGATCATGATCCTTTCGACATACTCCAAACGTTCACGACTAGGTAATTGGCAAAGTTCGTCGCGAGAAATTTGTAAGGTTTGTGTGTTCATAGGAGCCTTGGACAAGATATTATTATCGTTTTGAACGTGAAGATGGTGGTAACGAATAACCGCTTTTCCACTCAGATGAGTTCAGATCATCAGGTAGGCTTGTGAGGTTTGAAGGTTCAGAGGAAAAGTTATCTGCCCTTCGATCTGGTTCAATATCATCAGGTATGATCGAAGTAGTTGATATTAAAGGCGATTTCAGAAAATCCTGTGATCCCTTACGAAGGAAACGTGCAGCATTTTTTCTGCCTTTCGCTTTCTTCGTCATATTAAATTCCCGTTCTACAATTTGCTGTAGATGACGTTTAGCAGCAGCCAATTCATAAATATCCACTTCTTTTCTCTCGCTAAGAACATATTCACGGATAGCCCGGTGTTTGTATAAAGACAATCCATTTGTATATTCTTGATCGACTGCATCTACTCGTATCCATCCCCCATCTCGTGCGGGATCCTTGATGTAAATGTAGCTAATATCATCGGGGTCATACTTAATCCGCACTGTCCTTTCATTTTTTTGCAGTACAGCTCTCAGGCGGGCTAGTTCTGGACTTTGATAAAATAGTGTTTCAAACTCAATACCACTTCGACCCAAAGTTCGTTCTGCGGATCGTCTAAGCCGAATTCGAATTTCCTCTGCGCTATGGGGAAGTTGAGGAATGAAACCAGCATCTATGCTCTCAGCCCATCGTTTGGCTGGAATGCCTTGCAAACCCTTATGCCAATCTTGGGCGTAGATGTCGAGGAAATAAATGTGAATGATTTCGATCAGACCACTGAGTGAAATACAGGCATCTTTTGCAGGATCATAATCTCCTCTCTGGAAGATATTGCTCAAGGTTGTTCCGGGCAACCCGTGTATAAGCCCCGTGTTGTTCGTTTTGAACTGACGTTCAATGAATGGTTTAAACCACGCTTTGCGGGGTGGCATATGTTCCAATATTATTCCGAGTTCATTACAGGCAGATTTAAGATCATGCCCCACAAACTCTTTGCCTCTATCCGTTACGAGTTTTTCTGGTAGCCCGTAGACCGGAAAAGAATGTTCCGTCCCATACACCTGTTGGCAATCTTCTTTAGGGAGGATACCATGCTCAAGACACTTCATAACAGTTAAGTAGCTGGGTGGCTCAAATCCCAAGAAAAACCCAAAAGGCATACGGCTATATTTATCTTGTGCAAGGGTTAGATATGGACGACCAATCGGCAGTCGATCATCCATGTCTACGACAAAGCAGTCAATTGGAGAATGATCTATCTGTATTTCTTCGAGGATACGGGTTGTTCTAGTCCCTTGTTGCACAGAGGCATTCGCTTGCTCTTCAAGCATACTAGCTTGTCGTCGGAGAACCGTTGCAGCGCCGACCTTATTGATACGGCGTGCAATTGTTTGCATACTCGGAAGTGGAATTTTGTCAATTGAGTCATGAAACTTATTTTCATCAGCAATACGATTTACGACCATCAGGTAAACCTCTTTGACCGTGCGGAATCGCCTTGCTGTACGACATTCAGCGAGAACACTTTCAATAATTTTTTCTGTGTTCGCATTGATACGAACTTGGCCTTGTCCACCTTGCCATTGTGTACCGGGCACGAGTGATCGAATATCACCCATACTTTCCTCAAAAGCATTAATCCAACGTTCAATGCTTTTGTAACTTACAGTCTTTCCAAGAGATGGGGGTTTGTCATCTGCTTGTGAAGCGCCCCAAACTGAATTTATGTATTCTGAGATAACTTTTCGTGTGCGCTCGACACGCGGAATTTTCAACAAAGGACTGATAATTTCATATCGCCTCCATGCTTCTTGTTGCTGTTTTTCCGGTAAACCTTGAAAATCAGCAATTGTGTATTCGGTTATCAACGGCTTAAGATTATCTTTTTTGGTGTGCTTCCCACGCACTTCAAAAATCAAATCACCACGTCCCCATGCAGCAATCAAATCATCAAGCGAGTACACGAGCTTTCCACCAAAGCTCTGGTTTTCTAGGATAAATTTTCTGTCGGGCAAAACTTCACAGACCGCCATAACCTGTTGATTCAGCAGAAAACGAGTGCCAACCGTAATGTGCAAGCGCGACATGCTCCTACTCCTTAATGGCTAGAAAAACTTGGGTATTTGCAGTCAGTGGAAGAGCTAAATCAGCAACTAGATGATGTCGAAATAACAACGCATAGATGTATTGGAGTTGGTTTAAGGGGTTTCCACCATGGGAAATACACATCAACGAGGATAAAGCGGAAATAATTAATCCAGACGGATTATGTAATAATGCCTGACTTACGCCTTCGATCACTTGATGGGGAATCGATAATCGACTATAGCTCCACAGGAGTTTTAGATTCTTAAGAATATGACCATCTCGAAGATATTCGTCAGTAATCACCACCATATGGTGATCGTTCTCTAGTGCCCATTTAGTGCCTATCTTAAGCTGTCTTTGAGTATGAATATTTTCTAGTCGGTTCGACGGTTTACACTCTACAATATGCCTACAATTCTTCCGCTGAACGAGGTAATCTGGGGTATAGCGATGAATAGAACCATCTTCAAAAATGCTTTGAATAGTAAATGGTTGAGGTTTATACCAAACAACGTCTTCATCAAACTCGAAAAAATACAGAATATCGCGTTCGATGGTTGAGTTATAGAAAACCGAATTTTCAGATTTTAAGCTTGGAAATGATCCTTTTATGCCTATCCCTGAATTCTTGTTCGACATTGGAAAATAACCCTTATTTCGGTTAAGATCGAGAGATTGAAAAGCAAAAGTAAACTAAAAGTGTACCGAAGTACACTGAAAGTATACTTGACGTGTAAAGATTTTCAAGTTAAGGCTCAGTTGGGATTAACTATTAAACAGTACGAGCATCAATGAGAGCAAAATGGATATACGAGAGCAAATAGGGTCAAAAATCCGGCAGGCTAGGGAAACGCAAGGGCTTACCCAAGAAGAACTAGCTGTACGTCTGAAAAAAACGAAAGCAGCCGTTTCAAGCTATGAAACAGGGAATCGTGTCATTCGCGTAACCGAACTTCCTGAACTTGCGAAGGCGCTTGGTGTTCCAATTACCTTTTTTTTCGAAGAAGAGTTCTTTTTCAGTGAACTCACACCTGCCAATTATGAAATTATAAGACAGCTAACAACAGTCTTGGCAACCTCTCAGCAGGCCTCTATGCTTGCAAAAAAGCTCAACATTGAAATCGAATTTGAGATCACTATACCGAATTGGGAAAAGGTTTCAGGTTCAAAACTACACATAACAAAATTTACGCTACCCGATGAACGATTCCTAGATAGTGAAGTCGATGAGGAAGAACAAACTGCACCCGAATGATTTTCGATTTAGGACAAATAGTATGATTAGAAATCCAGTTTAGGACAAGAATTTTGAGTTTTTGGGGACAAAAACTGTAACTTTATAAGGGTTATTAGGGGATGCGATTGGACAAGAAGTGTGGAAACTGACATTCAGTATTCAAATGATGAAAACGCTCTGGAGATTTCCGGGGCGTTTTTTATTGACAAGTGCGCCAATAAAGCCGCTGAGTTGGCGGGCGGGAACACGGGAACAAGGCGCTGAGTTGTCGTCGTTGGCGGGCGGGAAGCGAGAGAAGCGCCACGGCGCGCCGCGGAAGTGAGGGAAACTTTCACCGCTTTGTCAATTTTGTCATTGGCGGGCGGAAGCAAGGGAGTGAGCCGCAGGGGGTTGTCATTAGCTTTCAGCCTTCAGCGAATTCATAAGGCCAAGTTTGCACAAATTGTATGAGTTGCATTGTTCGTTACCAGTTACCCGAAAGCTACGGGGAAGATTCGCAAAATTCTGCAATTTCGTCAAGTTCTGCAATTTCACATCGGGATTTTTTGCAATTTGCGAATCTTGAGGGGAAGTTATCGGTTATTAGTTCACAGTTATCGGTTTCCAGAAAATTCATCTCACCCCATGGGCGCTCCCTTCTCCAAAAGTGGAGAAGGGAACAAAATCATTTGCGGCGATTGCGATTGCGCGGACGGATTTTGTCGCAAATGACAATCGATGAGGGGGAATTAGTTGTCAGTTATCGGTTGTCAGTTGTCAGTAAAATACAGAATATTCAGTCGGTTGTTGGACAGGATAGGGTGTTTATTGAAAGTCGCGTGGGAAGCTGTACAAAAAGTTTCGGACAACAGTATTGCGGCAATTCGGCATAGGGGTTCCGCTGCGATACTCGCTGTTTAGTTGCCAATTACGAGTTGCCAGTTGCCAGAAAATGCGGAAACTTCGGTCATTTCCGGGTGATGTGGCGGCGGTGGCGGCGGCGCGGACAATGGCGACAGCGGATTTGGCCGCCAATCAGCCCTTAGCCTTCAGAGAAATGCAGGGTGGGAAGCGAAAGCCATAAAGACAGTGTAGCAGGTTTGGAGGGAAAAAGGGTGACCATTTGGTACGTTTTTGAGGGCAAAGTTACCAACCATTTTGAGGGAAAGAAACTGTTAAGCGGATTGGAGAACGGTTTGAAATTGGCATAAAGGTCATCTGCGACACTATCAGATGACCTTCACATTTTATTCTAAAGACCGCCATAACCTGCCACAAAGGCCTCTATTTCGGGCATGGTGGGCATGAAGTTAGCGCAGCCATGTTTGGTGACGACAATCGCGCCACAGGCGTTTCCAAGCCGTGCTGCTTTATACCAATCCCAGCCTTTTACATAACCATAGAGAAAACCGGCTCCAAAAGCATCGCCAGCGCCTAGAATATTGTAAATATCAACCGGAAATCCGGGCGCATCAATAACGGTTCCATCTTTGAGGTGAACACGGGCACCATGTTCGCCACGCTTTTCGACCAATACGCTTGGCCCCATATTCAACATAGTCTGGACAGCGGACTGCACATCACCGCTCACTTTGGCGTCTGAAATCTGAGAGTGGGTTAAATTGACCTGATGCGGATCGGTCATCATAGCCGCGTTGATCTCGTCTTCGGTGCCAATGACCACATCAACTAACCGGAGAGCCGAACGGATCGCTACCCCAAAAGCGCGCGGGTCGTGCCATTGATTGGGTCGGAAATCAATGTCCAGCACCACTTTTGTGCCATGCTGCTGTGCATACTCGGCTGCAAAAATGGTGGAACTGCGACTGGGGTCTTTGCTCAGGTTTGTGCCTGCAAATTGCAGCACTGTGCTATCCGCAACCGGAGCGGCCAGCACATCATCAATGGTGAGTTCGATATCCGCACAGTTATCCCGGTAGTAAACCAACGGGAATTTATCCGGCGGTTCGATGCCCAGCAGCACGGCACTGGTTCGATGACCGGGCTTGCGCGGCGTGAAACGGGTTTCCACCCCTTCATTGCGGAGAAAATGGAGAATAAAATCTCCTACCGGGTCTTCACCAACTGCTGACAATAAGGCAGTTTTTAGGCCCAAGCGTCGCGCGCCAACGGTGATATTGGTGGGAGAACCGCCTACATAAGCAGCAAAACTGTTAATCTGCTCGAAAGGCGAACCCACATCATTTGAATACAAATCAATTGAACTGCGCCCCATATTGAGGACATCATATGTTCTGCTCACGATTGTTTCCTTAATTGGAGAAGCCATCATGCTATTATGGCCGAGGCGGGGATGGTTTCCAAATCGCTATTCGGACAGTGGAACTACCCAATCGGGAGCAACACTAACCGTTATGGTTTCGCCAACAGCGGGAATATCCGGGGTTGTGACTGGCAGTTTGAAGGTGAAACGTTGGCCGTTGGTATGGTCGAAACTAAGCTGGAAGGCATCTCCCAAATAAGTCCGTTCCTGCACCAAACCAACCAAAGTACCCTTCGGATCAAGGTTAAAGCCCGTGGGATGCAAAAGCAAAAAAGGTACGGCGGCTGGAAGTGCAAAAATGCCGACAAAAGTACGGGCATAGCCATCACGCCATTCCAAAACTGGAACAATGTTGTTCAAGCCTAAAAAACGAGCTACAAAAGCCGTGCGTGGCGCACGATAAATGCGATTGGGCGCATCAATTTGCTCTATACGCCCCGCATTCATTACGGCAATCCGATCAGCAACGGCAAAAGCCTCGTGCTGATCGTGGGTGACATAAATCGCGGTCAAACCGAGACGCTTTATAATCGTTTGTAGTTCGACAATCAATTGTTCACGTAAAGCTGTATCCAATGAGCCTAGTGGCTCGTCCAGCATCAGCAGTCGCGGATTGGGCGCTAAACTACGGGCCAATGCCACACGCTGACGTTCGCCACCGGAAAGCTGGGCCACATCACGTTTCTCAAAACCTTCCAAATTCACAAGCGATAAGGCCTCGCGTACACGGGTTTGTTGGTCAGCGATGGATACCCCTTGCATTCGCAGGCCAAATGCCACATTGGCAGCAACATCGAGATGTGGGAACAAGGCAAAGTCCTGAAACATCAGCCCAAAGCCGCGCTGATGAACCGGACGACTTAAAATAGACTGCCCTTCCAGCAGCACATCGCCACTATCAGCCTGTTCCAATCCTGCGACGATACGAAGCAAAGTGGTTTTGCCGCAGCCGCTTGGCCCTAAAAGACAGAGAATCTCGCCTCTGGCGATTTCCAAGTCAATTCCGCGCAAGACTGGCTGACCCTCAAAGGCACGTTGTACGCCGCGAATTGTGAGCATTAAAATTCACCTACCCCAGCGGTACGCAAGCGTTCAATGAGCACAAAGCCTACAGCAGAAACCAACATCAACAAAACACTCATCGCCAGCGCCTGCCCATAATTCGATCCACCGGGTTGGCCTAACAAACGGAATATGACTATGGGAATGGTCGGTGTGTCCGGGCGGGCAATAAAAAGGGATGCTCCAAATTCGCCCATGCTCACGGTGAAGGCAAAGGTTGCCCCAACCACGATACCCCGACTAATCAGCGGCAAATCAACTAACCACCAGATACGCCGAGGCGAAGCACCCAAGACACGCGCAGCTTCCTGTACACTGGGCAGGATGGCACGTAGAGCAGGCAAAACGCTTCGCACAACAAAGGGCATGGCAACAAGGGTATGTGCCAGTGGAATGAGGATTGGCGATGTTCGCAAATTCAAAGGCGGTTCATCGAGGGCGATGATATAGCCAAAGCCAAGTGTCACCGCGCTGGTCGCCAATGGGAGCATAAAGAGCGGGTCTAGCCAACGTGATAGACGGGAAGCACGTCCTGAAAGTAAATAAGCGGTCAACATCCCTAATGAAACAGCCAGCAGCGTGGTGAACAAAGCAAAAATGAGTGAGTTCCCAATGGATTGGATTGGTGGAACAAACAACACAGAATTCCGGGCATTGGTGGTCAATAACTGATAATACTGGAAGGTAAAACCAGATGCACCAGCCGTAAATGACCGGATTACCAAAGCGAAAAGTGGCACAAACAGCAGCACGATCATAAACGCCAGATTAGCAGTTATTATTGCGATTTCGCGGCGGGTTCGGGGTAAACGGGCAACATTTTTCGCACTTACTGAATCGCCTGCGATACGACGCTGTAAACGGGTATACACCAACATCACCACAAACATAAAGCTGATTTGAACCAGCGACAGGGCAGCAGCAACAGGGAGATTGAACAGATTAGCGGCCTGACGGTAAATTTCGACTTCCAGTGTAGCAAAGCGTGGGCCACCGAGAATTAACACTACGCCGAAGCTGGTAAAGGTGAACATAAAAACCAGCAGCACAGCCGCTAAAATCGCCGGACGCAATATTGGCAAGCGAATTTCCCACCATAACCGCCAACCATGCGCTCCTAAGATACGGGCGGCCTCTTCAATACGCGGGTTCTGGTTCGCCCAGAATCCGGTAATAATGCGGAGGGCGACAGCATAATTGTAGAAAATGTGGACGATCAGAATAATGGTTAGCGAACGGTCAAGCTGAATCGGGGGCGAATCCAAAGCAAACAGATCCATCAGGGCCGTGTTCAGCAAACCACGCGGGCCGATTAAGGCTGTAAAAGCAGCAGCAACGACTACTGTAGGCAGTACAAACGGAAGTGTAGCTAAGGAAAGAAACAGCGACTTCCCCGGAAAGCGATAACGGACAAATATGTATGCACCAGGTAATGCAAAAGCCAACGTCAGCAATGTCGAAAGTGCAGCCTGCCATAGCGTAAACCACAGGGTTTCGCGGTAGTAATCCGAAGTGACAAGCCGCGCAAAGCCGCTGAGATCAAGCTGACCTTCCGGCGCGAGGCTAACCGCAAATATGGAAAGTAAGGGGTAAACAAAAAACAGGGCAAGAAAAATGACAGGCACGAGCAAAAGCCCGTGCCATGCCAGTTGGGATAGTCTTAACGCAGGACGGCTTCTGTCCATGCTTGAATCCATGTTTCGCGGTTCGTATTAATCTCATCCGCATCCAGAACAACGGGTGATTCTGGTACCGCGGCGTACTGGGTAAAGATTTCTGGCAGTTCCGCTTCCGGATTCACCGGGAAGACAAACATCTGCAAAGGCATGTCCTCCTGGAAAGCAGTACTCAACATAAAATCGACAAACTGCTGCGCGGCTTCAGGGTTTTGTGTGCCTGCCAGAATGCCAACGAACTCGATTTGGCGAAAGCACGTTCCGTCGGCAATGATGCTGGCTGTTGGTGCAGTTTCCGGTGGGGTTTCCATAAAGTAAACTTCAACGGGCGGGCTGCTGGCGTAGCTTACCACCAGCGGGCGCGTTCCCTGACTGCCAGTGCTGCCACTGAACTGATTGTAGTAGGCATCAGACCAATCATCCGAGATATAGACATCATTGGCAACCAAATCCGTCCAGAAATCGAGGTAGGTGTAGTCGCCGTCCGTGCCAAACTGGTTGATGGTTGCCAGCAAAAATGCTAATCCGGGCGAGGATGTGGCCGGGTTTTCGACTGTGAGCAATCCTTTATATTCAGGGCTGGTCAGTTCAATAAGCGATTGTGGAAGTGGCAAATCGTTTTCAGCGAAGTAGCTCACATCATAGTTGAGGCATACATCGCCGTAATCAATTGGCGTTACGCGGTTTTCCGGGTCAAGTTTGAACTCATCCGGCACATCAGCCAACAGTGCAGATTCGTAAGGCAGGAAAATTTCCGCTTCCAAAGCACGTCCGAGGAAGGTGTTATCTACACCAAACATCACATCACCCAGCGGATTTTCGCGGCTGAGGATAGATTGATTGACCATCGCCCCGGCATCGCCACTGCGCAGGATTTGGACTGTGATCCCTGTTTCTGCCTGAAACTGGTCAAGAATATCCTCGCTTACAGCGAAACTATCATGGGTGACGAGGGTGATGGTCACTTCGTCCTGTGCTATTACAGGTACGCTCATCAAAAAGATGAACAGAACGAGCAAAACTGCGCTTTTCATCGAAACACTCCCTTCAGAATCGATTAGACGAAAGCAGACCGGGAGCCGAAAACGAAAACCACTCCTAAAAGATGTTGTAGGAGTGGCTGGTAGACGTTTATGGATGGCACTCCCTACGCCGGTATGACCCGGATCAGGTTAAGGGTCGGTGCGACGTTACGCACCCTCTCAGCCCACTTGCGCGGACTCCCCTGGTCTGTATGTTCAATTTGATATGATTATAAGCAGACAATGCAGCAAAATCCAGTGGATGGTCTCATTCTCTAGCTAAAAACTCATCCAGATAGGCTGAGAAGTTGCCCGCATTACAGGCGTCAACGTAACGAATAAGCTCCCCTCCCGCGACTGGATATAAAGGGTAACAACTGGTCGGCCATGCACCGTTCGGCACATGAACCAGATGTGTTGCCCCGGGAGCAGGCACTAACAATCCATCTAAAGCGCGTTCAACCTGCTCAACGATGCGCTCAACCGTAACAATCACTGTTTTTGAAAGATAAATAAGTTCCTGATCAACACCGACGTTGTTGTTGATTTTGAAGTTACCGTAACGATCCCCTTCCAAGGCATGAATAACCACAATATCGGAATGTATAGCCGGGAACGCTGTGAGTTCCTCGCCACTGTAGGGGTCGATAACCGTTTTTACATCGGGGCGGAGGCGCGGTAAATCTGTACCGACCCAGGCATGGGACGGCATAAAACCAACACCAGAAACGCCAGCACGAATACCAAGCGCCAAACTAGCTTCAGTTTCCTCGACGATACGAACCGTGCCTTTTTGGGCGGCTTCTGTGAACATTGGCGCGAAACCGAATGATTCCAGACCGAAGTAGCAACTCCGCACTGCTCCAACACAGCCTGCCCCGACTAATAAATCCGATTCGTAGCCTGCCGTGAAGCAAAGTAAGGTTAGATTTTTAGGGCGCTGCGGGCGCTGAAGGAGTGCGCGCACAAATCCAACCGGGCGGCGGTACAGGGTCATCCCACCAAAAGCGAGGGTTTGACCATCCTGAACAAGATTTGCGGCTTCCTGTAATGAAATCCATTGATGCATGAAATGTACTCTGTATAGGGTTATTCAGTCTGTAAAACAGCGCCGTCTTTCTTGGGCAAACCTTTGACAACCTGATTGTATGAGTGGTCAAGCATTTCGAGGATTTCATCATCGGGAATGCTGTCATCGAGCAAGATGGTATTCCAATGCGTTTTGTTCATATGATAACCCGGTAAAACAGCCGGATCACATTTGAGGTTGACACGGGGGGATACATCCAGCGGAATCAACGCGAATATCTTCCCCAAAACCCGCAGCACGACTACATCATCCCCAAATGGAAAATCGTGGGTAACGCCTTTTTTAGCGAATGCGTAGTTTTTCAGTGATTCAATATCCATGCCAAATCCCCAAGATAGTCAGCACCAAATCACACGGCCTTCAGCGGCACGGAGCAAACGATCCCATAAAGCTATACCCAAGCCAGATTGTTCAAATCCATGTACCAGAATGGAATCCACACCTGCTGCATCTAATTCACGCATTCCTGTAAACAGGTTGTGGCTAATTTCAGAAAGATCATCACCCAGTTGAAATATTTGGGCGGGAATGCCGACAAAATAGCGTTGTTCAGCATTGGGAGCCAGGATACCGATTCGCCTGCCCGTTTCAACCAACTGGCGGGCACTGGACTGCATCGCTGGAACGACCAAGTCCAGCGAACCGGCAAAAAGCAGCAGTTCGGCACGAGGGGAATAGTGCTTATAAAGCATCCCCGGAGCCTGAATACCCTCATCTTCCGGGCGCAAATGCTTAGAAATCACTTCAAGGTCTGGAATCAATGCGCGTAATGTCTCCAGCGCAATTCCACCGGGACGCAGCACCGCCGGGGGTGTACGTGTCAAATCGAGAATGGTGGATTCCAGACCAATAACAGCGGCACCGCCGTCCAGAATGACATCAATGCGTCCAGATAAATCTTCAAAGACGTGAGCAGCGGTGGTGGCGCTGGGACGGGCGAAACGATTCGCGCTTGGGGCAGCGACAGGTAAATCTGCCACACGAAAAAGCTCCAGCGGAATTGCATGATTCGGTATCCTCACAGCAACTGTATCCATACCAGCGGACACATTCGGTGAGATATCAGGACTGCGGCGCAAAACCAGAGTGAGTGGCCCCGGCCAGAAGCGATGTACCAAATCATGAGCAAGATCAGGAACATCACGTGCAACCAGCGACAATTGAGACGGATCATGCAGATGGACAATGATGGGGTCGGAAACGGGGCGACCTTTAGCTACGAATATACGCGCAACAGCAGCAGAATCTAAAGCATTCGCGCCCAATCCATAGACTGTTTCGGTAGGAAAAGCGACCAGCCCACCCTTATGCAATACATCAGCAGCAATCTGAATACATTCTGTATTGGGGCTTTGCGGATTCACGGAAAAAACTTGCGTTTCGGGCATAAGGCTTTCTCAGACGAAGGGAAAACGGAGCAGATTGTGATTGGCTTGAAGTTATGATTAATACAGAACTCTCACACAAGGCCAAGCAGAAATCGCTATAATCATAGCATAAATACGTTGTATTGGAGAGCATATGTCCACGTTCGCACAATCGGTTTGGGAGCGGATTCAACCCTATAAAAGCAGTCTGCTTCTGATAGTGGTCTTTGTTGCAGGATTTGCACTCGGCAACCAGCAGTTGGTGAGTCAAGCACAAAGTAATACCGCACCGCCAGCAGGGGTTGAAAGCACATTCGAACCGTTCTGGCAGGTTTATAACCTGATAGAAAATGAATATCTTGATCGGAGCGATGTGACCCCGGAAGAACTCGTCAATGGGGCGATCAATGGTATGGTGGAATCGCTGGGCGATCAGTTCAGCGGGTACATGGATCCCGAAACCTACCCGCTCATGAACACTGATCTATCCGGCGAAGTTGAGGGTATTGGTGCGGTAGTCGAAACTGTAGAAGATACAGAAGAAATCCGTATTGTCAGCGTTATGGAAGGTTCACCCGCTGAAGCCGCCGGACTACGTGGTGGGGATATATTTGTAGAAGTTGATGGTGAGGATGTAACCGGGCTAACCCAACTGGAATTGGTCACTAAAGTACGCGGGCCAGCGGGCAGCACTGTTGAACTGACAATGCTCCGGGGCGAGGAATTGATCGAATTCAGCATTCAACGGGCACGCATCACCATACCCACTGTGGAATGGGAAATGCTGGATAGCAATCTTGGTTACATCAAATTGCGAGACTTCAGTGTGAACGCGCGGGAACAAATCGACACGGCATTAGACGAGTTGGATGTGAACAATCTGGATGGACTGGTGCTCGATTTGCGCGGCAATCCCGGCGGTTTGCTCACCACTGCTATTGATGTTGCCAGTGCCTTCGTCAAAGATGGAACGATTTTGATCGAAGACTTTGGCGGTGAACGTGAGCAGGTGTTCGAAGCCAATGGAAGCTACATTGGGGTTTCTATCCCCCTCGTTGTTCTCGTGGATGACAACAGCGCAAGCGCCTCCGAGCTGGTAGCAGGTGCATTGCAGGACAACGGTCGGGCAACCATTGTGGGTGTGACGACTTTCGGCAAGGGGACAGTACAAACCTGGCAATCGCTGGTGAATGGCGGTGGCATCCGGCTGACGATTGCCAGATGGCTAACCCCCAACGGCAACTGGATACATGGTCAAGGTATTACGCCCGACGTGGTGGTTGAATGGCCGGTTGAAGGCCGCGATAACACTAATGACCCGCAATTGAATGCAGCTATTGATCTTCTGGAAATGCGGGCAACACAACTTAACCCTTAAAGAATCAGCCTGATAAACAGGTGGTAGCAGGTAATCTTACAAATAACATTACGCAACATTCGGGAGGACTTCTGCCAACACTTTGCAAGCAAGGATGAGCGTGCTATACTGCGTGGGCTTTCCTAAAAAAATCCAGGAGTTGACTCCATGCAGGTGGCGTTACAAATTGCTTCAATTGTGGTTTCGATTGTACTGATTATCCTGATTCTGCTTCAGGTCAAGGGCGGCGCACTGGGCAGCCTGCTGGGTGGTGATGTAGGCGGCGGGTTAGCACGGACACGGCGTGGTTTGGAAAAGACACTGTTCCAAATCACCATTGGTCTATCCATTGCCTTTCTGGCGATTTCGCTTCTGTCTGTAGTCGCCTTCCAACAGTAAACCGCTCTGCGTTTTCCATTGGTTGTATCATCGTATGCTATAAGGTGTTTTGCAATTCAACAAAACACCCTTTTGCGTTGAGGCAGGTTTTATGCTGCGTGGATTCCGCTGGCAAATTCTGGTTCTGGTGATGGCAGTAGTGCTCTTTGCTGCCAGCTTACTCAGCAGGCAGGATTCTACACCTCAACCAACACCAGTCCCAACCGCCGAAACAACCTCTATCCCAGACAGTCCCACACAAATCCCACTGCCAACTTCGCTTCCGGGGGTGATACCTCCTAGCAGCCTCAGTGAGACACCCACCTATCGTGAAGCGTTGGTCGGGAATATACAACGGCTAAACCCGCTGTTTGCCAATCTGAATCCAGTTGATCGAGACATTTCTTCGCTCATTTTCGAGGGGTTGACGCGGATTGATGCCTATGGTCAACCCGTACCCGGACTGGCAAAAAGCTGGATAATCTCGTCCGATGCGCTGGAATATATTGTTCAACTGCGCGAGGATGTGCTGTGGCAGGATGGGATTGGCTTTAACGCAACCGATGTGATTTACACCTTCTCGTTACTCCAAGCGAATGATTTCCCCGGCGATGCGGCTCTGGGAGCATTCTGGAGAACTATTGAAGTTGAACTACTGGATACTTATCTGGTGCGTTTCCGTCTGACGCAACCGCTGGGCAACTTTCTGGATGCATTAAGCATTGGCATTCTACCGGAACATGCCCTCCGGGGCACGACGGCTGCACAAATCAGCAATCACCCTTTCAATCTTTCCCCGATTGGCACAGGGCCTTATCAGTTGGAAGCGGCGCGTTCCATCAGTGGAAGTCAGCCAGAAATTATCGACTTACGTACAGCACCCGCTTATCGCCAACGTCCCGAAGGCCAGAGCGGATATGCACTTGACCGACTGACATTCCGGTTATACAACAGCTTTGAGCAGGCGTTAAGTGCGCTGCGATCCGGTGAGGTGGATGGCCTAGCGGGGCGTAACCGCAGCGAACGCGAGGCGCTGCTGGGACTATCTACCCTCAACATCCATACAGCGATTGATCCCACATTAGGGGTTTTAATCTTCAACTGGCAGCGGGATAGTGTGGCATTCTTTCGGGAACAGCGTGTGCGGATTGGATTGCAAACCGGGCTAGACCGCAGTTCAATTATTGAACGGTATCTCTCTGGTGCAGCCGTGTTGGCAGACAGCCCTCTCATTCCGGGATCATGGGCATACAGCGCGGACTTGCTCTGGCCGCGTCCCAGTGTGGAAGCCGCACGACAACTTCTGGAAACAGCCAATTTACGGCGCAACGACAGCAATGCCGAAGCTACGGCAGAACCAACCAGCACATTGTTCAGTTTCAGCATCCTCGTACCCAATGACCCCATATTGGTCGGCATGATGCAGGAAGTCGCCGCACAGTGGTCACAACTCAACATCACGGTAACCGTCGATGCGGTTGACCTCGTAACCTATCAATCCCGGCTGGATGCGGGCGAATTTGATGCTGCATTGGTGGAGCTTTCGATGGGACAAAGTGCTGATCCAGATGTGTATCAATTCTGGGATCAAGAGCCACCTGAGGGGAAAAATTATGGTGGTATGGATGATCGCCGGATTAATGAGGAATTGGAACGCGCGCGGCGTGACCCTAACGGGATCAACCGGATCATCCGCTACACTAATTTTCAACGAACATTCATCGAACGGGCAATCGCTATTCCCTTGTATTACCCACTTTATACCTATGTGACCGCACCGCAAATCAGCGGCATTCAGTTGGGATACATGGCAACCCCGGCCAGCAGATTCTACACTCTTCAGGATTGGGGTATTACCCTGCCCAACTAGAGCGCATTTTCGCGGGCGAGGATTTCTCGCAAAAGGTCTTTGCGCGCACCACCCCCGAGCGTTTCAAGTTTACGAACCCCAAGCGGGTCAATTTCTTCACGCAAGAGGCGGATTTCCTCAGCCGACGGCAAGGGAGTCTCACCTAAATTCGGTATGATTTCCAATTCAAAGCCGGTTTTCTTCTGCATCTGTTCAAGGGTAACACCGGGATGCAAGCTCGTCAGGCGCATTCGCCCATTAACCCAATCAAACTGCCCCAAATCACTAACCAGATATTTGACCCCTGAACCCCGTTTGCGATGCGGAACATGCCCCAAGCCACTGACATAGTCTAATTCCTGTACAAAGGTTACGCGGGAATGACGCGGGACATAGAGATAGATTTTATCGGAAAAGGTGGTTACATCCGGGATGCCGCCCGTTCCCGGCAGGCGCATACGTGGACGGAAATAGTCACTCCCAAAGGCAACATTATTGAAGTTACCAACAGCATCCACCTGCGCGGGGCGGAAAAACTCTTTCAGTTCATAGCAGGGCAAAAGGTCGATCACACCTGCGATAAAGCCAAAATGAATCTGTGCCTTACCTAACCACAGGTCTTCTACCCGCCCTACCCCAAGCTGCGCCCAATCCTGACACAATCCCTGCCCAATGGCCGATGAGAAACTGACATTAGGCGCGTGGGTCAGCTTCGCCAAGATAAACCCCGCCATCACCAGCGGGGTGTTGATACCCTGAGCCAAAACTTCGCCATCCACAACCTGACGCGCGATGCAAACCGAGATGAGTTCATCAACTGTGAAATCCATCAATCTTCTGCCTTGCTACCTGTGCCGTCCATCCGCACCATCACAGGCTTAAATTTACCGATAATCTCGATCAAATCCGATTGGGCGGCGATAACAACTTCAATCGGTTTATAGGCCTGCGGCGATTCATCCAAACCAGCACCGATGAGGGTGACATCGCGTTCCTTGAGATAACGATCACGCTCGGTTTTGGTAATGCTTTTCAGGGCGGCTGTGCGGCTCATCTGTCGGCCTGCGCCGTGTGCCGCCGAATTGAGCGATTCGATTACACCTTTGCCACGCACCAGAAAACCGGGGTCAGCCATCGATCCGGGGATGAAACCCATCACACCCTTGCCTGCCGGGGTTGCTCCTTTACGGTGGACGATCACTTCACGGTCAGGTTCGGCAAAACCGGATGGCGCGGGAATACGCTCTTTCCAAGCAAAATTATGGTGATTTTCAACGCTGTAAAGCGGCTTCAGACCAACAGCTTTCGCCACACGTTTATGAATCACTTCATGATTAGCAGCGGCAAAGCGCCCCGCCAATTCCATCGCAATCCAGTATTCCTGTCCTTCGTTCCAATCCAGCGGCAGCCATGCAAGATGGCGCACCGCCTTATCCAGATTGGGATGCAGCTTCATTGCCACTTCTGAATAGTGGTTGGCGATTTTGAAACCGACTCCACGCGAGCCGCTGTGCGACAGCAACGCGAGGTACTCGCCAGCTTTCAGCCCTAACTGCTCATCGTCTTGTTCGAGGCGCAGGCTGCCCCAATCGACAAAATGATTTCCACTGCCAGAAGTGCCAAGCTGCTCGTAAGCCTTATCTTTGAGCGAGGCGAGAAAACGAGTGGCTGTCCAATCCGGGTCGTCCAGTACATCATGTTCGGCGCGCTCATGTTTGCCCCAAATTTTGCCCGCGCCAAAACGGGTATTTTCGATCAGGGCATTTTTGAATTGCCCAGCTTTTTGCTTGATCACAATTGGGGACTGCGGAAAAACAGACAGGCGAACACGACAGGCAATATCGACACCAACCGCATACGGGATTACAGCATCTTCAGTTGCCAACACACCACCGATGGGCAAGCCATAACCCACGTGGGCATCCGGCATCAGTGCCCCAGCCACACTAATTGGTAAACGCATAGCAGCGTTCATCTGTGCCAGCGACTGTTCATCAATCTGTTCAGCACCCCACACCCGATAGGGCAGCGGAATGGCGCGAATTTCGTTCTCGTAAACAGACACGATTTAGCTTCCCTAAACATTAAACACTTTAAAGATCATAAGGGGTCAAGAAGGATTTTTCAAGAGAGAATTCATTTATCAAGTAAACCGCGACCATCAATAATCGTGTGTTGGCATTTTCAGGTTTAGAAGGTTGAGATCGGGTTAGATTTATTGGCTGCGAAGAAGGGGCGCTTTGCCCGGTGTCATAACTAATGCTACAATGCCATCATACCGAGAGCAATCATACCCGACTCTATCGGGATTAGGAAACAGGAGCATTGGATGTCCTATATCACCATCCTGAAACAGGCAGACATCTTCTACGAACTTACCAACACTCAACTTGAGCTCGTCGCCTCGATCTGTTCGGAAAAAACCTATCAGACAACAGAAATGGTCTTTGAAGAAAACACCCCCGGCAGCCAGCTTTATGTGATCGCCAACGGAGAAGTTGAGATCGTTGTAAACCCGGCACTGGTGGGCAAGGACGAAAAAAATGGCTCTGTTCCGATTGCCACACTACGGCGCGGGCAGTCATTTGGTGAGGTGGCACTGGTAGACGAAGGTTTACGTTCTGCCGGGGCACGCAGCGCACAGCAGGATACCCGACTGCTGATTATCCCGCGCGACAAGCTGATGCTGCTATGCGATACCTATCCGCAATTGGGCTACCGTTTGATGCGTAATCTAGCGGCTGATCTGGCGATGAAAATCCGGCACACTGATTTGCAGGTGCGCGAACAACTGACATGGGCACCCCGTACATAGTCCCTGCCTCATAAGGGCGTCCAGCCGGGCGCCCCTACCCCGTTTCATGGTCTGATACGGAACTACCTACCCAAGATTAACTGCCATTACAATCAACGGGTGAATTTTCCTCCAAGTTTCAAACAGATCGAGATTTATGAATAACTTCATGATCATTGTATTCCTGGCGGCACTGCTGATCGGCCTGTCTAAAGGCGGGTTTGGTGGGCCAGTGCCAGTATCTATGCTTACGCCATTGATGAGCCTGATTATGCCTGCCGCGCAAGCAGTAGGGATTGTGCTGCCCTTGCTCATACTGGGTGATGCATTCGCGTTATGGATTTATTGGAAAACGTGGGATCTGCGTTACATCCGCATGATGCTGCCGATGGCGGTTGTCGGCATTGTAATCGGCAGCGCGCTGCTCGGTGCGCTCGCCAGCCAAGACATTCTGTTCCGGCGGATTATCGGGACTTTTACGCTTTCGGTAGTGATCTACAAGTTCATCAGTTCGTGGATTAGTTCGCTGACTTACGAACCCCGCAATTGGCATGGCTATTTCGTTGGATGGGCAGCGGGCTTTGGCTCGGCGCTGGCGAATGTAGGGGCGCCACCATTCACCGCCTACATGCTGTTGCAGAAAACCAGTCCAACCATTTTCATTGGCACAACCACACTTTTTTTCGCTATCGTGAACGTGCTCAAAATACCGGGGATATTCATCACCGGGGCGCTGACACCGCATCAATTTGCCAGCGTTTTATGGGTGATTCCAGTTATTCCAGCAGGCGTCTGGATTGGAAAACGATTCGTCAAATGGGTGAATCCACAGGTATTTGAATGGATCATGCTCGGCACACTGCTGGTGATGAGCATCTTTTTGCTGGTGTACACACCGGGAAAGTAAATTAACCGCGAAGACACCCAGAAAAAGAACTTGGGCGGGGATGATTACCCGCCCATTTGATTTTCAGGATTTGGCGATGAGCCGCACGAACTTTCGCTTGCCAACCTGAAGCACGGCGGGCAGCATATCGAGTGTGACACTGGCCTGCGGATCGGTAACGGGCTGTTCGTTGAGACGGACACCATTCTGCTGTATGAGCCGTTTGGCTTCGCCACCGCTGGCGACCATGTTCAAGCGGCGCAAAACATCAACCACTTTTTCGTCAGCCGTCAAGACTTCTTCAGGCATGTCTTCCGGCAGGCCGCCGTGACTGCGGAAAACTTCATCCCAATGTTTCTGGGCAGATTGAGCTGCATCCGCACCATGGAAAATCGCGACAATTTCGCGGGCAAGGCGCATCTTTTCTTCGTTGGGGTGCAAACGCGCAGATTTCAGTCCTTCTTCAAATTCCTTCAACTGAACAGGCGACCAACCCAAAATCAGCTTGTGGTAGATGGGCAGCACTTTATCCGGGAGGCTCATCACCTTGCCAAACATATTCTGCGGTTCAGCCATGATGGGGATATGATTGCCGAGGCTCTTGCTCATCTTGATGTCGCCATCGGTTCCCGGCAGGCTTTCGCCCATGATGATAGCAACCTGTGGACGCTGCCCCATGCCTTCCTGCAATTTACGTCCGGCGACCAGAATATTAAATAGCTGATCCTGTCCACCAACCTGCACATCGGTTTCCTGAGCAACGGCGTCGTAGCCCTGCATCAGACCATAAAATAGTTCGTGCAGGTAAATAGGCTGTCCGCCATCCAGACGCTTTTTGAAGTTTTCGCGGACGAGGAACTGCTGCACAGTGAAGTTGCTCGCCAAGCGGATAATGTCCGCAAAGTCCAGCGTGGAGAGCCATTCATCGTTATAACGCACACGAGTCAGATTGGGGTCAAGAATCTTGAAAGCCTGCTCGGCATAGGTGTTAGCATTTTCCATCACCTGTTCACGGGTAAGCTGGTTGCGCGCAGTGTCTTTATCAGAGGGGTCACCGATCAAACTGGTGAAACTGCCGATGAGGAAGGTTACATCATGACCGAATTCCTGAAACTGGCGCAGTTTCCGCATGGGGATGGTGTGACCGAGATGCAAATCTGCCGTGCGGGGGTCGAAACCGCAGTAAACCCGCAGTGGACGCCCGACTTTTTCGGCCTCGGCGAGGCGTTCGCGGAGTTCGCGGCGCATGGTTTCTCTGGTTTGCGGGTCGCCATATTCTGCGCCCGACATGAGAATATCAACTTGCTCGTCAATGGTGGGCATAAGACTATTCCGAAGTAAGGTAAATGATTTCGAATAGCCGTTAGTATAGCAGAGGGTGGATTGAGTTCCGAGAGATAAGTTAAAAGAAGTAACGCGGGATGAGTAAAGAAGTTAAAAGCAGAAAGAACGAGAAATCAGAAGCCGCGATATTTGTCGGTGGGCGGATCGGTTAACCCGCCCTGTTCTGTCCATGAGTTCGGATTTAGTGGTTAAACATCCCGAACGCAGCGGAAGCCGATGTTGAAATCCTGAATGGATGCGCCGAGGCGGGCACGGTTGGCGGCACGGGCATAGTAGGCATAACCGTCATACCATGAGCCACCGCGAATGACACGCTGACTGGTCAGGTCATCGGGAGTTTCGCGGCCATCCGCGCGATAAGGATAAGTAAATCCATCATAAAGGGTACTCGTCCATTCCCAGACATTGCCAACCTGATCGAGCGCGCCGATCCACGAGAAGCCACCCAAGCGGCTGCCCACTTCCGCCGTTTGCCCGTTGGCAACATCCGGCCAAACCATACTCTCCGAACGCCAGTCGTTACCCCAAGGGTAAATTAGTCCATCCGGGCCACGCGCCGCATATTCCCATTCGCGTTCGGTGGGCAAACGCGCACCCCGTAAAGCACAGAAGTCACGGGCTTCCGCCCAGCGGATGTTGATGCGTGGACGGTTAGCATCCGGCCATTGGCTGGAGAGTTCGGCTACCCCGTTAAACTGCGTGAATTGAGCATTGGAAACTTCAAAACGGTCAATCCAGAATTGGCGATCAAAACACTGGGTTTCGATGGGCTGTTCGTCAGCATCGCCTGTGTTGCTGCCCATATTGAAGCACCCAACCGGAACCAACACCATTTGCACTTCATCAATCATTTGAACAACGGGCGTCCAATCACTGTTGCGGATAATGGGGTTGCCGGGTTCGCCGGGTGGAACATTAAGATTACCAAAAGGTGTGGGGGTAGGAAAATCACCGGCAGCACAGGCCGCGAGGGAAAGAAAGAGCATCAACACAAAAGCACGAAGACACAAAAGCACAAAGTGTTTGGGCGTTAAGTTCATGAGTAGATGACCGTGTTTGATGTTAATCCTACAGTGATTATACAGCACCCTTGTTGGGCATTTGCGTGATGACTATAATTCGTGACAAGTTCAGACAAATGTAAGGAACAATTCGTCTCATGAAATCGATGACCAGCACCGAAGCGCGTCAGGCGTTTTTAGACTTTTTTGTAGAACATCATCATAACGAGGTGGCTTCGTCTTCGCTGGTTCCGGCCAACGACCCTACCCTGCTGTTCACCAACGCCGGTATGGTGCAGTTTAAAGATGTGTTTTTAGGTCTGGATAAACGGGATTATAAGCGGGCAACCACTTCACAAAAGTGTATGAGAGTCAGTGGAAAACATTCTGATTTGGAGAATGTTGGGCCTTCGCCGCGCCATCATACGTTCTTTGAAATGCTGGGCAACTTCAGCTTTGGGGATTATTTCAAGCGAGATGCGATCAAGTTTGCGTACATTCTGCTGACCGAGGTGTATGGTCTGCCGAAGGAACGGTTGGCATTTACGGTGTACCGGAACGATGACGAAGCCTACAACATATGGGTCAATGAAATGGGTGTTGATCCAAAGCGTGTAGCGCGATTAGGGCCAAAGACCAACTTCTGGCAGATGGCGGAAACCGGGCCATGTGGGCCGACGAGTGAACTGCACTGGGATAAATATCCAGAACGCGGCGAAGACAACATTATTCCGTCACTGGAAGAAGAAGATGACCGATTCTTGGAATTGTGGAATCTGGTATTCATGCAGTTCAACCGAACACAGGATGATCCCGACCATACAGGGAAATTCGATGTGCCCCTGCCCGCACCGGGTGTGGATACCGGGATGGGTCTGGAACGTATTCTGAGCGTGGTCAACGGTGTCACATCAAATTATGAAACCGATCTGTTTCTACCGATTTTCGCGGCGACCCAACAACTAACGGGACATACAGACGCCGAACGGGATGCGAATATTGTTCCATACCGCGTTATTGCTGACCATGTACGGGCGGCGGTGTTCCTGATCGCGGATGGTGTGCTGCCGGGGGCGAAGGGACGTGATTCGGTGTGCCGATTGGTCATCCGGCGGGCGGCGCGGTTTGGCTCCAAACTGGGCTTCACTGAGCCGTTTCTGGCAAAAGTCGCGGACGCCGTGATCACGGTCATGGGCGGACATTACACCGATCTAGTAGAACGTGCAAACGCGATCAAAAAGACTATCACGCAGGAAGAAATTCGCTTCCGCCGGACGCTTGACCGAGGCTTGGGCGAACTCAACGCGGAACTGGACATTCTGGCGAAGGAAAATCGCACAGAACTGCCGGGGCGAGTGGCGTTCTATCTGAAGGCAACAATGGGTTTGCCGATTCAGGTCATCAAAGATGTGGTGGAAGAACGCGGATTCACCGTCGACATGGATGGATTCAACGAAGAAGATGCACGCCACACGGAAATCAGCGGCGGCGGGCAGGCGATGGGCGAAATGACCACCGCAGACCAGTACAACGCTGTATTATCACAGTTGAAGACCTCCAAATTGCTCGGCGAAAACGGTGTGGTTTATGCACCGTATGGGCCGCCAACCGCAAATGATCGGATTCTGGCGCTATTCCGTGATGGGCAGCGGGCTGAAAGTGCCATTACAGGCGATAAGGTCGAAGTGGTGCTGGGGCAGACACCGTTCTATGTTGAAGCAGGTGGGCAGGTCAGCGATACAGGCACGATCAGCGGCGACGGTTGGCTGATTGAAGTGGAAGATACACGACGACCCGTGGGCGGATTGATCGTCCATGTTGGCGAGGTGGTGGAAGGTACGCCTAAAGAAGGGGACGACGCCCACGCCGAAGTGGATACTATGCGGCGAGGGGACATCACCCGCAACCACACCGGAACCCATTTGCTCCATGCGGCGCTACGGCAGCGATTGGGCACACACGTTCAGCAACGTGGGTCACTGGTCGCACCAGACCGTCTGCGTTTTGACTTCGCGCATGACCAGAAGCTCAGCGATGAAGAACTTCAGGCGATTGAAACGCAGGTTAATGAGATCATCCTGAAGAATTATCCAGTTGCCGCGGAAGAAAAGTCACAGGCGCAAGCGCGACAGGAAGGCGCGATGGCGCTATTTGGTGAGAAATATGGCGACCGGGTACGCACGATTACGATTACGAAAAACGGCGAACGCTATAGCTACGAATTGTGCGGCGGGGTGCATGTCCCAGAAACCGCAGAGATTGGCTCGTTTGTGATCGTCAGCGAAGGCAGCGTAAGCGCAGGCATCCGCCGTGTGGAAGCGCTAACCGGACGTGGTGCGGTTGAATATGTCCAAAATCAGTTGAATACGCTGGCGGAAGTGGCAAACCGTTTAGGAGCAACACCTGATCAGGCTGCACATCGGGTTGAAATTCTGCAAGATGAGCTCAATGCAGCGAAGAAACAAATCGCGCAGTTGCAACGGGAAATCGCAAAAAGCCACTTCGACCAGATGCAACCCGAAGACATCAGCGGTGTACCAACCATGATTGCCCGAATGGACGGCATGACAATGGATAATCTACGTGAGGTTTCCGACTGGTTCCGTAACAAGGTGAACAGCGGGGTACTCGTGCTTGGAAGCGCAACAGAAAACCGGCCTCAACTACTGGTTACAGTGACAGATGATCTGACCAAGAAAGGGCTGCACGCGGGCAACCTGATTAAGGAATTGGCAGCGGTGGTCGGCGGCGGCGGTGGTGGACGCCCGAATATGGCACAGGCGGGCGGTAAAGATGTGAGCAAGTTAGCGGATGCACTGGCGCAAGCGCGCGACCTGATTGCAAAGTACTATAAAGGCTGATGGCAAACAAACCGGAATTTGTACAACTTGAACGGGGCGATGATGTTGCCTCAATTCGTGATCGCCTGTCATTCCTGCGTGGGCAACGGGTACTGCTGATCTGGCCGGAAGAAGGCACGATTCTGATCCGCAAGCTCGATCTGGTGCTGATTCAGCGCGAGGCAATGCGACGGGCAATCCGGTTGGCATTGGTGACACATGATCCGCTGGTGGTCAAACACGCTACTGAACTCAATATCAGCACCTATGAGACAATTGGCGCAAGCGAACGCGGGCGCTGGAAACGGGGACGCACCAAAGTCTTCACCAATCGTTTTCAACGTCCGAAAGATGAACCCATTCCTGATGATTTGAAGGAAGTTGCCAGCCGGATTTATGCTGAAGAAACTGCTCAAGCCCGAAAGTGGCGACGGATTCGGCTGGTGATCGCGCTGGCAATTTTTGCAGTAGTGGTGGTTGGGATTGGGGTCGTGGTGCTGCCAAGCGCAACCATCACCCTGACGCCCGCACAGAGCCGAATAGAGACGACAACCGACATTACTGTAAATCCTCTGGTGCAGAGTGTGGATGTAGAAAATCGGCTTATCCCCGCTATCACCTTAAGCGTGCAGATTGAGGACAGCGGCACAATTGAAACCACTGGGGCGCAGGCATTGGATGATGCGCCAGCTACAGGTTCCGTAGTGTTTATCAACCAAACGGGACAACCGATCACGATTCCTGCCGGAACAACCGTCACCACCAGTGCAGGAACACCCATTCAATTCCGCACCACACAAGAAGCAATTTTAGAAGGCGGCATTGGGTTACAAATCGAAGTGCCGGTTGAAGCGCTACAAACTTCAGCGGGTGAAATCGGTAACGTAGACAGTGGATTGATTAACACGATTATTGGGCCGCTTGCCAGCAATGTGACTGTGCGTAACATTACGCCCACCGCTGGTGGTGCAAGCCGTTCGCAGCGGGTGGTAACGCAGGGCGACATTGATTTGCTGCTGGCAACGGTGAAACAGCAACTTCAAAATCGGGCTTATCTGGAAATGCAATCGCAGTTGACCGCTGATCAATGTATCATTCTGGAAACCGTCTACATCGCGGAAGAACGCAGCGATTGGACGACTTTCAGTGCTGAAACGGGACAAATTGCCGATACATTATCGCTCACGATGCGAGTTGTGGTGGAAGCAACAGGTGTAGATGAACGTTATGGACGGCAGATTGTACTGGCGCAGATGTCCGGACAGATTGCAGAGGGACAGGTTATCAGACCGGACAGTGTAGCTTATGGGCTGGGATGCGAGTCTGTCAGCAGCAGCGATCTGGGCACTGGAACGGCAACCTTCAGCGTTAGCGGAAGCGGCATTGTTGTATCGGAAATTGATGTCGAAGCGGTACGACAACGATTGGCTGGTCGTTCCACAAATGATGCAATAGCTTATCTGGTTAGCGAACTTCCACTTCAACAAGGCATTGTGCCAGAAATCGTAATCGCCCCAGATTGGTTTGGGAACATGCCACTGCTGGCATGGCGCATCAGCATACAATTGCAGGATACCCCGGTTCAATGACGAATAAGGGACGATTGCTCGGCATCGATCATGGTTTAAAGCGCATCGGCCTGGCTGTCAGTGATGCGTCCGGGTTGATTGCCCGCGAATTGAGCATTATCCAGCGCACCTCCAACACAGCCGATTTTGAGAAGATCAATCGAGCGGCAAAAGAACAGCGGGTTATGGGCATCGTCGTTGGCCTGCCCATAAACAGCGAAGCGAAACCCGGCGATTATACACAGGGGGATACCGTTAAACGGTGGATTGAACGCTTCGCCCAAACAACTCCCCTCCCCATCGTTACATGGGATGAACAGTTGACCAGCATTGATGCCCATGAATTGGCTATCCAGAAAAAGCGAAAGATGCGCGAACCATATGATGATCTGGCGGCGCGGCTGATTTTGCAAAGCTATCTAGACGCTGTACGCGATGGGCTAACATCATTTATTGAAGAATAAGAAGAGGTTATTTTTGGGACGTTTTATTCGATTCATGGTGGTGATTATTGGGCTGCTGGTCATTATGGCGGTCGTTGCGGCGGGCGCTCTGTTCGTCGTCTCCGGCGGACGGCCTGTCGATTTTGTGCAAAAAACTATCATCCAATTCTCGTTGTCGTCACGGCAGGATGATCTCAATCGCTCGGTCAGCGATGATGCAACGCCCATTCGCTTCACCGTGAATACCGGGGATACACCCCCTTTGATTGCACGAAATCTGGTCAATACAAACCTGATTCTGGATGCGGATTTATTCGTAGACTATGTACGGCTCAACGATCTGGACAGGCAGCTTGAAGCCGGAACTTACTTCCTGAACAAATCACAAACGCTCATTCAAATCGCAGTCGCGCTGACGGATTCACGGAGCAGTCAATTCCCCTTCCGCATTCTGGAGGGCTGGCGGTTGGAAGAAATCGTCGCGATGATTGACGACAATCCATACTTCAGCTTCAGTGGGGCGGAATTTCTGGGAGTTGTTGGGCCGGGTGCACAGGTAGACCCCAGTTTTGCAGCACAGGTCGGGTTACCGCCGGGAGCATCACTGGAAGGATTTCTATATCCCGATACCTACCAGCTTCCAGCGGAAGTAACCGCGACTATGCTACGTGATATTTTGATACAAGCGTTCATCGAAAAAATAGGGACGCAAATTCCGCTGGATGCCGCCGCACAAGGATTGACAGTGTTTCAAGCCGTTACACTGGCTTCGATTGTGCAGCGGGAAGCTGTACACCCGGACGAACAACCGATGATCGCCAGCGCATATCGCAACCGCCTAGCCATTAACATGCGACTGGAAGCTGATCCCACTGTGCAATATGGGATTGGATTTCAAAATGGAAGCTGGTGGCCGCGCATTACGGCAGCAGATTACACCAACGCGGTTTCGCCTTACAACACTTATTTGAATGACGGTCTGCCGCCGGGGCCGATTGCCAGCCCCGGTTTGACGGCTATTCAAGCAGCAGTGTACCCAGCACAATCCGAATTTTTCTACTTCCGTGCCGACTGCCGGGGAGATGGGTATCACGACTTCGCACGAACCTTTGAGGAACATCTAGCGAATGGGTGTTAAGTGAGCGTTCCAAGTTCCGAGTTCCGAGTTCCGAGATTCAGACTTGTCAGCCCGATTATGTTCATCATAACAGCAGTTGTGCTGTTTTGTGGGTGTGGGGCGAGACCGGGGGCAATCGCAAGGGTGGCACTACTGGCACCCTTCGAGGGACGTTACCGCGAAGTGGGATATAACGCGTATTATGCGGCACGGCTGGCGATACAGGATTTCGACAATCCTGACATAGAACTGCTGACAATTGATGATGGTGGCACAGCACAAAATGCAGCAGATCGAGCACAGGCATTGGCAGGTGATCCGCTGATCAAAGCTGTTATCGTGCTGGGGTATGCTGCAACGGATAGTCAGACACAGCAGGCATTTGGGGATTTGCCTGTGCTAGTCGTGGGTGGATGGGGCGCAAAACCCGAAACTGATACAGTTTTTATGCTGATAAACCCGGAGCTAGCGGCTACTATAGGGCGTATTGAGATAACAGATACATCACAACCAGAAAGCATGGCAACCGGTGGGGAAGTGTTGGCACTGGAACAGTTCCCCAAACTGCGACCTGACGTGCAAGGTATGGTCATTACAAGCAGTGCCAGTTTGCCAGATGCGGCTTTCCGCGAAAGGTACATTAACAGCGGCTTGTTTGTGCCAGAGCCGGGATTACTGGCAACCCTGACTTATGATGCTTTTGGAATGGTATTGCAGACAATACAAAATGGTGATGTGCAGTCCGCCTTCAATACGATGACCTATGACGGCGTAAACGGCACCATCCGATTTGAGGGTGGATATTGGGCAGATGCACCCATTCACCGTTACCAGTATTATTCAGACGGCATCCTGAAACCTGCTACCCCGTAACATTCTCCTCTAAGTCAGCGTCTATAACCCCAGATCACTTAACCTGAAATCGAGGGGATATGCTCACAATTTTTCTTCTCATGGCGGCATTCGCCGTGCTGCATAGCTGGTTGGCGGGACGTAATATCAAGCAAGCGATTCGCCAGCGCATCGGTGATCGTGCATATCATGCATTTTATCGACTAGCCTACAATTTCTTTGCAGTTCTAACGCTTCTACCTCCATTTGCCATCGCCATTTTGAATCCCGGAAATACAGTCTGGCAGGTTGAAGGTATGGGACAATACATACTCCTGAGCATTCAGGTAATTGGTGTGATTGGTGTTGGCGTTTCATTCCTGCAAATTGACTGGCAGCGATTCGCAGGCATACGGCAGGTAACGGCGTATCTGAAAGGCGAAACGTTGCCATTGCCCGATGAACCGTTACAAATTAAAGGGTTATACAAAGTGGTACGGCATCCTTTATATCTGTTTTCGCTGCTGGCAATCTGGCCGATGAGCACAATGAGCGAGGCACTGCTGGCGTTCAACATCGGGGCAACCCTGTATTTCATACTGGGATCAATATTGGAAGAACGCCGATTGGTGGCAGGCTTTGGTGAGCAATACCGCAGCTATCAACGGAATACTTCCTGGCTCATCCCATTACCTAAGATTCGTCACTAGATTCTCATGTTATTCTCACTTGAGAAGTCACTCTACAACGGATTACAATCGCCACACTATATGGAGGATATTTCAGTATGCAAAAATCAGCTTCGCTTATGGGTGGATCATCCCCTGAACAACAGCGTAATCGCATCATCATTGGGGCGATTATTGGGGTAGCAGTTATTGCGGCAATAGCATTTATCCTGATTTCGAGTAACCGGGTCAGTCTGACGAGCAGTGCTGATCTCAGTACGATCCCAACATCTCGGGTGTCAGATGGCGGTTTTGTGCTGGGCAATCCGAATGCCCCGGTGACAATTGTCGAATTCGCAGATTTTACCTGCCCCCACTGCCAAGATTATACGGGGACAATTGACCGCTTCATCAACGAATTTGTGGCGACAGGGAAAGCTAAATTCGAGTATCGGATGCTGCGTTCTACGCGCAATCCTTACGGCGACTTCGCAGCGCAAATTGCCGAATGTTCCGAAACGCTAAAACCGGGTTCGTTCTTCATTGCCTACAAACGTTTATTTGAGCTGACAAGCGCAGGACTTTACGACAACCTCGGCCCAGATATCGCAGAACGCGTTGATGTGCCCTATGCCGATTTGCTGCAATGCACGACCGAGGCCACACAATTTGTTACCGATTCAAATCTGGGCGCGGAATCTGGTGTACAAGGTACTCCGGCAGTAATGGTACGGTATGGTGATGGGCCACTCCAGTGGGTGACGCTGGACGGTGTGACTTATAATCGGGGTGGATTGGCCTTCGACACGATAGCCAAAGTTGTTAATCAGTCGCAGTAAAAAATCTGCCACATAACAAATCAACGAAGCCCGCTTGTATAAATCAGCGGGCTTTTTGATGACAATGGTTTATTGCCACAAGAAAAGCGGGTGTCTACAATTAGGGAAAGGCTTTGAGCGAAAGTTGAGGGCATGAATACCGAAACGTTTATCGAACAGAGCAAGCCATTCATCGGCTGGATGCTAAACTGGAAAGCGGGTTTGAAAGCGGCAACGTTCGACTCATTGGTTCCAAATGCCGACCCGCACACAGTTGGGATTATTTCGGTTGATGTTATCGAGGGATTCTGCACCATAGGGCCGCTGTCGTCAGCACGAGTCAATGGCATTGTTGAGCCGATCACTGCCCTGCTCACACTGGCATGGGAACGCGGCGTTCGGGATATTTGTCTGCCACAGGACACACATCCAGCAGATGCAGTGGAATTCGCACAATATGCACCTCACTGCATTCAGGGAACAGCAGAATCGGAAACGGTGGCGGCGTTCAAAAAGTTACCCTTCTTTGACCAGATTACGGTCATCGAAAAAAATTGTATCAACTGCGGCACGAACGATCCTTTCCTGGCGTGGGTCAAAGCGCGGGAACATATCAAAACATGGATTGTGGTTGGGGATTGCACCGATATTTGCACCTATCAACTGGCAATGCATTTACGCACCTCGGCCAATGAAAGACAAATACAAGGGCAACGGATCATTTTGCCGGTTGATTGTGTTGATACCTATGATCTACCAGTTGATACTGCACTGAAAATAGGCGCAACACCGCACGATGGCGAGCTTTTGCATCATGTATTTCTGTATCACATGATGCTGAACGGTGTAGAAGTGGTGACCAAAATTACAGCATAAAGAAACTTTCAGTTGAAGAACGATGATGGGTAAACAACAGGCTGTTTATCAATGTGGATTATGTAAACGGGATGTGCGGCAGGTTAGCAAACATCACCTGATCCCGAAGTCTGAAGGTGGGCGGGAGGTCATTGAACTGTGTGCGGCCTGCCATAAAACACTGCACAGCTTTTTTACCAACGGCACACTGGCAGCAGAATTGAATACGATTGCAGCACTGCGTCAAAACCCGGATGTTGCGCGATATTTGAAATGGGTACGCAAGCAGCGGGACAACCGCATCCGGGTGAACAAGAGTCGCAATCGGCGGTAGAGGCAATTTCACCAATAAGGAATTATCATGCGAACGGTTGAATGGCATAACGGCCAAGTACGAATGATTGATCAGAAGGCGATTCCCTGGAAACTGGAGCAGGTAGATTTGCCAACCTATCAAGCAGTTGCCGCTTCAATTACCGACATGACTGTGCGCGGTGCTCCCGCAATTGGGGCAGCGGCGGCTTTTGGCATGGCACTGGCGGCACGGCAGAGTAAAACCACAAGTGTAGAAGCCCTACTGGCAGATTTGCGAGAAGCGAGCCAATTCCTTAAAGCGTCGCGCCCAACAGCGGTTAATCTGGCGTGGGCAGTCGATAAGTTGATGGAATTGGCGGATAGTGGAGAGTTCAAAAATCCCGATGATTTGCGGGATGCGTTATTGAATGAAGCGCAACGAATTGCCGACGAGGATGTAGCCATCAATCAACGGATGGGTGCAAATGGTGCGGTACTCATCAAGGATGGCGACACGATTCTGCACCACTGTAACACCGGGGCACTGGCGACTGTCGATTATGGAACGGCGCTGGGTGTGGTGCGGGCAGCCTTTGAGCAAGGCAAAAAGATTCATGTGCTGCTGGATGAAACGCGACCTCGATTGCAAGGGGCACGATTGAGCGCGTGGGAAATGGAACAACTGGGTGTGAGCTATGACATCATCCCGGATACAGCAGCGGGATACTATATGCAAAAAGGCGAAATCAAAATTGCGCTGGTTGGAGCTGACCGGGTGGCCGCCAATGGTGATTTCGCCAACAAAATCGGCACTTATCAGGTCGCGGTGCTGGCGAAAGAAAACGGCATCCCCTTCTATACCGTTGCGCCGACTTCAACGGTTGATCTATCGCTGGCGACCGGAGCGGAAATTCCGATTGAGGAACGCGGCAAAGATGAAGTGCTGACTCCTTATGGCAACCCAATTGTGCCGCCGCACTTTCACGCCCGTAACCCGGCATTTGATGTGACGCCCAATCGCTACCTGAGCGGCATCATCACCGAAAACGGGATTGTACGTCCGCCATTTATCGAGAATTTGCGGAGGGCAGTCGCGGGCGAAAAGGTTTAAACGCTACGACTCATATTCTCGGTCATTGTTCATCTTGCACCGCAACATAGCACCCTCTTAAGGAGAACGGATCAATGACCAAACGAAAACTAAAACTTGCTGCATCCATTATTGGGCTGCTGATTCTGATCGCATTGATTGCCGTTGTAGTACTCTATTCGATTTTGATACGCACCACAAAGATAAGCAGCAGCTCTGATCTGGCGAATCTCCCACTGAACACATGGGGGCGAATCGACCTAAGTGACAAAACGGTATGCAGCGATGGATCAGATTATCGGATTTACGTTCGGCGCGGCGAAACGGATAATCTGCTCATTCACTTTTCGGGCGGAGGCGCAGCCTGGGATGCTGAGACAGCCTCGCACCCTATCGAGGTGAACAATATTTCGGGTTATTATTTTGCCTACATCTGGGAGATTTTGCGGGCTGTTCTGGGCGGAATCTTCCAGCAGGATAATCCCAAGAATCCATTTCACAACTGGAATGAAGTTTATATCCCCTACTGCACCGCTGACTTTCACATCGGCGCAGCAACAGTCAACTACTCACTCGCAAATGGCGAAACCCAAACTATTCACCACAATGGACAGCAAAATGTAACCGAGGCATTGGATTGGGTTTACACCACATTCAACAATCCGGGCAAACTGGTTATTTCTGGAGAGAGCGCCGGGGCATTTGGCTCCACCTTCTGGACACCATCCATCGCTGAACATTATGCACAAAGCCATATTTACCATATCGGGGATGGGTCTTACCTTGAAAGCCCGCGGTGGAATGAAATTATTGAAACTGTGTGGCAGGCGGATCCAGAGAATAATTTGGATTTTGAGGTTGGGGATGATCTGATTGGCAGCGCATATCTGCATTACAATCAGAGTTCACCAGCCAATGTAACCTATTTGCACATCAATACTGTATACGATGAGGTTCTGATTTGGTTCAGCGCAAAGCTCAATGAGGTTACTGATTACAGCAACCATGCTGAAATCTGGTCACAAGGGCTGCGCGATTCGATCAGACAAGTCGATACATCCGACCTAAACTACTACTACTACATCACCGATTATGGGCTCAACCCCGAAAAACCCAGCACCCCTCACACCAGCATTGGCGCGCCGCTGTTTTACGAAATGGAGCAAGACGGTGTCAAGCTGTTTGAATGGGTGCAAAAAATCGTTCTAGAGAATGAGCATTTTTCGGTTGGTTCGCAATTTCTGCAATAGAGCATGTTTCGCCTCAAACTAATTCAAGGGCTTGCCATACCAGAACAATTGTGCTTAAATTCATTGTAATTTGGGCAATGAACAAATACATGAGGGTAGAAGCATGAGCCTTGTCTATGAAGAACGGTTGTCGGACTCGCCTTATGTAGAGTTGATTACACAGGGTCGAACTATTGGTAGTAGTTCTACAGTACGGCCATCCGAGATCCATTGGCACATGGTCTTTGTGAAGCACAATGACCATCTACAACCTCTGGTTGTGGGGCCTTTAACTACATCTGGCACCGTAAATTTTATCGAAGGCGTTGAACTGCTTTGGATCAAGTTTAAACTTGGCACCTTTATGCCCCATCTGCCTGTAAAGAATTTTCTGGATGCCGAAACAGCCATGCCTGATGCATCCAGCAAGTCCTTCTGGCTGAAGGGTTCTGCATGGCAATTTCCTAGCTATGAAAATGTTGACACGTTTATTGACAGACTTGTGCACGATGATGTGCTGGTATGTGATCCAATCGTGAACGCCGCATTACAAGATGCGCTACCAGAGACGCCATCCCGGACAGTACGGCATCGTTTCTTACACGCCACAGGATTAACGCAAAACCACATTCATCAATTTGAGCGTGCTAAATATGCAGCGACCCTCTTAGAGCAAGGTGTTTCGATCCTCGACACCGTTCATGAAGCGGGTTATTTCGACCAGCCCCATCTGACCAGATCGTTGAAACGCTTCATCGGCAAAACCCCCGCCCAGCAACTCGTTCGTATATGTGAACCTGAGTAACTTGCCATTTTATACAAGACAGTCTCATTGCGGTTGCATTATCATACAAATGTTCTGATAAGAATTCTGATAACGCAAATCAAGGAGAAACCTGTTATGAGCGCTGAAACCAAGAAACGTGATCTGATTATCACCCGCGTTTTTGATGTGCCAGTTGAGCAGGTTTGGAATGCCTGGAGCAATTCCGATCAGGTCATGCGCTGGTGGGGGCCAACAGGCTTTACTTGCCCGGTTGCCAAAATGGATTTTCGTGAGGGTGGGACATCTCTGGTTTGCATGAGAGCGCCAAAGGAATTCGGCGGCCAAGATATGTACAGCACCTGGACATATCAAAAAATTGTACCCATGCAACAGATTGACTTTATCCAAAATTTTGCCGACGAAAACGCCAATCAGATCGACCCTATCACATTAGGTTTACCACCGGATATGCCACAGAAAGTACGTAGTCTTGTAATCTTCAAAGCCATCGGAAACAACAGGACAGAAATAAACATCACCGAATTCGGCTATACATCAGACCAAATAATCGAGTTATCCAAAGCTGGCATGGAACAATGCCTCGATAAGATGGCGGCAAGTTTTACCGAGGTTTAAGAACCTGAACATATAAAACGAAGGGTGAATGAATATGGGAAAAGTCAGTGTAGGTTTCACAATGTCGCTGGATGGGTTTATTGCTGAACCGAACGACGATGTTGGGCGGTTGTTCAAGTGGTACTTCGGCGGCGACATCGCTATTCCAGTACCGGGCACATCGATGGTATTTAAGGTCGCACCTGCCAGTGTCGAAATCATTCAGGAGTTACTCGACGCCTATGGGGCAATCGTGACGGGGCGGAGAGATTTCGACGTCTCCAAAGCATGGGGCGGCAAAAGCCCTTTGGGTGTACCCGTTTTTATCGTTACCCATAATGCACCGCAGGAATGGGCACATTCGGAGTGGTTCACATTCGTCACCGACGGTGTTGAAAGTGCTCTGGAACAGGCAAAAAAAGCCGCAGGGGATAAGAAGGTCGCAGTTGGAGGCACGACGATCACCCAACAGCTCCTGAAAGCCGGACTGCTGGATGAGATTCACATCGATCTTGCTCCTATTCTGCTTGGAGACGGCATCCGGTTATTCGATCATTTAGGCACACCAATTGAACTGGAAAGCACAAGGGTGATTGAGTCGAAATTCGCAACCCATTTGACATTTCGCATCGTAAAGTAAGGTAGCCTTTATTGTCAATCTATTGGGATTACCCACCTATTTCGCTCTGGCAAACACCCACACCGCAAACGGCAATTGAATGATCTGCAAGCCTCCTAAGATGCTTCATTGGCAAACAAAGGATATTGGACTATGTCCACAGAAATTGGCGCGGTACAGTTTATCGAAAGTCTAGAGTCCTACCGTTCGCCAGAAGAACTTAAGAAAATTCAGCGTTATTTTAAAACTGGCGAAGGCCAATATGGTGAGGGTGATGTTTTTATGGGTGTGCGGATGGGACAAGTCTTCGAACTTGCCAAAACATTTATTGATATGCCGCCCAACGAGATTGAAAAACTGCTCGAAAGTCCGATCCACGAGGTAAGAGCTGGCGCACTTAGCATTATGGGCAAACAAACCAGCAGAAAAAAGACGCCTGAAAGCCGCAAAAAGGAACTTTTCGATCTTTATATAAGACGCCATGATCGAGTGAATAACTGGGATTTGGTTGATCTTGGCGCCCTATATGTCGTCGGCAACTACCTATTTGATAAACCGCGCGATGTTTTGTACAAGCTGGCACACTCTGAAAATCTATGGGAACGCCGCACGGCCATTGTCAGCACTGCCTATTTTATTAAGCAGGGTGATGTAGATGATACCTTCAAAATCGCGGAAATTTTGCTTCACGACGCCCAAGATTTAATCCACAAAGCGACGGGGTGGATGCTGCGTACGGCAGGCTCAAATGATCGTCAAAAACTGCTGCACTTTTTAGATCAATATGCCCCAACAATGCCACGCACACTCTTACGTTACGCAATTGAACATCTTGATAAAGAACAACGGACGCATTATTTGAACATGAAGAAACCTCAACAACCGGTGAATAAAACCGAAGCAGTCGATGCATACATGGAAAAACTCGATCACCCACTTAAAGCTGAGGCGCAGACCATTCGAGATATCATCAAAAATGTCCACCCGGATATTACCGAGCAGATCAAATGGAACGCCCCCAGTTTTAGCTACAAAGGTTACATGGTGACGTTTAACCTGCGCGCTAAACAGCATGTGCATCTCGTTTTCCATAACGGCGCAATTCTAAGTCATGAAAGTGGATTGCTGGAAGGCGATTATCCTGATCGACGAATGGCCTATTTTTCCGATATGGAAACTGTGGAAGCCAAAAAAGAAGCTCTCGAAAATGCCGTGAGGGAGTGGATAGAAAAGAGGGATCAAGAATGATGTCTCACAACGCACTGCCCTATCCGCGACATTAGGTAGTGTTGACAGAATGATATTTTCTATTTCGAGAAACTGCTATCGATTACACGCTGCGATAATTATGTGAAAAATGATTCAGGAAGGTTCAAGGAACGAGAAGGATGTTTGTCCATCAGTTTTAGCTGCCCCTCCTCAACCTGCATCAACGGTGTATATGTTGGATAGTCGGCACTGTGTTTGAACTGCCATTCGCCAATGCTCCACAGACGAAGAGCATTGTTGACCCGGTTGACAGATACAACAAAAGGAAGTCGCTCATAAAGGGCGCGGACTAGCGTTTCACCCTGCCCCACATCTGCACGGCGAGCCAGCATCCCCAAAGCATTTTGCAAACGCTTGGCAAAAATAGCGCCCCGGAACGACCAGATTTGGCGCGGCGCATCAGCTAATTCCAGCAATGGTGCGATACTTTGGGGTTCGTCCGCCCGAACTTCATCCAGCAGCAAGCAGGCAGGTTTGGATTCCAATGCACGGGTGATTTGTTCGCCAAACGAAAATCCCGGTTGATCGCCCACAGGCCATTTAACAACGAAATGCTCGGCACCAGCAGGCAGTTGCAGTTCACCTGCACGCTCAACAGCGATCATCCGGGTCGGAATAGCACTAGCAAATAAACTGAGAAAGGTTGTTTTGCCGGACTCTGGTTCACCGACAATCAAGACGCCGTGATTAGAAACAGCCAATGCCTTGAGCAACTGTGCAGCCTGTTCAGTCATGAAACCGCTGGTAATCAGGTCATCCCAATCAGGTAGCGATTTAGGATGGACGCGGATGTCCACCGTCAACTGGAAAGCGACAGGAGGGGCTACCAAATTGACAGAAACCGCCCTTTCACCCACCCGCAAACCAAATTCGATGTAAGGCTGATTCTCGCGCAGTTCCGCGCCTGCATCAAACAACAAACGTTTCACAACACGGCGAAAATGGTCAGCATCCTGAAATAGCGGGCCGAGAGGTGTGAGATCGCCATGCTCATAACGGACAGCAGCTTTATCCACACCTTCTAGCGAGATGGTTGTCACCCGATCATCAAGAAATAGTGTATCTAAAGGGCCATAACTAAACAGGTTACTATAAACACGAGTAATGAGATCCGCTTTTTCCTGCTGCGATAGCTGTGCTGATTCAACAGAGAGAATGTAATCCGCCGTTTCCAACACCAATTTCAGCCGTTTGGAAGGTGTATCAGCCTCTACCAATGCGGGCGAATTTTCGTCATGTTCTTCGCGAAATGCGACTTCGATCTGTTCAGCCAGTGCAGCCAGTGAAATCCAACGACTGCCCAACTGCGCTGGAACCAGATGCGGTTCACGACCTTTATCAGCATCAAGACGCGGGCGGCGCACTGGACGTTCAGCGTTATCATGGTTGTTTTCAGACATTTGAGTACCTCAGTCTAAAATTGGCTCAAATCAACAGGCTTTAGCTGCTCATTATCATTCGGTTTGCGACCTGTTTTCGCCATATCAACCCATTGATCGCGGATTTTGACACGCACAATGTCCATTGTGAAGTCGGTGTTCACATCCTCAGCATTGCGAAGCAGCGTTGACCCCACCCCATACATATCAACCGGGACATTTTCGCGCTCAAAACGTTCGATTTTGACAGCATTAAAACCACCACTCACAACGATTTTGATATTGCGACAATAGGCTTTGGCAATATCTATCCACGGTTCTGGCACATTCCAGCCTTCCCAGGCTTTATCCAATGCATCACGCACAATGCGTACCAAAGCGGAGGATACCCCGCCACCAGCGACAGGAGGCACCGAGACATCACGCATATTGGCACTGGTATCCAACCGAATACCAAACAGAGTCCAGCGTTTCTGGGCATCCGCATCATCTGTTTGGAGAGCAGCTAAATAACGCGGCCAATAGGCCTGCAATGTAGACAGAGATGCCGTTACTGTATCGTTATTGAAATCAACCAACGCAACCCGGAGAACATGAGACGGAACATATTCAGCAAAAGCAACCATCGCTTCAGCAGTATCTGCCATAAAGCAGGCAATCAAGGCATGGGGAACCGTGCCACTGCCACGCCCATCCCACCATTGAGCCTGGGCATCTGTACTGACCAGTGGCTGGACCTGCATGGCGTTATCGTAGTTATAACGCTGGACAGCTAACCAGTAAGCATAACCATCAATTGGTTGTGTTTCCGGCAAATCGAAACGAGCAGGGAAGAACAAAACAGATTTTCCTCTGGCCACATATAAAACGTTGTACACATTGGTGGCAATTCGGCTGGCACGGGTCAGCACACCAAGAATGGGGGTTTCCAGCAAGGCAAAATCCCGGTACCGTCCCCGTATACGGATGACGGGCTGGACATCTTCAGTATTACCGGAAAACCGAGTAAAAGCTCCATCTTCGACCGCTTCAACCTCAAGTCGATCCGAGGTATCCACAAACTGATCATTTTGATGAAACCCGGTTACATGTCTCAACATGGCTAAAACAACATCTACCCCGGCAACCACAGCTAATGGCGAACGGCGGTTAAAAACCTGGACTTCGACTTCCAAATCCCCTATCGACAACCCGGATACATCTACAGAAACATGACGACTATCCTGCCCAGCAAAGGTATAACCTGCCGCTTTTGCTCCTTCCAGCACAAGGACGACATTTTCAAAGTATTTGTCGCTGTAATATCCACGGCGCAACCCATCCAAGTCCAGCTTGAATAGATTGGTTGGCAGGCGCTTGTGGTTAAAAATCGTCATGAACAATCCTAATCGTCACGATAATCTATCCAATTCTATTCTACACCGCCCTTCCGGGCTGTGATATACTTGCACATTCTTCCGTCCGAATTCAGCTCTTCAATGGGAATCTCAATGGATATTATCGTAACCGGTTCTATCGCATATGACTACTTAATGCGCTTTCCGGGGCATTTCTCTGAATATTTTATCCCCGACCAACTCCATCATCTCAGCGTCAGTTTTCTGGTCGAAGAGATGACCAAACACCAAGGCGGCATCGCCGCGAACATCGCTTACACAATGGCGCTACTCGGCCTCCGTCCCAAGTTGTTCGGGACAGTTGGGCGCGATTTTGGGGATTATCGCGCATGGCTGGATCGCGCGGGGGTTGATACCAGCACCGTGCGACAGCTTGACGATGTATTCACGGCCTCGTTTTTCGTCAACACTGATCTGGATAACAACCAGATTGCGTCGTTTTACAGTGGTGCAATGGCCTACGCAAAAAATTACTATCTGGCTGATATTTACGATGGCAAGCCAGGTATGGTAATTATCTCCCCGAATGATCCACAGGCGATGCAAAATCTGGCAAAAGAATGCCGGGAACGGCATATCCGTTTCATCTATGACCCCAGCCAACAAGTGCCTCGGTTAAGCGGTGAAGAACTTTACCGTGATATGCAGGGGGCGTATGCAATGGTGGTCAACTCCTATGAAGCAGAACTGATCTGCAAGAAAACCGAACAAACAATGGAAGACCTGCGCCGAACTATTGAAATTCTGGTCATTACCCAAGGGAAGCGCGGCGCGACCATTTATCTCAATGGTGATCTGATTGAAGTCCCGGCCTTCCCCACTGACAAAATCAAAGACCCCACTGGTGGTGGCGATGCTTTCCGTGCGGGCTTGCTGCGGGGAATCGCGGCGGATTGGCCGCTAAAATTGGCGGCTGAAGTTGGCTCGCTTTGCGCGACTTATGTGTTGGAAAATGTGGGAACACAGAACCATCATTTTACCCGGCAAGATTTCGTCCAGCGATTCCGCACTGAATTTGATGACGCTGGTTTGCTGGATGCGCTGATCGATCCGAAATGATCGTATAGCAATCGCCCGTTTTACTCTGGCGGCATCAATGATACAATCCAGCCGTTTTGCCGCCCGGTTGATGAAAATTTGAGGAGAACTGATGACTGTTCAACATGATGTAAAAAATCTGGATTACGCCACTGGTGGCCGTTTCCGTATCGAATGGGCTGAGCAGGAAATGCCCGTACTGCGCGCCATCCGCGAACGCTTTGAACGTGAAAAACCACTGGCTGGAATGCGCATTTCGGCCTGCCTGCACGTCACTACTGAGACAGCTAACCTGATGCACACGCTTCAGGTAGGCGGTGCTGATGTTGTACTGTGTGCTTCGAATCCGCTTTCGACACAAGATGACGTAGCTGCCTCACTGGTCTCCAATTACGAAATTCCGGTTTACGCCATCAAGGGCGAAGACAACAGCACTTATTATGAACACATTAAAGCAGCGCTTGATCACAAGCCACATATTACGATGGATGATGGCGCTGATCTCGTAAGCGTTATCCATAAGACTCGCCGCGAACTGCTGGAAGGCATCGTGGGCGGCACGGAAGAAACCACAACGGGTGTTATCCGCCTGCGCGCGATGGCAAAAGATGGTGCGCTGGAATTCCCGATCATCGCAGTCAACGACAGTGACACCAAGCACCTGTTCGATAACCGTTATGGCACAGGACAAAGCACACTGGATGGTGTCATCCGCGCGACTAACATTCTGCTGGCTGGGCGCACCGTAGTGGTAGCTGGTTACGGCTGGTGCAGCCGAGGTATCGCCAGTCGTGCACATGGCATGGGTTCAAATGTGGTCGTGACCGAAATTGACCCGATGCGCGCGCTGGAAGCAGTGATGGATGGCTACCGGGTAATGCCAATGATCGACGCTGCACCGATTGGGGATATTTTCATCACAGCCACAGGCGACAAGAACGTAATTGACGAACACCACATTGTGCAGATGAAGCACGGTGCGCTGGTGGCAAACTCCGGTCACTTTAATGTAGAAATCAACATCCCAGCGATGGAAAAGTTAAACGGTGGTAAGCCGAAACTGGTGCGTCCATTCGTGGAGGAATACAAGATCAATGGCAAGTCCGTTTACTTACTAGGCGAAGGCCGCCTGATTAATCTGGCCGCCGCTGAAGGCCATCCAGCCAGTGTGATGGATATGAGCTTTGCCAATCAGGCATTGGGCGCGGAATACATGGTGAAGAATGCCAAGAACATGACCCCCAATGTTTATACTATCCCGCAAGACATTGACCGGGAAATCGCCCGCTTGAAGTTGGAAGCGCTCGGTGTAAAGATTGACACCCTGACACCCGAACAAGCCGAATACCTGAGCCAGTGGGAAGAAGGCACCTAAGCAGTTCACCTGCTCAATGCCGAGTTTCAAACAGAAAGTTCTACAAAGAATTCGGCATTAGAGGTTCACTGGTTGGGCGGAGGAAAAGGAGTTCGTATGAAACAGATTATTCGAATGATTGGCCTGTTGGCACTGCTGCTGACAATGGCAATCAGCAGTGCCAGTGTTATGGCGCAAGGTGGCGATGGGCAAGTTCGTTTTGTTCACGCCATTCCCGGTGCGTCGGCAATAGACGTATATACCGATGGGCAACTGACTGCCAGCGATTTGACCTTTGGCGACGCAACCACCTACGCCACGATACCAGCAGGCGATCATCAATTGGTTGTCACTGTGGCAGGAGCGGGTACAGCATCACCTATCTGGCAGCAAACCCTCAGCGTCCCGAATGCAACCCCTCTAACACTGGTGGCGGCTTCGGCTTCGGAATCGAGTTTCCTGGTTTATCAGGATGATTTGAACCCGATTGGACTAGGTAAAGCCCGCCTTTCGGCTATTCACGCCATCAGCGGCGGGCCAACTGTTGATTTGGTGCTGACAGATGGGCGTCCGGTCATTCCCGCACTGGAATATGGTGTACAACAGTTACCGGGTACGTTGGATGTTCCAGCATTTGCCTATGATTTTGCCGTTGTTCCCAGTGGGTCGGGTGTTGATCAAGCCATTGTGACCGCGAATACAGTTGCACTCGGCAGCAATACATCTTACATGTTGGTGGTCTACGGAACAGCCGAAAGTCCGGCTGTGCTTGCACTGACTGCACCAACCCAACCTGAAACTGCGGGCGGGTTTGTGCGCGTTATTCATGGCGTGAGTGACGCACCGGATGTCGATGTTTATGTAAATGACACGTTGATTTTCCCATCGCTGGGTGTAGCAGGCTTTACCCCGCATACCAGCGTCGCAGCAGGCAGCTATGATGTCACGATCAAGCCCGCAGGTTCACCGGATACACTGACCACTGCCACACTCACTGTAGAAAGCGGTGCAACCGTTACAGTGGCAGCATTGGGTACGGTTGATGAACTCAGCCTGAATGTGTTTGAAGATAATGTAGCCGGGGTTGAAGCGGGACAGGCGCGGGTTGCACTCATTAACGGGTTACCCGACACCATCAACGCAGCCTTGGCAGATGGCACAGCCCTCGCCAGCGATTTAGCATTTGGTACAGAGGGTGAAGCCGTCAGCTTTGCACCTAGTAAACAGGCAATTAGCCTGCTGGTGGGCGAAAATTCGGCTGACATCCCTGACGAAAACTTCTACGGCGGCGTGTATTACAACCTGCTGGTGATGGAGTATCGCAACCTGCCCTACATCGTGGTTGCGCCAACCAGTTTGGCACAGGGTATCGCCAGCGCACCTGCTGCAGGAAGTACAGCAGTCGTTGAAGTACCTACTGCTGATGCAGCGGCGGTCGCCGTAGTGGCTACACCAACCCTTCCCCCGCCGCCTGCCGCAACAGTGCCGGGTATCACCGGGCGAGTGTTTAATCTGGATGCTGATCGCAACCTGCAACTCCGTCAGTACCCGAACAGCACAGCCCTTTCGCTGGCAACAGTACCACCCAATACGGTGCTGGTCGTCAACGGGCGTGAAGGGGAAATTATTCCGCTGCCCAACAGCGCGACTCCCACTCCACCAGCAGATTACACCTATACAGACCCTGCCAGTTTGCTGGCCGAAGATGAAGATCTTGACCCGAATGCAACCTGGTTAAGCGTGACATATACAACGCCAGATGGGGGTTCGATTACCGCTTGGGCCAACGCTCTATATGTGGACGTGCGGAATGATCGTGGCGAACGGGTACTGTTAGCAACACTGCCGACTGTTCCAGCCAATCAACCCGGCGATGTGGATAACACCGCGGTTACACCGCCGCCAGTTCCGCAAGATCGCGTTGCCGCAATTGTATTCAACCTTGATCCGGGCATTAATCTGAATATCCGCCGCACACCAGATGTCAATGGCGAAGTACTGGCACGTCTGCCGAACGGCACTGTCATGGAATTCGTCGGCATCAAGGAAGATCAGCAGTGGGTATTTGTGCGTTACTCGCCTGCCGAGGGTGGCAGCGTTACCGGATGGGTAAGCGCGACTTACGTACAATACACCTATAACAGCCGCTTGATTGATCTGGAAGAAATCGAAACACGCGACCTGCTGGCTATCATCGCGGACGACACCCGCGGCGAGACGGGTGCAGGTGCAGCCTCAGTGGTCGTCCCAACCGTTGACCCTGTGAAAGATCGGTATGTTGCAGTGGTTTCGCTGGATGCAGGTTCAAACCTGAACCTGCGCCGCAACCCGACTCAGAATTCGGAAGTGCTGGCACAAATTCCCAGCGGCACACAACTCCTTGTAAACACCCGTACCGCCGACGAATTATGGCTGAATGTGACGTTCGAGGGTGTGGATGGCTGGATTGCTGCCAAGACCGATTTGGCACAGTTTGTACGACTGACTTTTAATGGCAAACCTGCTGAAATCGCCCAAGTACCAATTGCTGTCGAGGGTAACATTGCAGCAGGTACACCCTCAGTCATCGTCACTCCTACTGCGGGGCCAACCGCTGAAGGTTCTTTACCTTTTAACCCTCAGCCATACAAGGTGACGGATGTAGCAATACAAATGACCGGTTCGCCGGGTGGAAACGCAGACGGCTTGCCGATCATTTTCCAAGGACAGGAAGTTACCCAACTGTTCACCGATGGCACATTCAGCTTCATTGAACTGCCCGACACGACCCAGGGCTGGGTGCCAGCCGGATCAATCCAACCTCGTTAGATTGACAAATCTTTCGTAATGGACATCGAAAGTCCTGCAAGCCAGTGGTTTGCAGGACTTTTTTGTGAATGGCGTTTAGTGAATAGGCGAGTACAATCGGCGTATTGTGTCGTTTGGTGTCGAGGACTGTGTTATGTTGCGTATCCGTAAATTTGCTCTATTACTAACAATCACCCTGATAGTTTCTGCCTGTGCTCAAGGCACACCCAACACACCATTCCCCACCACACCTGAATCAACTGCCGAAACCATATCCCCTATCCCTCTACCAACCAATGCTCAACTCCCTGCTCAAACTTCGACCGAGCCGTCGCTGCTACGAATTATTAATGCCTCAACAGGTACTTCAGCTTTGAACCTCACCGCTGGCTTTCTGACAATTGCCAGCAATCTCAGTTCTGGTCAATCAACACAGCCAATTGAAATCGATGCGGGCGAAACGGTTTTCAAAATCAGCATCAGTGGATCGCGCTCCAATGATGTGCCAATTCTGGAAAAAACACTGACACTGAACAGTGGCGAACCAACACTGCTGCTTGTAACTGGAAGCGAAAGCCAACTTGACCTTTTAACGCTGCCAGAAACACTGCAACCCGTCAATAGTGGCGAAAGCATCATCACCCTGATTAACGCCGCAAGCGATACAACCGCAATCAAGTTACAGCAAAATGGGCAAGACCTGACCACACCAATTCCTTTTGGGCAGACAATCACAACTGGAACGCTACCAACTGGTGAAGTAGTTTTAGTGTTCTACAGTGGTGAAACCAAATTATTGGATTACCCCACCGAACTGGAAGCCCAGCAAGCCTATACGCTGATTTTGGGCGGAAGCACATCACAGCCCAACATAACTCTCTTTTCAGTCAATGCTCCTACACGAACCAGCGCAAGGGCAATCAATGCATCCTCAGAAATTGGTACGGTTGATGTATATCTCAACGAAACACTCTTGGCAGGTGTGGTTGAATTTGGGCGACCAACCGAACGGCAAAACATTATCTCCGGCGAATACACGTTAAGCATCTATCCAGCAGGTGCAGACCGGAGCACAACAGCGCCTTTCGCCAGTAAAACTGTGACGATCGGTACTGAAGCGAATATAGCCCTGATTTTGCTAGGTGCAGCGGAGAATCTGGAGGTTGTTTCGTATGAAGAAAACCTGAAACCAACACCGCCAGATGAAGCACGAATCGCTGTTGTAAACACTTTAAGTCAATTCGCATCTATTCACCTGGAGATGGGTTCGGGGCCGCTGCCGGGTGTGCCCGATATGCGTTATGGGGATGCACCGGTTATCTTGAATTTGCAAGGGCACAGCCTAAATTTCTACATCACCGGGGTTGACCCCAATGGTGTCAACAATACGGTTGAAGTGGTAGAAAATATCCTGTTTGAGCCGGGGCGGAGTTACCTGTATCTGGTTACAGGACGATTGGATAATAACCCAATCATTTTGAGCGAGAGTGTAGGCACTGATGAAAATCTACAGGCTGACGATAATGGAACCCCTCAAGCCGTTGAGGTTGGTTCTCAAATTCGTTTCATTAACGCACTTGCCGATGGCAACCCCGTTGATTTCGTAGTGGGTGAGACACCTGTAGCAACTGCTATTGGTTATGGTCAGGCTAGTGCATTAATTACAGTAGATCAACGCACACTGACAATTGGGGTGCGGAATAGCGGCGGCAGTAGCAATCTGGCAAGTATTGACAATCTGATTGAGAATAACCAGCAATACACCTTAATCGCCTATGGAACCCAAGATTCGGCGCAAATGCTGCTGTTGCCGGATGCAGAGTTAATATCCGATTCCAGTACACCACGTCTGCGTTTTGTAAATCTGAGTGCATCAGCAGATATTATGCTCGGACTGGGGTTTGCCAGTGTTAGCGCCACTCCAGCAGCAGAAGCGACGGCAAATGTTGGCGAAGAAGACGATCAACGCACAACCATCCCATTTGATGTACAACACATTCTCGAAGATATTGCCGGCGGCAGTACATCCAACGTCATCTCGATGCCAACCGGTACATTTGATCTACTGATACTGGATACTGGACTGGATATGTTGGCGACTCTCATTTCGGGGGCGGAATTAGAGACCGGGATGCAATATGATGTGATCGCCTATCAAGAAACCAGTTCGCCCCGTGTGCGTGCGTTCCTGCTCGTGTATTCAAACTGATGAGAATAAAGGGCATCCCTTCAAGGCATATCATTCATCAGCTATAATATCGGTACGCAGCAGACTTACAATACCTATGGGGCAGCCAACGTGCGAATTCTTATCACGGGCGCAGGCGGGTTCGTCGGCGAACATCTTGCGCGCAGCCTTTTACAGGCAACACCAGAAGCCGAACTACATGGCACGACACTCAACCCAATACCTGATCGCCCTAGCATTACTTTTCATGTACTCGATCTGAAAGATGAAAAAGCCGTCCAACATCTGCTGGACAAGATACATCCCGATCACATTTACCATCTTGCAGCCCAGGCTTCTCCCCGCCGTTCGTTTGAAGTTCCATGGGAAACGCTGGAAAACAATATCCATGCCCAGCTTAATATCATCCAAAGCTGCTTGAGTCTTCGGCTTCAAGCACGCATTCTGGTAGTAAGTTCGGCAGAGATTTATGGCCCAACACGACCAGAGCAGCAGCCGATTAAAGAAGATGCGCCATTCAAACCAACCAATCCGTATGGTGTGAGCAAGGTTACTCAAGATATGCTGGGTTTGCAGTATTTCCTGAGCCATAAACTGCCTATTTTACGGGCACGCCCTTTCAATCATATCGGTCCCGGTCAGAGTGAAGGCTTTGTCGCTACCGATTTTGCCAGTCAAATCGCCCGAATTGAAGCTGGCAAAAAAGCACCAGTGATCGAAGTAGGCAATCTGGGGGCACAACGCGATTTTACGGATGTACGCGATGTGGTGCGCGCTTATCGCTTAATTATGGAAAAGGGCACAGCAGGCGAGGTTTATAATATTGCCTCTGGCATGGCATACAGTATTCAAAAGGTGCTCGACATTCTGCTTAGTTACAGCACCGTGCCAATTGATGTACGGGTTGACCAGACGCGGATGATGCCGATTGATGTACCCATTATTCAGGGTGACGCCAGTCGTCTGCGCCAGTCAACCGGATGGCAACCGAGCATTCCATTTGAACAGTCGCTGCTGGATGTATTGAATGATTGGCGAACACGCATACAGCAAAAATAACTGCACGGCTCTCTGAATCAGGCTGCATTGCCGAGAAACAACACCAACACTCTGGAGAAGACTTCCATCATGAAAAAACGCGCCTTGATTACCGGAATTACCGGACAGGACGGTTCATATCTGGCTGAATTATTGCTGAACCAAGGCTATGAGGTTTTCGGCCTCGTCCGGCGTACCAGCACCCTCAACTTTGAACGCATTCGGCACATTCAAGACCAACTGACACTAATTTCCGGTGACATGCTTGACCAGACCAGCATGACAAGTGCCATCAGCGAAATTCGTCCACAAGAGGTTTACAATCTCGCAGCACAGAGTTTTGTGCAAACCTCATGGACACAGCCGGTTTTCACAGGGGATGTGACTGCACTAGGCGTCACCCGCTTACTGGATGCAATCCGCACTGTTGACCCAACCATCCGGTTTTATCAGGCATCCAGCAGCGAAATGTTTGGCAAGGTTCAGGAAGTACCACAGGTAGAGACAACTCCGTTTTACCCACGCAGTCCCTATGGTGTGGCAAAGGTTTATGGACATTGGATTACTGTGAATTACCGCGAAAGCTACAACATGCACGCCACCAGCGGGATATTATTCAATCACGAAAGCCCTCGTCGTGGTATTGAATTTGTCACCCGAAAAATCACCTATAATGCCGCAAAAATCAAACTGGGGTTAGCCAATGAACTCCGCGTCGGTAATCTGGATGCCCAGCGCGATTGGGGATTCGCTGGCGATTATGTGCAGGCTATGTGGCTGATGCTCCAACAAGATATAGCAGATGATTTCGTAATTTCTACAGGCGAAACCCATTCGGTTGAAAAACTGCTCAATGTAGCCTTCAGCACAGTTGATTTGGATTGGAAAAAATACACAGTGCAGGATGAGAAATTCATGCGTCCTGCTGAAGTCGATTTGTTGGTTGGTGATCCCAGCAAAGCGGAAAAGCATCTTGGATGGAAACCACAAGTATCCTTCGAGAAACTCATCCAAATGATGGTGGAAGCCGATTTACAGCTATTGAAAGCCGAGCACAAATTGTGATCGATACGCATTGCCATATCAATTTCGACAGCTATGATGAAGATCGGGCGGCGGTGCTGCAACGGGCAGTAGATGCTGGCGTTACGCGTATTATCATCCCAGCAGTAGATATTGAAACCAGCCGAGAAATCGTCAAAATGGTTACAACTCATGGCGGATTATACGGTGCTGTTGGTATTCATCCCAACAGCACCGCTGATTTCACCGAAACCATGCTGGCCGAAATTGAAACACTAGCTGCACAACCCAAAATCATCTCGATTGGGGAAATCGGCCTGGATTACTATTGGGACAAAAGCCCAAAGGAAAAACAATTTCAGGCCTTCGAAGCACAATTAGCTTTGGCATCACAACTAGAACTACCTGTCATCATCCATAACCGACAAGCCAATGAAGATACCATATCAATTCTCGAAACATGGGCGAAAGGATTGACTGGTTCGCTCAAAGATCGTCCGGGAGTGATGCATTCATTTTCGGGAACGGCAGCGATTGCCGAACGGGCATTGGCTTGTGGATTTTATCTGGGATTCACCGGGCCAATCACTTATAAAAATGCGGACGAAACTCGGCGTATCGCCGCAGCAGTGCCGCTTGATCGCCTGCTAGTCGAGACTGATGGCCCATTCCTAACACCTGTCCCACATCGGGGCAAACGCAATGAACCCGCCCACATTCCGCTGATAGTCGAACGACTGGCCGGAGTAACACAAAGCACCCCAGAAGAAATGGCGCGTATTGCTACTGAAAACGCGGTTCGGCTGTTTCAGTTAAATTAAACACAAATGGGCGAATTTCAATAATTCGCCCATTGGATACAAGTTGTCAGCTTTCTAAGCGGGAGTAGCTTCCACCGCTGGTGTACCGGGTTGGTTAATGCGTTCGGTCAAGCGCTCACGGAAAGTCGCTAAACGTTCGTCCACCTGCTCCTGAGTTAGCCGCCCATTTTCAAGGGCGCGGTTTAGCCGTTCCTCGACCCCAGCAACAACCCCATCAATGAAGGCCGTTACATCGCCCCCATTTTCAGTCAGGACATCAGCCAACGATTTGCCCTCACGGATTTGCTGGATAATTTCACGCGGTTCTAGTCCAGTCTGTTCCGCTGCCTGACGAACCACTGCCATGCCAACAGCTACTTCTGCGGCGCGGCGCTCAAATTCACCATTCACAGCCTGCATGTACAAATCGGGCAAGGATGTGATTAATTCATCAGCCTGTTCCTGCCCCAGACGTTCGGCCATAACCGCTGCATTGATCTGTTCAGTCGCTGTTGTGACCGCATCATTCACCACATTTTCCACACTGCCGCCATTAGCAATGATAATTTCCGCTAAAGTGCTACCCTGCATCATTTGCTGCAAAATCTGAGTGGGACGCAAACCCGTTTCGGTCGATGTAGCACGCAGCAGGATACGCTCAGAAGCACGGCGCATTGGGCCTGTGTCCAAACGATTTGGGAACAACTCACCATTCATAGAGCGTGTCACAACATCCGGCAAATTGGTCAACAGTCGGTCAGCGCGTTCTTGCGTGATTCTGCCCTCGGTGACCGCAGTATTGATGGCTTCAGTCAGCGAAGTCACCGACTGGTCGATAACGCTTTGGACATCACCACCATTGTTTTCAATAATCTCACCAAGCGTCAAACCTTCCTGTAGCTGAAGGATTATTTCACGCGGCTCAAGACCCGTTTCAGTTGTGATGATGTCAATCACAGCTCGAATACCCTGCCGCTGAATGCGTGTTGGCTCCTGCGCGCTGGCAACGCTAAAACCAAAGACGATTAAGGCAATTAGCCCAGTGATAACCACAAACTTCTTAAGATTCATCCGAATGCTCCTTCTTGAATTCACTCACTTTATCGTATGCCTATCGTCAGGTAAAAGTGTTATCGAAGTGTAATCGAAACGTAGAAGCCTCGTAAATTCTGTTATAATGGCGTCCGTTTTAGGTATAAAAAGGGTCTTTTAGGTTGACTGATCTTTCGATCATTATCGTTAGTTGGAATGTGGCACAGTTACTAAAGGCCTGTCTCAACAGCGTTCTGCAAACAAACACCACGCCATACAACATTGAAATTATCGTGGTGGATTCTGGCAGCATCGACGAGACAGTGGAATTTTTGAAACACGGTTATCCAAAGGTCAAACTGTTGGCACAGACCGAAAATCTGGGTTTTACCCGTTGCAACAACATTGGCTTGGCTGCCGCAAAGGGGCGACACTTGATGCTGCTAAATCCAGATACTGAAGTGATTGGGGATGCACTGCCGCAAATGATTGCCTATCTGGATAATAATCCTATGGTGGGCATCATCGGGCCACACACATTGAATACAGATGGCACTCATCAGTCCACTCGGCGACGATTTCCAACATTGGCGGTCGCCATATTTGAAAGTACATGGTTGCAACCGTTCGCGCCCAAATCTCTCCTTGATCGCTACTATGTGCGCGAAATTGCGGATACTGCAACTGCGGATATCGATTGGGTACAAGGTTCAGCATTAATGACGCGGCGCGAAGTCTATACCCAAATTGGTGGGCTAGATGAAGGGTATGTGATGTACTCCGAAGAAATGGATTGGTGCCGACGCGCCAAAGATGCCGGTTGGCGCGTAATTTATTTGGGATCGGCACAGATTATCCATCATGGCGGCAAAAGCACCGAACAAGCTACAGCCCGTAAACACATCCATTTCCAAGAGAGCAAACTGCGCTACTTCCACAAATATCACGGCGCATTAACCGCCCAACTTTTGCGAACATTTCTGTTCCTCAATTACGGTTGGCAGATCGGGCTGGAAAGCATTAAAGCATTGCTGGGTCACAAACGCAGCCTACGCCAAGAACGTATTCGTACCTACTGGCAAGTAATGCGCTCTGGGTTGAAGGTCGGCTAATGCGGATTGGGATTGTTACTGGGGAATATCCACCGATGCAGGGCGGCGTGGGAGCATACACCCAAATCCTTGCGCGAGCGTTATCCCAACAGGGTCAGACTATTTCAGTGCTGACCAACGTGCAGGGGCAAGATAAAGACCCGACCATTAAGCTCAAAAACAATATTGTCAAATGGAATTTTGGCACTTTAAACACCATCCATGATTGGGCAAAGTATGAACAGTTGGAGGTTATCAATCTTCAGTTTCAAACGGCTGCCTACAATATGTCACCTTGGATACATTTTTTACCGGATGTAATAAGCGGTGTTCCAGTCGTCACAACCTTCCACGATCTACGTTTTCCATATTTATTTCCAAAGGCGGGAGGACTGCGTAAGCGCATTGTGAAGCATCTAGCAGAAGTATCAGATGCAATTATTGCCACTAACCATGAGGACTTTGAACAGCTCAATTATGTATCGCACAAAACGCTGATTCCCATCGGCAGCAATATTCTGAAGACAGTCCCGCTCAATTTTGAATCGAATATATGGCGGGCAAAAGCTGGCGCGCAGGCGGATGATTTTCTGATCGCTTATTTCGGTCTGTTTAACCACACCAAAGGATTGGAAACCCTCCTAACCAGCTTCCATAACCTACACAAAAGCGGCATTCCGGCCCGATTGATATTCGTCGGTGGCGGCGCAGGCAGCAGCGATCCCAGCAATGCAACATTCATTAATCAGATGAACCAACAAATTGAACAGCTTAAATTGAATGAATACATCTGCCGTACCGGGTATTTAGAGAATGACGCGGAAGTTGGTGCTTACCTGACTGCCAGTGATGTGGTCGCCCTGCCCTTTCTGGATGGCGCATCGTACCGACGTGGGAGCTTAATGGCAGCAATTCATTATGGTTGCCCAATTGTGACCACCCAACCACAGACGCCCATTTCCACCTTTAAGGATGGGGAAAATATGCGACTGGTGAAATCGGGGGACAGCGTAGCATTGACCAGCGCCCTCCGCGAACTTCACGAGTCGCCTGAACTGCGAAAACATTTACAACATGGAGCAGCGAAACTAGCCAACGAATTTGAGTGGTTGCACATTGCACAGGCACACATTCAATTTTTCCAGCAGGTGGCTTCATGACCCCTATGCATCGCCGCTTGCTATATACGATACTCACGGGTTATGTTCTTTTAGCTACGATTTACAGTATCGTCACGCCGATCTTTGAAGCCTCTGACGAATTGTGGCATTATCCGATGGTCAAATATCTGGCAGATAATGGGTTGCAACTGCCGCCACAAGACCCAGCTAACCCCGGCCCGTGGCGACAGGAAGGCAGCCAACCGCCGCTATACTATATGCTGGCAGCCATTTTGACAGCGGGGATCGACACATCCGATATGGATTATGTGCGGCGCATTAACCCTCATGCCGACATTGGTGTGGTGCTGCCGGATGGCAACGTCAACATGATCGTTCACCGTGCAGAAGCAGAATCCTTTCCATGGCGGGGTACAGTGCTGGCGGTTCACATCGCCCGCTTTTTCTCCATCGCACTCGGATTAGGCACAGTGATTGTTACCTATCTGCTGGCGCGCGAAATCTTTCCCGATAACCCAACGATTATTTTAGGCGCAACCGCACTGAACGCCTTCTTGCCGATGTTTCTGTTTATCAGCGGATCAGTGAACAACGACAACCTGTCAAATTTACTTGGTAACTGGCTAACCCTTTTAATTGTTCGGTTGCTCAAATCAACCATTTCGCCGGGAATCCGGACCTATCTCTTGCTCGGACTAATCACAGGGGCGGGACTTCTAGCAAAATTCAACATTGGCTTTTTGATTCCGTTAGTCGCACTGGTTTTACTGATCGTTAGCTGGAGGCTGCGTAATTGGAAACCACTAGTAATCGGCGGAGCAATCGCGGGCGGATTGACTATTGCTATCGCCGGATGGTGGTATCTGCGCAATATGCAGTTATACGGCGACCCCACCGGACTAAATCGCTTTCTGGAAATGGTTGGGAAGCGGGCAATTCCAGCCAACGTCGCACAACTGTGGAGCGAACGGCACAGCTTTACCCAAGCCTATTGGGGATTCTTCGGCGGCGTAAATGTGCCCCTGCCCGATTTAGCCTATTTGATCTTCAACATTATTGGCGGAATAGGGTTAATCGGCGCAGTTATTTTCATCATTTACGCTGGCGTGAATCACTTACGCACCAAGTTAAAATCCGGCTTCAGTATCAATTGGCTGCCCGCTGCCATAACCCTCATCTGGCCGATCATCACGTTTATCTCGTACCTGCGCTGGACAGCAGAAACGCCAGCTTCACAAGGGCGGTTGGTCTTTGCTGCATTATCATCCATTTCGTTGTGGATGGTGGTAGGGTTAGTCTGGTGGCTGCCTGTGCGGTTCAGACCAATTTTGATGAGCATAATCGCTGGATATTTTGCTATTGTCGCCACCCTAACGCCGTTCTTGGTCATTGCCCCTTCATACAGTCTGCCAGATAACGGCTACTACGCATATGGCGCACCAAGAGTTTTTAGCGAACCTAACAATTCAGGCGGTCAAATCATTTTGAGAGGAACGTTTGGGTCGCTTTGGTTTCCTGAAGTGCCACATCCAGAAGATTTTATAAATGTGTTGGCTCATTGGGATATTAAAAAACCACTGAATCGGGATTGGAGCTTGTTTGCTCATCTTGTAACACCGGATGGTGTAATCATTGGACAGCGGGATGTTTATCCGGGGCGCGGTTTGCTGGCAACCTCAGACCTTGAAATAGATAGAAGATGGATCAACCCAATCAAAATTTGGATTCCGCCAACCGCTTATGCACCGATGACTCTGAGTGTTGAAATCGGGTGGTACGACATCAAAACGGGCGAGCGGATGCGGCTGGAAGATGGTGCGGAAACGCTGAATATTGGCTCAGTAAAATTAATGCCCCGACCCGACCCTGAAAATCTGGGCGTCGAAAATCCGATTCGCATTAATTTTGGCGACGAAATCGAATTGGTCGGTTATAAATTGACCGATTTGAGTCCGGCGGTAGGCGATGCAATCGAACTCACTTTATACTGGCGCGGGCTGCGTTCGATGACTACGGATTACAAAGTGTTTGCCAACATCATCGATCCAGCAACCCTGACCAAATATGCTGCCTCAGATGGAATGCCCGTAAACTGGCAAGCCCCGACCTCAACATGGACACCAGGAACAATTATCGAGGACACCCATACTTTGACCGTAGACCCAAATGCACCACCGGGAATATATGAGCTAGAAATCGGGCTTTACGCGCAAACACCCAATGGCAATTTTGAACGCCTACGCATTATCACGCCCGACGGCGGCATGGCAACTAATTTCTTATATCTGAGCCGGGTACGGATACTCCCGATGGAAACCCCATGAGACAATACCGACAATGGATAACAGCAGATACCTATGCTGTACTGATTTTACTCGCGCTGTGGCTGTTCTTTTTCTGGCGGCTGTTCACCCCGATTGAAGCCGACCAAGCATCAATCAAACAAGGGGATTTCTCCGGTCAATTTGTGGCTTTTGCGGCTTATCAATATCAACGAATTGCGGCGGGTGAAGTGCCGTTATGGAATCCCTATAACAATGGCGGATTACCCTTTATCGGCGATACCCAAGCCGCAGTTTTTTATCCGCCACGATTGGCTACCATTGGCTTGAGCAAATTGGCAGGGGGTTTCAGTTACCATGCGCTGGAACTGGAAATGACGGTTCATGTGCTGGCCTGCGCTCTGATGATGTACGCTTTCATCAGAAGATTGACATTAGGCAACCCCGGCAGTGTATTCGGTGCATTTGTTGCGGCAGTTATCGCCAGCTATGGCGGATTTTTGCAGTCATATCCACCACTGCAATTGGCGCTGTTGGAAGCCGTGATCTGGATGCCCCTGGCGACACTTGGCATTCTGGAGGCGACACGACAGGAACGAATTCGTTGGGCTTGGCTGACCCTCACCGGATTAGCACTTGGTCTGTCGTGGATGGCTGGACATCCGCAGAGTAGTTTCTTCTTAACATATTTGCTGGTTGCCTATTTCGCATACCGTGCTTATGCACAGCGTTATAACTGGCGTATTGTACTTATCGGCATCATCCTTTTCGGCCTTCTCACTGGCGGACTTGCGGCAGTGCAACTGCTTCCCGGATTTGAATATTTGCTGCATACTGCCCGTGCTGGAATGGGTTTTGACGAAAAAGGCAACGGATTCCCATTTCAGGATGTCGTACAGTTCATTTTCCCCAATATTGTCACTCTATGGTCGCCACTGTTTGTTGGGATCACCGGGTTAACCTTAGCATTGATTGCCTTATGGCGAAGGCTGTCGGGTAGTTTGTTCTGGGGCATTGTTGTAATTGTCGCATTAGGGCTAAGTTTTGGTGGGAACAGCCCAATATTTGATCTGTTATTCAACCTTGTGCCGGGGATGCGCTTTTTCCGGGGACAGGAACGCGCGGCCTATCTAGTATCTTTCGGACTGGCGATTCTGGCGGGAATGGGCGCTGCCCACATACTTTCATGGGATAAATTACAGGATTTCAAAGCCACACGACGAATTCAACAAGTGTTATTGGGATTAGTCATCATCTGCGGCGTTGTGGCCGGTGCAGTGCTGATTATGTGGCTTGGCAATAACGAAGCCTATGGGAAATACATCAGTCTAGTTGCTTTTAGCTTCCTCAGCGCATTATTGGTATTCCTGCTTATCCCCTTTCTGCTCAACAATCCACAACAGCCAATTCGTTATGTACTGGTGGGCGGTCTGCTGGTTTTTGAACTCTTCACCCTCAGCATGGATAGCTCCAGTAACTACGATTCTATCTCGCCGGATGAGCAGCTTTCATTTACACCCTCTCCACTGATTGCGACCGCGTTAACCGATACTGATATTCATTTTCGGGTCGATGGCTACCGGGCATTGCACGACAATTACGGTAGCCTGTACGGATTAGCGGATATGCGCGGCATCAGCCCTTTATTTCTCGAAGGGCCGTTCAATCTGATCAACAGTGGGTTGATTAACCCCCTCGCATGGGAATTATTCGCTGTGCGCTACGTTTATACAGACTGGAACGAAATGCCGGTTTCTAGCGAAATCATCGCCAGCGGGCAAGATCGTTATGGCGAAGTCAAACTGCACCGCCTGACTGATCCGCGGCCATTTGCACTACTGATATACACCGCACAAATTGTTGAAGATGATGAGCAAGCGCGATCCGCATTAAGCGACCCTAATTTCAACGCGCGTCGAACGATTATCCTGAATCAAGACCCCGGAATCCTCACGAATGGTGATATTCCAGAAGATGCCGAAGCAACAGTAACCACGTTCAAACCCGAAACATTCACCCTTGAAGTCAACACACCACATAACGCTGTGCTTTCGGTATCCCATCCTGATTATCCCGGTTGGTATGCCACAGTAGATGGTGAACCAGCACCCATTTTGCGGGCTTATGGGGCGTTATCAGCAGTTACAATTCCGTCAGGCGAACACACCGTTACATTCGTGTACAATCCACTGAGTTACCGAATCGGCGCGATCATCAGCCTGCTAACATGGGCAGGAATGGTTGTGATGGGGGTAATTTTGTTGGCAAGGAGACGCCATGTACGAAACTAATGGGCTGCAACATTGGGTCAGCAGCTTGGATCGCCGAATTTACACCGTTCTGGTTGGCAGTGCTATCGGCCTGACAGCCGGAATTATCGCTATTATGCTAGCGGCACTCGGCCCGGTCATTACCTTTGGCGCGGTACTGGGCATATTGGCTGGGTTGTATGTACTGTCCAATGTCTCAGCGGCACTGTACGGCGTGATTTTCATGGCGGCATTGCTCCCTTTCGGAACACTACCATTCAAAATAGGCATCACCCCTACCCTGCTTGATGTGGCGATGGGGGCATTTGTGTTGGTTTATCTGCTTCAATGGATGACCGGGCAGCGTCAGGATTTGCGATTAACACCTGTTCATGGGCTGATTGCTCTCTACATAGGCTGGCTGCTGTTGTGCTTTGCATTAGGATTACGCTATGCCATGCCAACCTCGGCAATTTTGCGGCAGTTTGCGGAAACACTGATCAGCATCAGTATGACATTTATTCTGGTAGATCTGCTGCGTGACTCCAAAATGCTGCGTAGGTTGGTGCTGGTAGTGATGGCAGCCGTTGGCGCACAGGCATTAGTTGCCATCGGGCTGTATTTGATGCCAGATGATCTGGCTGAACGGACGCTGGTGCGCTTGGCACGCATTGGTTACCCCAATGGCGGCGTTATTCGTTACATCGAGGACAACCGCGCGCTGGCCGAACGTGCTATCGGAACGTGGGTAGACCCAAACGCATTAGGTGGAATTTTAGCCGTCTCAGCAGCTATGATCGCACCGCAATTATTCGCCAAACGCCCGGTGCTGCGCTATCGTTGGCTGACTTTCGGTGTTCTGGGTGTGGTAGCATTGGCTCTGCTGCTGACATTTTCGCGTGCATCCATGCTGGCTTTTGCCATTGGGATTTGTTTCATCGGGTTATTTCCCGGCTACCGAAAATATCTGGTGCTGGCGGCAGTGGGTGCATGTGCAATCCTCGTCCTCCCTCAGACCCGCAGTTATGTGGAACGATTCGCAGCCGCATTTCAGGGTGCAGACCTTGCCACTCAAATGCGTCTGGGTGAATACGGCGATTCCCTCGAACTCATTAATCAGTATCCTATTTTTGGTGTTGGTTTTACTGGGACACCCAACAATAACCTGTACACGGATGTCGCCAGCATGTACCTCATCATGGGAAACCAGATCGGTCTGGTGGGGGTTGCTGTCTATGGTACAACCATTGCAGCCGTTTTCCTGTATGGCTGGCGAGCACGACAGGCAGCCAAAAACATCCCTGACTTGGAATCAATTCAATTGGGATACTATGCAGCGTTGTTGACAGCGCTGCTGAACGCAGTTGCTGACCTGTATTTCTTTCGGCTGGATTTTCATGCTTCAATCACCATCTTCTGGTTGATGGCGGCACTGGCACTGGCAAGTTCCCGGCTGGCAATCGAGCAAAGTGAATCGACCGTTGCTAAAACAGGCCGATTACGGTAGCATGTGCCCGTTGAACTTCCCCCGGAAACTCGTTTCGGGGTGCTTTCCGCTTCGCAAGCGTTCACCAATGCTAGAGCGAGGCAATCCCAGGGAAAGGAGTATTATAATTCCCTATGCGAAATTCATATGAGCTAACAATCATCGTCCGCAACGACCCCAACGAAGAGGTCATCAATAACGCTGTGACACAGGTGCAGGCCTGGGTTGAAGCCGATACCCTCGGTCAGGTCACGAAAATTGACCGTTGGGGACGCCGTAAACTAGCTTACGAAATCGACAAGCAGCGTGATGGATTCTATGTCTGCATGTATGCAGATATTGACCCCAAGAACCTGCCAGAACTCGAACGCAATCTGCGTCTGTCGCCAGACATCCTGCGCTATCTGCTGGTGCGTCCAGACTAAAATGTTGGGTGGTTAGGAGTTAATCAGGATGGGACGTGGGCTAAATAAAGTCATGATTATCGGCTATCTGGGTCGTGACCCGGAGATGCGCTATACGCCCAGTGGCCGTCCGGTGACGAGCTTCAGTGTTGCTACCAGCCGTACCTGGACTTCTGCCGAAGGGGAGCGCCGCGAAGAAACCGAGTGGTTTAATGTGGTCGCCTGGGGTACGCTGGCGGAAATCTGCAAAACACACCTGAGCAAAAACCAGCAAGTGTATGTTGAAGGCCGCCTGCAAACGCGCGGATGGGAAGACGAGAGCGGAAAGAAACATTTCCGCACCGAACTGGTTGCAAATGAAATGATCCTGCTGGGGGAACGCCGCCGTGACCAGCATCAGGATGATATGGAATATGTGGATAACGATGGCGGTGACGGCGACTACGCCTTCTAAGGAGAAACAGATATGAGCGATAACGATAATTACCGCCGCCGCGACGCGGATGGTGATGATGATTTTGACGGTGGCAGAGGTGATCGTGATGATCGTCATGATCGTGGCCCGCGACGCGGCGGACGCATGGGCCGCAGCCGTCACCAACAATACTGCCCGGATGGCAAATGCTTCGACTACAAGGATGTTGATACCCTGCGACGTTATGTTGGCGAAACGGGCAAAATCAAGCCCCGCCGACAGACCGGGAACTGCGCCCGCTGCCAGCGCGAACTGGCACGCGAGGTCAAGCGCGCCCGGCACCTGGCACTGCTGCCTTTCATCATCTCCTCGGATTAGCCATTCGTCGATCAAGATTCAAAAGCAAGGGCATGGTCATCATGCCCTTTTACATGTTCAGGAGCTTAAATTTTTATGACCAAAAGAAGCCAGACAACCGGGCTTCCAAAGGAAAACCCGAAACCAGCAGGTGAATCTACCGAAGTTGAAAATAATCGCCCAAAGCTCAAGCATGAGTATCGTTCGCGTGCTGAACGTGAGCAGGAAATCCAGCGATGGGTTATCCTCGGCACAGGTGTCGCGGTGGCGGTTGTCGTAGTCATCCTGGCGGTCGCATTCATCATCGATCAGGTGATTACGCCCGGTCAAGTTGTAGCAACTGTTGAAGGAAAAAATATCACCGTTGCTGAATTCCAGCGACGTGTGCGGATTGAGCGTGTTGTTCGTAATTCACGGTTAATAAACATCGTCGAAACCTATCGCAGCTTTGGCTTTACCGACGAACAAATCATCCAGCAAATTCAGAGCCAGGAACCATTTGCATCCTGGACGCGCGAACTTCAGGTGCCCGATCAGATGGGTCTCGCGGTCATTAATCAGATGATTGAAGACCAGTTAGTGCGAAATGCAGCATCGGAGCGAGGCATTACCGTAACGGATGCCGATATTGATAAACAAATTGAAGAATTCTTCGGTTTCGTGCCAGAAGATTTGAGCGCCGAAGCCACCGCCGAGGCAACAGGCGAAGCAACGGCGGAAGCCACACAAGTCCCGACGCTGACACCAACGCCTTATGTTTCGCCCACACCATCCCCAACACCGACAGTGACGCCAACACCAGAGTTCACACCAACCGCCAGTCCAACACCACTGGCAACTATTCCGCCTACCGCAACATTGACAGGCACTGAACAGGCACAGCAGTTTCAGGAAAATCGGAACGCCTATTTTGCTGATATACGACAGCAAACAGGTTTGGGTGACGCAGATATTCGGGCTTATTTCGAGATTCAAGCCCTGCGTACAGCACTGCGTGACAGCATTACAGCAGAAGTAACGGAAACGGGTGTGTTTGTTGATGCACGCCACATCCTGGTTGAAACAGAGGAAGAAGCTCAGGACATCATCACCGCGCTCCAAAACGGCGAATCCTTTGCTGATCTGGCAAAAGCCGTTTCGACCGACACTGGTTCGGGCGCAAGCGGTGGTGAACTGGGTTGGTCACCCGTCACACAGTACGTGAAAGAATTCCAGGATGCAGTACGAGATGGCGAAATCGGTGCCATTCTTGGCCCGGTGAAATCCGAATTTGGTTATCACATTATCCAGGTGCGGGCACGGGAAGACCGCGAATTGGATGAAACGCAACTGACCAATGCGAAAGATAATGCCTTCAATACCTGGCTGGAAGATTTGAAAACCAGTAAGCAGGATCAGATTCAGCAGTCTTCGAATTGGGCAGGATTTGTTCCAACCGATCCACCTTCAATCTTCGGCTAAAGTCTGAGTAACAAAAGCAGGCACCGCAACCCAACGCGATGCCTGCTTTTTGTTTACGCTCATGCAATCCACATTGTCGCTCCAACTGCTCTCGGCTATAATGCCGAACATGAACGATCAACATGTTGCCCGGCTAGAGGCGAAGCTTGAACGCTTGGTAGAAGGCGCATTTGCACACCTTTTTGGCAAGCAAATCCGCGCGCAGGATATTGCTGTTCAGCTTGCGCGGGCAATGGAAGACAATGCTGAGTCGGGAACCCCCAGCGACCCACGTCCGATCGCACCCGATCATTACACCATCTTCCTCAATCCAGCAATCCAGCAGCAACTTCTTCAACGACAACCTGCGCTCTCGACCCATCTCGGTGAGCACATGACAGAACTGGCGACCAGCAGCGGATACCGTCTGAACCATCTTCCAACAGTTGATCTCGAAACCGAAACCACCCTCAGCACCGCTGGACTTATCGTTAAAGCTGACCACACACGCAAAAAACATAGCACAACCGCTGTTATGCAAAGAGTCGAAATCAAGCCCGCGAATATGGAAACGCCACATAATCCCCAGTTGTGGCTAAACGGGCAGCAGGTGATTCCGCTGGTTGACGAGCTCATCAACATCGGACGCAGCCGCGATAACCAAATCGTGATTGATGATAAATCTGTTTCGCGTTATCACCTGCAAATACGGTTACGGTTCGGTCGTTATACCCTTTTCGACACGCAGAGCCGGGGCGGAACATACGTCAACGATGTTTTGATTAAGGAACACAATCTGCAAAGCGGTGATGTGATCCGCATTGGTAGCACACGGTTGGTGTACACTGAAGACCATCCCATGAGCGATTCGCAAACAGGTGCTAGCGCCCCAGCAGATGAGCCATCCGGGTAAACAACGGTGACAACAGAGATTATCCTGCTCCTGCTGCGCTTGATTTCCAGTTTGCTGCTTTTAACGCTTCTTGGCGCATTGTTCATCATTCTATGGCGAGAATATCGCCGCACAGCAATCACATGGGAATCACAACGACGCAGCCATGGCAGTCTGGTTATGCTGCGAGAAATCGATGGCAAATACCTCAAAACAGGTGAAGAATTCCCGTTGCTGCCGATCACCAGTTTGGGACGTTCACCCACCAACAGCATCCCCATCAACGACAATTTTGCCAGCAGCGAACATGCTTTAGTGACTATGCGTAGCGGTCAATGGTGGCTCGAAGACCGCAAGAGCCGCAATGGAACAATGCTCAACGATGTTCCAGTGACTCAACCAATGGTCATCACTGAAGGGGACATTATCGGCATTGGCAATATCAAACTTCGACTCGAATTGGAGCTGTAGGCTATGGATTTGGGACTTCGAGGCACAAGGGTGCTGGTCACAGCCGCCAGCAAAGGATTGGGAGCGGCGACTGCACGTCAGTTCAGTCTGGAAGGAGCGAGTGTGGTGATTAGCAGCCGCGATCTGGAAAAACTCCAAAATACGGCTGCCAACATTGTGGCTGAGAGCAGCAACCCGGTATTCACACACGTTGCTGATGTAACCGACCCTGAAGCAATTAAACGGCTTGTCCGCAATACGGTTGAGATGCTCGGTGGACTGGATGTACTGGTAACAAATGCGGGCGGGCCACCTGCCGGGGGATTTGACGATTTTGATATGATTGCATGGGAACAGGCAATACGGCTCAACTTTCTGAGTAATGTTAGCCTGATTCAAGCTGCCCTACCCCACTTACGAAAATCCCAGCGTGCTGCCATTCTGACGATTACTTCAGTAGCCGCCAAACAGCCAATTGCTAATCTGACACTCTCGAACGCAATCCGTCCAGCAGTCATCGGACTGACCAAAACTCTTTCGCAGGAATTAGGGCCGCAGGGTATTCGTGTTAACAGCATTCTTCCCGGCACTACAGTTACCGAACGTATCACAGAATTGATGGGGGCGAGGGCGCAAAAAAACGGTACAACGATTGAAGAAGAAACTGCGAAAGCTGCTCAGGCGACACCATTGCAGCGCTTGGGAACGCCAGAGGAATTCGCCAATACAGCGGTTTTCCTATGTTCACCAGCAGCAGGTTTCATTACAGGGGTTGCGCTGGCTGTTGATGGTGGCACAATTCAAGCAACCATGTAGGCCTTATTCTAGTTATAAACAGGGGGCATTTGAAAGATGACGGAACAGGTGAAAATCGCAGTGATCGGCGGCTCAGGGCTGTACAAAATGCCGGATATCACTGACAAGGTAGCCCATGTCATCTCAACTCCGTATGGACACACCAGCGGCGAAATCATCGTTGGAACACTTCGCGGCAAACGTGTAGCTTTCTTGCCTCGGCATGGAATCGGACATTTCTATACTCCAACAACGGTTCCCTACCGCGCCAATATCTATGCGCTGAAGATGTTGGGTGTAAAACATATTATTGCAGTGAATGCCTGTGGGTCGCTGCGCGAGGAATATGCTCCAGGGCATATCGTTATCCCCGATCAACTTTTTGACTACACGAATAGCCGTGAACGCACTTTTTTCGACGAAGGCATGGTCGCCCATATTTCGGTAGCTGACCCCCTGTGCGCCGCACTCGGTGAAGTTTTGTATAAAGCGATTATCAAGGTTGGCGGTACGGTTCACCGGGGTGGCACATTCCTGATTGAAGAAGGCCCGCGCTTTGCTACCCGTGCCGAAAGCCGTATCTTTCAGCAGTGGGGATGTAGCTTAATTGGCATGACCACTTGCCCGGAAGCCTTTCTGGCACGCGAAGCCGAAATCGCTTACGCAACAATGGCACATGTCACCGATTATGACTCATGGCACACCAGCGAAGAACCTGTCACGGTTGATATGGTGATTGGCACCCTGCGTAAAAATCTGGAAACGGCGCAAATGGCGATTGCTGCGGCTGTGGAAAGTCTGGATGAAAATCACCTGTGTGCGTGCCACAGATCGCTGGAAAATGCCTTTATGACTGAACGGGGGATCATTCCGCAGGCGATGCTGGAAAAACTCAAACCCATTATCGGGCGTTACTTTGCAAATGTATAAATGATGAGCGCTGAGACACTCTCACTGGATTTAAAACCAGGGTTGGAACCCATAGAACGGCGAACAGAACGGATGCTGCTAGTCATCAGTGGTGCATTTCTATTCGTCAACTTTCTGGCTTTGGCGTTATTAAGAACGGGTTCTGAAATTTCTGATTGGTTTCATTTTGGCATTTGGGTAATCTGTGCCGTGTTAGGTAATCGGATATTGAACCGCTATTTGCCGGGACGTGATCCGCTTTTGTTCCCATTAACCATGTTCCTGAGCGGTTGGGGATTAATATTGATTGACCGGCTTGCACCCAATTTTGACGACCGTCAAACGATCTGGTTGGTCGTTTCGGTAGGTGCAATGCTGCTGGTTGCCATATTTCCGCATACCCTCCGCTGGCTGCGAAATTACCGTTATCTACTGCTGGTCATCGGATTGCTGCTATTAATCGGGACAATCATCCTCGGCACGAATCCTTCCGGGCAGACAGGTGCGCCACAGCTCTGGCTCGGAATAGGCTCAATCTTTTTTCAGCCGTCGGAGGCGCTCAAAATCATACTGGTTGCCTTCCTCGCCAGCTATCTGGCTGAACACTACCCGCTGATGCGCGCCGACGAACGGGAAGCCCGACGACGCGGCTTACCGCTGTCTCCACGCGTAATCGGGCCGATTCTGCTGATGTGGGGAATATCAGTCATTATCCTGATCTGGCAGCGCGATTTAGGCACGGCCATTCTATTCTTTGCCGTGTTTATTGTGCTCCTGTACGTCGCCAGTGGTTACAACCGGATTCTTATCAGCGGTCTGCTGCTGATCGTGTTAGCCGGATTTGTAGCCTATAATCAATTCGCAGTCGTACGATTGCGCGTGGACATCTGGCTTAACCCCTGGCCGGAGTCTGATGGACGTGCCTTTCAGATTGTGCAAAGTCTACTGGCATTTGCGGCGGGTGGGCCATTCGGGCAGGGCGTGGGGCAGGGATCACCCACTTATATCCCCGTTGTACATTCGGATTTTGTGTTCGCGGCTTTAGCAGAAGAATGGGGACTGTTAGGGGTAATTGCGGTTACGGCCTGTATCGCCATCTTCATCACGCGCGGCTTCCAAATCGCCATCTCACAGCAACGGCGGTCGTTCCTGGCGCTGCTGGCTGTTGGGCTGAGCATGTTGATTGCCACACAAAGCCTGCTCATCATTGCAGGGGTTTTAAAACTCGTACCGCTAACAGGCGTTACATTGCCCTACCTAAGCTATGGCGGGAGTTCGCTACTGGTCAGCTTCATCATCGCTGGACTGCTGATTCGGCTTTCAGCATTGGAATCCTAACCATGCAGTTCGCGCGTGAAATCAATCGCCTGTTGATCGGCATTCTTTTCATTTTCGGTATTGTGGTTGCCGCCGCTGCTTATTGGGCAATTGTTGGGCCAGACACGATTCTGCTGCGGCAGGATAACCCGCGTTTGGTAGAGGCCGAAGCCGCTATTCTGCGAGGGGCACTGTATGATCGGAACAAGGAATTGCTGGTTGTATCAGAACAGGATGTGAATGGGCTTGTAACAAGACATTACCTACATCCAGCCATGCACAGCGCATTGGGTTATTCCAGCCTGCGTTATGGCGTCAGCGGGGCAGAATCAGCCTTCAACACCATCCTGCGTGGTGAAGATCAACCACTTACCTTTATCGAGCAGTTGACCAACAATTTGCTGCATCGACCGCAAAAGGGAGCAGATATTCAGCTAACATTTGATGCGACTATTCAGGCGGCAGCAGTAGAAGCAATGGGCGATCATCGGGGCGCGGTAGTAGTGCTATCCGCCAGTGATGGCGAAGTGTTGGCTCTCGTTAGCCTACCCACCTATGATCCCAACACACTGGACGCAAATTGGGAAACGCTGACGCAAACCTCTGGCAATCCCTTCTTCAATCGCCCAATTCAGGGTAACTACCAACCAGGCGGCACCCTGCAAACCCCATTGATTGCAGCCGCGCTGTTAGCGAATTATCCTTTAACCACAACCTTCAATTATTCTAGTCGTCCAGTGCGGGTTGCGAATGTCGAATTGACCTGTGCCGCTGTACCTCCAACTGAAATTCTCACACTGGGAGAAGCCTATGCCTATGGCTGCCCCGCTCCATTTGCCGAGCTGGTCAGCAAACTTGGTATTGGGACGGTAGAAGCTGCTTTTGCAGCATTCGAGATCAGCCGCCCACCGACGCTACCGGGTTATGTGGTTCAACCTCCAAATGAGCCAACACCTACCCCCAGTATCATCAATTTAAACAGTGCCAATCTGGGTGAAAATGCACTGGGTCAAGGCCAGTTGACGATCACACCTTTGGAGATGACTGTCATCGCAGCCGCCATTTTGAACGATGGCAACGCCCCAACGCCTTATACCCTGCTGGCGGTGCGTCCACCCATAGAAACCGCTTGGCAGAACGATCAGAGTTTGCACCCACATATCCCCATCATCACGACCAACGCTGCACGGCAGTTACAAGACCTGATGCGTCTTTCGGTCAACAATGGCGCTGCTCAATCTGCCATGCGTTTAGGGCTGGATATTGGTGGACATGCAGCCTTGGCCTATTCCGGGGATGAGTCACAAGCATGGTTTGTCGGTTTTATAACCATTGGCGTCCAGCAAAGCATTACCATCGCGGTTGTACTGGAAGATGTTGATGATCCTGCCTTAGCAGCTCAAATTGGCGGCGATATCCTGGAAGCTGCTTATGCCCGGATGCAGCAGGGATAACGATTGATTATCCACCTATCCACAGGCGCGGTTTCAAACCCAGCTTTTTTGACCATTTAGCCGCTGTGCTGAAACCATGCACATAAAATGGACTAAGACGTTTTACATATTCAGCATTCCGCACCGCAACCAGAAATTCCGCAGCATTTTCAAAAGGCTGTAACCGTGTCAGCGCCTGCCCATACTCCGGGCGACTGTGTGCGTCCGACCCTGCTGTACCCGGCAAATCATGCTTTTGGGCAAAAGCCAGTGCCTTTTCATTATCTTCCGCATACAAGCAGCGTGCATTATAGATCTCAATCGCATCCACTTTGTCGGCAATTCGCAGCAGCGCTTCCTCGCCCCATGCCCCTTTACGAAGCCGATCAAAAGGATGCGACACACTGATGACCGCGCCCTGATCCCGCAATCGGCGAATAGTTTCATCTGGGGTTAATTTGGCGGGCACACTTTCCTGTACGAAATAAGCAAGAATTTCACCCTCAGTCGTCATGATTTCCTCGCCCACAATCACCAATTCAGGCGCGAGTTTTTGCAGCTTCAGCGCGCCTTCTGCGGTGTTATGGTCGGTGATGGCAATCCGATCAATCCCGCGTTGTTTACACAGGCGGATGATGGTTTCAAATTCAGTCAGACAGTCTTTCGACCATAATGTATGGCTGTGCAAATCAACATGCCAGCGTTCAGTCATGCGGGTAAAGTCTCCGTGTTTATCGCTTTTCGGTTCGCCCTTTCCTGTTCAACTTTTGCTAATTCAGCCTCCATTGAAGCCGGGAACAATCGACGACGGAAAACAATCGCTAACAATGTACCAACCAATACCCGGAACCATTTATGGAAAAACCCATCAATCAATGCAACTGCCAGCGCAATCGAAGGTGTTATAACTGGATGCTGTGGTGTAATGATTGCTAACACCATGCCGCTGCTGGAAACTTCGGTAATACCTGCGCCATTTGGAACGCCAGAAAGCGCCCCAATCGCCGCCGTCAAACCAGTGATAAACACCGCTTGCAAATACAGCACCCACGTAATTTCCAATCCGAAGCCGTGCAAAATTATGCAGAATCCTAATGCATCCGTCATATGCGCCAGCGCACCCAATGCCGAAGTTGGGACAACATGTCGAAGCTGCAATATCTCGCGACTGCTTTCATAAAAATCCACTAGGGGTTGATGCACCCGTTTCACCAGCGGCAATCGCGCCACGATACCGAGGAAAAAATAGGCCAGTGGGCGAATCTGTACGGAAATCAACCCCACTGCTAGCAGCACCGCCGAAAGCAATATCAGATAGCGATAATTCCCCAAATCAATGTTGTCGCCCGCCAGCAATAAAGCCAGCACCGACATGATCAACACTGCTACCCCATCCACCACCCGTTCAGTAAACACCACCGGCGCACTACGGGCAATGGGAACGCCTGTCTTGACCTTCAGAATAACAGCTTTGAGCACTTCGGCAATCTTGCCGGGACTAACCGCCATCGCAAACCCGGACACAAACAGGATAGCACTGTCAAACAGGCTGATTTTATCCGCCGCCTTGATAACATATAGATAATATTGCCAGCGCCAAAACCGCAAAAACCATGCAGAAAACTTCAGCAAAATAACCGGGATGAGCAGCACCCATGGATAATTTCGCAGATGAGTGACGAGTTCCCCTGTATTGGCGAACAATAGCAATGCCACATAAATGACGAAAACAATGGCAAAGCCCGCCAGAATGCGATTGCGATATTTCTGCATAGCTACTCCTTAACTAAATGCTCAACCTGCATTTTACGCGGCATAACCTCGAAAAAAGCTAAAGCATTCTAAAGCCGAGGCGTACATCTGAGTAGCCCGCATAGCAAACACCGTCCAAACGTTGGCTTCCACCTGTTTAATGAGCAGTCGATTTGTGTCAAACTTGACGATAGAACGTTTTTTTCTGTACTATAGGGCACTCGTCGTAAGGGTATGAAACGTCAGAATGCACGGGTTTACAGGAAAAGAACGGTTCGCAATACCTTCTGACGTTGGAGAACAGCATGACTCAACAGGAAAAGACCAATCCCATACGCACACGAGTGATTGATGAGAGTGTACCGCCACCGCCTCGCTTGCTTTTATGGCTCGTAATCGGTGGATTTCTCATCCTCCTCATTGGCGCTATTGTCCTAATCACCTTCCTTCAAAATCCATCTGTCGCTTCGCTGCTGGATCTCGGCATTAAGCTTGCTCCTATCGTTACTATCGGCAGCATCCTATTGGCGATTATCTTTCGCAAACAGCTCCCCCGACGATTCGTGCCCGGACTCATTATTGGCTGGGTGGTGATTTGGGTGATCGGCGGAATCGCCTTTATTCTGATTTTCCGCAATAGCCTTGCACCGGGGCAGCGCGAAACCGTAAAGTCTTATCTACCTTTCATGGAAGTATTTGCCCCACCTGCCCCGCCTGCCGATACATCCCTGCCTACCCCAATTCCTAGCCAAGGTGAAGGTATCTCACCATCTGATTTGTTAAACAGTGGGCCATTTGGTGGAAGTCTTCCAGCCGCATCGCCCAGTGCTACAGTTGTAGAAACGCTACCAACTGCAACACCAACCCTTGAAGCAACCGCCGCGCCCACGCAAGCTGCGACGGCACTACCAACAGCGACACCGACTCAGGAACCAACCCAGGCTGCCGTTATTCCGCCTACTCAGAGCGATCCTGTAAATGTGGTAGCCGTTAATCCCGCATTACCTGTACGCCCGGTTTTCACATTCCTGACGGGTTTCACCTACGTAAAACAGGATTGGAATAACTGCGGCCCGGCCAACATCACGATGGCGCTCAGTTACTATGGCTGGAAGGAAAGTATGGACTTCGCTGCCAGCTACCTGCGCCCCGACCGTGAAGACAAAAACGTCAGCCCGTGGGAAATGGTAGCTTTCGTCAACGAGCAAAGCGGTGTGCGCGCACTGACCCGTATTGGTGGCGATATGGAACTCATCAAGCAGTTCATCGCTAACGGATTCCCAGTTGTAGTCGAAAGTGTACTGAATGCGGAAGCCTATGATTGGATTGGGCACTACGAAACTATCGTGGGCTATGACGACAGTGCAGGCGCATTCTACATTTATGACAGCTACGTCGGCACAGGCGAAAACGGCAATGGCCTTGCTGATCCCTATGATCGCTTCGACCGCGCGTGGCAGAACTTCAACCGCACATTCATCGTGCTGTATCGACCGGAAGATGAAAATACCGTTCGAACCATCCTCGGTGAACGCGCCGATATAACCATTGCCGCCGAAATCGCCGCCGAAACTGCCCGCAGTGAAGCCCGCGCCAATCCGCAGGATGCCTTCGCTTGGTTCAATCTCGGCACGGCGCTAACCCGTCTGGGGCAGCATGAACAAGCCGCAGGCGCTTACGATCAGGCACGCCGTCTGGATACCCTACCCTGGCGTATTACGCTCTATCAATTCGGCATCTTTGAAGCCTACTTTAATGTAGGCCGCTACAACGAACTCATGGCGCTGCTGGAAGCCAATCTGCGAAATGGTGGGGAATACGTGGAAGAAACCTATTACTGGCAGGGCAAAGCGCTGGCCGCACAAGGCGATACTGCCAATGCTGCCGCCGCTTTTAGGCAAGCACTCTCACATAATCCTAATTTCGCTGCCGCACGGGATGAATTAAACCAACTGCCGGTATAGAAAATTTCATGACAATCACCGAAAAACGCAATCGTCAGATCGCCCGTTCAACAGCAATTGTTATGATCGCCTTTGGCACCGCGAAGGCGATCAGTCTGGCGCAAACAGTTATCATCGCCAATGTATTTGGTGTAGGACGCGAGTGGGATGCGTTCGTTACCGCCAACAGCATTCCCGAACTGATTTTTACCCTGATTGCAGGTGGGGCGCTGGCACACGCCTTCATCCCCATTTTCAGTGGTTTTCTGGCGCGTGGTGATATAGCAGGCGCATGGCGTACCACCAGTCATGTTATCAATACCGTATTTACCGTGACACTGTTTGCCAGCATTGTTGTATTTCTGGCCGCGCCTTGGCTGGTTGCCAACGTCGCTGCTCCCGGATTCGACGAGTTAGGGCGCGCGCAAACCGTTGAACTGATGCGTATCCTGCTCGTCAGCACCTTAATCTTTTCAGTCAGCGGGATTGCAATGGGCATCCTGCAAAGTCACAATCATTTTCTGCTGCCCGCGCTCGCGCCCATCATGTTCGACCTCGGTATCCTGTTCGGTGCAGGTTTTCTCATAAAACCATTTGGCGTAAATGGCATCGCCTATGGTGCAGTTCTTGGTGCGGCCCTCCACTTTGGCATTCAGATACCCGGCCTAATCCGTTATCGGATGCGCTGGTGGCCGGAACTGGGACTGAAAGACCCGGTTCTGTGGCGTGTGGTAAAGCTCATGCTGCCACGTGTCGCTGGCTTGGGCGTCTTCAGCCTAAATTTCGTTGTGATGAACAACATCGCCTCCCGGTTGGGGGAAGGCTCGGTCAGCGCCCTCAGTTGGGGTTGGCGGCTGATGCAAATCCCGGAAACGTTGATCGGCACCGCAATGGGTACGGTCATCTTCCCCACATTGGCGGCTTTGAGCGAAATGGGGGATGAAAGCGGGAAACGGGAAGCCATGTCTGGCGCACTGCGTTTCATCTTGATTGCAACCATCCCATCAGCTATCGGGTTAATTTTTATTGGGCAGCCGCTCATCAGCCTGCTGGAGCGCGGTGCGTTTGATGCCTCTGCGTCTGTGCTGGTCTACAGTACCTTGCGTTTCTTCGCATTAGGGCTGGTGGTACATTCGGCCTTGGAAGTGGTCGCCCGCAGCTTTTATGCCGATAAAGATACACTCACACCGCTTTGGGCAGCACTGGGCGGCGCAGCCATCAACCTGATTTTATCCTTCGCCCTTAGTGGGGTAGCAGGGGCAGAAGCCGTCAGCCATTTCAATCGGGTTGCGTGGCAGTTCCCGGAACTTGGTATCACCCCCAATGTTGGCAATGTAGGTGGGCTGGCGCTGGCAAACTCGTTGGGCGTAGCCTTCGAGGTATTGGTATTGCTTTGGGTACTGCGGCGGCGCTGGCATGGTGCAAACGAAAATACCCTGGCGCGTACCGTACTCAAAACGTTGGCTGCCAGTCTGGTAATGGCCGTAGCCATTGTTTTGGTCAATAGCCTCTGGCAAGCTTTGGGACTAACCGAACGCGGATTGGCGTTCACAGTTATTCAAATTGCGCTGGAAACCGGAATTGGGGTAGTAGTATTCGTCGGCGCAGCCCTCCTGCTGAAAATGGATGAACTACCTGCCCTCCTGAATCTCGTTTTACGCCGACGCAAACTGGTGGAGACAACTGCATGAACATTGAAATCAAAATTCTGACGCTTGGCATCGCCTCCACCCACTGTTATATCGTTGCTGACACCACCACCAAAGAAGCGCTGATTATTGACCCAGTAGATAAGGCGCAGTTGATTTTCAAAACCGCGCAGGATGCAGGTTGGACAATCAAGTTGCTGCTGGCAACCCATGCCCACTTTGATCATATTCTGGCAAGCAAGGAACTTAAGGAATTAACGGGCGCACCTTTTTATATTCATGGTGATTCACTCCCCCTGCTCCGCTCGCTGCCACAGCAGGGCGTCCGATTCGTCGGTCAGCCTTTTCCAGAAGCTGCCGAACCTGACCGCCTGTTGACAACCGAACCAGAAACAATTGAGCTTGGTTCGATCAAACTGGAAACGCTGTTTACTCCCGGTCACGCGCCGGGACACATCAGTTTCTTCATGCCCGAAGGCGAATTGGTCTTCAGCGGCGACTGCCTGTTTGCAGGCAGCGTTGGGCGGACAGACTTACCCGGCAGCAACCATGCACGCCTTATGAAATCAATTTTTGAAAAACTGCTCCCATTGGGTGATAATGTTCGCGTTCTGCCTGGTCACATGGATTTAACGACCATTGGTAAGGAACGGGAAACCAACCCCTTCCTATTAGAATATGCGCGTGAAATAACCAACCTGTAATGACGCAAATCTTCAATCAGTATTCATATGTGTTCATTAGTCTGGGTGTCTTGCTGATTGCCAGCTTATTGTTGCGCATTCTGCGGGTACGCTGGCGTTATATTGCCATTACTATGACTGTTAGCAGTTTAGTACTGGGAAGTGCATGGCTTCTCGCCCGCCCTGCCCTGAGTGATGTAAACAATCTGCAAGCAGCAGAAACCCTGCTCACCAATGGCAAGCCCACATTTGTCGAGTTCTTCAGCCAATATTGTCTGGGTTGTGTTTCAGTTCGACCAGCAGTCGAAACGTTGGTAACTGAAATTGACGACCAGTTCAACATCCTGCGGGTCGATATTCACACTGAATTTGGCCGTGCCCTCCGCGAAAAATACACCTTTTCCTTCACACCTGAATTTGTGTTGTTCAATACGCAGGGTCAGGAAGTCTGGCGCGCCCATGTACCACCTTCAGATAATGAACTCAAACTGGCTCTTGGAAACTCGTAACAATGCACATTTTGATGATCTTTCTGGATGGCATTGGGCTTGGCGACGACGACCCTGCTACCAATCCATTTGCTGTCGCTGACATGCCTACCTTGACCGGCCTAACCAACGGTAAACGCTGGCTTAAAAGTATAGGCCGTCAAGACAGCGCGCGATCTATATTTATTCCGACTGATCCTCGGTTAGGCATCCCCGGCAGACCACAGAGCGCGACTGGACACGCCGCTATCCTTACCGGGCGCAATATCCCGCAGATTATCGGTGAGCATTACGGCCCAAAACCCAATCCACCCATCCGCGAACTGCTGGCTGAGGATAACTTCTTCAAGCAAGTAGTCGCACATGGCAAAAAAGCCGCCATCATCAATGCCTACCCACCCCGCTTGCATAATGCCATCAATCGCGGGAAAAGTCTGCGTTCCGGGATTCAGCAGGCCGCCCATGAAGCGGGGCTGCCGCTGTTTGAAGATAAACACCTGTACAGCGGTGAAGCCATGAGCGAGGATTGGACGGGCGAGGCATGGCACACACACCTCGGCTATATCGATACACCCGTTTTTACGCCTTATGAATCCGGCATCCGCATGGTGGAACTCTCGCGGCACTATGACTTTGCCTTTTTCTCCCACTGGTTTACTGATACTGTCGGGCATCGCGGGCCATTTGAAGATGCTATCGGTTTGCTCGAATTATTTGATGGGGTAATGGCAGGTGCGTTGGATGCTTGGGATGACAATGAAGGCTTAATACTGGTCACCAGCGATCACGGCAATATGGAAGCCATCGGCGATCGTCACCACACCGAAAACGATGTCCCCACGCTCATTATTGGCCGCGAGAAAACCGACTTCGCCGAAGGATTTAACGATCTGACGGACTTTGTGCCCCGCATGGCAAAGCTGCTATTCAACTAACTGCCCTTTCGGACAATTCCAATCGCGCTCAACAAACGCTATAGTTGAGTTTGAAATTCAACTTATCGTAATCGTGAGTAATCTAATGACGATTGATTCCGAAAGTCTGCGCCAAACCATGCGGCTTTGGGCCAGTGGTGTCACGGTTGTGACTACCCAACATGGCGACCATCGTGCGGGCGTTACAGCCAGTTCATTCACTTCTGTATCCCTTGAACCACCACTGGTGCTGATCTGCCTGCAAAACTACATCGAAACCTTCAAACTCATCACCGAATCAAAAATTTTCGCAATTTCCATGTTGCGCGCTGATCAAACAATCCTCTCCAAACAATTCGCCGGATTCGTGCCGCTGCCAGAAGGCGAAGATCGTTTTTATGGAGTCAATCTGACGCAGGCCATCACAGGCGCACCCATTCTGGCAGATGCCATCGCATGGATGGATTGCAAACTCCACGCCATTCATGATGTAGGCACATCACAAATTATCGTCGGAGAAGTCTTGGCAACCGGACATCAGGCGGGTCAACTTCCGCTGGTATACCACAATCGAGGGTATTACGACATCACCCTTCAGGAATAACTAAGCCCGCCTTGACGGGGGCACATCACTCATCTACAATTTTCTACGCCGACTTACAGGAGCAGCATCTACATGTTTGAAAGTCTAAGCGAGCGTCTACAGGGAATCTTTGATAGCCTGGGTCGCACTGGCAAATTGACGGAGAAAGATGTCGATACCGTCATGCGCGAAGTGCGGATGGCGCTGCTTGAAGCCGATGTTGCGCTGCCCGTCGTCAAGGATTTCGTCAAACGGGTGAAGGAACGGGCAATTGGTGCAGAAGTCGCCAAAAGCCTGAAACCGGGTCAGCAAGTTGTCAAGATCGTTCATGAAGAACTGATCGAAACGCTCGGCGAATCGGCCAAGCTGAACTTTTCCGGTAGCACCAAGCCGCATGTCATTATGCTCGTTGGTTTGCAGGGTTCGGGTAAAACCACCACTGCTGCTAAATTGGCTGTCCACTTGCGGAAAGATGGTCGCCAACCGTTCATGGTCGCCGCTGACACCTATCGCCCGGCAGCCGTTGACCAGTTGGTGACGCTTGCCAAACAGATCAATGTCCCCTACCACCAGGAAGGCGTCAACGCCCGCCCCGCAGATATCTGCGTCAACGGCATCAAAGCCGCCAAAGATGCTGGTGCGGCAGTTGTCATTCTGGACACGGCAGGCCGTCTGCAAATTGACGATGATATGATGAACGAGCTGGAAGAAATCAAGCGGCGCACCAGCCCGGTAGAAATCCTGTTGGTCGCCGACTCGATGACTGGTCAGGAAGCCGTCAATATTGCTCAGGGCTTCAACAACCGCGTGGGCGTGACGGGCTTGATTCTAACCAAGATTGATGGTGATGCACGCGGTGGTGCGGCAATTTCGATGCGTGCTGTCACCAATGTACCCATCAAGTTCTTGGGTACAGGTGAAAAGATCGACGGTTTCGAGGTATTTTACCCCGACCGTCTCGCATCGCGTATTCTCGGCATGGGCGATGTACTCAGCCTGATCGAAAAAGCTGAAGAGGCTTTCGATGAACAGGAAGCCCTGAAACTGCAAAAGAAGCTGATGGAAAATCAGTTCACCTTGCAGGATTTTCTTGAACAACTTCAGAAGATCAAGAAGATGGGGTCATTCAGTCAAATTCTAGGCATGATTCCGGGAATGGATCGGGTTCGTAACCAGATCAACCAGGAAGAAGCCGAACAACGGATGCGGCGGGTAGAGGCGATCATCAATTCGATGACCGCTGAGGAACGGAACAATCCCAAAATCCTCAATGCCAATCGTCGCAAACGTATTGCTAAAGGCAGCGGCGTGGAAGTGCGGGACGTAAATGACGTTCTAAAGCAGTTCCGCGATATGCAGCAGTTGATGAGCCAGCTACGTAAGGGGCGTATGCCCAATTTGCCGGGTTTTCCCGGTATGCGCTAGGGCCGTTGTGCCCTTCCGCTACTGGCAGTCAGTTAATTTTCGCCAGTGGCTCCCCGTTCATAGAACGCATGGGAGCGCGCATTTTTAGGAGATAACCAACACATGGTTCGCATTCGTCTGCGTCGTATCGGGCTGAAGAAGCAGCCCATCTATCGTATCGTGATCGCTGATCAGCGCAGTTCGCGCAACGGCGGTTTCATCGAAATCGTCGGCAATCATAATCCTCGTACCGAACCGCCCACCGATCAGGTAGAAGAAGATCGCATTCTCCACTGGTTGAGCGTTGGCGCACAGCCCAGCGAAGCGGTTGTCAGTATCCTCAAACGCACCGGTACGCTGGAACGTTATGATCGGCTGAAAAAAGGCGAAACACTTGAAGTATTGGTGGCGGAAGCTGCGGCTGCGAAGGCCTCTGCGACGCCTATTAGCCCCAAGACTTCTCGTCCGGCTCCTGCTGCTGGTCAGTCGGCCAAGAAAGCCAAAGAAGCGGCTGCCATCGCAGGCGACGCCGCCGCAGAATAAGGTAGTACCAGGGGCGGGCATAGCAAAAACCCGCCCGCCCCTGACAACAAAAGGATTGAACGTTTATGGAAGAATTAATTGGTTACATCGCCCGAAGTCTGGTAGATGACCCCACGCAGGTGAAAGTCAGCCAGCGCGTCTCCAGTGGCACAGTTATTGTTGAACTACGGGTGGCGCAGGAAGATACAGGACGTGTAATCGGTAAAGGCGGTCAGGTCGCCAATGCCATGCGTTCGCTGTTGCGTGCATCGGGGGATAGCAAAGCCAACCGCGTCGTCCTCAAAATTCTGTAGGGTTATGACAGACTCACTTCATCCCGACTATCTGGTCATTGGGGAAATTTTGCGCCCACACGGCATCGTAGGCGAACTGCGAACACGCCTCCTGACGCAGCATCCAGAGCACCTGAAAGAACTGGATAGCGTTTATCTGGCGAACAGCCCTGAATCCAAAAAGGTCACAAAATATACGGTCGAAAAAGTGCGCCTGCATCAGGGATATGCCTTGTTCAAATTCGACGGCATTAATGATCGTGATGCTGCCGATAGATTGCGCCAGCTATTCGTCATGGTTGCGCTCGAAAATGCAGTTCCGTTGGATGAAGGCGAGTTTTATCTCTACCAGCTTATCGGCCTGAATGTGCAGACCGAAGATGGACTGTCGCTCGGCAAATTGACCGAAGTACTCGAAACCGGGGCAAACGATGTCTACATCGTGGACAGCCCCCGCTACGGCGAAGTACTCATTCCTGTCACTAATGAAACCATTCTCGAAACCAACATCGAACGGGGTTTCATAACCGTCAAATTGCCAGATGGATTGCTCCCCCCTATCTAATATCTCGCTTGACAATCCAAACAATCGCTTGCTATGCTGTAATTCGTTATTGAGCAAATAGACATCGTGAGCGATCACAAATACTGGCTGGGTTTCAGTCTCGTGCCGGAAATCGGCATCAAACGCATTACGCTCCTGCTTAACGCATTCGGATCATTGGCAAATGCCTGGGCAGCCAGCAGCACACAACTTCAGCAGGCTGGGTTAGATCAAACACCGATTGCCAATCTGCTCCGTTTCCGAAAACAACTTGACCTCGATGCCGAGATGGCGAAGGTGGAACGCAGCGGAGCATGGATGCTCCCTCTAAAAGATGACCGTTACCCTGCCTTGCTCGCAAAACAACCAGACTCGCCACCCGTATTGTATATCCGGGGAACGCTCACATCGCAAGATGAACGGGCATTGAGCATGGTCGGCACGCGCAAAGCCACAACTTACGGGCGAGACGCAGCCTATCATCTGGCAAAAAATCTGGTCAAGCACGATGTAACTATCATTAGCGGGCTGGCACATGGTATCGACAGCGCCGCCCATCGAGGCGCACTGGAAGGCGGCGGGCGAACAATTGCGGTTCTGGGTTGTGGGATAGACAAAATCTACCCCAGTGACAACACCAAACTGGCACACCAGATTATCGAACAGGGAGCACTTATCAGCGAGTTTCCGATTGGAATGCCGCCCGAATCACGTAATTTTCCGCGCCGCAACCGCGTCATCAGTGGGCTGTCTCTGGGAGTGCTGGTGGTAGAAGCCCCGGAAAAAAGTGGCGCAATGATTACCGCGTCCGTCGCTGCCGAGCAGGGTCGAGAGGTATTCGCTGTACCAGGCAACATATTCAGCCCAGCCAGTACGGGAACCAATCGGCTAATCCAGGATGGCGCGAAATTAGTGACGAATGTGAATGATATTCTGAATGAGTTAAACATTACACAGAATGCCTTTGAAACCCGTACCATCACAGAAAAAATCGCGCCGTCTACCGATCTTGAAGAAAATATACTGGAACATCTGGGTTTAGACCCAATCCATGTGGATGAAATCGTGCGGCTGTCTGGTTTGCCAGTCGCCACTATCAGCAGTACCCTTACGATATTAGAACTCAAGGGACTTGCGCGAAGCGTTGGACATATGCAATATTGCCTTGTACCTGATATGTAGAGCCATCAAACAGAGAGATACATCATGGAACATTATTATGCAATGATTATGGCGGGTGGCGGTGGAACACGTCTGTGGCCGATGAGCCGCCAGGATACGCCGAAACAGGTTTTGTCGCTGGTTGAAGAAACTTCCATGTTCAAAACCAGCGTTGACCGTCTGGCTCCGCTGTTCGCGCCGGATCAAATCTATGTTGTGACCGGACGCAAATTTATGGAACAACTCCGTGCCCACGCGCCGGAAATTCCAGCCCAGAACTTCATCATTGAACCCTATGCAAAAAACACTGCACCAGCCGCCGCGCTCGGCATCACGGTCATTCATCACCGCGATCCACAAGCAACCATAGCCATCCTGACATCCGACCACCACATCTCAAAGAAAGATGCCTTCCGTGATGTCTTGACTGCTGGTTATGAATTGGCGCAGCAGGGGTACATTGCAACCCTCGGCATCTCACCTTCCTATCCGGCGACTGGCTTTGGTTATATCAGACAAGGCGAGGAACTGGGTAAATTCAACGGCTTCACCGCCTACACATCACTCGGCTTTACCGAAAAGCCCAACGCGGTCACAGCAACATCCTTCCTGGCCTCTGGAGAATACACCTGGAACTCCGGCATGTTTATCTGGAAAGCCAGTCAGGCATTAGACGAATTTAAACGCCAGCAGCCCGCCATGCATGCCTTGTTTGTAGACCAACTTGTGCCAGCCATCGATACTAATGAATTTGAAGCCCGCCTTCAGGAAATTTGGGACGAACTCAAAGATATTTCCATCGACTATGCTGTCATGGAAGGCGCAGAAAATATGGCTGTTATCCCGATAGATATCGGCTGGAATGATGTCGGCAGTTGGGATGCTATGTTTGAGGTATTGAAGCTGGATAAGTTCGGTAATGGCTTCAAAGGCCGTCAACCTGAACGGGTGATACTGGACACCAGGAACACACTGGTTTACAGTGATAAACTCATTGTCACCATCGGCTTGGAAAATATTATCATCATCGAAACACCAGATGCATTGATGGTTTGCCACAAAGATCGCACGCAGGATGTAAAAGAAGTTGTCAATCACCTGCTGAGGACGAAGAATTATAAATATCTATAGGGACGGCCTGTAAACCGAATGAGTGATACCAACATCGCGTATTGCGTAAAATGTAAAGCCAAACGGGAGATTGCCAACCCACAGGCAGTCTATACCGAAAACGGCACGCCCGGAACGCGCGGCGTCTGCTCAGTCTGTGGGACGAATCTGTTTCGCATGGGTGCAACAGAAGCCCATGCATCACTCACCAAACCCGCACGTACAGCAAGCAAAACGCGCAAAAAGACCAAGGCTAAAACCGCTAAAAAAGCCGAAAAGAAACTCGCTCCACCCAAAAAGCGGACGGGCGGTAAACTGGTGATTGTCGAATCGCCTGCCAAAGCCCGCAGTGTTGGCAACTTTCTGGGCAAGGGATATACGGTAAAAGCCTCCAAAGGTCATGTACGTGATCTGTTGGTCACGCAGCTTTCGGTTGATGTACAAAACAACTTTGAGCCAAAATACCGTGTTCCCAACGACAAACGTGATACCGTAATTGACCTCAAGAATGCGGTCGATAGCGCCAGCGAAATCTATCTTGCAACCGACCCCGACCGCGAAGGGGAAGCCATTGCATGGCATCTCATCGCGGCCACCGATCTGAACGAAAAACTCGCTAAACGGGTGGTTTTCCACGAAATTACCAAGCCAGCTATTCAAGAAGCCTTTTCGCATCCACGCGATCTGGACATGAATCTGGTGAATGCCCAGCAGGCGCGCCGCATTCTTGACCGTCTGGTAGGTTATAACATCACCGAATTGCTCTGGGAAAAAGTCCGCAATCAGCTTTCCGCTGGTCGTGTACAGAGCATCGCCGTCCGGTTGGTCGTTGACCGCGAACGTGAAATCGAAGCCTTTTTCCCCGAAGAATACTGGACGCTGGATGCCCGTCTGCGAAAGCATCAGAATAACGGTAGCCACACCGAAAAATCATTCATCGCCCGCCTTGTGAAATATCAGGGGAAGGACATAAAACTGGGCGTAGAAGGTGATGTGACACCACATCTACCTGTGCTGAAAAAAAGCCAGTTCATCGTAACCGAAGTCAAACACGGCACACGTCAGCGCAAACCCTCTGCGCCCTTCACCACCAGTACACTTCAACAGGAAGCCTCCCGGCGCCTTGGCTACAACGCCCGCCGTACAATGACAATTGCCCAGCAGCTTTATGAAGGTATCGACATTGGCAAAGGGAATGTAGTGGGTTTAATTACCTACATGCGTACCGATAGCACCCAGGTTTCCGAACAAGCGCAGACGGAATCCCGCAACTTTATCCATACCCGCTTTGGGGCAGACTATCATCCAGCGCGTCCGCCGCGTTATGTAACCAAAACCAAAGGCGCACAGGAAGCCCATGAGGCCATCCGCCCAACCAGCGTCCTGCGTGAACCCGAACAGCTCAAAAATGTCCTGACGCGCGACCAGTTCAAGCTGTATATGCTTATCTGGCAGCGTTTCCTCGCCAGCCAGATGGCGAATGCCGTCTACAATACCCTGAGAGTCGATATTGACGCGGGGCCAACACCCAAAGAAATGCCCTATGCTTTCCGTGTCGCAGGCAGCACCATCAAATTTCAGGGCTTCTTGGTACTGTACGAAGATGCGCGCGACGAAGACCTTGCGCCCGACGAGGACGAAGGCCGCATCCTGCCAGAACTTAAAGCTGGAGACTCGCTCGACTTGATGGCGCTGCTGCCCGAACAACACTTCACACAGCCCCCGCCGCGTTACACCGAAGCCAGCTTGGTACGCACTCTCGAAGAGTATGGCATTGGCCGTCCCAGCACCTACGCGCCAACCGTAGCCACCATTCAGGATCGGGAGTACATCGAAAAACAGGATAAACGGCTGATCCCCAGCGAAACAGGCAAAATCGTCAACGATATGCTGGTGAAATATTTCCCGGACGTGATGGACTATCAATTCACAGCCCGCATGGAAGACCAGCTTGACACCATTGCTGAAGGCCATCTGGAATGGCGTCCTATGCTGCGCGAGTTCTATGAACCCTTTGAAAAACAAATCACGATTGCTCGTGAGCAAATGCCGCAGGTACGTCAGGAAGAAACCATCGGGCGGGACTGCCCCGAATCCGGGCATCCACTGGTCATCCGTTATGGACGCTTCGGCAAATTCATCGGCTGTTCCAACTACCCGGAATGTCGTTACACTGAACCCTGGCTCGACCGGATGAACATCGCCTGCCCCGTATGCGGTAAAACACATGGCGGCGAAATCATTGCCCGCAAGTCACGCAAGGGGCGGGTATTCTATGGATGCTTACGCTACCCGGAATGTGAATTCACCAGTTGGAAGCGTCCACTACCACAGCCCTGCCCCAATTGCGGCAATTTGCTAGTTGAACAAAACAAAACAACCGCTCAATGTACCGTTTGCGCCCATACCTATCAGATGGATGAACTGCCAGAAGTAGCCGTTGAACCCGTCTCAATGGGATAATTGTCCGGGCGTTGTTGCATTACTGAAAATTCCGGTACAATAGATTTGTCCCGGACGGAATCGGGTCGTTACTGACACATTGAAAGGCAGCACTATGATCGGGAAAATCCGAGATACAGCGATTGGCTTATGGCCGGTGCTGAAGCCCTACGTCCCCAAAACCGGACTTATCATTGCGGTTGTACTGGCTTTCCTGGTGGGGTTGATTTGGGGTTACGGCCTTGACCCTATACAGTACTACAATGGCGATCCGAGCGAGATGGGACAAACTTGGCAGGACGAGTGGGTGCGGTTGGTAGCAGACCGTTATCAGGCAGCAGCCCAGACTTCCATCCCCACTCCGGAATTCAGAAACAGCATTGTCGCGCTCTTACGCAGCGTTGATAATCCGACCGAAATTGTCACCCGCCTCGGCCTGACCGATTTGACCGAACTGGCCGCAGAAGCCCAGCAGGGTTCACCCGTTGCGCCGCAGCCCAACATCTTGGCAACCATCCGTCCTTGGATACTTGGCCCACTGCTGGTGGTACTTGGTTTCGTTGTGGGTTCACTCCTGTTTGGCTTTTACTTCAGTCCACTGGTAATTGAACCCATCCGCAAGCGACTGCGCGGCGCACGTGGCACGGATGCTGCCGCTGCGGGCAAGATTGACGACATCAAAAAAGCCCGTCAGATGGTCAAGGACATGAACACGCAGGATGCAGCAGGCCCGGCCAGCGATCTCGGCAAGCCCGTTGTGACTCATGTTTCCATCTACACCCCCGGACGCGCTTACGATGACTCCTTCAGCATCGAAGACGCTGCCAAAGATGACGAATTTCTCGGTGAGTGTGGCGTGGTCATTTCGGAAACCATCGGCACAGGCACACCAGAAAAAGTGACAGCTATTGAACTCTGGCTGTTCGATAAAGAAGATTTCGTGCGGACGTTGACGACGGTAATCGTCTCGGATCATGCCTATAATGATCCGGCTATCCGCTCAAAGTTGGAAACCAAAGGTGAATTGGTCATCGCCAAACCCGGCGCAATCGCTACGTTGGAAACCAACACCCTGATTTTGCAAGCACAGATTGTGGATATGGCCTATGGCAACGGTGATCTGCCACCCAACAGCTACTTCCAGAAAATGACCATCAGGCTTATGGCTTATCGCCGCGCACCCGGCAGCGCACCTGTTGCCGCGTCTGTACCAGCAGTCCCGGACTATACACCACTGCCTGCTCAGACCTATGCACCACCGCCCGCAGCCCCGGTATATACACCACCTGCGCCTACCTATACACCGCCAACGCCGCTGCCACCCAATCCGCCGCAGGCTGCGCCACCTGCCTATGGGGGCGGAATAACCCCGCTGAATCCACCGCCACCACGCCGAACGGACGACGATCCATTCGGTGGAACCGGGGACTTCACACCCATCAACTGAAAATGAAAACGCCCCATGTCTTACGGGGCGTTTTTGATTCGAAGTTAAATTACTTGATACGCTTGATCTTAAAAGTGATCTCACCGCCAGGAGTTTTCACGCGCACTTTTTCGCCCTTTTTGTGCCCCAGCAAAGCCGCACCAATCGGGCTTTCATGCGAGATTTTGCCCTCGCGTGGATTTGCTTCTGCCGCGCCAACGATGAAGTAGGTTTCATCCTCACCACCGCCATCTTCGACAATCGTTACCTCTGATCCCAATCGAACCTCATCTGTAGAACCATCATTGGTAATGATGACAGCCGCCCGCAGCACATTTTCAACGTACTGAATACGTCCTTCAAGGAAGGCTTGCTGTTCTTTGGCGTCGTGATAATCTGCGTTTTCCTTCAAATCGCCTTCCGCGACAGCTTCCTTCAATTTCTGTGCCAGCGCGGGGCGGCGCACAGTCAGCAGTTCATCCAGCTCACGCCGTAATTCCTCAGCCCCTTCAGCGGTCAGATAGACTTCATCTGCCATCGGTGAACCCTTCTTTCAATAATGAAGATCGAACAAAGAAACAGAGTTTTACAATTCCACGAGTTCGCGGCGCCGCTGGCTCGCCAGCGAAAGCACATTCTGGCGGTGTAACTGTTCGACCATGCCATTGAGTAAAATCCGGCTCTTGCCACACTTTTCAATGTCGATGGCTTCCAGCGCACGTTCCGGGGAACGGGTCGCCAGCGCTGCATCGACCGCATTTCGCAGATTGACGAGGTAATCGACATCCGTTTCGATTTTTTCCTCAACCTCGCCGCGCAAAATAATCTCCCCATGTCCTTGAACAACATTCTCAAAATTACCATTTCGAAGACCGTTCAACGACACGAGGAAATCATCATAGCTGCCGTCCACAAAGTAGGGAATAGGCATTAGCGTATCCGCTGCAAACAGTACCCGATCTTCCTTGACCAGACACACAATCGAATCCTGGCTGTGACCCGGAGTTGCCCAGAGTTGAAATGACTTATTGCCAATATGCAAATGGAGCGGGCCGCCGTCGAATACAATATCGGGCAGTACCAACTCGACATCACGAAAATCATTTGAGGCAGCTTTAGCCCGTTCCAGACCTGTGCGTCCACGCGTCGTCAGAAGGTCACGGCATTGAGCATGAGCAACTACTCGCGCACCCTTGAAGAAGCATGTTCCGGTCGAGTGGTCAGCATGATAATGCGTATTGATGATGTACCGCACCGTAGTTCCCAGGCGCGACTCGATGAATCGCTTCATCGCCAGCGTCTCTTCTGGGTAGGCCAGTGTGTCAATGACCACTGCCCCCTCGCTGGTGATAACGACCCCGGCTGTAACCTGGGCATAAAGATCGCTGGTAAAAACGTAAATATCGTCGGCGACACGTTCACGCTGCATAGCCGGATTTAATCCCGTAGGAAATTTGATTCGTTTTGCCAGTATATGCACACGCAAGAGCAAAATCAAGATTGCACGTAATGGGGTATATAAAAAATAGGACGAACGGCGGTTGTGAGATTGGTTTAGACAGGTACAATGCAATAAGACAGTGATTCATTATTGGGAGTAAAAGTGATGAAAAAACGGTTTTTAAGTAGCACATTGCTTATCTTCACGCTGGCACTTCTAGCCATGAATATCGTCCGCGCCCAGACTCAACCGATATTCCGTATCGGAGTCTTGGACGACGAACGCGGGCCAATCAGTGATGGCGCCCGGCTCGCCGTGCAGGAACTCAATGATGCCGGAGGTGTTCGGGGTGCGGATGGCACTCAATTCCGGCTGGAATTGGTCATCCAATCCACACAAGGCGGCAAGGATGTTGGCACAGCAGTAGGAAATCTCGGTCAGTCAGGTGTCATCGCTGTGCTTGGCCCGGCGGACAGCCTTGAGGTCGCCAATAACCTGCCGATTTTGCAGACCCTCAATGTTCCGGTTTTGACGCCCGCGACGGGCGACACATTGCTGGCGAGCGATAATTCCGGGCGATTGTTCCGCATTCGTTCAGCCGAGGTGTATCAGGGACGCGCCCTCGCCAGCTATCTCGTCACGGATCTGCAACTGCGCCGTATCGCTAATGTACAGCTTGAACTGGACATTGACACTGCCGCCAGCATAATCGGTTTTGCCACTGCGGCCTCTGCTTTGGGCGTCAGCGTCCAGCCCTCGCTTCAGGTACAGCGCGACGAGGATATTCCGCAAATTGTCAACCAGATCACAGTAGCTGATTCGGAAATCGTGGTGACTTATGGCGATCCGCAGAGTGCCGCCACGCTCTATACCACCCTGCGTGAAAGCGGTTTTACTGGACTGTTCGCCTATAATCACGTTGATGATCCCATTTTCCGCCAGGGTGTACCTTTCCAGCAGTTGCGGGACATCGTTTCCACCACCACTTGGCCTTTCACCGCATCCGATGGTGCAGGCATTCGGTTCCGCGATAATTTCATTCGCGCCTATGGTGAAATCCCCGGCCCAATAGAAGCGGCAGCCTATGATGGTATCATACTGTTGGCCGCTGCTATCAATCTTCCCGGTGAATTAGTAACCAATCTGTCGCAGTTAGATAATATTCAGGGTGTACAGGGTCTACTGCGCCCAGCCCAGCTTACACGCGGCGAAACCAATACCAACGCTGCCGTTGTGCAGCTTGGCGCGTTCGGCGCGCCGGAAGTCATGGCACGCTATGAAAATGGGCAAAAGGTCTCGCTGGATGCACCTGTACCAACCCCAACTGTTGCCCCAACCACAACACCTGATGGCGTCGTAATCACCATCACTCAGGCGCGTCAGAACGTTCGCAGCGGCCCCAGCACCAGCTATGGTGTCATCGGCCAGTTGAGCGAAGGCGAACAGGCGAAGGTCATCGGCGCGACCATCGACTTCGCTTGGGTAGTTATCGAATTTCGCGGGCAGCAGGGATGGCTGGCAACCTATTTGCTGGATGTCTTCGGTGATCTGAACACAGTTCCGATCATTACGCCGCCCCCCACACCGACGGCTCAACCAACTTCAACCGCCACGCCACAAGCGGATATTGTGATCGACACTGCCACAGTTGCACCTTCTCCCATCGGCGTCAATCAGCCTTTCACAGTCAGCCTCTCTGTGCGTAATGCGGGCAGTATCGCCGCTGGGGCATTCGCTGTCGCCGCCACATTCCCGCCCAACAATGTCTACGCCTCGGCTGTCATTGGTGGACTTGCGCCCGGACAAAGCACTATCGCCAGTCTTTCCGGGACATTCACCAATACCGGATTCTACTCAGTGGTCATCGTAGCCGATTTGAACAACGAAGTGGCAGAGGGGAATGGAGAGAACAATAACTTATTCAACTTCAGCTATTTCATCAACAAACCCATTTTGCGGCAGGGGTCAATAACCCTCAATGCGGGCGATAACATCGATTTGGAAGGCAACGCCATTCAGAACGATGCCACTTGGAACTTGAATGGACAGCAAATTGATGCTTTGGGTACTGCCAAACTGGGCATCATCCCCAATGTGACGCTGGACATTGTTCACTGGGATCTGATTAACCCCAGCATCATCAACCAGACCACCATCCTGCGCACGAGCATGAACGCTGGAACAATCATTGGCATCATCACCGCAGATGGCAATCGGGGTGTCCTGCGCGTAGACGATATTCCCGGCAATCAACTAAAGGTCACCTTCATCGTCTTCCAGAACTAACCACCAGAAATGTACAGGGGAGGGTTTTAAGCCCTCCCCTGGTTTGCAAATCATCAGCATTCCGTTTAGATACAGTTCTTAATTCGCGTAATGTAACCTGATACCCCCTGTTTATCAGGTAATACATTTTAAGGTTTTAACTGCACATCAACCCAAGTGCTCCGATTTGGGTACACATAGACAATCTGCTGGAAACGAATACGTCCATTATCGCTAACCGCCACCTCATAGTAATTCGCAGGCAAATCACCCAGTACAAAATTCTCGCTAAAGGTTGAATCAGAATTGACCGAAGTATCTGCATACGAGAAGGCGTAACGCGAAATATCGGTCGATTTCACCTGAAGCGTCACATCATACAAGGGTGTTCCGTTGGAATCCGTGACCCGGCCAACCAGCGTCCCAAAAGTGCGATATGGATAAACCCACAATTCAGGGTTGCGTGTATTGCGGTAGTTATAAGCATCCCCTACCCGAACTTCAAAATGCAAATGTGGCCCGAATGCCACTCCGGTTGCACCCACCTGCCCAATCTGGTCACCCGCCTTCACCATCTGTCCATTCTGGACATCGGTACGCTGCATATGCCCATACAACGTATAGACCGTCTGCCCATCGGGTGCTGTGCCATGCTGAATGACAACCACATTGCCATAATAGTTGGTGCTTGGCCCAAACTGTGTACCTGCATCGCTGCCTGCATAAAGCACCACTCCATCGCCTGCCGCCAGAATCGGCGTCCCCGATGGATTCTCCATATCAACGCCCAGATGCACCTGTAATCGTCCACCAGAGGTATTTCCATATGGATAAGTGCGCGCCACATAATTCCGTCCATCATCACTGATGGGGCGGCGAAAAACATAGTGGTCGGGAATTTGAACCGAGGTATCAGCCGGAGGTGGCGTCCAGGTAGGAATAGGCGTGTTGTTCGGATCATCTGCGGGGTCAGTTGGTGTAGCAGAAGCAATCGGTACAGGTGTGAATGTCGTCGTCGGGGTCAGCGTATCCGTCGGCGTCAGGGTAATGGTTGGCGTATAGGTCGGAGTCGGTGTATGGCTCGGTGTGAATGTTACTGTTGGCCGCAGTGTTGGTGTTCGGCTGGCAATTGGATTAGCAGTTGGTACAGCAGTTGAAGCCAGACCAATACTCACTGCTTTTGTTGGAGGCAGGGTAGCTGCAAAAGGTGTAGCAGATGGCTGTTGACAGCCAGCCAACAGGAGCAGAACGACAATAGACAGATTGCGATATATCATCATCACTCAATTGGGGTTATGAACGCTCGTCGTCGTCCAGGAAACTCGGTGGAGAAGCTGGCGGTCGTGGAATAGGAGCATTCGGATTACGGGTTGGCTGGATAGGAAGATGAACCAGCGTTTGTTCGTCAATTTCTTGACCGTTGTAGCGCTTGTAAAGATCGGCATTCTCCATTGGGTCAACAGCGTAACGCCAGCGGCGATACCCTGTCTCACGCAAAACCGAACGGCAGGTATCGCACCGCACAGTATGCCGGGGACGAGGAATACCCATCAAGCGTTCTTGGCGCGTTTCCACTGCCAGCTTACCACGTCCGCACACTGGACAGTGCTCCGCCACAAAACCACCAGCATAACGTTCGGCGGCACCCAATCCACGCCAATACAGGGCAATATATGTCAGCACCAGCACCAGCAGCAAAATACCTACAATCGCCTCTAGCCTCACCCCGCCATTAGGGACGGGTTCAGGCATAGGGGTAGGAACTGCTGGAATAGCGGTTGGCGGAAGCATTGATGGCAAAGAAGTAACCGTTAGCGAAACCTCGGTTGCGGGAATACCGGTCACCACTGCACCCGACTCAGTAGCCGTTGCTGCCATCGGTGAGGGTGTGACCGAAGGAATATTCGTCGCGGGTATAGCTGTCGCACTTGGCGGTATCGCCGTAGCTGTAAGTGTCGCGCTTGGGGGAGGCGCAGTGTTAGTCGCAGTCGAAGTCAACGATGCGGTAGGTGTAGAAGTTAGGGTATTCGTAACCGAGGGTGTTGGTGTACTGGTTACGGTTGCGAAAGCAGTTGGAGTTAGGGTCGGCCTTGAAGTTGCCGTTAGGGTTGGGATCGGCGTGTGTGTCGGAACTTGGGACGGAAATGGTACACGTGTTTCGATCAGATCGGGCGTGCTGCTGGCTACTGCCGCAGCGACAATCGACTCAGTTGGAGTCGAGGAAGGCGAGCTCGTCACTATTGGCGTATAGGTTGGTGTGTTGGTTAAAGTATTTGTGGCTGATGAAGTTGGCGTTGAACTCGGTGGCACATCAGTTGGTGTGTCAGTTAGGGTACTCGTAGGAGTTAATGTCAACGTCGCCGTATCAGTTGATGTCGCTGTCAGAGTAAAAGTTGCCGTTGGTGTTGATGTAGGTGTAAGTGTTGGAGTATTGGTTGGCGTATCTGTTGACGTAGCGGTATAGGTGGGGGTAAACGTTGCCGTCGGCGTCAGATTATCTGGCAGTAACATCGGCAGGCTTTCCAAATCATCTGCCCAGCGTACCAGATCACGCCGTACCCAGCCAAAACCTTCACCAAAACGAATCAATATCCAGATGGTAGTAGCATCCCGCCCAATGGGTTCGACCAAATCCCCTGTAGCCAGTTGTCCTAAACGCAGATAAGTACGCCCCGGCCCAGCCCGCACATAACCACTGGTCGAGTCGCCTTGCAGCAGCACCCAGTTACCAGATGGAGTGCCGGTTGGCAGCAGCACAGGTGGCAGCGGTGTCACCGAGGGAATAGGTGTTACCGTCAGATCTGGAGCATCAACAATTGGTAAGGCATCAATATCCTGCACCCAGAAAGCCAGATCACGCCGAATCCAACCCAAGCCATTATTGTAAATAATCTGTACCCAATCGGCTGTCGCATTACGGCTGATTGGAATAACCACATCGCCCACTACCAAACGCCCTACGGGAAGATAATTCCGTCCAGGGCCACCACGCACAAAAATATCCTGCCTCAGCACGATACTGACAACAGGAGTAGGCGTAGGTGGTGCTTCTGGCGTACCCTGTGCCCCAACCAGAGCAACCAGAATACCGGAAATCAGCACAACCAACAGGGCAATAGCGAGTCGAAATTTCAAACAGTATCCCCATAACAAGGGTGAACACACGCTGAATATACTAGCACGCAGCGAGGTTTATACCAAGTCAAAACTATCAACCTTCGGACATAGTCTCAACAATTGAGAATGAGATCGGCGCGCTGACAGGACTACCATTTGCCGAAAGCTGTACTGACCACGAACCAGCGCTAAATGGTACGGTAGCTGGATCAATGTAAAACCAGATGCAGAAATTGCTTTCAGCTTGCGGCACTGCCCAGCTACTCTGGCTAACCATCTGCCCTTCGTAGCTCCAATCAACCTGCATCAGTGTTCCGGCTTGCACACTGGCGGCCTGTGTTATCACATAAATTGTTGGCGTTGTGGAGGTAAATTGTGTCTCAAAACCATCAGCGCAGCCATCCGAATCCCGTTTGCGGCTGGTCACACCGGTACTGAGGAACTGCGCTCCCCCCGCTGAACCTTCGGTTGTCACCGACACACCACCAAACTGACGTGGAGGCGTTGGGGGAATAAGCGCACGCACAGTTGCCATCAAAACCCGATTCACACCCCCTGTTTCCGCAACCGTTGTCGACGCAGCCAGCGCGGTAGCTTCAACTTCCACCTGCCGTGTCGCCAACGATTCAGAAATGACGGTCGCCTCCGCTACATAAGCTGCATTCTGAATGCGCAGTGTAGCCGGAACATCTGGTGCATTGAGTACCTGGCAAGCACTTAAGAGAAACACCAGTATGAGACCCGAAAACCGCTTCAAAAGTATTCCCTTCTTACCTCAATAATGAGATGCATTATATCAGGCGATTCACATTTTCCGCCTCATGTTACAATGAGTCTGGGGATTTTAATGCACAACAGGAATCGACTCTATGCGTCTGGGACGTATTGCCTTTATTCTCATTGCCATCTACATCGTCTTCATTGGGGGCAGCGCCTACTATACCCTTATCTTTCCTGTCCGTGTGCTGCATCATGCATTGATGACTATTGTTCTGGGGTTATGGTTGCTCAATCGGGTACGCTCTGGTCATGGGATGCCGCAAACACCCCTAAATTACCCATTACTTGGTGTGAGCATCGTTTGGATTATCAGCGCAATTTTCAGCCTTGATCCCCGCATGGCCTTTGAACACTTGTGGTTTCCGCTTACACATATCATCCTATTTTTCATCATTGTCGATCTATTCCAACGGGGCCGGGATCGCTTGGTGCTGGAAACCCAATTTATGTTGGCAGCAGCGGTAGTGCTGCTAAGCCTGTTGGAACTAGTATCCTGGTATTTTGGACTTGGTATCATCCCCGGTACGAACATCGGCTGGATTGACGTGATCGGCCCAGATGCGTGGCTTCCCCTTGAACCCATTCGCCTCTCGCTTGCCATGAATATCAGCACCCTATTGGCGGGTTATGTCGCGCCGCTAGTAACGCTGGCGGGAGGATGGGCATTAACCACACGCCGCCGGGATTTCCGTGTGGTTTTATGGGGTTTAGCAGGAGCTTTGTTTGTCGTCCTCATCCTCACATTTTCGCGCGGTGGATTGCTGTCGATTCTGACCGCCGTTGGAATTATTATTGCATTTCGACTCGCACAAACATCTCAATTTGCTAACCGTAGTTGGGGTCGATTGCTTATTGGCGGTGTAGTTACAGCAGGCATTCTTGTCGTTAGCTTATATTCGATACTTTCGATTACACAATCACGCATTAGTAATACGGGTGATGCAGGACGTCTGGATATGTGGCAAAGTGCCACCGAAATGGCGAGATATGATCCATTTACAGGGGTTGGCCCCGGTCTGTTCGGACGCGCTTTCCGGTTTTACCGTGACCCAACAATCGTGCAAGACAAACTGGCCTCCGCTCACAATGCCTATCTGAACACATTAGCGGAAACCGGAATCCCCGGCATAGTGGTCAGTCTATGGCTGGGGGTCGCTTTTTTACGAGCATTGTATCGCAACTGGAAAATAGCCACATTAACCGAAAAATATCGGCTGGAAATCGTTCTGGCTGCGTTAATTGGTTTGGCGATTCATAGTCTAGTGGATGTGTTCACGATCACACCGATTGTACTGATGATGATTGTTCTAGTAGCTTATGGTTTGAGTGATAACTCACGTTCCCTCAAAAACCTGCCATCCCCTTTACAGCGACGACTCGTTCCAGTAGCAGCATTAATTACAATAGTAACTTACGGTCTCTGGTTTATCCAGCTTGATCGGGCACAAAGCGCCTATCAATCAAGCTTTGGCGATCCCAAAACCGCTTATATCGGCGCGCATCAGGCCATCAGTATTGATCCAGTTCTTAATCTATATGCTCTACAGAATGCTTATCTTCAGGGTCAGGATCGGGAAACAGCTATTGGAATCGAGGGCTATAAAGTTGCGTTGGAACAAGAGCCAACCTGGGATGTAGGCTGGATGAATCTGGCTGCGCTGGAATTACGAAGTAACAATCCTCAAAATGCCTTAACCTCGCTTGACCGTGCACGTCAAATCAATACCAACAGTCCAGCGGTATTGCATTGGGCAGTACTGGCTGAAATTCTGAAGTCTGCACCTGATACCGAAATCATCACCGCCTACATAACAGCGATGCGTTACAATGGCAGCCTGCCCCTTTCAGATTTCTGGTGGGCAACCGATTTACGTCAGACTGCGCTCGAACAATATATACCCGATTTGCAGCTTGATTATCAGTACCGGATACTAACAGCATATGATCCATCCCGCGCCCTTGAGATCGTCCCTAAAAAACCAATAACTGCTGCTGAATGGTGGGTTACCGGGGAATACGCACTCACCATTGAAAACAATCTGGCTGTTGCGGAAAATGCATTCACTCAGGCTATCCAGTTTGCGCCCACCAACGGCGATTATTATGTTTCACGCGCAAGGGCAACCTATGCTACCAATCCAGCATCGGCTGACCGTGACCTGAAATTGGCTACGTTGCTGGGTGCATATGCAGAATATCCCAATGCAGTCTGGGCAGAATTCGCCACCACACCACAAGAAGCTGAGCGACTGCGAGCTAATGCATTGCCACCTCGGCAGGTTGTGCAAGAATTTTCGGCCGTGCTCTATAATCGATCTGCAAATTTTGATTTGCTCCCTGAGATGCGACGAATTGGCCCTGGTAGAGCCGCCATGCAGCCTTGGTACACAATCGCTGAAATGCGTTTGGCAGCAGGGAATACCAGTGGGGCGATCAATGCTTATCGAGCCATTCTGGATTATGCGCCAGATGAAACTCAAGCCCGTGAGCAATTAACCATTTTGCAGGGGCAATAAGGGTCTTGTTCAAGGAGCAAAAATCTGTTACGATGAAGATATGTTCCCGTAGCTCAGTGGATAGAGCGCAGCCCTCCGGAGGCTGAAGCCTGAGTTCGAGTCTCAGCGGGAACGCTACCAACGGCACACAATAGATTGTGCCGTTTTTGATTCACAGAGAACAAACCACCCGAAAACCAATCGTATCGTAGCGACAACGCGGATCAATGTGATAATGAAAATCGGTCTGCAAACGGTTACGATTGCTAATGTACGAACCACCCCGAATAGCCCGTTTGGCACGACTGAGAAAATCATGCCGTTCAGATAAATTGTCCTGAATATTCATACACCATTCCCACGCATTGCCCGCCATGTCCACTACCCCAAACGGGCTTGCACCGCGTGGATATTGCCCAACAGGTGAAAGATGTCGAATGAGGCTTTCCCGCGAATTGCACAACTGAGGGTCAAAACGATCACCCCAAGGATATACATTCGCATCATCCCCTTGTGCCGCATATTGCCATTGACTCTCAATCGGTAACATCACTTTTAAGTGAGTCTCGGCACTCAGCCATAAACAAAAAGCAACCGCTTCATACCAGCACACATTAATTCGGGGAAGGTCGGGTTTAGCAGATACAGGCAGTGGTTCAGGATTTTCTCGATGCCATGCCCGCACATAGGAAGAATAAGTCCACCAGCGATCATCGGCATAGCCATGAGGCGAATCGATAAATGCCTGAAATTGTGCGTTTGTGATTGGGTATTTAGTAATCCGAAATGGCTCTACCAGAACCGTTTCTTGACCATCATCATGCAGCAGTTGCGTATACCCCCTCGAAACATTACACCATTCTAAATCTAATGTCTGCTTTAGCTTATAAATTTTATGCAGATTATCCGGGTCATAGTTCGGGAAGTTACGCTGAAAAACCTCAAACGCCTGAAAGCCTAAATCGCGGGTGCGTTCACGCTGCATCAGCGCCGCAATTAAAGCATATTCGCGCCGCGCTTCTCGGAGATAGGATTGGTCTTGTAATGCAGACTCAGCCTGTTGCAACATGGCATTCAAATCAATAAAACGCGATGCATAGCCATTGGCTTTGAAATGTTTGAGCAAAAATACAGCCCGATCATATTCACCGTTTTGCAATGCCTCCGCCGCTTCCGCAACACCAGATTCAGGATTTGCAGCGGATGTCCGCACATCAACCCGACGACGTACCACTAAAGTTCGATCATCAGATTGGGGCGCAGCAGGCTTCGGTGTACGCTCCGCAATGTAGATCGCATTCAACAAAGCCTTAACCGTCTCCGGTGTCAAACCTTCGCTCAAATCAACATGTTGATAATCATGCAATGCAGAGGGAATCGATGTCCGCGCCTGGATAATAACCGGAAAAATATGCTTTCCGGCGCTGCTGGCGGCCTCAAATTCTTTCTGGCAGTACTCAGAATGTACTGAGTCTGGCGAAATCAGGTAGACCAACCCATCACACCATTCCAGTCGCTTTAATATTTCGTGCCACCACTTTTGCCCGGCATGAAGCCGCTGATCGTACCAAACGTCATGCACATCCAATGTTTTGATGATCTGCATACAATAAGGTTTATCTACACGGGCGTAGCTAACGAAGAGTCGCATAACAAATTTGAAGCCCCGCGTTCATCAACCAAAAACTACAGTTGTTTCAGGTTTGTAACAGGTATGTAAAATCTTACTTATGAACAGTATAGGCTGGTTTAATCCATGAATAAATGCAGTAACAAAATTTTCGGAAACAATTCACATCAAATTCAATCATCGGTGAAACGTCAGGAAGCAGGGGATGATCGCTGCAAGGTTCCGGGTTATGATTGGGCGCATGAAAATGCGACTGTTCACATGGCTGTATATCCTGATCTCGCATTGGCGCTGGTGGTTACGCGCTGTAATCCTGTGGGGTATCATTTGGATATTAACCCCTGCCCCTCCCCGCGCCCCAATAGCCATTCTGCAAACGGTAGATACTACCAAACCGATGGTGTGTGTTCATACCCGCTTAATTGATGAAGTTTACGAGTGGAAAATCCAGCGGTCGCTTCAAATGGTGCGCGAAATGGGTGCGAGCACGATTGTTGAGTTTTTCCCTTGGGCATATGCTGAACCTGCACAAGGCCACTATGATTGGGCGTCATTCGACCGTATCGTACGTCATGCTCGCAATCAAGGATTGCACATTATTGCCCGCATGGGGCTTGTGCCTGCCTGGGCACGCCCCGAAAGCGAAACAATTCGCACGACTTTAAACTATCTACCAGAAGAATCATTTGACGAATTCGCCAATTTTGTTGCCTTGTTCGCCGCTCGCTACGCTGATGTCGTAGATGACATCATCATTTGGAATGAACCCAATCTCGCCTTCGAGTGGGGATATCGACAAGTTGATCCAGCAGGTTACGCGAAATTACTGGAAACAGTCTACGCACCAGCCCATGCTGCTAACCCCAATGTGTCTGTTCTAGCGGCACCTTTAGCACCAACGCTCGAGCCATTAGGAAGCCCCAATGGATTAAACGATCTCCTGTATCTGGAAGCCTTGTACCAAGCAGGAGCAGCACCTTATTTCGATGCACTGGCTATGCACACTTACGGCTTCACCGAATCACCAGAATCCCCACCAGGAATAGAAGCACTCAACTTCCGTCGTGCAGAACTCTTACATGACATCATGATGCGTTACGATAACCCGGATAAACCAGTTTACATCACCGAAAGCGGTTGGAATGACAACTCGCGCTGGACGAAAGCTGTTCGACCTTCGCTGCGAATAGCTTACACAATTAATGCCTTCAAATGGGCAGAAAGCACTTGGGATTGGCTGGATAAATTATGTATTTGGGTGCTGCGTTATCCTAATGACACACGCAGTTATCCAGATAACTTCACCCTGATTACAGCCGATTTCCAGCCAAAGCCGATTTACAATGCTATCCAAGCTTATGCTCAAGGGAGAGAAAGGAGCAACGAATTATGGTTACCCGCTCCTGGAGAATAATGATTCTCGCTATGAGCCTGGTGCTGACGATTTGGATATGGGTACTGGCATGTGTATTATTTGCTCTCCGCTGGAACGCAGTCGAACGCCCCGGCCCGCCTACCAAAGAAGTTTTTCCGTATGGTGAAATACGTATCGGTGTAGATGCTAGTTATTTCCCATTTGCGGTAGCCACAGCCGATGATTTATTCGGGCTGGACATTGACCTCGGACAAGCACTGGCAAAAGAACTCAATATCCCTGTCCGATTCGTTAATATGGGATACGATGGATTATACGACTCATTAAAAATCGATCAGGTTGATGTGCTGATTTCTGCACTCTTGGTGGATTACTCACGCACTAACGAGGTGCGTTACACCCTGCCCTACTACAATGCTGGATTGATGCTGGTACGAGACTACAATGCCCCCATTCAATCCATGCTTGATTTACCTGGACATTCACTCGCTTACGAATTTGGCTCAGATGCCGATCTGACAGCACATATTTGGATGCGGCGTATTCAATCTTTCCAGACCCACCCTTATGAACTGCCAGAATATGCACTGGATGCTGCTCGTTTAGGTATCAGCGATGCTGCACTGGTGGATGCAACCAGCGCTTACCTCTATTTGCGTAGTTATTCAGAATGGAAAACCTATTCGAACTACATCACAGATGTGCTATACGCTATTGCAGTACGAATCGACCGGGGAGCAACATACGATGCGATAAATGGTGCGTTAGCATTGTTAATTGAGGATGGAACGGTTCAAGCCATAATTGACCGCTGGCTTTAATCCACAACAATTTCATCTGCTAATTGGCGGTAAGCAACCGCACCGGGGCTTTGCGGCGCATAATCCACTACAGCTTTTCCCGTGTGCGGAGCATCTGCGACATTCACATCATAAGGAATCCGCACCTTGAAAACTTGCCCCGGCAAAAGTGCTTGCAATTCAGCCAGAATTTGTGGCGAATACAAGGCATCATCATCATAAAAAGTTGGTAGAACACCTCGCACCTTCAAATCAGGATTCCCCATATTTTCCCGAATGCGGAATGTTACGTCCTGCACCGCCCGCACCCCTAATATGGCCGTGTGATTACATTGCGCGGGAATAATGACTTCATCAGCAGCAAGAAGCCCTGTTACCGTCAAAACATTTAAACCGGGAGGGGTATCAATCAAGACATAATCAAAGGGAACACGACTGTCACGCAACACCATTCGTAGGCGACCCAACGAATGATTCTCTTGTAGAAGTTTGATGGATGCAGTCTGCAAATCCACACTACCGGGTATCAGTGCGAGGCCGGGACGCAAGGGCCTAAGCACCCTTGCCAGGGTCATCTTGTCATACATCAGGAGCGAATAACTGCTCCGCTCCTGACGATAAGGATCTAATCCTAAACAAGCGGTTAAACTAGCTTGCGGATCAAGGTCTATCAGCAGGACGCGGCACTTACTAGCGAGCATCAGCCCTAGGTTAAGCGCAGTGGTCGTTTTACCCACGCCGCCTTTTTGATTCGCAATCGCCAAGATGCGCGTCACATGCCCGTCCATCTCTATGCTGTCGTGAATTATACCCTAGAAAGGCTGGATTGTTCACCACCCAATCGCTATACTACCCAAATGCACATCGGCATTGACACCCGTCTTACTTACTATCGCACCGGTGGTATCAGCACCTATATGCGGCGTCTTGTCTTGGCACTTGAATCGCTGGATATGCAGAACCGTTACACCATTCTCCACAGTCGTAAAGCGTTTGAGACTTTGACCAAACGCTTTCAACGCGCCAACATCTGGACACCATGCCATCATCGTTTCGAGCGACTGGCACTCTCGGTCGAACTTGCACCCTTTAAACTGGACATTCTTCACAGTCCAGATTTTATCCCACCCATACGCGGAGCACAGCGACACATCATTACTGTTCACGATCTGACTTTTTTGCACTATCCGCAATTTTTAACCCCAGACGCCCGGCGCTACTATAACGACCAGATTGCAACCGCCGTTCGACAGGCTGACCACATTCTGGCTGATAGCACAGCTACTAAAATTGATCTCATCAATATGTTGAGCGTACCGTCAGAAAAAATCACCGTGCATATGCTAGGTGTTGATGAACGCTTCCAACCATTGCCACAAAATGTCCTCGAACAACGCTCACATGAGTTAAATTTACCTGATGCCTATATCCTGTTTGTTGGAACGCTTGAGCCACGCAAGAACATCATCGGGCTGCTGAAGGCATATCAGCTATTGATAGAAAATTTGCCGGATGCGCCGCCCATTATGCTTGTTGGGAGACAGGGTTGGTTATTCGAGGATATGCAGAAACAGATGGACTCCCTCAAACTTGGTTCTCACCTGATCTGGCGAGAAGACATTACAGACGAATCACTCCCGGTTGTTTACAATCGAGCATCAATGTTGGTACTGCCATCATTTTATGAGGGCTTTGGCTTCCCAGCATTGGAAGCAATGGCCTGTGGAACCGTGCCTATCGTCAGCAACCGTTCCTCGCTACCAGAAGTCGTAGGGGATGTTGGGCTGCAAATTAACCCGGATGACCCCAATGATATAGCGAGTGCAATGGAACACGCCCTGAACCACACTCACTGGCGTAAACAGATGCAACAAGCAGGGCTGAAACGTGCAAAAACCTTTACGTGGGAACAGACAGCCTCCATTGTTCTCTCTGTATATCGCGCAACAGGCACCCACACATGAAGATTTTGATCCTGACCGCCAGCCTGCCTTACCCACCACACCAAGGAGGTGCACTGCGAACCTATGGCATCTTGCACGGTTTACATCAAGCTGGGCACGAAATTACGCTACTCAGTTTCCATGATGCCGAAACAGGTGTGGCAATTGAAACGACCCCACTGGCACACTATTGCAAACGGATTAAAACTGTAAAACCACCCTACCGCAGCAAAGCTAAACGCTTGCGTGATCTGATACTCACCAATCAACCTGATATTGCCCGTCGGCTTTATAGCGACGACTTTTTCAATCACTTACGCCAACTTGCAACCGAAACCCAATTCGACATTATCCAAGCCGAAGGAATTGAAGTCGCCTGTTATCTGCCGCTTATTCAGGCCAAAAACATTCCATCCAAATTATGTTACGATGCCTTTAACGCTGAAGCAGCTTTGCAGCAGGTTATTTTTCAGATTGATCGAAGAGAGATACGCCGCTGGCCTGCTGCTGCTTATTCGCTCATCCAATCCAGCCGTATCGCCCGTTTTGAGCATGAATTATTGCAGTTAGCTGATCTTGTGATTGCTGTATCAGAAGAGGATGCAACAATCCTGCGACAGTATCGGCCAGAACGTGTCGTTCCAGTTGTTGCAAACGGCATTTTTACCAGCGAATACCACAATTCTAGTGAACAACTTGATCTGGGTGAACATGCCTTGGTCTTCACAGGCAAGATGGACTACCGCCCAAATATAGATGCCATGTTCTGGTTTGCGGAACAGGTACTGCCCTTTATCCATACCCAGATTCCAGATGCCAGACTGTACATCGTCGGGCAAAAACCACATCCTCGGTTGGAAAAGCTGCGTGATCAAAAAGGCATCGAAATTACCGGGTGGGTACAGGACGTAAAGCCATTCTTACGTGGTGCGGGGGCATACGTTGCTCCACTGCGGATGGGCAGCGGAACACGGCTCAAGATTCTGGAAGCGATGGCGGCTGGATGTGCGGTGGTCGCCACAACTATCGCCGCCAGTGGAATGCGTGACGACTCGCAAGAAGCTATGCTAATTGTAGATAATCCATCAGTGATGGCAGCCCATATTGTCACGCTGCTACGCGATAGCACCAAACGGCAGCAAATGGGCAATCGGGCGCAGCAATACGTCAAAACCAATTACGATTGGTCAGTTCTCATCCCCTCTCTACTACAGGCATATGAGGGACTCAAAATTGGATAGAGAGTCGCTCGTCCGTCGCAACCGCAGCATGGCGGAGGCGTTTCATACGGTTCCATTCAAGCATCAGATACGGCGTAGCCTTTTGAACTTTATTGCCGCTTTGCCCATCACACCCGCCAGCAAATTCAGTACCGAGCGCATTCTGCTTATCCGTCCCGACCATCTGGGCGACCTCTTGTTGACTACACCCGCCATTCGCGCGCTACGCCGATCAAACCTCAACGCTGAAATTCATGCCCTGGTCGGCCCTTGGTCAGCCGATATCATCGCCAGTTACCCGGAAATTGATCAAGTATTAACCTTACCCTTTCCCGGCTTCAGTCGTAACCCGAAAAAAAGCTGGCGGTCGCCTTATGAACTGGCGATCAACACCGCCCGACATCTGAGGCGTATTAATTACACCAGTGCCATCATCCTGCGCCCTGATCACTGGTGGGGCGCAATGATCGCTAAACTAGCGGGTATCCCAGAACGGATCGGCTTCAACCACCCGGACGTTGCTCCCTTTCTGACAACAATACTCAAACAGCAGCATGAACATGCTGTTATTCAAAATTTGCGATTGGTTGAAAACTGGACAGGTTCACTCCAAACGGAGCAAACAGTCTATTCATTCCCGGCTGAACCACTCGATCAGGCCTACATTGACGGTTATTTAGTTGAATGGGGAATCGGACAGAGACAGTCTATTTTTTGCATTCACCCCGGCACGGGCACTTGGGTAAAACATTGGCAACCTGAAAAATGGGCGAATGTCGCAGACATCTTGACAGAACAGTTAGATGCACGTGTAATCCTAACCGGCAGCGATAATGAGTTACCTCTTGTTCGCCAGATTGCCGCTCAGATGAAACAACCTGCAATCATCATGGCTGGGGATACACGTATCGGGCAGTTAGCTGCTCTGTTTAAGCGAGCCAAGGTCGTACTTGGGCCAGATAGCGGCCCTTTGCATCTGGCAGTCGCGGTGGATACCCCAACAGTTGCCCTGTTTGGCCCGGCAGACCCAGTGGAGTTTGGGTCGTGGGGATCACCGAACAAGCATTATGTACTTACCAGCGATATTGCCTGCCGTCCCTGCCGTGTACTAGATTGGGCAAGCGATAATCCAGAATTTCATCCCTGCCTGCGAGAAATTACAGTCGCCCGCGTATTGGATGCCGCGCGACGTGCCGCTAATCCGGGATGACGATTTTATCCAGATCGGGTTCAGGTGGTGGATAGGCTGGCCGCATATCTTTAAGTGCAGCTACAATTGCCCGTGTGATTACCAGATCACGATACCATTTAGCATTGGCAGGGATGATGTACCAAGGAGCATATTCAGTATTGCAACGTTCTAGAACTGATTCATATGCTTTCATGTAATCATTCCACTGTTGGCGTACAGGCAAATCACCAGATGAAAACTTCCAATTTTTCTCTGGTGTATCCAGACGGGCTTGCAATCGTTTCTTTTGCTCATCTTTACTGATGTGCAAATAGAACTTAAGAATGCGTGTACCACTATCGGCGATCAACCGCTCAAAATGGTTAATGTGTTCGTATCGGTGTTTCCAGACTGACTCTGGAACAAGGTTGTTGACCCGTACTACCAGCACATCTTCATAATGGCTGCGATTAAAAATACCAATATGGCCTTTTTGGGGTATATGTTGATGAACACGCCAGAGGAAATCATGCGCTAACTCTTCAGGGGTTGGCGCTTTGAAGGCCGCCACATGTACGCCCTGCGGATTGATACCCTCAAAAACCTTCTTGATTGCGCCGTCTTTGCCGCCTGTATCCATCGCTTGCAGCACAATCAGAAGCGACTGCTTGCCCTCTGCGTACAACCGCTCTTGAAACTCTTGCATTTCATCTTGCAAAACTTGTATCTCTTTTTGGGCAGATGATTTATCCTCATTACCATGATAATCAGGATCGTAATCCTTCAGGTTAATTTTGCTGCCGGGCTTTGGTATCAGCACATAGTCACCCATAAATCCCTCGATCTAGTTCTCAAAATCGGCTTCACTGCGGGGAACAACAATAATCGGTTCTTCGTTACGGTATGTAACCATTCCCTGCCCCGCACCTTTGATTTTCTTGACGTACATACAGCGCGTCACATCCACCAACACCTTACCCTCAGTTCGTTTGGCACTGTAATAAGCAGCTATCATCGCGCCTTGCTCAATGGCAGACTGAGGAATTTTGCGCCCATCAAACTTAATGACTACATGTGCGCCAGGAACATCGCGGGTGTGCAGCCATAAATCCTGCCCACCGCCCTTGCCAAAAGTCACGAGTTCATTCTGTCGACTATTGCGCCCAACCCAGATGACGAATCCATCTTTCGTTACTACCTTTAGCGGAGCGCTTAGTCCACTACCTGCAATTCGTTTCTTCGGTTGACCACGCCAATGCCCATTCGCCTGAAGCACCTGCTGCACCTCATCAATTTCTGGCCAGCTCATGGCAAATTCCAGATCAGTATTTAGCTGTTCCAGAAATGCGAGATCATGGCGGGTTTCTTTGACCAAACGCGGCACATCGTCTAATGCACGTTTGGCTTTGTCATAACGCCCAAAATAAGCCTGTGCATTTTCCAGCGCGGAAAGTGTTGGATCAAGTTTGATAACCAATTCGGGCTTGTCAGGGTCATACTGCGCTTTGAATTCAGACTGTCCCGGTTGGAGGGTATATTGATAGGCTAGAATCAATTCGCCGCTTTGTCGCAGGATTTCGCGCTCGGATTCATCGGTGAGCGACCTTTCCAATGAAGCTAATTTGGCACGCACTTTGGCAATTGCCTCTTTCAGTGCTTCACCAACCGGAATTTTAGCCGCATTGTAGGCATCCTCACCGACTGGCGCCCCATAATAACGGCTCATCGCCTCACTTACCGAGATAACAGAATGCCAACCAAGCATACTTTTTAGCGGGTAAACACTAAAAGCTTCAACCCCGCTATCCGTTTCGACAATCCCGGGCTGCCAATTGCGTTTCGCTAACCCATCAACCACAGTTCGCAGGGCTTCAAGCAAACGATCAGGATCGGCATCAGTCGCTTTTTGATTAATCTCGCTACCCGCTCTAAAGATGATTTCTCTGGCTAAAAGCGGGCTGATACCCAATAAACGAGCCGAAAGCACTTGCTGCGTTTTCCGCTTGGGATCATCATTTTGCTCAAAAATCCCTTCCAGTTCTTCTATCATCAACTTGGTGGGATCATACTTGCCAATCTGTGAGGGTGGTAGTTTATACTCATGTGCGGGCAAACTCAGACGGTGGCGATTTTCCTCCGGCCCAACTCGCCGCAGACAGTCCAGAATGATGCCATTTTGCACCAGCAGGATATTGCTGCGTCGCTCCATCGGCTCGACAATAATGCTAACTTCACCTTCTGGCCCTTGAACATCAAACTGGATGATACGTTCCCAGAGTGGCTGGCTGATGTGTACCAGCACCCCGCCCTCAACATACCGTCGGAACAATAAACCCAATTGAGTCGGCTTGACTAGCCCACGTCGCAACTTTTCGTCCACTACATGGACACGGGGAGTCTGGTGGTCAGCACTTAAATACAAATAGCGCCGCTGACGGTCGGCGTAAATTTCCATCCCAATCCCGGTACGGTCAACATCCAGCACATCCTGAATACGTCCCCCCGCCAGCGTATCCAAAAACTCGTCAACCAGCGCTGAAAGTGTAAAAGCATCCAGATACATGGCTAATGAGCATCCGGCGTTAGCAAATAGGCGATAATATCGCCCAGTTCGGAGTCAGTCAGACGTTCAGGATAATTCTGTGGCATAGCCGGATTGTAGTCTTCGACAATGTAAGCCATTGGATTGACAATTGATTCATAGATGTAAGCTGAGGCAATCAACGGTAGACGGCGCGAAACTGCCCGTTCAGCCATTCCCATAAAAGCAGGCGCGATATTGTTCTCAGCACCTAATCGATGACAGGCAATACACCCATACCCTTCCACAAGCTGTGCCCCCTTCGTTGGATCAGCATTTTCCAGAAGTGCTGACACCTCACTAACATACAGATCGGCTGTCAGCACTGGCGTAGCCTCGGCTTTAGCAACGATTTCAGTTTCAGTTGATACAACAAACTCGATAACAAAAACCGCCGTCACTAGCAGAAAAAGCCCCAAAACCAAATAGATCGGCCAGCGCACAGATTGTGGAATTTTAGTTGTCACAGGATCACGTTCAGAATATTGAATGAATTACAATACCCGGTCAAAGATCATCGCCAGGAATAGAAAAGCCAGATATGCTGTTGAGTATTTATACATGCGCCGCGCTGCTGCGCCATCTGCCTGTTGAATTAGGCTAACGGCCATGCGAACCAAGCCAACACCCAATGTAACTGCCGCCAAAAGATAGATACCACCTAATACCTGGAATAACACAGGTAAAAGCGTAATCAGGAATAACTGAATTGAATACAGCAGAATTTGCATTCGGGTAGCAGGTTCGCCGCGCGCAACAGGCATCATCGGCACATTCGCCAGCGTATAATCTTTGTTGACTAACAGCGCCAGTGCCCAGCTATGCGGCGGCGTCCAATAGAATACGATAGCAAATAGAATGAATGCCTGAACAGAAAGTTCACCGGTTACCGCCGCCCAGCCAACCAGAACTGGCACAGCTCCGGCCCCGCCACCAATCAGGATATTGGCAACTGTATTGCGCTTCAGAATGAGGGTATACAAAATGACATAGTACAGGCCGCCAATAAGCGCCAACCCAGCCGTGAGCCAGTTCACCCAAATACCCAAAACCAGCACCGACCATGCTAACAAGCCTATCCCGAACAACAGAGCATTAACCGGAGCCACACGACCGGAAGGAATCGGACGACGTGCCGTGCGGGACATTTTAGCATCCATATCACGGTCAATATACTGGTTGATTGCACTCGCTCCAGCCGCCGCAAAAGCTCCACCAATGATCGTAGGTACAAGCATCGAAAGTTCAGGGACACCATCAGCAGCAATCACCATCGCTGTTACAGTTGTAAACAACAGCAGCAAAACAATCCGCAGTTTAGTGAGTTCTAGGTAAGTGCGAAGCAGAGTGGCAAAATTTAGGTTAGGGTTTTGGATTGTGGATTCCATGTTGTCTCAATTGAAGTCACTATGCGGCTGTTCAGCCACTCGATTGCTGAAAGGATTACCAGGGTTGCCCATGTCGCTGCTGCCAGCCCAACGTGTGCGGCACCCCAGATAGGTGCTGCCCCACTAAGAACAAACAATGCGCCAACGGCTGCTTGTGCCAGATAAGCAACCAATGCACCAAAAGTCAGTATTCGCGTTTGCTGATCTTTGCGATCACGTAAAACAAACCAGACCAGTACTAGCAGACTGATGCCAAAAGCCAATACAGCCAAACGATGAGTCATATGGACAATTGCCAATTGCCCCTGACTGAATGGAAAAATATCGCCGTTGCACAACGGCCAATCAATGCAAGCCAGTGTTGCACCACTGCCACGTACCAGTGCGCCAGTTAGAATAATGACCAATGAGAGTGCTGCTGTGATATAAGTCAGCATTGTCACCGAGTCTGATTTACGTTGTTCATTCGGTTTATAAGCAGAAAACACAGCAGCAACCAAGAGGCTCCCTAGCAGGAGCATCGCAGTGCCCAGATGGAATGTAACCATTGTAGGTGGCAAATCGAGCACTACAACCAACGCCCCCAATCCGCTTTGAACCATAAACAAAACTGCCGCAATAACCGTTACCCCTAAAACAACTCGATCACTTTTCCGATAAGCACGAATGGCTACAACCAGAGTACCTATTCCCAAAAGCCCAATGAGAACAGCAAACAGACGGTGCAGCCATTCAATCCAAGCGGTCAAATTATCCAAAGGTGGAATGATTGTCCCATTACACAACGGCCAGTGATTACCGCATCCTAACCCGGAGTCGGTAACACGGACAACTGCCCCAAAAACAATGAGTCCTAATGTCAACAAAGCTGTGGCGACAGCCAATCGCGTAAAAAGATGCGAGCGAGGTATCGATTGCTGCATACACTCAAACCTCTATATCATTCTGTGGTCAGTTAGCCTTCTTCAGCACTGACAGGAGCAGGTACTTTGGAAGCCTTACCAGCCTGTCCTGCACTTTTGACCTGCCAGTTCAAGAACCACATAATCACTGCTAGCGTCACAGCGATCCCAACCAGATTAAACACAATGAAACCGATGAACAGGAACAACTGCTCAGCTTTCCAAGGCACCATCTCCAGCGCCGAAGCATCCGGGTTGCTTGTTTGTCGAACAAGACCGGGAATAATCGAGCCATCAGAAGACACAAGCTGGGACGTTAAGCCGCCACCAATGATAAGCACAACAATCACTGCGAAAACGATGATGAGCCGTTTCACGAACTAACCTCCTGTTAATGCGGCTTAATGCCGAAAGATTGTACTATTTCTCACAACCCGTCGCAAGACTTATAGTTCATCCCCGGTCGAGTCGATATGAGGAGTCTCATCCCGGTTTTCCTGTATGTTATCATTGACAACATCTGGTTCTTCGCTGGCAAGTCCAACATGATGACGCATCCGACCATCCCGACCTTCCTCGCCAGGGTACTGCGGGGACTCAACCTGTCGGTCACGTCCCTCACTCATGCCAGTTTGTACTGGGAGCGTAAAGAAAAAAACCGAACCTTCGCCGGGGCTACTTTGCATCCAGATGCGACCACGATGTTTTTGGATAATACCCTTCGTAATTGCCAGCCCTAACCCACTGCCCTCAATCCGCATGGCAACACTCTGACGCGCTCGAAAAAAACGTTCAAAAACATGGGGCTGATCTTCCGGGGAAATGCCCATCCCGGTATCCTGCACAGTCACTTTCACCGAGTCAGAATCCCGAACAACCGTAATCGTCACAACCCCATTGTCATTGTTATATTTAATCGCGTTACTCAACAAATTATCAAGTACTTGCATCAAACGACGATTATCCGCCCGAACCGTCCCGACTCGATCATCCACATTTACATGAATAGTGATCGAACGCCTTTCAGCCGTTTCCCGTAGCAAATCAACAACTTCATGAATTAACGTATAGAGATTAATGTCGTTCAGATCAAGTTGCATTCCCGCGTCAATCCACGAAATATCCAGCAACCGCGCCACCAGATGTTCCATGCGCTGTAACCCGGCCATAGCCCGATCAGCATAATGCTGCTGCTTATCATTCAATGGCCCCATTTGTTGGATCAGTTCAATGCACCCCCGTACAGAATTGATCGGCGTTTTTAAATCATGAGCAACGGTATTGAGCCACTCGGCTTTTGGATCGCTATAAATTGTCATCGTTCATTACACCTCGGCTGCACATAAAAGCCCCGGCAGCGTATTCAACGCATAGGCAATTCGTGTGCCGTGCCATGTCAACAGTGAACCATCCACCAGTTTAATATTCCCACTCCGTGCAGCAGGCACATTCAGTCCTGCAAACAGCGTAATATGGGAGTCGGTGAACTCGAATGGTTCGCTCGGCAGTAAAATCATATTAGGCTGCGCCGCTTCAACTTCTTCCATAGTCACGCGCGGATAACGAGTATCCCTTCCAGCGACCTGTGCATCATCCACCGGATAGGCTTCCCCATTTCCCAGATCAGCCTTGAGTGGGTATTTACGGTCACGGTCGCCAAACACGTTCACTGCTCCACAAACCCGCAGTAAATCATGAGCATAAGTATCCGCGTTAAACGTCATCAATGGATCAAGCCAGATTGGAACGAACACCCGGCAAACTTGATCTTCAACCCGCTTCTCACTGATGCGCCATACCCAGTCATACGTCTGTTCAATCAATCGTACACGCGGCACCATTTCGGGATGATCAAAAACATGCATAATATTCCACAGCAGGTTGAAACAGTCACCCACCGTTCGTGGAAAAGTAACCCATACCGCAATTCCCGCCGACTGTAAGGCCTGAACATCTTCTTTACGGTTTTCCTCTTGGTTGGCAATCACCAGATCAGGCTTCATTTCGATAATGCGTGCCACATCCGGGTTCTTTGTGCCACCAATACGCGGCAGCCGCGCAACACCTTCTGCTGGATAAACACAATAGTCTGTTACAGCAATCAGGCGATCATCCAAACTGAGATCAAATAACGACTCAGTGACACTTGGAACCAACGAAATCACTCGATGCGGAGGCGAAGAAACCGGCACATCCATATCAAAGACATAAGTCTTGTCGTCCATCTCTACCCTTAAAAATAGACCAGTTGCTCCCGTTCCGGCCCAACACTCACGGTATGAACCGGAATATCGCAAAGTTCTGCGATACGTTGTATATAGCTGCAAGCAGCATCTGGTAAATCACTATTACGACGCGCACTGCTGATGTCCTTGCTCCAACCGGGAAAAGTTTCGTAAATTGGCTCCGCGCGTCCCAATTCGGCAATCGTACTCGGCGGATACTCGTACCGAACACCATCAATCATGTAGGCAACTGCAATTTTCAACTCTGGAAGTCCACTCAACACATCCAGTTTGGTCAATACCAACTCAGTAAATCCGTTCACAGCTACTGCATACCGTAACACTACTGCATCCAGCCACCCACAGCGGCGCGGACGTCCGGTTGTCGTTCCAAACTCATCCCAAAAATGTTCACCTGTACCACGCAGGCGTTCAGCAAGTTCGCCTTCCAATTCGGTCGGCATTGGCCCGGAGCCCACTCGTGTACTGAAACACTTGGCAACTCCCAAAACTTTATCCACATAACGCGGCCCAAAACCTAACCCCGTCAGCGCACCGCCTGCTGTTGGTGATGAACTGGTGACGAATGGATAATCACCATGATCAATATCGAGCAAAGTGCCCTGTGCGCCCTCACACAGTATTCGTGCACCTGCTTTTAAGCGATCATTCAAGTATACCGTAGTATCACGCAGATAGGGCTGAAGACGCGCTGCTGCATCTAGATATTCAACCGTCACCTGCTTGGCATCCAGAGGTTGAGAACCCTGCTGCACCAGCGTCTTGTTCGCTTGTTCAATTGCGCTGTATAGGGCATCAGCAAAATCTTCAATGCTCATCATTTGTCCCGCGCGAATGCCCTGTCGTCCGGTTTTATCCATGTAAGCAGGGCCAATACCGCGCAAGGTTGTACCAATTGCCTGATCACCGCGCGATTTCTCGCTTGCAGTGTCCAGCGCAATATGAGCAGGCGTAATCAGATGTGCCTTCGTGCTAAGGATCAGACGCTCAGGAGAAATGTCCACACCCTGCGCTGCCAACCCATCCATCTCTTTGAGCAGATTAACTGGGTTGATGACCATACCATTGCCCAGCACACATGTTACATGAGGATGCAAAATTCCAGAGGGAACCAAATGCAGTTTAACAACAGAACTACCAACAACAACCGTATGACCGGCATTGTCGCCACCGGCAAATCGTCCCACCACATCAGCCTCAGCCGCTAACCAATCTGCTACCCGACCCTTTCCCTCATCACCCCACTGTGCGCCGATCAAAATTGTCGCAGGCACTTTCCTTATTCCTCTCTATTGGCAAAGTCAGTTGGCTTCAATGGCTGTCCACAGATGACATGCCAGTGTAGATGTTTTGAATCTTGATAATCCCCAATATTCGTGATGACCCGGCAAGCCCCATGATCTGTCACTACTTGAGCCGCAATCCGTTTGATTATAGCGAATAATTCAAGCAATAGGAGATCATCATCGGATTCGAGGGCAATCAGTGAGGGTATGTGTCGCTTGGGGATAACAACAATATGCACCGGATAGTAAGGACGAGTGTGGTGGAATGCGAGAACATTTTCGGTTTCGATAACTTTTTGAACGAAGGTACACCCACTCAAAACTTCATCACAATAAAAATCATTTGCCATTATTAAGCGATGTAATCCCGTCCCAGCGCAACAGTAATTTGTTTATTGCCCCAGGTTTCGATCTCACCATCCGGCCCTAAAGCGAGTGCCGATCCAGCACCAATTCCCAATGCAATTGCTAAAGGCTGTGAATTGAGAACAGATTTCCCAACTACCGACTCCGAAACTGCCGTTACACCCGGCAGCACCAATCCATTTTCCAGCCATTTCAGACCATTTGTAAGTATTCCCGTCTCCAGCACAACCCACTCACCAAACACGCCAGCGCTCAAACCTTCAGCCAGGATAACGGCACCATTCTGGAAAGCAGTTTGCATCCCTTGCACTGTTGCCCCTAACATTGCCGAGCGCACATCAATCAGGTTGCTCCCTGCTTCAATCACGATAATCCCGGCATCAGCCAGTTTACCCTCAATGGTCTGATCATCCTCTGTCATTACATCGACCAGATAGCCGGGTGGCGCTCCCAGATCATCCATATCAGCAAGTGCTTGTTCCCCGGAACCCGTGTTGCCGCCCAGATTAATGTAGGCTACACCACCATCCGCTGCCGCACGCCCCAAAGCCTGTGCCCGAACTTCGCTACCAAGTGTATGACCGCCAGATAACACCAACCACCCGCGTCCATCCAACCAGCGCAGCACATTATTCCGCGCCATAATCCCCTACCCCGGCAGTACATACGCTGCCACAGCCGTACACATAAGCGCCACACTTAACGGCAGCACATCTTCATCAATATTAAAACGTGGATGATGATGCCCATAGGTGAAACCTTTTTCTTTATTGGCTGCACCAACAAAAAAATACATACCCGGTATATCATCCATCAAATAAGCCACATCTTCCGAGGCCATTGTGCGAACACTATCATCCAGACAGTCTTCATCAATGACCTGCGTAAAGGCCTTACGCACCCGTTTCACCACATCCTCATCATTCACCACAGGAATAGTCAGATGTTTCACCCAGATATCAGCCTCGCAACCGACCGATGCACACACCGACTGTGTTACGGAACGAACATGCTGCTCAAGCATTTCGCTGGTATAGGCATTAAAAGTACGGAACGTGCCGCGAATTTCCACATTTTGCGGAATGATGTTATAGGCATCGCTGCTGCTGCGGACACCTGTCACAGAAAGCACCACCGCCCCAGCCATTGCGTCCATCTTACGTCCCACAATCATATGCAGAGCGTTGATGACCTGTCCAGCACAGGCTACCGGGTCGATTGTTGTGTAAGGCATGGCGGCATGACCACCTTTACCCTGTACAATCACTCGAAATATAGACGAACCGGACATGATCGCTCCATCCGCCACGCCTACCATACCAATCGGAAGATTTGTCCAAACATGTAAACCAAGTGTCACGTCAGGTCGAGGGTTTTCGAGAATTCCCTCGTCAATCATCGCTAGTGCGCCACCCAATCCTTCCTCGCCGGGCTGGAAAACGAATTTCACCTGACCAGCCAGTTTATCTCGCTGCTGCGTCAACAATTTCGCTACACCCAGCGCTATCGTCACGTGAGCATCATGACCGCAAGCGTGCATCTTCCCCGGTGTCGTAGAGACATATTCAACCTGATTCTCCTCGCGGATAGGCAAGGCATCCATATCTGCACGCACCAGCACGGTTGGCCCATCTTTTGCCCCGTCCAGCATGGCAACCACACCCGTTTTAGCCACACCTGTTTGCACCTCTAAACCCAACTTGCGGAGTTCATCGGCTACCAAACCCGCCGTGCGGAATTCCTCAAAGCCCAACTCAGGGTGCATGTGCAGATCACGCCGCCGCGTCACCAATTCGTCGCGCAAGGCATCTGCCTGCGCCTTAAAATCAATTGTGGTCATCATTATTTGGGCAATACATACTCCGCTACCGCTGCCGACATCAAAGCCACACCCAGTGGCAGCGCATTCTCATCAAAGTCAAAACGGGGATGGTGATGCCCGTAATACTCGTCGCTGTTAGGCACGGACGCGCCGAGAAAGAAATACATACCGGGAATATCGGTCATAAACAGACCAACATCTTCTGAACCCATTGTACGCTCATTGGTATCCATCCCATCAGCCCCCACAAATGACTGGAATACGCCGCGCATCCGTTCACTGACGTCCGGATGATTGCTCACGGGAAGAACATCGTGTTCTATCTGCAATTCAGATGTACAGCCCATCGCGCTGGCAATCCCCTGGATGATTTCGCGCATCCGCTGCTCTACCAAATCGCGCACTTCCAGCTTAAATGTTCGCACTGTACCGCGTAGTTCGACATGCTGCGGAATAATGTTAAACGCCGTTCCAGCATCCAGCTTTGTAACGGAAATAACCGCACCATCCAGCGGATTGAGATTGCGACTGACAATTGACTGTAGTGCCGTGATGACGTGTGCAGCACAGACAACAGGATCAAGCGATTGATGAGGTGAAGCTGCATGACCGCCTTTACCAATGATTTTCAATGTAAACCTTGACGATCCAGCCATGACCGGGCCATCCGCCACTCCCAAGCGTCCCAAGGGCATTCCATTCCATAAGTGCAGCCCCAAACTCACATCTGGGCGCGGATCATTTAAAACACCATCCGCAACCATTGCTTTTGCCCCACCGACAATTTCTTCGGCGGGCTGAAAAACGAATTTAATCCGCCCTGCAATTTGATCACGATGCCGCGACAGCAGTTTCGCCACACCTAACGCAATTGTGGTGTGCCCGTCATGCCCACAGGCATGCATCTTCCCTGGAACAACCGAGGCATATTCAAAGGCATTTTCTTCAAGGATGGGCAACGCATCCATATCTGCACGCACGAGTACAGTTGGCCCATCCTGTGCACCTTCTAATATGCCCACCACTCCGGTTTTTCCCACACCCGTTTGCACTTCGAGGCCGAGCTTATTCAATTCCTCAGCCACAATGCCCGCTGTGCGGAATTCCTCAAAAGCCAATTCAGGATGCTGGTGAAAATCCCGGCGGCGCACCACCAACTCATCATGCATCGCATTTGCCTGTGTCCTGAAGTCAATTGTTGTCATAAAAACCCTATCGGTTAAATGTAATGACGCGAAAGTGCTCCATGTAGCGTGGGGCATCATCGGGTGCTTCGGTATCTTTATTTGAACGCATTCGTTCAGCCATTGCTTCCATATCTGGAATCTGACTTTTATGCTCACGCAGTGCACTGATTTTTGTTTCCAGATAGGCCGTCACATCTACTTTGGTTGTAGGTGATTGTGTTCCACAAATATAGATTTGACTGACCTTGTGCGGTTCGAGTTTTTCATCCCGTTCCAGTTCAATGAAATTCAAACGGTCGCGGGCTGTTGGATAAACCGCCTCCAGCGTAGCTGCCCCAATCGCTCTATGATCAGGATGGTTAATCGACATCGTGCCAAACCAGAATACGGTTGGATCATTCGTCACCACAATATCCGGCTTTTTAAGGCGGATCAGGCGCGTAATATCCCGTCGCAGTTCCAGCGTTGGCTGAAGTTCACCATCTGAATAGCGTAGAAATACAACTTCCCTTGCACCCAATGCTGTCGCCGCATTCCGTTCTTCGGCCTCGCGAATTTCGACCAACCGCGTGCCTGTCATCTCAGGATCACTGCTGCCCTTATCTCCACTGGTTGCCAGTACGAAGGTAATATGTGCCCCTTCTGTCGCCCACCGAGCGAACGTGCCCCCACAGAAAAATTCAGGATCATCCGGGTGTGCAAAAACGCCCATAATGCGCTTCGGTGTATGCGCTTGGTTGTCGTCTGCCATGTAAATCTCCAAAGTGCAAAGAGGGTATGTTCGCTACAAAGTCGCAACTTTTTATTGTACAGAAAGCCGGACATCCCTAATATACCACTCGAAACCAGTCTCAGTGGATGTTCAGGCTACTCATTCTGCGGCTTGCCCGGTTTCGCACCGCACTCGCAAGGCCCGTCACCATGTTTGGTGCAAGGCTCTTTAGCTTTCCTTTGAAGTGCCTCCCATTCATCTAAGGGGATAATTTCCTCCCTTTTGACAAGATGGTAAGCGTCTTCCACAATCACTGTGACAGCATCTTGAAGTGGGTGAACATCAATTACCCGCGCCTCGCCATGTGGTGTGCCAATCCGTTTATTCCGCTTTGGCAGTTGCTTGCGCGCTTCCACATACTGCTCATACTCGTATACCAAACAGCAGCGTAAACGTCCGCACATCCCAGTAATTTCGGAAGGGTTGAGCGAAATGCCCTGCATCTTTGCCATCTTGATCGAAATAGGGCTGAAATCAGTCAGGAATGTGGAACAGCAGCGAGATTCGCCACATGCTCCAAAACCACCCAGAAATTTCGCTACATCCCGCGGGCCAATCTGGCGCATCTCAATTTGAGTAGGAAACAGGCGACCAAGATCATTTGCCAACCGTCCCGTATTAATCTTGTCTTCTGCCGTGAACAGGAAAGTGAGCAAACTGCCGTCGTAGTTATATTGGGCGGCAACAAACTTAACCTGTTCAAAACCACCGATTTGCTGCGCCTTCTGTTGACACTTCGCCAGCGCCTCATCCTGCTGAAGTTCCCAATGTTGTTTCAACGTCAGATCACGCGGAGTAGCCGGTCGCATTATGGATTTATAATCCCGTATGGACTCATCCGCCGCCAGAAAACTGGCAACCTGTCCCATTTGCCGTCCGCGTGCAGTTTCAACAATCACATAATCACCTACCTTGAGATCAGGGTAAGTGCTGAAATCAAAATGATAAAGTTTACCAACGCGGTGAAAACGCACGCCTGCAACCGTGCGCTGTTTTTCAAGTGGAGCGTCCGTCATAACCATTAACCTTTAAACTGTAAAATCACACTGTTTCCGTTCCCCTATAATAGGCGCGGAAAGAGATTCAAGCAAAAAATATTGACAGATTATCGCCAAAATGCTAGTCTCAACATGCCGCAACAATCCGTAACCAGCCCGTTTGAGCCGGAAACGCGAGAAATTTCTCGCGTTTGGTATTTTTTATTTAGGGGAACATATGGGCACCCTTGTCATGAAATTCGGCGGCTCGTCCATCGGGACGACAACCGCGCTCACTCAGGTACTCAGCATCGTACTGCACGAGCGCGAGGAGTGGGATCGTTTGGTGCTGGTCGCTTCCGCACTTGATGGTGTGACAGATGCACTCATTGAGGCTGCACATCTCGCACAATTGGGCAACCAACGTGGATACCGTCGCATCATTGCTAACCTGCGTACCCGTCATCTGGCACTGATCGAAGAACTCCCGCTCAGTACAACCGAACGCACAGCGATTCAGGCCGATATTGACCGCCTGCTGTTCGACATGCTGGATGTTTACCAGAATATGTCCCAAATGGCAGAAGCCAATCTGCAACAGGCTTTTGACGCCACCATTGGTGTGGGCGAAAAACTCTCCGCTCGGATCATAGCCGCACTGCTACGCCAGAACGAACTGCGAAGTGTGGCGATTGACAGCACTTCGCTGCTCATCACCGATGAGGTGTATGGCAATGCATCACCCAATCTGGCCCTAACCAAAGCACAGATTACCGAAAATTTGCTGCCAATTCTGGAACGCGGAATCATCCCGGTAGTGACAGGTTTCATCGGGGCAACCAAATCAGGCAAGCCAACCACACTGGGGCGCGGCGGCAGCGATTATACAGCTTCTGTATTGGGTGTCTGCATCAACACTAATGAAATATGGATTTGGACAGATGTCGATGGCATGATGTCCGCCGACCCGCGCGAAATCCCTAACGCCCGTGTCATCCCGGCGCTGTCTTACGAAGAAGTAGCTGAAATGGCCTATTTTGGTGCACGCATCCTTCACGCCCGAATGATCGGCCCACTGCGTGAGCAGCGCATTCCGCTGCGGGTCAAAAATGTTTTTAAGCCGCAGCAATCCGGCACACTGATTCACAACCTGCCACCGGAACGCTCCCGCCCAATCAAAGCGGTTACATCCATTCCCGGACTGGCATTGATGACCGAACGCAGCGGAGTGATTTCACCCATATCAGCGTTAGTCGATAAAACCCTGTTTATGACAGCCCATAATCAGGCTGATGTAATGATTTCATCGCAATCTTCAACCCGCAGTCTGGTCTGTTTCCTGATTCCCACCAGCGCTGGGCCGGATGCAGTTCACACTACCCGCCAGACCCTGGAAGAAAACTTGAACGAGAATCCCGAAACACAGGCGTGGACGATTCAGCCTGTCAGCATTGTGACCGCCATCAGTGCAAATCTGGATGAATTTCCGCAGGCAATGGCAAATATTGTTCAGGTATTAGGGGGTATCCGCATCATTGCGATGGCACAAGGACCATCCAATTGCAGCCTGTCATTGGTAGTAGATACCCACAATGCCGAAGAAACACTTGAACGTATCCATCAACTGGTCATCAGTACTGGCTGATGTAGCGCCCCAATTCCCAGGTTGTCACCTGACGATTATATTCGTCAAATTCCTGACGTTTAGCTGCGATGTACCGGTCACTGATGAATGGCCCAAGAGCCGAAAGAATCACATCATCCTGATTGAGGGCATCTAATGCCTCTCCCAACGAAGTTGGCAGCACTTCAAGCTGGCGCAACCGTCCGCGATCCTGTCGCAGTAATGTCTCTTCCAGCGCATCGGGCAAAGGCATCTGCTGACGAATGCCATCCAGCCCGGCAGCCAGCATTACTGCGCTTGCCAAATAAGGATTACTGCTGGGGTCTGGGCAGCGCAGTTCCAATCGGGTATGCGATTCTTTGCCAGAACTAATATGCGGAACACGAATCAATGCGCCTCGGTTGATATGTGCCCACGTAACATAAACAGGTGCTTCAAAGCTCGTCCCTAACCGTTTGTAGGAATTTACCAGCGGCGAGAGAATGGCGCACATTGCGCGTGCATGGCAAAGCTGACCAGCCAGAAAATATTTGGCGGTTTGTGATAAGCCATACTCATCCCCGGAATCGACGAATGCATTGTCGTCGGTGTTTACATCATGAAGGCTTTGATGGGTATGCATTCCTGAACCCGGCAGATGCATGGCAGGACGGGGCATGAATGTGGCGTGCAGATCGTGGCAACTGGCGACGGCTTTCAGTGCCACCCGTGCCGTCAATACCTTGTCGGCAGAAGACAATGCAGAGTCGTATTGCAGATCAATCTCATGCTGGCCTGAACCATTCTCGTGGTGCGTAGAATCGACATTGATGCCCATCTCAGCCAGAGTCGCCACCATTTTGCGAAGAACTGCTTTGCCCGGATTAGCCGACATATCGAAATAACCCGATTGGTCAAGTGGATCAAGTGGCAGCAGCCCTTTGCCTTCGCCTAATCGAAACAAAAAGAATTCAAGTTCGACTCCGGTCTTGTAGCTAAACCCCAATTCTTCGGCCTGTTTGAGTGCCTTTATCAGTGCATTGCGTGGATCGCCAATGAAGGGATCGCCATGCAAGGTATGTACGGTGCAAATGAGGCGAGCTGTGCTTTCCTCGCCCGAATCCCACGGCAGAACGGTGAAGGTGTTCAGGTCTGGCACCAGCAACATGTCACTTTCGGCAACACGCGCGAAGCCTTCGATGGATGAGCCATCAAAATGCGTGCCATTGGCGATCACACTTTCCAGTTCGGCGCTTGGCACAGTCACGCTTTTAACCATGCCTGTGATGTCTGTGAACCACAAGTCGATAAACCGGATATGTTTTTCCTCAATCAGGCTGAGGATGCTGTCTTTGGTCGCCATAAGCCTTATTCCTTCAATCAAATATCAGGACAAACAAGGGGTCTATGCCCCTGTGTTTTGGACGAGTATAACGGAGAATACTGGAATTCACCCACAGAGGACTTGGCTAAAGTAAACGGGGATAAAATTGGTGATGCCTGACAAACTACGCGGGATTTTCCAGAACACCCAGATGGCCTAAAAGCGCATCAATGCCTAATAAATAACTGCGCCAGCCAAAGCCACTGATCTGCCCCAGGCATACCGGAGCTAAAAGGGATTTATGCCGGAATTCTTCACGCGCGTGAACATTGGAAAGATGGACTTCGACTACGGGTAACTGGATAGAACTGATGGCATCACGCAAGGCAATTGAGGTATGGGTATATGCGCCGGGATTGAAGACGACACCATCCGCCCAATTGCGGGCGACATGCAGAATGTCGATTAATGCACCTTCATGGTTGGACTGTTCCGAGCGCAGTTCGGCTTTGTGCCACTTGGCGCGCGTTTCCGCCCACTGGTTAATCTGGTCAAGGGTGACGCTGCCATAAACTTCGGGTTCGCGTGTGCCGAGTAAATTCAAATTTGGGCCGTGTAATAACAGGATTTTTTTAGTCATCGCCATTCCTCAATAGTTCAGGGCTGTTGTACGCCTGATAAACAGGATGTATCAGGTGAGATTACGCATATTACGAACCATGCACAAACCATGCTCAAAGCTGTTAGCTACTTCAGTGTTGAGAGAACATCAAGAACAGCAGACTTTGGCACATTCTCGACAATGGTTGGCTGCCCAATATCCTTCAAAAGGACAAAACGCGACCTGCCAGACTGCCATTTTTTGTCCGTACCCATTGCAGCATACAGGGATTCGGGGTCTAAATTGCCCAATCGAGTCGGGAGGCCGATATGATGCACGATGTCTTCAACTTCTTCCGCCAAACCAGAATCGCACAACTGTAAAGCATAGGATAAACGCGCCGCCGCGACCAGCCCTACCCCAACCGCTTCGCCATGCGGCCATGCATAACCGGATACCTGCTCAACAGCATGAGCAAAGGTATGTCCCAAATTCAACCACGCACGGATATTTTGCTCATAGGGGTCTTTTTGCACCACATCGACTTTGACCTGCACGGCGCGGCGCACCAAATCAGTCATGTCCTGCCCCGGCGACAGTTGACGCGCCATCGTCAATAAGTTGGCATCCGCCAAGAAACCATGTTTGACCGCCTCAGCCATGCCACAGCGCCATTCGCGTTCCGGCAAGGACTTCAGCACAGCCGGGTCAATTAGCACAACATCAGGCTGCTTGAACGCACCCACCAGATTTTTGCCCTGCGGCAAATCGACACCGACTTTACCGCCGACGCTGGAATCGACCATCGCCAGCAAACTGGTTGGAATTTGCACAAAGCGCACACCGCGCATATAAGTCGCCGCCGCAAAGCCCGCCGTATCCCCAACCACGCCACCACCTAAGGCGATCACTGTGCCGCCCCGATCTAAACCCGCAGCAACAAAATCGGCATATAACTGGGCGACTGTTTCTAACGTTTTGTAGGCTTCGCCTTCCGGTACGCTGACCAGAACGGCATCGGGCAGTTGGTTGACCACAGCTTCGCCATATAAAGGGGCAAGCATGGTATTGGTCACCACGACGGTTCGACCGTTAGGCACAACATCCCCTACACGCGCCAGCAACCCCGACTCAATTACAATATCGTAGTCGCCACCGGGGGCGGTTACACGGATACGGT
>JAIOHM010000160.1 GCA_019912965.1 Anaerolineae bacterium
TCGGTTTGGCGCTTATGCTGAATATGCCTGTCTGCCGGAAGCGGGGGTACTGGCAATCAAACCGTCTAATATGACCTACGAGGAAGCCGCCGCCGTTCCTGTTGCGGGAATTGAAGCGCTGCATTTTATGAGAAAAGCGAATATCCACAGTGGAGACAAGGTTTTGATCGTTGGTGCAGGCGGAAGTATTGGTACGATTGGAGTACAGCTTGCCAGGTACTTTGGGGCCGAAGTGACCGGTGTGGAAAGCACGGGGAAGCTGGACATGCTTCGTTCGATTGGCGCGGATCACATCATTGATTACACCCAGGAGGATTTTACCCAGAACGGTCAGACCTATGATGTTGTCTTTGATGTGATGGGGAAGAGTTCGTTTTCAGGTAGTATCCAATCGCTCAAGCCAAACGGGCGCTATCTCTTAGGAGGTAACTCTGGACCGTCACAACTGCTTCGGGGACGGTGGGTTTCGATGACAGGTAGCAAAAAAGTCATCGTTGGGGCAGCGAGTCAAAAGACCGAAGATTTGGTTTTTCTAAAGGAGTTAATTGAGGGAGGAACGATTAAATCGGTCATTGATAGATGCTACCCGTTGGAACAGACTGCCGAGGCTCACCGGTATGTCGAAACAGGGCAAAAAAAAGGAAATGTCGTCATTACTATAGCGCACGATTGAATCCCCGAAACGTGTGTAAAATAAGAGAAGCTGCACTTTTGCGCCGCTCCTGTCTTACACTGTATGGTGCTTAGAACGGAATGTCTTCTCCGGTTCGTCGCTCTCCAGCCGATCCAACAGCACCAGACGATTCGCATCCAAATCCAGACTTGCCTGCGGTGCGCCGCTCTGGTTAACCTATGTGTTCGGATGCTTCATAAGTTTGGATATACGATATACTTGCTCCATGCCTATGCCAATCTTGTCTACTAAGCTCTATATCCCGCCGCCTCGTCCTGGGCTTGTCCTCCGTCGCCGCCTGATTGATCGGCTGAACGAGGGACTGCACGGCAAATCGACCCTCATCTCTGCTCCTGCCGGTTTTGGGAAAACCACCCTGGTCAGCGAATGGGTTACGAATTGCAATCGACCGACTGCCTGGCTGTCGCTGGACGAAGGGGATAACGACCTCACACGCTTTCTGACTTATTTCGTCGCTGCCTTGCAGACCATAGCACCGACTATTGGCGAAGGGGTTCTGGTGGCACTCCAATCGCCTCAACCACCGTCAACGGAAGTGATTTTGACAGTATTCCTCAATGAAATCGTCACCATCCCGGACGATTTTCTGCTTGTGCTTGACGATTATCATCTAACGGATGCCAGACCGATTGACGATGCGCTTACCTTTTTACTTGAGCATCTGCCCCCGAGGATGCATCTGGTCATCACGACCCGCGAGGATCCAAATATACCTTTAGCGCGGTTACGGGCACGGAGGCAGTTGACCGAGCTGCGCGCTGCTGACCTGCGCTTTACGCCCGGTGAAGCGTCCGCTTTCCTCAATCAGGTGATGGGGCTTGATCTTTCGGACAAAGATATTGATACACTGGAAACCCGCACCGAAGGCTGGATTGCCGGACTGCAATTAGCCGCGATTTCCATGCAGAGCCATCAGGATGTGCCGGGGTTCATCCGGGCATTCGCCGGAGACCACCACTACATCGTGGACTATCTGATTGAAGAAGTTCTTGAGCGCCAGCCTGAACCTGTCCGCCGTTTCTTACTCCAGAGTTCCATTCTCGACCGTATGAACGGGTCGCTGTGTGATGCCGTCACCGGACAGCAGGAAGGTAACGCGCGGTTGGAGGCGCTGAATCGCGGCAACTTCTTTCTCATACCACTTGATAATCAGCGTCATTGGTATCGCTATCATCATCTTTTTGCCGAAGTTCTTCGTATGCACTTGATGACTGAGCAGCCGGATCAGATCGCTGCTCTGCATCGACGCGCCAGCGAGTGGTACGAGCAACATGATTCGCCCGCTGATGCGATCCACCATGCGCTGGCTGCTAAAGATTTTGGGCGTGCGGCGGGGTTGGTCGAGATGGCAATGCCAGCAATGCGAAGAAGCAGGCAGGAGGCTACGGCGCTTGGCTGGTTCCAGTGCCTCCCTATTGAATTGTTTTACGATAGACCTGTACTCAGCATTCTTTATGCCGGGGTATTATTGCAAACCGGCAAGCTCGAAGGCGTGGAGGCACGACTGCGGGATGCCGAACGGTGGCTGCAACCAAAGGTAGATACGGGTGAGATGGTCATCATTGATGAAGAGGAATTTCGAGGTCTGGCAGGTTCAATCGCTATGTACCGAGCCGCCATTGCTCTTATTTCAGGTCATCTTTCCGATACGATGAAACACGCCCGACAGGTACTTGACCTTGTCCCAGAGGATGACCGTCTCCGGCAAGGGGCGGCAGCCGCGCTCCTGGGACTGGCTCATTGGACAAGCGGGAATCTGGAGGAAGCCTACCAGTCGTATGCGGATGGAATGGCGCATTTGCGGATGGCTGGGAATATCTCTGATGTGGTCGGCGGCACACTTGCACTGGCGGATATACGGATTGCGCAGGGTCGTCGCCGCGAAGCGATGCATATCTATGAGCAGGCATTGCAGTTTGCGACTGAACAAGGCGAGACGCGGCTGCGAGGAACGGCAGATATGTATGTGGGAATGAGTGAAATCAACACCGAGTACAACAATCTGTATGCCGCTAAGCAGTACCTTATGAGAAGCGAAGAGCAGGGTGAGCACACCGGATTCCCACAATATCGGTATCGCTGGCGTGTTGCAATGGCTCGAATACGGGGGGCAGAGGGCGATTTGGACAGCGCACTTGACCTGCTCACTGAGGCAGAGCGACTGTATGTAAGCGATTTCTATCCAAATGTGCGTCCGGTTGCAGCGTTCAGGACGCGGGTATGGATCAAGCAGGGGCGTTTGGACGAAGCCTTGGGTTGGGCGCGTGAGCAAAATCTGTCTGTTAAGGACGATCTCAGCTATCTGCACGAATTTGAACACATTACGTTGGCTAGGATACTGCTAGCCCAATATCAGCACGACCGTGCCGACCATGCCATACTTGATGGGATCGGCTTACTGGAACGCCTCCTGAAAGCGGCGCAAGACGGCGATAGAACGGGAAGTGTGATCGAAATCCTCATCCTCCTGGCGCTCGCTCATCAGTTGCAGGGCGACACCCCCGCTGCGCTCACCGCGCTGGAACATGCCCTGACGCTGGCCGAACCGGAGGGCTACGTCCGAATATTTGTAGACCAAGGCCACCCCATATCCCTCCTGCTTGAAAAGGCCGCGAAACACGCCATCGCGCCGAACTACGTTCACCAACTCCTGCAAGCGTTTGGCAAGGCTGAGGACGGAGCGCGTGTTGACCAGGGATTGATTGAGCCACTGAGTGACCGCGAACTGGAAGTGCTTCGGCTGCTCGGCACTGACCTGGACGGCCCGGACATTGCCCGCCATCTCGTCGTATCCCTGAACACCCTCCGCACCCATACCAAGAACATTTACACCAAGCTCGGCGTGAACAATCGTCGGGAAGCGGTGCGCCGCGCTGGGGAACTCGGTTTGTTGTAAAGTTCTCAGCCTGCTCCCGTTAACCCTGGCACGACTGTCGAACCCTGCGCCGGGGCTTTTTCGTATCCTCACAACATCCCCATTTACCAATCACCTCATCAATCACCAGATGTGGTGATGCCTGCTCACCACATCCACTTGTATCTTCTGTTTAACAAAAGAGCGTATACAACGACGGAGTTAACAGCACAGGAGGAATATGCACGAGGCGCAATATGAGTACAACACCCGTATCGACTGACGATCATCACGAACCTGGACATTACGAAATTCGCATTATGGGACATCTCGATGACCGCTGGGCGGACTGGTTTGAAGGCATGACCATCACGCTGGAAACCAACGGTGAGACCCGCTTAACCGGACCGGTGGCTGATCAGTCCGCATTACATGGACTGCTCAGGAAAGTGCGAGATTTAGGAGTGCAATTGATCTCGGTGAATCTTATTGAACCAAGACAGACAGACGACCATTCTTGACACTGATTACTATCGTTCAAAAAGGAGAACAAAATGAAGATCACAGCCTCGACTCTCAGCCGTTTGGCAGGATTGTCCGCTGTAGCGGCAGGGGTCATTTTCGCAGGCATTCAGCCTATCCATCCCCCGGATGTTCTGTCGTCAGTCACCACCAGCGCATGGGGGATCATCATGCCGTTGAAGCTGATTATGTGCCTGCTGTTTCTGGTCGGCATTACGGGTATTTATACCAGACAAGTGAAAGAGACAGGTTGGCTTGGTCTGGTCGGTTTTCTTATGCTCAGTCTCAGTTGGGCGCTTAACCTGGCCTTCATCTTCGCGGAAGCCTTTATCGTTCCACTGCTGGCGACGACAGCGCCGACATTTGTCGATGGCTTCTTCGGGATATTCAACGGACAACCCGTCGAGACAAGTCTCGGAACGCTCCCGGCACTGTACGCCCTAACCGGACTCCTGTATATGCTCGGCGGCCTGCTGTTTGGCATCGCTACCTTCCGCGCAGGTATTCTGCCGCGCTGGGCAGCCGGTATGCTTGCCGTCGTTTCTGCCTTAACGCCTGCCGCTGCGCTGCTCCCTCATGAACTCCAGCGGTTAGCGGGGATGCCAGTGGGCTTAGCTCTGGCTTGGCTGGGGTACGCGCTCTGGTCAGAACGGCGAGCGGCTGCTGCTAAATCTATGCCCGATATGAGCAATCCTCAGCTTGCTCAGTAAGGTCATGAGTTATTAAGAGGAGATAAAAACATGAATACCAACAAACAGACCGTAACACCCGAAATCTCATCAAGAAGACTCGCCATAGTGGCAGGCACGCTCTATCTCATCACCCACGTCACCTCAATCGGAGCGTTCGCATTGTATGAACCCATTCTGAACAACCCTGGTTACATCGCTGGCTCAGGTTCAGATACTCAGGTGCTGTTGGGTGTGTTGTTCGAGATCATCCTTGGTCTCGCCGTAGTCGGCACTGCCGTCACCTTGTTTCCTGTGATGAAGCGCTGGAATGAAGGTGTTGCGCTTGGCTACGCAGGACTACGCACCCTCGAAGCTGGCATCATCGCCGTCGGTGTCATCCCCTTACTTGCCATTGTGACGCTGCGGCAGCAAATGGTGGAGGCTGTTGCCGCTGATCCGGCGACACTGACGACCATTAGCAACACGCTCGTGGCACTCTACCAGTGGACAGTTCTACTTGGGCCTGGTCTAGTCTGCGGAACAAATACCGTGCTGATGGCCTACCTGATGTATCGATCACGCCTCGTACCACGCTTCATTCCCGTGTTGGGACTGATCGGAGGCCCGCTCATCTTCATCGTGAATGCCGCTAAGATGTTCGGCTTTGTCGAGCAGAATGCACCATTGTTACTCTTCGCGGTATTCCCAATTTTCGCCTGGGAAGTATCGCTCGCCCTCTGGCTTATCGTCAAAGGATTTAGGCAGTCTGCAACTGCTTCTGAATTGGACAAACTAGCAGCGAACCCGCTGATGAATACGGCATAACTGCTCAATTGGGGGAGGGTTTCAACCCCTTCCAAAGACACTCCCATTCCGCTCATGATTGATGTTCAGATCGCACTTGATAACAGCAGCACATCTCAATTTAGGAGGATGTTCAAATGAAAGCAATTGTCTACACACAATACGGATCACCTGACGTGCTTCAGTTCAAAGAGGTCGAAAAGCCAACACCGAAGGCGAATGAAGTCCTGGTGAAGATTCACACAGCAGCCGCCAACGCACTGGACTGGCATTTTATGAGGGCTGAACCCTTCCTGGCTCGCTTAGAAAACGGGCTGTTCAAACCGAAGAACACGAAGCTCGGCGCGGATTTCGCCGGGAGAGTCGAAGCGGTTGGCAGCAGCGTTACCCAGTTTAAGCCGGGGGATGAGGTCGTCGGGAATAATTTTCAGCGCGGTCTCGGAGCTTTTGCCGAGTATATCAATGTGAGCGAAGATGTCCTGGTGCTGAAACCATCCCCCGTTTCGTTTGAGGACGCTGCCGCCGCGCCGACATCGGCACTCACCGCGCTGCAAGGGCTGCGCGATAAGGGACAGATCAAGCCGGGGCAGAAGGTGCTGATTAACGGAGCATCTGGTGGCGTGGGTTCGTTTGCCGTACAGATTGCCAAAGCCTTCAGTGCGGAAGTCACCGCTGTGTGCAGCACCCGCAATCTCGACATGGTGCGCTCGGTTGGCGCAGACCATGTGATTGATTACACCCAGGAAGATTTCACCAATAATGGTCAGCAGTATGACCTGATTTACTGCGCAGTCGGCAATCGTTCCGTTTCGGAATACCAGCGCGCGCTGAAACCTCAGGGCGTTTGCATCATCGCCGGAATTACCAGTCTGCGGCTGATGTTCCAACACTTGATTTTGGGGCCGCGCCGGTCGAAGGTTGGTGGTCAGCGCATCGGCACTGCCGGAACGGTGGAACCCAACCAAAAGGATATGGCTTTCATAATCGAGCTTCTCGAAACCGGCAAAATCGTCTCGGTGATCGACCGATGCTACCCGCTAACCGAAACAGCCGAAGCGATCCGGTATCTCGAAACCGGGCGCGCCAGAGGCAAAGTCATCATCGGGGTCGGGCAATAACAAAACCTGTCCCATGATCGTATATACCTTATAGATAGTCGTCCAATTAGTCGTATGTCGAGGGAAACGCATGAAAGCCGTTGTCTGGACAGCCTACGGATCACCTGATGTACTGCAACTCCAGGAAGTAGAAAAGCCTGTTCCGGGGAGTGATGAAGTCCTCATCAGGATAGATGCGACCACCGTTCCATTAGGCGATTGTGAGATGCGCAGTTTGAACGGCGCGCGCTGGTACACGTTCCCTGTGCGCGCCTACGTAGGACTGTTAAAACCGCAGCGCATAACCATCCTGGGGATGGAATTAGCCGGGGAGATCGAGTCGGTCGGCAAAGATGTGACACGCTTCAAAGCAGGCGATCAGGTTTTCGCGCAAACAGGCTTTGTCCAAACAGGGACCTATGCAGAATACATCGCTCTGCCAGAACAACCGGAAGGCGGGGCGATGGCGATCAAACCGGCCAATATGACCGATGAGGAAGCTGCCGCCGTCCCTGTCGGAGGACTTGAAGCCTTGCATTTTCTCAGGCAGGCGAATATCCGAAGCGGGCAAAAGGTTCTGATTAACGGCGCGGGTGGAACGATAGGCACGTTTGCCGTACAGCTTGCTAAGTACTTCGGAGCTGAAGTCACCGGGGTGGACAGCACTGAAAAACTGAACATGCTGCATTCGATTGGCGCAGATCATGTCATTGATTACACACAGGAAGATTTTACCAGAAGCGGCGAGACCTACGATTTTATTCTGGATGTGATCAGCAAGAGTTCATTTTCCGGTAGTCTGAGATCACTCAAGCCAAATGGATGTTATCTTATCGCTAACGCCGGGTTATCGCAGAGGATTCGAGGGCGATGGACTTCAATGAATGGCAGCAAGAAAGTGATATTTGGGACCACATCCCCAAAGACTGAAGATTTAGTTTTCCTGAAAGAACTCATCGAGGCGGGAAAGCTAAAAACGGTCATTGACAGACGCTATTCGTTGGAACAGATTGCCGACGCGCACCGCTATGTCGAAACGGGACGCAAAAAAGGTCATGTCGTCATCACTGTAGCCCACGATTGAATCCCCGAAACGTGTGTAAAAATAACAGAAGCGGCCCTTTCGCGCCGCTCCTGTCTTACCTATATCGTGCTTAGAACGGAATGGCTTCTCCGCTCTCCGGGTCGTCGCTCTCCAACCGGTCAAGCAGCACCAGGCGATTCGCATCGCAATCCAGACTCGCCTGCGGTGCGCCGCTCTGATTAACCCACGTGCTCGAACCGTCGATGACACCACCGCGGTATGCCACATCGCGGAGCAGATACATG
>JAIOHM010000161.1 GCA_019912965.1 Anaerolineae bacterium
GCTGGATAACCTGATCGGCAACTACCCGCCCGATAATCTGGAGAAAGCCTTCGACTTCGCCGACTTCACCGCCCTGTGTGTCGCGCTGGAGGAGATGTACGGCCCACGCGGCGGACGCGGACTGGCGCTGCGGGTGGGACGGACGCTGTTTGCGGATGCGCTGCGCGGGTTCGGCGCGCTGGCAGGGGTAGGCGATCTGGCATTCAAGGTGCTGCCATTGAGCGCGAAGCTGAAAGTCGGTGTGCCAGCGATGGCGAACATCTTCAGCCAATTCAGCGATCAGGTGAGCAACGTGTTCGAAGAAGGGGATGACCGGATCATCTACACACTGGAACGCTGCCCGATGTGCTGGGGACGGAAGACCGACAAAGCGGTGTGTTACGTCGGACAGGGCTTGCTGCAAGAAGGCTTGCGTTGGGTGAGTGGTGGCCGCGAGTTCAAGGTTGACCTCTCGGACTGCATCGGCAAGGGCGACCCGATAGGCCGTTACATCATCTACAAAGAGCCGATTGAATAAGGCTCATGTTATTTCAGAAAATGGGAAGCCCCATACAGCACTGTCTGATGGGGCTTGTTTTATTCCGTAGCCTTTCAGTCAGGCGAACGCTGAGCAGGCGTGCATTGCTGTGGATTCGGGGTAATGATAGAATGCCTTTACCAAATATGGATTCATCGCGCAATGCGCCGGGGTACTATATGCGCCATTTTCGATTGATAATAACTGGTGTGCTGCTGCTGGCTTTAAGTGCGTGCAACCTGAGTTTTTCGCCTGAACAGGAGAACGATCCGCTGGTTGTAGCGACCATCGATGCAGGCGGGAAACCGAATGTCACGATCACTTCCCCAGAACAAAATGATGAAGTGGTGGTCAATTCGCAAATTTTCGTTACAGCCAACGCAACCGATGCGGTCGGCGTAACGCGCGTACAACTCATCGCTGGAACACAGATTGTTAAAACCGTGTCCTCTGAATCTCCCTCTGGGCAGACCAATTTCCCGGTGCTGCTGGATTACACACCTCGACAAACAGGCGAGATTGATTTACAAGTTATCGCTTATCGAGGGGCAACTGCCAGCGATCCGGCAGAAGTGACTATCAATGTGCGGGCGAATGAGGCGCAAGTTACGGCTACGATTGCCCCCAATCCGGGCGGTGGCAGTAGTAACATTCCGGTCATTGACCCGAACGACCCAACTTGCCGGGCACTGGTGAATGCGGGATTGAACCTGCGTACCGGGCCAGGAACCAATTATTCGCGCATCACCGTGCTGGGTGCGGGAACGGTTGTGCCTATCGTGGGACGGTTGGGCGATAACTCGTGGTGGCAAGTCCGTTCGGGCGCTACAGTTGGTTGGTTAAGTGCACCCTTCACGACGGTTTACGGGATTTGTACCTCCGTGCCGATTGTGGCCGCGCCACCCTCACCTACTCCGCCGGGATTTATCCCGACAACACCGCCGACGCTGACACCACTTCCGACGCTGACACCGGTGGCATCGTTTACGCCGGGACGACCTGATCTGGTGGTGACGAGCATCAGCGGAACACAAACGGTTATCCTGCCCAGTGACCCCGTGACTTATTCGGTGGTGATTACCAATACGGGCAGCGGCGCATCCGGGGCATTCGCTAACGAGGTCAAGCTGCCGGACGGAACGACGGCTGATCTGGGGGTAGTGGCGAACCTGAACGCGGGCGAAAGCATTACCTTGAACGTTAGCTTTGATTTCAGCGCACTGGCAGCGGGTTCATACTCGATTGAGGTGCGGGCAGACAGTGACAGCCAAGTTGCGGAGATCAGTGAAGTCAATAATACGGGCATTATACAGGTGGCCGTGAGCTGATCGTTGGTTTAGAGGTTTGAAACCCGTCTCGATTGTGAGGCGGGTTTTTATTTCGGGAGTGTTACGGGATTGGCGGCGCGGAATAGTTGTCAGTTATCGGTTTTCAGTTTTCAGTAAAATACGGGTAAATGTCGTCAATGTCATTGTCAGTTACCAGTTGCCAGTTACGAGTTTCCAGTTTCCAGAAAAGACAAGGTTGGTTTGCGGCGATTGCGGCGATTGCGATTGCGAAAATGGGTTTGCGCGCAAAGGGCGGGATTGTCGTCGGTGTCGTCGTCTTTGTCGGGATGGGTTTGTCGGACAAGTATGGGTTCATAATATGCGAGAAATGCGGCGAAGGATTTTGTGCAGATTTCGCATTTTTGGAAAACCTCACCCCACTCGTGGCTGACAACTGCGGCAAGCTCGGTCAGCCACTCGTCCTCTCCGTAGTAACAGATGAGGGGGGCAAGCGTGGTGGTGATGTCAGGAAGGTCTGCCGCCGCCATGTTTGCCATGCGGGTGGTTTTTGGTTATTGGTTATTGGTAAGATGCGGGGTGGGTGTGGGTGGAACGTCCGGGGCAACAATGCCCGGATGCAACTTGCTGCGTCCCTACAGGTTATCATAGAATAAAAGTTCTGACTGGTCAATCTGGACGGGGTTGGGGGTTGGGTGGAATGCGGTTAGAAAGCGCCGCCGAGGGTTGAAACCCATCGGCTAGGGGAAATCAAGCCCACTGAAGGGGCTAGAAAAACCTCAAGGTTTTAATGATTTTGGCAGCGTTGTGATTATGTGGTGGGGATGTGAACTATAGAAAATCTAGCCATGCAAAGATAAGGGGTTTGCTATTGAATATGTCCAGCATGGGGTTGTAGCAATAGATACATAAATCAGGTCGCCGACGGTCAGGTTTTCAGCTTCGACCCATTCGCCTTCGATGGTGTAGAAGGCGTGTTCGGGCGGGGATTATATAACCCATTTCGCGTCTTTGCTCTGGAACATGCCCAGCGCGGGGTTGTCGTAGCGGGTGCGTCAGTAAAAAAATAACCCTTCACAAAAAAGCCCCTGTCTTACGACACCCCCTTTCTTAATACTGCCAAGCCTCATGATTGTGACAATTGTCACTATTGAAAATTGACCTGAATATCTATACTCACTTTGCGCGGGATGTAGTATAAATGTTATCTTTTCAGAAAGGAGGTGTAATGAAGGGAAGGCCACACATTCCACCCGCTGAATCGGACTTATTAGCATGATCGGAAGTCAAGGAGTCACAAATGTTTGGTAAACTTACTCGTTTAGTTGGTGCCGTTCTATCGGCAGTATTTATGTTAAGCCTGCTAGTGATGCCTGCACTAGCGCAGGACAAGATCCTCGTAGGTCTGTCCTTCTCGGACTTCGAAACGCCCCGCTGGTCGGAAGAAAACGACATCATGACGGCAGCCCTCGAGGAGCTGGGTTATGAAGTCGTGTCGCAACAGGCCAGCCACGACCCCAAGGTCCAGAACGACCAGATCGCCAACATGGTTACGCAGGGCGTCAAGGCGATTATTATCGTCGCTCAGGACGCTGATGCTGCCGCGACGGCAGTCGATGAGGCTGCTCGTGAAGGTGTGGTCGTGATTGCTTATGACCGTCTGATCGCCACCCCCAACATTGCGGCTTACATTACCTTTGGCCTTACTAAGGTCGGTAACGGGCAGGCCGATGGCGTGCTTAAGGCTTTGGGCTTCGACCCCGCCAATCCTGGCCCCACCGACATGTGGACGACAGAAAATCCGGTCAACCTCGTCAAACTCGAAGGTGACCCAGGCGATAACAATGCCAAGTTCTTCGAAGCGGGCCAAGATGAGATCCTCCAGCCATTTGTGGACGCGGGACTTGTCACGATCGTTGCCCGTCAGAATATCGCCAACTGGGATGAGACCAATGCCGTGATCGCTATGGAAAACATCCTGACGTCTCAGAACAATGAAGTTGACGCTGTTATCGCTGCCAACGACAATCTGGGATTGGGTGCCCTACAAGCCCTTTCGGCTCAACAACTGTCCGTCCCGGTCTCCGGCCAGGATGCGACCGTTCCGGGCGTCAACAGCATTGCCAAAGGCCAATTGACCGTCACGATCCTGAAGGACTATCGTGTTATGGCCCCGCAGGCTGTTCAGTTGGTTGATACATTCCTCAAGGGCGAGACAGATCCGGAGCTGGAATCCTTCCCGCTGGCCGACCTGACGGGGAATCCCGACCTGACCGGCGAGGTCATGGCCAAATACCTGCCAGTTACCCAGGTTACCATAGACAATCTGTATGAAGAAGTTGTCTTGAGTGGCTTCCAAAGCTATGATGACGTCTATCAGGATATTCCTGAGACAGAGAGACCCCCTCGTCCACCAGAAGCGACGGAAGAGCCATCATCGTAAGATGGGTGAATGTCGTTTATTGGCATCCCGGTTGAGCGGAGCTTGCCGGGACTGCCGATATAACTACGGCGAATTCTGAAAGAAGGGGCTTCCTGCCGAACAGCAACTTGCCAAACGCAGGGAGCCCTCTGTGCCAATCAAGGATATACACAGTTCATGAGCGACAACACCAATGATATCATTCTTGACATAAAAAACGTCACCAAACACTTTTCCGGTGTGACGGCTTTAAATGACATGTCTTTCCAGATCCGCCGTGGCGAGATTCACGGCCTGTGCGGTGAAAACGGCGCGGGCAAATCGACCCTGATGAAAATCCTGTGCGGAGTTTATCCTTCGGGATCTTATGAAGGCAGCATCATCTACAATGGCCGTGAGCTACGGCTAGAGGGCAATTCGATCCGGCAGGCGATCAAAGAAGGGATCGCGATTGTTTACCAGGAACTGACACTGGTTGGTAACATGACCGTGGGTGAGAATATCTTCCTGGGCAAAGAGCCGGTGGAAAACGGTGTGATCAACTGGGATAAGCTCTATTCAGAGACCCAAAATATCCTGACAAAATATCGTTTAGAGATTTCGCCCCAGGCACTTATCAAGCGGATGGGTGTCGGCAAACAGCAGATGACGGAAATTGCCAAGGCCCTTTCCGAAGATGCCAAAGTTTTGATTCTAGACGAGCCGACCAGTGCCCTCAGCGCGGCTGAGATCGACAAGCTGATGGAAATATTGGCTGTACTCAAAGAACATGGCGTGACCTGCATTTATATCACGCACAAGATCGGCGAGTTCTTCAGGATCGCTGATTCGATCACCGTCATGCGTGATGGCAAAGTCGTAACAACCAAGCCCACCCGGGAATTAAATGTCGAAAAGCTCGTTAGTCTGATGGTCGGGCGCGAAATGAAAGAGCGATTCCCAACAGGGAATCGGCATCCGGGCGAGGTCATTTTTGAGGTGGAAAATCTCCATGCGCTGCCGCCTGAGAGCTCGGAGCGCGAAGTCCTGAAGGGTGTATCTTTTAACCTGCGTAAGGGTGAAATTCTGGGGATCGCGGGTCTGATGGGGTCCGGTCGTACCGAACTGGTGATGACCCTGTTTGGCGAGTATGGCAAGATCACTCAGGGTACGATAACTCTGGACGGACGACAATTATCGATCCGTAACTCCCGCGAGGCTATGGAGCAGGGCCTCGGCCTCGTGCCCGAAGATCGGAAAGTACACGGTCTCATCCTGATTCAAACCATTCTGAAGAATATTTCACTGGCGAACCTGGATCAATTCTCTTCGTGGATGCGGATTGACGCCAACGCGGAACTCAAAGCCAGTACAGGCTTTGCCAAGAGTCTGGCAATTAAGACGCCAACGCTCCAGGCCAAAGTCGACTCCCTCTCCGGCGGCAACCAACAAAAAGTGGTTATTTCTAAATGGCTGATGTCCAAGCCCAAGATACTGATTATGGATGACCCGACACGCGGCATCGACGTAGGCGCCAAATACGAAATCTATAAATTGATGAACGACCTGGCCGAGCAGGGAATTTCCATCATCATGATCTCGAGCGAACTTGAAGAAATCCTGGGCATGAGCGACCGGATAATGGTCATGTGCGAAGGTCATTCGGCGGGCACGCTCGACATCGTTGACGCTACCGAAGAAAAAATCATGGCTCTGGCCACTGGCATTGCGGCAAGCAGTGCCAGCGCTAACACGAATATCAGTAAGGCTGTATCCAGCCACGCTTAGTCTAATTCTTTTCAAAAAGGTGATCCTCATGTCCTCGATTACAACGCCTGCCCAGAGTGAGACGCCCAGCCTGGCCAAGCGTCTCGGTGCCAATCTCCAAACCTATGGACTCATTGGTGCCGTTATCCTCATATGGCTATTCTTCGCGCTTCAGACGGATGGCACTTTTCTCGGTGCCCGAAACATTTCAAACCTGTTCCGGCAGATGAGCGTAACGGCCATCATGTCCGTCGGCATGGTACTGATCATCGTGACAGGTGGCATTGACCTGTCCGTGGGACGACTGGCCGGTTTCGTGTCGATTGTTGTATCACTGTGTCAGGCGCAATTATGGCCAAAGCTCATTCCTATGCTTTTCCCCGGTCAGGACCCGGTGAACTTTGTGCTTGTGACGACTATGCTGTCGGTACTGATAGGGTTAGTTGCAGGGACATTGTTTGGCATTTATCAGGGATTTATCATTGCCCACCTGCGAGTCCCGGCGTTTATCGTCACCCTAGGCGGTCTATGGGCGCTCCAGGGCGTAATCCTGATCGTGACGGGAGGAAGTACCATCTCGGCCAAGCAGGAGGTGTTCTTGAGTATTGCCAATGGATACTTACCTACCTGGGCGGGTGCCATTCTGGCGGCAGCGGTAACAGTCTTCCTGTTCGTCAGCATGGCCCTCAGCCGGCGAAGAAAATTGAAGTATGGCTTTGAACTGCCTGCCATGTACCTGGACGTGCTCAAGACCGGGATTTTTGCGGCGGTATTCATCCTCTATGTGTATATTGTCAATCAGTATAACGGCGTCCAGTCGCCTGTTCTCATCCTCGCTATCGTCGCGATGGTCGTCAACTATGTTTCGAATAACACCCGTTTTGGTCGTTATGCCTATGCGATCGGCGGCAACCGCGAGGCGGCCCGGCTCTCTGGCGTCAACATTCGCAACAACATCTTTGGGATCTTCGTCCTGATGGGTTTCCTGGGCGGTATAGCCGGGGTCGTTCTGGCCTCCTACGTAGGCGGCGGCACTCCTTCTGCCGGATCCGGTATGGAGCTCGATGTTATCGCTGCTTGTATTCTGGGGGGGACTTCGACCCTCGGTGGCGAAGGAACCATCCTGGGCGCGATGATCGGTGCCCTGATTATGGCAACCCTCACGAACGGTCTTCAGTTGATGAATATGCCAAATGAGTGGCAGTACGTGATCAAGGCTGGCGTCTTGATTCTGGCGGTTTATGCCGATGTCCGACTCAGGAGAAATCGCTAGGTTCTGTTGACAATCAATATAGCCAAATGGGGGAAGCAAAAAAGGGAACTCCTGATTGTTGTTTTCAATGTAAGAGGAGTCATTAGTCGGGGTTTGACGGACAAGTGTATTGCAGCGATTTGGAATGGGGGAGTCGCTGCAATACTTGCGCTGGACAGTTGCCAGTTATGATCTGTCAGCCCTACGCTCCCTTGCTGTGTTAACAGCGATGATTTTCGGTGAAAACTAAATCAGAGGCTTTCGCCGCAGTTCTGAGAGGACTAGGTTCTTTTTTTCCTCGTCAGTTAGGCTGTTCCATTGGTGATGAGTTACTTCTGGTATGGAAACCTGCTTGGTCGTGACAAGTTCAAGTTGAGCAATTTCACCATCTTCACAGTAAGGGCAATAAGGTTTAACGCGAAGTATTGAACCATCTGATGCCCCATCACAGCATATCCCACACACTTTGAGAAAGGGATTTGGCCGCGTTTTTTCAGATTTGTTCAGAAGCACAACCTCATCGACTATCCCTTGACACTGTTCGAAAGCAACTTTATCAAGAATCGTATCCCAAAAAAACGTATCTCCATTCTGGGCGTACATCAATATCTCTCCATAAGACCCGCCGAAATCTCCAGCCCAAGACAATGCTTCAAATACCTTCTCCGTTTCTTTGCACTGCCACCGCCAAACACCCAGCTCCAAATCCATATATATGCTCGCTTGAAGGCTTGTAAGTTCGTTAGCATTAGAGTGTACTTGTTCAGCGGCAAATATCCATATGATGTGGGACATATGGCGCAGTGGGGTTGACACTTTTCAGGCAGGGGCGCGGAGGTAGATCAGGTTGCGGAGTTGTAATCGGGACGCATCCGGGCTGAAATCTATGGGGGGCATACTGCGGTTACCAATAAACTTGCACCCTCAGAAGGAGTCTTTATGCGTTTATGGTCTAGAGGTCGGCTGCCGTTGGTGATGGTGGCGCTGCTGCTGGCGGTGGTTGCACCGCTTTCGACAGCGGCACAATCCGAAATCGTGATTACGGTGGCTGTGCCGCAATTCTTTAGTCAATTGATTACGCCGGAACTGTTAGAGGCCTTTTCAGCCGAAAATCCCGGCATCCGCGCCAAAGTGGTGGACGGTGGATTCCCCGGATTCGCATCGCCCATCGATGGGTTGGATGCCCATTTGAGTGATGTGAGTGATTATGTCAGCTCGGCGGATGTGGTCTTCGCCAGCTCGGATAATTTCTCGGTCGAGGCAACGCGGGCGGGATACATCCTCGATCTGACACCCTTGACCAGCGCCGACCCGACGCTGAACAGCGATGATTTTATTCCGGCGGCGTGGCAGTCGGTGCAGTGGGATAACGGCGTGTGGGCGCTGCCGGTTTCGGTGGATGTGATTACGCTGGTTTATGATCCAGAGAAATTTGATGCGGCGGGGGTAGCGTATCCCGATTCATCATGGACGATTGACGAACTGGCGAATGCCGCGCGCCAACTGGCGGAATATGATGCCAACAACGCGGTATCCACGCCCGGTCTGGTGATGTTCGGCAATTATGCAGGTTTGATCGCGCGGAGTCTGATGGGGACGAGTCTGGTGGACAGCAATGCTGTGCCCGATATGCCGGACTTCAGCGATCCGGGGCTGGCATCGATTCTGACGACGCTCAATGATCTGCAAACCGAAGGTGTGGTCGCTTCGAGCTTCAACGGGAATATTGACGACGTGCCGATGCGGATTATCGGCAGCTTTGGGCTGACTTCGTTCGATCCGAATACACCCGCATCGCCTTCGGTTATGCTGCCGGGCGGCGCGGCGGGTCTGGACGTGCAGGGCTTCGCCATCAGCAGCGGGACGCAGTACCCTGAAGCGGCGTATGCGCTGGCTAAATTCCTGACCCAACGGGCGGAAGTCGGCTCGAATTTCTTCGGCGCTGCTCCGGCACGTCAAAGTCTGCGCGGCCTGCAACCGGAAACCAGCGATGGCGGTGGCCCCGGCGGCGGTGCGGTCTTCATAGGGCGGCCTAACAGCCCAGAGATTGATGCGGCGATTGATGCGGCGCTGGTGAATGCCTTGCCTGCTTCTGAACTGCGCTATGCAGCTTATCTGAATTCGGCGTTGAGCAGTATGAGCAGCGATGGTTTGGACGCGGCAACGGCTTTACAGGATGCCGAAGCGACTGCCGTCAGCAATCTGACAGCGGCGGCTGAACTACGGGCGGAAACAGCGGTGATCGTAGCGACGCCTGTACCGGATGTGGTGCTGTCGGAAGGCGAAATCAGCCTCAAATTCGGGATGCAGTCGTTCATTAGTCCACTGCCGAATCAGGATCAGTGGGATCAGGTCATCAGCGATTTCGTGGCGAATGATCCGCAGGTGGGCAATGTGGAACTGGTCGCCGGATTCAATACCGACCCGATGGACTCGGACTGTTACTATCTGCCGTATAACAATGTGCCGGAAGTCGATTTGAATACGGTGCTGAGTCTCGATCCGTATCTGGATGCTGACCCGACGTTTGATCGCAACGACCTTGTGGGCAGTGTGATGACGCAGGTACAGCGGGATAACAAGACATGGGCGCTGCCGATTGTCATCCAACCGGAAGCGCTGCGTTATAACAGTGAAGTGTTCGATCAGGCAGGCGTGGCCGCGCCGGAAAATGGCTGGACGGTGGACAGCTTTGCCGATACGCTGCGGCAGTTGAAGGATTATCTGGGTGAAGCGCCGTTTGCTTCGCAGGGTTTCGGCGGTACGTATATGCTGCTGCTGATCGCGTCGTATGGCGGCCTGCCTGTGGATTATCGGACATCCCCACCGACGCTGAATTTCACCGATCCGGCGACGGTTGAGGCCATCCGGCAGGTGCTTGATCTGGCAAAAGAAGGCCTGATTGATTATCAGGAACTGGCGGCGGAGGGCGGCGCGATTTTCATCGCTGGTGCCAGCGCGGAAGATGACCGACCCGCGATTTATACCCAGTCGAATCTGGGGGTGGGGGACATCAGCATTCAAATCGGTGGGCCGCAGAGTGACCCGTACCGCACGACGACTTACCCGATGGGCAATACCTTCAACGCCATCACTTATGGTGTGGGTACGGCATACATCAGCGCGACGACCCAGAACGCGGATGCCTGCTACCGCTGGTTGAGCACACTCTCGCAGCATATGGAGTTGTTCAGTGGGATGCCTGCGCGACGGTCACAGATGAACGATGCTTCGCGGACGGCTGACGAGATCAGCTTCTACACGCAGATTGACGCCCTGATGAGCGACCCGAACACGGTGGAGTTCCCGTCGGCGTTCCGAGGTGCATCACCCGCGTCGTTCCTGCAACTGCGCTGGCTGGAACAGGTCTTTGATAATTATGTGCTGAACGATGCTGATCTGGAAACCGAATTGGCAGAGGCACAATTGATTTCGCAGACCTTCCAGGAATGTGTGGCGGGAATCCCGGCGTTCGATCCGGCGACGGACGATCAGCGCGGGTACTTCCAGCAGTTTGGGGAGTGCGCGCGGCTGGCTGACCCGGAAATGGGGAGTCTGTTCGGGGGGTAGGCCGTTTACCTCACCCCCAGCCCCTCTCCAAATTGGAGAGGGGAACAAGGTTGCGACGATTGCGATTGCGAAAATGGATTTGCGCGCAAAGGGGTTTTACCCCACCCCAGCCCTCCCCGCACGCGAGGAGGGAGCCAGACAGTTTGCGGCGATTGCGGTTGCGAAAACGGGTTTGCGCGCAATGTCGCAGATGTCGTCAATGTCAGAGGAGTTGTTAGTCGGTTTAAGTTGCCAGTTGCCAGAAAATACAGGTCAGT
>JAIOHM010000162.1 GCA_019912965.1 Anaerolineae bacterium
GCTGGATAACCTGATCGGCAACTACCCGCCCGATAATCTGGAGAAAGCCTTCGACTTCGCCGACTTCACCGCCCTGTGTGTCGCGCTGGAGGAGATGTACGGCCCACGCGGCGGACGCGGACTGGCGCTGCGGGTGGGACGAACGCTGTTTGCGGATGCGCTGCGCGGGTTCGGCGCGCTGGCTGGGGTGGGCGATCTGGCATTCAAGGTGCTGCCATTGAGCGCGAAGTTGAAGGTGGGCGTGCCAGCGATGGCGAACATCTTCAGCCAGTTCAGCGATCAGGTGAGCAACGTGTTCGAAGAAGGGGATGACCGGATCATCTACACACTGGAACGCTGCCCGATGTGCTGGGGACGGAAGACCGACAAAGCGGTGTGTTACGTCGGACAGGGTTTGCTGCAAGAAGGTTTGCGTTGGGTGAGCGGTGGCCGCGAGTTCAAGGTTGACCTCTCGGACTGCATCGGCAAAGGCGACCCGATAGGCCGTTACATCATCTACAAAGAGCCGATTGAATAACCCGTACCAACATCGTATCCTCACGATTCAAAAAGGGCGTCTCAGTGGACGCCCTACGATTGTCATGTGCAGACGATTTTGAACACGCCAGTGTCGTCGATTGCCATGTCCACCTCGGTCACGATGGCCTCGATGAACTGCTGACCGCGTAAGCGTGCCGCCGAGATGCGGTGATGACCGTCGATCACAAAATAGACCTTACCGACCTTGCGGAGTTCGACGGGCGGCAGGGTGATGCCTTCGTACATCGCCTTGATGACGCTGATGAGACGGTTTTGCGTCAAATCGCGCTTGGGCATAAAGCTCCGGTCGAAGTCTTCGGTGCGCCCCGCCGTGCCCACGATCTGTTCGATGGCAACGGTTTGCGTGCCCAGACTGCGCTGTCCGATGATGCGGAAACGTTCCATCAATGAGTCCAGTGACAGGAGGTTATTTTGCCGCCGCAGTACCAGCGAAACCAGCCGCCGCTGCGCCGCCTTACGGAGTCCCCGATTGTATTCTTCTGTTGCCAGTTGATGTAAGTCCAGTGGCGAGTACATGGTTCCCCTCCTTTCTGATCCAAAGTTCATTAAAGCGCATATTGCAACCACCGTCATCCGTCATCTGGACAATACCCCCTCCGTCAAAGGGCGGATTTTTTGACCTGTCCATCTGACCAATGGTGCTTAAATAGCTTCTGTGAACTCTAGTGACCCACTATACACGATTGCAAAGCAGAGTCAAGCGCCACTCCTGCGTAAATATTCGCGTTGGCTATAATAGAAATAAGCCGTTTTGATCGCTAGGAGAGACCGCATGGCCGAGCGCGTTGATGTGATGATTAGCAGCACTGCCCGCGATTTGCCCGTCCACCGTAAAGAAGCGATGGATGCCTGTCTGCGGCAGGGCATGTTCCCGATCATGATGGAGCATTTGCCTGCCAGCGATGACGAGGCCATTTCGGTTTCACTCGGCATGGTGGACGAAGCCGAAATTTATATGGGCATTTTCGCCTACCGTTATGGTTACATCCCCAAAGGCCATGAGATTTCCGTCACTGAGATGGAATACAGCCGTGCGGTTGAACGCAAAATCCCCCGGCTGATTTTCGTGATGGGCGAAGACCATGACATTAAAGGCGCGGACGTTGAAAAAGGTGATGGCGCGACCAAACTGGAAACCTTTAAAAACCGCGTTCAGACCGAAAATATCGTCAACTTTTTCGACTCGCCTGCCGATTTGCGCGCCAAAATTATCGACAGCCTTTCCAAAACCGATTTGCGTCAGCAGCGGCGGGACATCACCAACCTGCATTCGCCGCTTTCGAGCGATATTCCCCTCGCACCCAAGCCGTACATCGCCCATCCCTATACCCTGCTGCAAACCGCCCAGTTAGCCGGACGGCAGGCCGAACTCAACCTGCTCACCGATTGGGTCGCCAAACCCTCATCACCGATTTATCAGGCCCGCATTTTGAATGTCGTCGCCATCGGTGGCATGGGCAAAAGCGCGCTGACGTGGAAGTGGTTCAACGATGTTGCGCCGCTGGAAATGAAATCATTGGCAGGGCGTTTGTGGTGGAGTTTTTACGAAAGCGATGCCCGATTTGAAAACTTTGTCACACGGGCGCTGGCTTATGTCAGCCGCCGACCGCGCGAGGAAATCGAAAAGCTGTCCGTCCCGGAGCGCGAAGAAAAGCTGCTCAATTTGCTTGATACCGAGCCGTTCCTGCTGGTGCTGGATGGCCTCGAACGCATCTTGATCGCCTACGCCCGCATGGATGCCGCTTATTTGCGCGATGATGATCTGGACGAACAGACCGCCAATTTCGTTACTCAGGCTTACGGATTGCCGGAGAGCGCCGCGCAGTCTTTCGTCGGGCAGCATCGCCTTCGCAAAACTGCCGACCCCCGCGCCGGATATTTCCTCCGCAAATTAGCTGCCATCCGCGCCTCGCGCATTCTGGTCAGCACCCGTTTGTATCCGGCGGAATTGCAGACCGTGACAGGTGGCTCAATTCCCAGCAGTGCCGCCATTTTTCTGAAAGGGCTGAAAGACGACGATGCTTTAGATTTATGGCGGGCGATGGGCGTCAGTGGTTCGCGGGATGCGCTGTTGCCGCTGTTCCACCGTTTCGAGAATTACCCGTTGCTCATCCGTGCGCTGGCGGGCGTCGTTGCCAATTACAAACGTGCGCCGGGAGATTTTGACTCGTGGCGCAGGAACAACCCGGATTTCAACCCTTTAAGTCTGCCGCTGGCGAACGTCAAATCGCATGTGTTGTCGTTCGCGCTGGCCGATCTGGACGACAAAGCCAAAAAGGTTTTACATACCGTCGCCGCTTTTCGCATGGCCGCCAGTTATGACACGTTGGCATCAGTTCTAGTGGGGAAAGAAGCCCTCACCCCTAGTCCCTCAGGGCGAGTGGAACAAGAATCGAGAGTAAATCCGTTTGGTTTTGCGTCGGATGAATCGGAAGGTGTAGAACGATTCCGGGAACGTGCGGCAGAATTGATGGTGAAGCTGGCGCAAGAACTCCGTAAAAAGCAGACCAATGCCGAAGAACGTTTAGGGGAATGTCTGCGTGATCGGCGCTTAAACGATATTAAATTTCGGCGTCAGCATCCGATTGCCGATACCACCTTCATTGCCGACTTTTTCTGCTATGAAAGCAATTTGGTGATCGAAGTCGATGGCCGCATTCATGATGACCAACAGGAATCCGATGCTGCCCGCCAGCAAGAAATCGAGTCATTAGGCTATCGTGTGCTGCGCTTCCGCAATGAGCAAATATTTAACGACCTCGAAACCGTCCTTGCCTCTATTGCTGCTGCCTGCATCGTATCCCCCCGCGACTCCGATTCCTCTCGCACCACTTCGCAAACCAGTGGTTTATCTCAACAGGACTCTGATTCCCCTCGCCCTGAGGGAGAGGGGTTAGGGGTGAGGGTTTCCCCCAAACCCTTCCCCACCGAAACCGCCCTCGATGCTGCCCTTGTCGAACTCGAAGATCGTGGCCTCATCGGCTGGGACAAAAGCGCCAACCGCTACGATTTACACCCGATTGTGCGCGGCGTGACGTGGGAAGGGCTGGATGGTGACGGCAAACGTGGTGTATACGAAAACCTGCACGCCCATTTCGAAGCTGTACCCAACGAATTTAACGATTATACGCAGGTCAACAGCCTCGAAGATCTCGCCCCAGCCATCGAACTCTACAACACCCTGATCGGATTGGGTCGCTATGAAGATGCGTATATTGTGTTTCGAGATCGCCTCGACGAGGCTACCCTCTATCGCCTGAGCGCCAGTCAACAGCGTGCCGAACTGCTGGAAATGCTGTTTTTGGATGGCCTTGATCAACTGCCGCGTTTGAGCGATTCCGCACAGCAGGCCTTCACCCTCAACGCGCTGGCGCTGGCTTATGACATCAGCGGTCAGCCGGGAGGTAGTGCTGCAATCCATCGCAAAGTTGTACAAATGGATGAAGAACAGGATAATATTGGAAAGGATACCTCAGTCACTCTGTGCAACCTGTCGAATGCGCTGCATCTCGCCGGAGGACTGCACGAAGCTGAAGCCGCTGCCCGCCGCGCGCTGGTCATCACTCGCGAACAGCAAAATCGTGTTCAGGAGGCGATCAGCCTGCGTTGGTTGGGGCTGGCGCTGGCAGCCCGAAATCACGGAAATGCTGGTGTAGGGGAGGGTCTCAGACCCGCCCGCATAACCTATTCGTCTGAAATTGCCCTGCGCCGTTCGCTTCAAATGTTTGTTGCTCAAAATCTCCGACAATCTGAAGGATTGGTCAACGCCTTGCTCGCCCAAGCTGCTTTATGGCGTGGCAATGCATCCGTAGCCAGCCCGTTGGCGGATCGTGCGTGGGAACTGGCACATCATTCTCGTTATGAACGCGATTTTATCCGGGCGGCGCGGTTGCAAGGGGCAGCATCATTGGGCTTGGGCGATCTGAAAACAGCGGACGAACGTTTGCATCATGCCCTGACACGGGCGCGGGCGGTGAACTTGGTCGAAGAAGAACTTCGGGCGTTAGTGGCATTGGCAGAACTGCATCGTCAGCGCGGCGGAATCGCTCAGGCGCGGGAACGCTTGGATGAAATATGGGAATCCGCCGAACGTGGGCCATATCCGCTGATTCATGGCGATGCCCTCAACGTGTTGGCACAGATCGAAATCGACGCGGGCAACCGGGATAAAGCTGTCGAATCCGCCGACAAAGCCTACCGCCTCGCTTGGTGCGACGGCATCTCCGCCGATGGCAAAACCTGTTATGCCTATTGGTGGGGTCTGGAAAGAGCGAGAAAACATCTCGAATCCCTCGGCGCACCTATTCCGAATGATCTGCTCCCCTTCGACGAATCCCAATTCGACCCCCTGCCAGAAGTCGAAATCAACCCCAAAGACGAATTCTGGGTGGATGAGGACAACTTGAGCAACTAAAGAAAAGCCCCTCTCCGATACGGGGAGGGGTTTGGGG
>JAIOHM010000163.1 GCA_019912965.1 Anaerolineae bacterium
ACCGCTGCTTTCCATTAACCTCACTGCTTCCCGTTTGAATTCTTCCGTGTAGCTTCTTCGATCTATTGCCATTCTTCTCTGCTCCTCAATTCAGTGTACCTGTCTCTTCTTTTTTCCTCCACTGAATCGGGGCAAGTTCAGCTTGTCGTTTACAATATGTTTCGGTTGCGACCTACACCTATATCGTCAAATCTGCAATTTCAAATGTGGGTGAGCAAAACAGACTCGCGCTTCTCAGTGACCGCCGGGATTTCACGAACCTTGAGTGCGGATGTATTCATATTTGATCTGTAACTGGAACGGAAACAGTCAGGGGCGACTGGATGTGCGCCCCTGACTCCTGTTGAACGGATATGCAGTTTGTCTTTTCACGCACCCTAACCATCCAGACGGTTGGAGTTCAAACCAATCCTGAACACCAGCGCGAAATAATTCTTGAAGTTCACGACTGTTGAAACTGCTCGTCTGAAAAACCGCTGTTTTTTGTCCAGCCGTACAATCAGGAAATGAGTGGTAATTTCGACATACGCCTTGTTCCGTTTCGCATCTGCGGGAATAGGAACCTCACAGTAGTATTCTTCCCTTATACTGGAGGCCATCCCGTAGTCGCGTGAAAGCAGAATAATCACATGCCCACGGCTGATGTCGACGCGAACATCCTGTGCTTTGTACCCATGCAGCGGCGTGATGATTTTATGAGATGTTGGACTTTGGTTCCAAACGTACTCGAGTTCCTTCGGCGCATAATTGTTGTCCGGCCAGCGTTCAATCGGGCTTATAAAACTGGTCATATGAGTTTCCAGCCGGGTAACTGTAAAACGGCGCAGCAGGGAAGGCTTCTTGTTGTCAATAACAGTGAAGTGCTTTTCAGATGACATGCCTCTTTGCATGATTTCCTCTTTCGCTGTAAGCGGTTATTTAACTTAATGCAGGATGATATATACTTACCAGACACCCGCTTACGTATCGCTACAGGATCGCTACAGAAAAACCTATGCCCCGGATACACCTTTTCCTTTTTGGTACACCCCGAATCGAGATTGATGGAAAACCGATCACGATTACCCGGCGTAAGGCGATGGCTCTGCTTGCCTTTCTCGTGCTTGCGGATCGTGTGCAAAGCCGGGCAACGGTATCGACACTGCTGTGGCCTGATCTGGACGAAGATGGGGCACGCAACGCGCTGCGTAGTACATTGCCAACCCTTACGCAACTCACCGAAATCGAATGGCTGGAAATCGACCGTGCCAATGTCTCGATAAAGAACGAAGTCGTGTGGAGTGACGTGCAAGCCTTTCTTCAGGCGCTTGTAAGTGTTCGCCTTCACGCTCATGAAGATACTGCGTTATGTGCCGACTGTGTGAGCAGGCTGGAAGAAGCTGCTAACCTTTATCATGATGATTTTCTGGTGGGATTCAGCCTGACGGATAGCGTGGAATTTGACAGATGGCAGGCGACTAAACGGGAATGGTTGCATCAGGAATATACACAAACCCTGCGCCATCTTGCCGAATACTATAGTGCCTCACATCTGGAATCGGCGATGAATTATGCCCGTCGTTGGTTGGAAGTTGACCCGATGAGTGAACCTGCCCACCGCCTTTTGATGCGTTTATACACCCTGAACGGGCAGCGGACGGAAGCCTTGCGCCAATATCAGGAATGTGTGCGTATTCTGGATGAAGAACTGGCAACGTTACCGGAAGATGAAACTGTCCGGCTTTATGAGTTGATCCATAACGGCGGAACACCTTCCAACACCCTCATTGAAAACCGTGACAATCGAGCAGCGATCAGTGTATTGCCGCCGCTCCCCGGATTGATTATCGGGCGCGAGGTTGTGTTGACGGAACTCAAACAGCGGATCGGTATCCCGGATGTTGGGCAGAAACAGCCTGTCACGCTTATTGAAGGGTGGCCCGGCGTTGGCAAAAGTACGATCATCGCCGCACTCGCCCATGCTCCCGATGTGTGGGCAGCCTACCCGGATGGTGTATTGTGGACATCATTGGGAGAAACCCCCGGTTTACAAGCCGAACTCATGCGCTGGGCAGAAGCGCTCCATCTCGTCGCACAGGGCAAAGTGTTGTCGCTGGAAGAACTAACCAGCCAGATAGCCGCTGCGCTGCGAAATCGACGGATGCTGCTCATTATTGATGATGTGTGGCAGGTCGATCATTTCACCCCGTTTCGCGTTGCCGGGCATCAATCTGCAACGGTGATTTCGAGCCGCTTGAGCGAGGTTGCCCGTGCGCTTGCTCCGTCTGCCACCAATGTCTATCGTCTGCCTCAGTTGAGCAGCGATTCAGCCCTTTTGTTGCTCAGTCGTCTTGCACCACAGGCAGTTGAGCAGTTCCCCGAATCGGCTATTGAGTTGGTGCGCGATTTGGAAGGGCTGCCGCTGGCGATTCAAGTTGCGGGGCGGTTGCTGCACGAAGAAATGCAGATGGGGTGGGGTATCGAGCATCTGATTGCGGAACTCCGCAGCGGCGCGCGATTATTGAGTGAGCAAACTCCAAGCGATGTCCGCACGGTTGCGGGCGATTCCTCGTCAACCGTTGCTGCGCTGCTCCAACGCAGTACCAGAGCGCTGGATCAGGAAACACTCACGCGTTTTGCCTTGCTCGGTTTATTTGTTCCCAAACCCGCTACCTTCGATCTGGGCGCAATGGCAGCATTATGGGAGGTGGATGATCCACGTCCAACGGTGCGTACACTGGTCAATCGCGGACTTCTCGAACCGGTTACGGGTGGTCGTTTCCAGATGCACGCCCTGCTGGTGCTGCACGCCAAATCGCTGTTCGCCAACCCCGCACAAGGCTAAGGAGGTGCTGATGATTACTGCGAATGTATTGCAGGATGCACAAATGCGCCTCGCCCGCTACTATGCTCAAAAACTTCGCCAGATGAACGAACGTCTTGAGCAAGGCGGCGCATTATTGACTAGCACGTTGAATACCTTCGATCAGGAACTTGCCCAAATCAGACATTGGCAAGACTATGTTGTTAATCAGAATGGCGGCAGTGCTGAACACGACCGTCTGCTGGTCGAATTTGCCCTGAATATGCTGGTTACGCAGCAGCCGTTCGATGAACAAATGGATTGGATGCAACCCGGATTGGCAGCGGCGCAGCGATTAGGCGATCTCCGCAGCCAAAGCGCACTGCTCAAAGACATGAGTTATGCGCTCTTGAGACAGGGGGATTTGCCTGCGGCGCGTGAAGCCGCCGAACGAGCGCTTGAACTCGCCCAACAGATTAAGGACAAGTATCTGGAATCCCGCATTGTCTTGCGGCTAGGGCAGGTAATGTCTGACGGTGGCGATTTTGAACTTGCCCAGCAGTATTTGCAGCGCGCGCTTGATCTTGGCGATTTGGACGTAAAATCGAAAATAAAGATCAATACCTGGCTAGGTTATATTGCCTATTGTGAAGACGACTTCGAGCGATCCAGTGCATATATTGACGACAATATCCGTCTCAGTCGTGCGCTTGGCGACTTGTCTGAGCTTGCCACCGCGCTTGTCAATCGTGGAATGACATATCTCGATACAGGGAAAGATCACGAAGGCATTCCGTTAATACGAGAAAGCATATCCATCCAGCGTAAGTTAGGCGAAAAAAACCTGATCGGACATGGTTTGCAGACCCTCGTTGGTTATTACGTCCGTCTTGGCGCGTTGGCAGAAGCCCAACGTTATGCAGATGAGCATCTGGCAACGGCAATAGAAATGGGTTCGCCTGTAGAAATGGTGTGGGCGCATGGCAGTTTGGCTGCAATAAGCCGCGAACGAGGCGATTATCAACGCGCTTATGCCTATCTAATGGAAGATCAGGCGTTCGTCGCCAGTTCCGATAGTCTGGGCAGCGCAATCTTTCATCACCACACACTGGCGAGTGTATTGTTGCCCTTAGGCAGGTATGCAGAAGCCAAGGATTTGTGCTTGCGATTGCTTGCGGATGAATCCCCACTGCTGGAGTTGAAGGAATTATTGGATCTGCATGATTTTCTGGCGCAAATTGCCACGGCGGAGGGGAACCGCGACCAGGCTATTGTCTCATGGCGCGAAGCGTTGGGGCTGTCTACGAATCAGTATGCCCAACAGATCAGACTGCATAGTGCATTAGCGAATGCCTGTCTTCCTAAAGGGGATTTCGCCCAGGCTCAAATGTCACTTAATGAGGCCGAGCGAATTGAACACGAACAGGATGACATTCGTGGTTTGTCTGTCACTGTCGAGACACGCATCGTTCAAGCCAGATTACATACACGTTTGGGTGATCTTGCGGCAGCAAAAGAGGTGCTGTGCGATTCACTGAATCGGGTGCGAAACCTTGAAGTGATTGTCCCAAAACTCAATGCACTTGTCGCAGCATCCGAATATTGGGCTGCTATCGGCGATGTTCGCAGTGTACAGGTGTTGAGCTTTGTTGCACATCACAACGGTACACCCCACGCTCAGCGCACAACCTGCACAAGCCAGCAGGCACAATTGACCCGGCAGTTCGGCGCTGAAATCTGCGACCACCATTGGGAGATTGGGAAAACATTGTCACTGGATGATGTGATTGATATGACTATTCTACACACCAACCAGAGGTAACCATGTTACAGGAAAAAACCCTCATTATTACCGGAAGTCCCGTCTGGACGGAAGCAATTCGCTTGGCGTTAGGCAGGGCCTATACGGTTAAGCAATACACCGAGCGTGCGTCCGGTTATGTAGCCCGATTAACCGATGACCGGGCGGTGATGATTCTGGTGGATGGTAACGATGCTGATTGGCGCTTCTGGGCAACCACGCCCAAAACCAGCCCTGCTACCCGCCGTATCCCGATTGTGCTGGTGAGCGATGACCAGACGGTGCAATCTGGCGCCTTGATCGCCGGGGCAGACCTGACTCAAACACCAGCCGAACTTCTCGCTCATATCTCCCAACTGCTAAAAGACTACGCCCGCGTTCCAGACCCGGAAATGCTGGAACAACTTGGCTGTGAATGTAATGAACCACTGCCGCCTTTAGCCCAGCAGGGCGTGGAAAAGTTCAACGCGGGGGAATATTACCCACAGCATGATTTGTTCGAGGAACAATGGGTCAAAACCAGCGGCCCGGTGCGCGATTTATACCGGGCGATTTTGCAGATTGGGGTTGCTTACTATCAGATCGAGCGTGGCAATCACCGGGGCGCGCTGAAAATGCTTTTACGCAGCGTCCAGTGGCTATCCATGCTGCCAGATGTATGTCAGGGGGTTGATGTAAAGCAGTTGCGTGAAGATTCGTATCGTGTTCGCGCCGAATTGGAACGCATGAATCCTGCCAATATAGGGCAGTTCGACCGCAGTTTGCTCAAGCCTGTGCAGCAGATTACGGCCCATACCCCAACCGATTCAACAGCTTAATCATCGCCATTTCGTATTCTTCGGCGCTTTCCTCTTTGATGCGGATGGCATTACGGACGCTCAATTCTGCCGGATAATCATTGCCTGCCTGGAAACCGCCATGCCACAAAGGAATGACCGTCATCCCCGGTGTATCCAGCGCCCACTTGATTTCCTGTTGGACATAAGTTGAATCCAGTGTGCCGGGCGCAATCAGTGCGATACAGTAGGTGCTCTGGCGAACTGTTTTTTCCAGCAGTGCGTGCCATTGCGCGCCGGGGTCAATCACCATATCAATGAATGGATTTGGGACGCCGACCGCTTTCAACCGCGCCACCACCAGCAAGCCTAAAGCACTGCTCTGGTTGCGGCGGTATGAGATGAATACCGAAGGTGGTGCAGTTGGTTTTTCCAGCAGGGCGAAGGCTTTTTCGGTCAGCAGATAAACCGTCGCGCTGGTATCCCGCTTTTCCATCAGTGCCATAAAACCGAATGACATCAACACCTCGGCAGAGCAGTGTTTGTTCTCCCATTTCTTTTCCAGATAGTCGCTGATGCTGTTGGGGTCGCCATCCGGGTTAATCCACCACAATGGGTCTTGTCGGCTGACGAACGAAACCGTGATGCGCGAACTCCATAAGCCGTTGACCGCCCCATAGGCTAGATCACGGGCTAGTGTGCGAATGCGATCAAAGCGATCTTCAGGAGCAGGTTGCAGCAGCGGATTATCCATACAGGTTTATCCTTCACCATTACAGATGCGGTTCAGCCAGCAGCAGCGCCAATACGCTGATTGCATCCTCGATCTCGCCCGCCCGTGCCATACGCAACACCTCGGCGGCAGGGAGGGGATGAACAGTCATCACCTCAGCCGGTTCATGGGCAGTTGCGCCCAGCGTAACGCCCGTCGCCAGAAACAGATGGGCGGTTTCGGTGCCAATGCCTTTCATGGTATTGGATTTCAGCAGGAAGCGCCATTCGCTTGCCTCACCGCCCGTTTCTTCGCGCAGTTCACGTTGAGCTGATTCCAACGGTTCGTCCCCGGCTTCGACATGTCCAGCGGGCAGTTCCCAAATCCATTTTTCCAGTGGATAACGGTAATGCCGCAGCAGCACAATTTCACCTGCTGTCGTCACGGGCAGAATCCATACGGCATCTGGCAGTTCGAGGACGTTGTAAACCCCTTCACTCCCGTTAGGCAGCAGAATACGATCCTGCCGCACCCCATACCAGGGGCAGTCCCACGCGCGGCGCGAGTCGATGGTAGTGATGGGATGAGAAGGATTAGCCATTCTCACCACCCAAAGCCTTCACTAATTGAGCCGCACTCCGCCTGATAGCCAAAAGCGAGGTTGTTCCTTTGAACACCATTGATAACATCATATCGTCCATTGTTTGAACCGAATACATCATGTAGTCTTGCCCATTTGAAAGTAAATCTATGAACCGCACCCGTGCTCCTGTGTGTGACCCATCCCAATTACTACTGCCCACAATCGTAATGAGTTCGTGAATCATTGCCCGACTCATGCTGCCGCTTTGAGCAACAAGCTCATTTTTTCGGGTTATAAAGATGGCTTCAGCAGATACATCTAATGCTTGCTGAGTTAGGGTCAAAGCCAATTGACGTACAAGATCAGCATCTCTCTCGTTGGCCTGTGTTCCTTGCGGTTTAGGTTCGAGCAGAAAGGCTTCCAGAGGTGCCGGAGATTCTTGAGCCGGCTGCACCTCAAATTTTCCATAAAACCAATTGGTGAAGTGATGAATACCTTGTTGATAATCTATGCGTATATCAACAAATTGACGGGTAATTAAATCAAAAGGGATAGATGTACGTTCATCACCATGGGCAAGCATAGGAATAACTGGAATCCCTTGAACACGCGCATATTCGAGTTCACGTTCGACCCATTCGGAAGCTTTTGCAGCAGGTGAAAGAATGGCAACTAAACAAGTTGTTGTTTCAATTGCCTGTTGAATAGCCCGTTTCCAAGAAAGAGTACCCGGCTCAATACCTTCGTCTGTCCACACGGATAATCCAGCAGTCCGCAAATCATCACGAACCCGCTGCATGATTAGGGCATCTTGATGACTATAGCTTAGAAAAACTTGATGCTGCATCCACTAATTCACTCCCAATACCTGCCAGCCGCCCAGCAGATACAGCCACAGTGCTACTGTATAGGCTAAGCCATTCACACCGATGATGATGTAATGCCCAATGCTGGTGCGTCCAGTTTGGATACCTCTATTGAGTACCGTCGCTGTGAAGAATGCCAGCCCCACCATCAGCAGTCCGGCTACCGCGCTGGCGGTGCCGGGAAAAATGCGGAACAACCCGGCGAACAATGTCACCGCAATTACCAATCCAGCCAGCGTTCCGGTTGCGGTATAAGCCGTACAAAATGCAATTCCGGCGGCCACACCAATGGTTATGCCGACAAAGATTGTTCCAATCTGACCGCGTACATCATTCGGAATGAATTCAATGCCGGATACCCCGCGCACCAGCACATAAATCATAAAGGCGATGAAGCCCGTGATGACCAGTGAAAACACACCATCTCGCGTTTTCCCGCCGCCCAGCACACCCGCCGCAATCCAGCCAATCAGAAACAGGGTGTAGGCGAATAACAATGTGATCGGTCTCTGCCCGCGAATTTCCACAGTGCCAATCGTATAGCCCAATAGCGGCAGCAAAAATGGCATCCAGCCTAAACCACTGACGATCCATGCCCCCGTTCGTCTGACCGTCTCATCACCATCACGATGCAGATAGGCCGCCAGCGCATCGGGATCAAGAAATAGCCAGCGCAGCAGTTGAAATTGATCGATAAAATTCCAGGGATTCAGCCGTGCATAACTGCCTGTTTGTATCCCATGGGGGGGAGGCATATGGCGCGGCGGATTGTTGATCGGGACAGGTTCACCATTCAACCGTTCCTGTACTGTGCTGATGAGCACCTGAACGCCTGCGGTGTAATGGGTCTGAATATCCACGAACTGCGCGCCAATGAGCAGGAAAGGGATGGCATCGCTCTCATCGCCTCGCGCCAGCACTGGGAAGATGGGTTTGCTCTGCGAGTCGGCATATTCCAGTTCCCGTTTAACCCATTGAGAATGCTTGGAATCTGGCGAGAGGATGACCACCAGACAGCCCGCTTCCTCAATTGCCATCTCAATCGAGTCTTTCCACAGCGGTGTGCCCGGTTCGATGCCCGCATCAGTCCAGACACTCAATCCCGCAGCGCGTAAATCATCACAGATGCGCTGCATAGTCGGTGTATCTTTACGGCTGTAACTCAGGAAAATGTGATGCGGCATGAGCCTCATTCCGGCAGATCGAGCAGCGAATTTTCTCATTATAGCACGCTGAGAAGAACATAAATTTGCACAACGAGTCTCGCACCCTATCCTGTGGTGTGCTATCGTAAAGTAGCTGTCAGCCGCCTGCTTACAGCCATCGGTTTACGAATATAGATGTGATGTGCAATGCACCATAATCATGATTCGTCGGTCAAAATTGCCGCATCAGAAACAACCCAGCCAGAATCATCCTTAAGGCGCTACTTCAGACTGACGCGCTTTGATCGCAGCGTTGGTTTTGTTATTGTGCTGCTGGTTGCGGCCATTGGGCTGACCATTCTTTTGGGAGATCGTGTTGGTGTCACACTTCAGCGTGTTGGCCCGTTGGGAATTGCCCGCAGCACCAGTTCCATCATCATTCAGTTCAGCGAAAACATGAACCGCGAGAGTGTGCCAGAGCGTCTGCAAGTCGTCCAAATTCCGCCGGAAAAATCCGGGCAAAGTCTCAGCACCGAGGATGTACTGGCGACGGTGAATGGTGACGTAAGCTGGAACGGCGCAACCCTGATCTTTCGCCCCGCAACAGCCTTGCAGCCGGGGGCAACTTATCAGGTGATGCTGCAACCCGGCTCAACCAGCGATAACGGGCGGGCGGTGATTTCTGAATACCGTTACAATTTCACAGTGCGGCGTCCGCGCGTGGCCTATCTCGCCCCGGCCAGCAGTGCCAATCCGTTCAACATCTGGATTGCCGACCCCGCCGATCCATCTGCCGCACAGCAGTTGACCTTCAGCCCATCTGGGATTTACGATTTCAGTGTCAGCCCGGACGGGGGCAAAATCGCCTTCTCGGAAAGAAATTCCAGCACGGGCACGATGGACATCAAAATGCTCGATCTGGATACAGGTGGTATTGAGCAGCTTACCAACTGTGCCGATGCCGAATGTAAAACCCCTGTTTGGCGACCGGACGGCCAGATCATCGCTTACGAGCGCATTGATTACAACAGCGACATGGCGCAAACTTCATCGCTTGGCGCTAGCCCAACGCGCATCTGGCTCATTGACCTGAGTACCCGACCGGCGACCACCCGCCCCATGTTTAGTGATTCGCAGATTTTGGGCTACGGCATCGAATGGTCGGCGGATGGACAGCGTATTTCCATGTTTGACTACGGCAGTCAGGGCATTCTGGTGCATGATTTCCGCGATGACAGCACCGTCGTCATCCCCAGCAAATATGGCAATCCCGGTGAACTGTCGCCAGATGGAATGCGCGTCGTGTACCCGGAAATTATTCTGGAAGAAGCGCAGGCGCGTTCTTATTTGCAACTCGTCGATCTGAACACCAATCAGACTCGCCCGCTGACCACACAGGAGTCGCGGGTCGATGATGACACCTCCGCTTGGAGTCCTGATGGCTCATTTTTGGTGATCGGACGCCGTAATTTGGATGATGCTTCGACGCGTGGCAAGCAGCTTTATCGCATGAATCCGGCTGATGGCACTGCCGAACCGTTGCTGGTTGACCCGCTGTATTATCATGGTTTCTTCGCCTTCGACCCGACCGGAACTCAATTGGTCGTCCAGCGGTTTCCCGATGCGGTGGCGTTGAACGATCCGGATAATCCCGGTTTACCGCAAATCTGGACATTTGATTTGAACACTCAGGCAGTGGTGAAGATAGCCGAAGACGCACTCCTGCCGCGCTGGGTGCCGTGAACTTAGTAATGATTGAGAGGATGCGTACAGCATCTTTGCTGGAAAGTAGTTATGACTGAATTGACATCGCCTAAAGAACCGAGGGGAAAACCCTCACCCATTTTGTTGGTCTTTATGATTTTCCCCGTGTTAGGCATTCTGGCGGCAGTTGCGTTGGCACTTAGTGAAAGTCAGTCTGCCAATGCACCTGCAACACCGCTGGCAGTTACGCTGGCGGATACCTCGCTGATTGACCAGCCCGCACCTAATTTCCAGCTTGCCAGTCTGGATGGATCGGATGTGCGTCTGTCCAGCTATCGGGGGCGCGTGGTTTTCCTGAATTTTTGGGCGACATGGTGTGAACCCTGCCAGCGCGAACTGCCCGCCTTTCAACAGTTTACCGAACAGCACAGCGCCGATGGTAAAGCGGTTATTCTGGCGGTGAACGTCAACGAAACCCCGGAACAGATCAATACCTATTTTGATGAGCGCGGCGTCAGCGGGTTGAACGTGCTGCTCGACCAAACGCTGGATGTTTATAATGCCTATGCCATCAATGTTATGCCCACCACCTTTATCCTCGACGCGGCAGGTGTCGTGCGTTACAAACATCTGGGCGAGATGACGCTGGATGATTTGCAAGCCTATGTCGATGGACTGGCTGTTGATGACGGAATCTAAAACCGCCACACCGATTGGGTAGTGGCGGTTTTACGAGAAAATGACTGTCGATTTATTCCTGAACGATCAACACCGTAACCATGCCAAACATACCATGCCGTGATTCGGCGTGTGTCAAAATGTGGCAGTGGAACGCCCAGACGCCGGGTTCGTCACAATCCACGATCACATCATACCGTTCGCCGGGGGCAACGTTGAGCGTATCCGCCATGTACGGCACGGGCAGATAGAAACCGTCTTTCGCAAAAACCATCTGCGGGATGCCGTGCAGGTGCATCGGGTGAATCATCAACCCTTCGTTCATGTAACGAATCCGGATTTTATCGCCCAATTTGGCAACAATCGGCTGGGTGAACGGGAACTGCTTGCCGTTAATGGTAAAGCCCAGTGTTGTATCATTTAGCACCATCGTATAATCGGCGCTGACGACTGGTTCACGTGAAGTATCTTTTGGATTAACAATCAATGCGCCCAACATCCCGCTGGTCGTTTGTTCAGCGGCGTTGTGGTGCGAATGATACATATGGGTGCCGGAGTTGCGGATTGTGAATTCATAGCTGAAAGTTTCGCCGGACTTGATCGGTTGCTGGTTGATGTAAGGCACACCATCCTGATCATTCGGGACGCGCAGGCCGTGAAAGTGAATGGCCGTACTTTGCACCATTTCATTTGTAACGTTGAAGCGCACGCGGTCGCCTTCGTCAACGCGGATTTCCGGGCCGGGAACCATGCCGTTGTAAGACATCGCCGGGAAGACCATGCCGGGTGCGGTTTCCCACTGAATATCCTGACAGACAATATCAAATACTTTTACATCGCCATCCATGACCGGTTCCATAGGCGGACGCCAGAAGTTGGGGTCTTTGCCGACATTATCCAAAAACTGCTGAACGCCCTGAGCGTGCAGTTCATCCATCGATGCCGCATCCTCTTGAGCAGCCAGATGAATTTCTGCCAACGGAGCCTGTTTCGGGAACAGGTTACCGGGACGCCCAAACGCGGCTGCCGCCCCTAAAGTACTCGCGCCCAAACCGGCAACTTTCAAAAAACGTCTACGTCCGAGTTGTTTATCCACCATCTTGCTCCTTCAATCAAAAGTGATTTTAAAAGAATATTCGGTACTTTGAAAGATAGCAAAGGCTATTTGTCATCAAATTGATGTGAAAGATTTCACTTGAGAGTGTTATAATCTCACTTGTACCATAAACAGATTGCAGGTTTTTGTCACCCCAGGAATAGGAATGATGACCGAACCAACAACCAATAACACTGATAACTATATTCCGCTTATCCCGGCACTTATCTTGATGGGCGGTGTTACCCTGTTGCTGCTGGTGCTGTTTGCTGGGCGTCCTAGCACGCGCCCCGGTGCGGAATTGGCGGTGCTGCCTTCGCCAACGCCGCTTGAGGAGCCAACCCTGCCACCCACGCCCGAATCAGTTGCGGTAGCAGCCCTTGATCCGGCGAAAGTATCGGCGGGCGAGAACAGCTACCAATCCATATGCAGCGCCTGTCACGGCTTTAATGCGCGTGGTATTCCCGGCCTCGGCAAAACACTCATCGATAGCGAATTTGTGGATAGCCTCACCGATCAGGAATTGGTGGATTTCATTATTGTAGGGCGCCAAGTGACCGACCCACTCAATACAACCGGTGTGATGATGCCCGCCAGAGGTGGTAACCCATCGCTGACCGAAGAGAATTTGATGAACATCGTGGTGTATATTCGGAGTCTGAATCAGGCAGCGCCCGCCGCTGCTGTTCAACCGACTGCGCTGCCACCAACCACTGTGGCTGCCCAACCTACTGTGGAACCAACTGCGGCTGAAGTTCAGGCCACATCCATTCCAGCCACAACCATTCCGCAGGAATTACAAAGCTTTGAACCCGTCGTTGCAGCCGGCCAATCAGCCTATGCTCAAGCCTGTGTCGCCTGTCATGCGGCGGACGGAAGCGGAGTTTCAATGCTGGCTGGGTCATTGGCGAACAGCACCCTTATTCAGGAGCAGGCGGGTATCGCGCTTTATGATTTCATCGTCCAGCAAGTTACCCTGCCAAACGGCATCCCGCATCCTGCATATGGCGGCCAACCGAACCTGAGCGATGAGCAAGTCCTCAACATCATCGCCTATTTGTACACCTTGCCTGTGGTGAACAGCGGAGAATAAACGCCGCACGCTAAACAGTTGGACAAGGGGGCATGTGCCCCCTGTTTTTTTGTGGCGAAAAGCGATTAAGGAATCAGCAGCACTTTACCTGTTGTGCCTCGGCTGTTCAGGGCGTGGTGGGCTTCCGCCGCGCCAGTCAGCGGAAATTCGCTGTCGATTCGCACCTTCAGTTTGCCCTCTTTAATCCAGCCGAATACATCCCCGGCACGGCCTAGTAGTTCTTCGCGTGTCAGCAGATAGTGACCGAGCGATGGGCGAGTCAGGAACAGCGAACCTTTGGCATTCAGGATTTGCGGTTCAAGCGGTGGAACAGCCCCGCTGGACTGCCCAAACAGCACCATGTACCCGCGTGGGCGTAAACAATTCAGGCTGCGGTCAAACGTGTCTTTGCCAACCGAATCGTAAACCGCATCGACGCCTTTGCCGCCTGTAATTTCCTTCACGCCAGCTTCAAAGTTCTCATACAGAAAAGCGTCATCCGCCCCGGCTTTTTGCGCCAGTTTCAGTTTGGCCTCGGTCGAAGCGGTTGCGATTACCCGCGCACCGCGTAATTTTGCCAGTTGTACCAATAGCTGACCCGTAGCGCCTGCTGCTGCGTGAACCAATACGGCTTGGCCGGGTTGAATCGGAAAAGTATCGCTGACCAGATAATGTGCGGTCATGCCTTGCAGAATCGACGCTGCCGCCTGTCGCAGTTCTACACCGTCAGGAACCGGAACCAGCTTTTCCAGCGCCACAATCGCGTATTCGGCATATGCCCCTAGGACGAAAGCATATGCTACCCGGTCGCCCACTTTGAAATCTGTTACGCTGTCCCCGATAGCATCAATGGTGCCCGCCGCTTCTTGGCCCAGTGTAAATGGCATCGGCACTTTGTAGCCGCCGGAACGCTGATAAATATCAATGAAGTTGACGCCGGACGCCGCGATTTTGATTCGCGCCTGTCCCGCCCCCGGCTCAGGGATGGGCAGATCATCAACCTGCATGACTTCCGGTTCACCCTGCTGATGGACTCGTACTGCTTTCATTTTTAACCATCTCCTTTTAAATACTTATTCCTTAAAAACTGTGCAGCATCCACACATTCGGCTCAACATAACGGCCTTCATCGCGCGCCAGATCGAATGTAACCGGACTCAATGCGCCGGGGATAATATAAGTTCCACTTTCGGGAAAGCGCATCTCTGTCCATGTTTCCCATTCCGCCACTGTTCCGGTAATCGTCATCGACTGTGGGCAGACGCGCATAATTTTCGCGCCCAAACGCGCATGTGTCCGCAGCCAGGGATCAAAGGGCGAGCCGTCAGTATGCTTCCACTGAATATAATTTTCCATCGGTGTCAGAGGATAGCGATGTTTGAGGTTCGGACGAACCGGGGCAACCAGCGCTTTTAGACCTTCCCGCTGTGCCACCATTTTCATCGCGCGGATGATTTGCTGACTGACGCCTTTGCCCACATACTTGGGCGCGGCTACGGCCTGAATAGCCGAAAGGGTATCCGGCTTAATCCCGTTGTTGTAGTTGTTGATGCCGCGCAGCATGATCGCGTCCCAGCCTTCCAGCGGCAAATCCTCGACTGTGCCATCCCATGTGAACGGGATAGCATTGCCTTCGCCCGCTAGTTCGCCATTTTCATCCAGCAGTGCGATCTGAAATTGTTGGAAGGTATCATACAGCCGCCAGAAATGTTTGTCCGCAATCGGATCGTGCAGCATAAATTCCGGCCAGGGAGAACCGCCCAGATGGTTTACCGCGTCAATCAGGTCAGGTCGTTCTGCCAGCGTGACGACTTTAAACTCAGTCACGATGAAATATCCTTGTAAAGTTGTTCATAACGCGCCCCGACCGAGTCCCAGCTATACTGCTGCTCGATCAACTTGCGTCCGTTTAAGGAAAGCTGCGCCTGCAAATTGGTATCTTCCAGCACGCGCACAATCGCCTCAACCATCGCTGACTCATCCGCCACCAGCGCATCATGCCCGTTTTGCACATGAATGCCATCCATGCTCAAAGATGTGCCGATCACCGGACAGCCCATCGCCAGCGCTTCCAGCACCTTGTTTTTGATGCCCGCGCCCAACCGTAATGGACTGATGAATGCACCCGCCCGTGCCAGATACGGGCGCACATCCGGCACACGCCCCGTTACCCGGATTACTGCATGGCCCGGATACAAATTTTCTTGTTCCCCCTCTCTATTAGATGGAGAGGGGGTTAGGGGGTAAGGTTGTTGTAATGCTTTCAGTTCCGGCGGCGGCGCGTTACCCACTAGCCACAGTCTAACATCCGGCAGGCGCTTCTGCACCTCTGGCAAAATCTCGCGTGCCAGCCGCAGCGCCGCATCTACATTCGGTGCATATTCGTAATTGCCGACGAACAGCAGCGCCGGAACACGCCGCGTCGGGCGAGGCCGGAATTCATAGGTATCGACGCCGTTGGGGATAACCTCAATATTCAACGCCGGATTGAGCATCAGCAGTTCATCCCGGTCACGTTCCGAAACCACCACCGCACACCGATAAGGTGTGAACATCCACGACTCAAACTGTCGCGCAATCTGCAATTGGATGCGTGTCATTAAGCGGCGCTTCAACTTTTGCATTTGTTCCCCTCGCCCTGAGGGAGAGGGGCTAGGGGTGAGGGTTTCCACCACCCGCCGCAGATACAAACTGTAGCTCTCGTAGGGCGTAATCAGCGCCGGAATATCACCCAACGCCTTATAAAACTCATACACCTGAATCCCGCCAAACAGATGCACAACATCATATTTTGTCGCCTTCAATCGCACCTGAATCGCCTGCCACAAATCCGGCGACCACGATCCTTCAGCCTGTGAAGGCCAACGCATCATCGGCAGCAAAAGTCGTTTTAGATAATCGAACTGACTGCGCTTGGGTTCGGGGAATAATTGCACCGCGTCAAACAGGTGATCGTACTGATCCTGTTCGTGCCAATCTTCGGGACGGTTGGCATACGCCAGCAGGTCAATCTCGTGACCACGCGCCTCCAATTCCTCCGCCAGATGGTACACAATCAGCCGGTCACCCAGATACAGCGGGTAAGGGGGACAGCGCGCAATCAGCAGAATTCGCATCGGCTAAACCTGTGCCAGCCAGTCGGCAGTTTCTGCCCATAACGTATCCGTAAATTTTTCGCGGAAGAAGCCGAAATGCCCGATTGAGGATACCCCCAAATCCGCAGGCTTCAGATGCCGCCGTTCTGCCCGCGCGTTGGGATAAAACGGAATCAGCGCATCCACCGAACGTTCCGGCGCGAAAGTATCATCCTCAATGCTGTATGACCGGAATAACCCCTTGAAATCGGCATAATGGTCATCCGCCGTGCCGCCGAAAAACCCCAGAATGTAACGTGGATTGCGTCCGCCGCGCGCCCATTCCCGCGCCACACCAGCCGGTAAATCTTCACCCAGACCCAGTTTGCTGGCCGGGAAATAACCAATCAGCGTAAACCCCGGAATCAGAAGGTGCCAAACTGTGAATATCCACGCTTTGCGCCAACCCGGCCACCCGCGCCAATAACCGCTTTGCGAAGCCGCCGTCAGCATTCCAGCGATGTGCTGATTATGCGGCGTTAGTCCCAGAATTTGCCCACCAACGCTGTGTCCCACGATCAGCAACTTATGATCGGGATAATGTTGGCGCAGCCACCCAATCGCCGCGGTCTGGTCATGCACACCCCAATCACGCAGACGTGCGGGTGATTTCCGCAGCGATGGCGGACGCGAACCGCCCACACCACGATAATCATAAGTCATCACGGTGAACCCTTTGGTCGCCAGCCATGCCGCATATTTATGATAATACCCACGCTTGACCCCCATAGCGGAATTGACCAGCACCGCCCGCCCATTACTCGATTCCGGTTCATAAACCGTCGCCGCCAGCCTATACCCATCCGCCGCCTGAAGCTGAAACTCATTCCCCATTATTTTTTACTATTCCCTCTGTGAAAGCTCAGTGCGCTCTGTGCCTCTGTGGTAAAAATCTTTCCTGTCACTTCCGCCGTAAACAATTTTTCAACACGCGCCTGTCCTGCCACGCCCATGCGTTCCCGCAGGTCAGCATCCCGCAGCAGATCAATCACATATCGCGCCAATCCAGCAGCATCCCCCGGCGGAACCAGAAAGCCTGTTTCGCCATGCACCACCGTTTCAGATGGCCCACCCCGGTTGGTGCTGACCACAGGTTTGCCGCAGGCCATTGCCTCGACCACCGTCAAACCATAACTCTCGAAATGTGAACTGCACACCACCACATCCGCCGCTGCTAAAACCCGCTCGACATCTGCCCGAAAGCCAAGATATTTTAGGCGACTCCGCAGCAGTGGATCAGTCTGCATCACTTCCAGAATCCGTGTTTTATAAGCATTGTCCGCGCTGGTCTGCGTATTCTCCCCGGCGACCACAAACCGTGCCGCTGGGATTTGCAGTGCCACCTGCCGCGCCATCGCCTGAAAAACATCGTGCCCTTTCACATCCTGAAAACGTGCCACCAGCGCCACAACGGGTGCATCTTTATCGAATCCGGCTTCAAACCGCACTTTGATCCCATCCACGCCGGGATGAAACCGCCGGGTATCCACACCGGGATACAGAATCGTGATGCGTTCTGGTGACATAAACGGCGGTTGTCCCAAAAATCCATCTTTGATGGCCTGCGAATGCGCGAAGATGACATCAGGACGCTGAAAAAATCCGCGCTGCCAGAACTGCGGATGAAACCACCAGCCCATGCACGTCCATAAAGTTGGAATGCCAGCCCGTTCGGCGGCGGGCAGAGCCATTGGCAGCGTGTGATAATCGCTGTGCAGCAGGTCGATTTTTTGCTCACGAATAAGGGCTTCAATCCGTCGTGAAATCGGTAATCGCGCCCAGATTGCCGGAATAAAATAGGTTGTCGCCCCACGCCACGGCATCACATGAACTGCCCAGCCTCTTGCCCGCCAAGCCGCCGCTAACTGCCCCTCGCACGGAACGAGCAAATGCGGCGTAAACTGCGTCGGGTCAAACTGGTCAGCCAGCGTCAGCAGCGCCGTTTCGCCCCCGCCCAAATCCACATAGCTGGATACAAACAGCAGGTTAATCATACAACCCGGAAAGAATAAACGTTCCCAACTCACTCACCAAACCGATGCCCATAATCATGACAAATGCCAGCAGTCCTTTGCGAATCAGCGCTTGGCGGTTGATGTCCTCTTTGTAAACCATCGGCAGCAGCAGCGTCAAAATCCACCCGGCGACGATTCCAAAAAATACCTGCACCCCACTTAAAACGCTCACCAAAGCCACTGGCCCAAGCGACACCGCCGTAAATGTAACCAGCTTGGCAATCACAAACACCGTTTCATTTACACCGATAATAGCGAAGGCTCGTCTCGGCACTGTGCGCAGGCTGTCATGGAACGCCTGTCGGATTGGGGCGATAAACAAATAAATCAACAAGCCGCCCAGCGCCAACCCCCAGCTTTCATAAGCCAGCACCCGGTTGATGTCGTCCGCTGCTACGAATTTGAACAGCACAATCGCCGCCGCATTCAGCGCATCAACCATCAGAATCATGATAAATGGACGCGAGAGTTTAAACCCCGCCAATCCGTTGTTCATCGAAAGCGCCAGCGCCGCTGTCAGAATCACAACAAACCCGATGAATTGTTCCAACGAGATGTCCTCATTCAGGAACACCAGCGATATCACCAGCACCATGACCGGCTGAATCTGAAGGAAGAAAATGATCTTGCTGGTTTCTTCCTTCGAAAGTGCCTGGAAATAAATCGCCCCGCCCGCCGAGGTCAGCATTCCGGTGATGAGCACCAACACCGTATCTTGGGGTGTAAGCACTGGGAAACCCGTCAGCACCCACAGCACACATCCACTGATGAAAGCGGTAATCGCGGCGTAGATGGGCATTCCCAGCGGATTACGCACATGCTTTTCAATGATGAGCTTATCGACGAAGTTGACAGCGGTAAGAATGGCGGGAGCCAACAGCGCGTAAAATAACCAGCTCATGAAATCCCCTTGCTCAGTAGATGAACATTGAGTCTACATCAGCAAGGCAAACCGCTGAAGTCCACATTATTCGTAACGTTAATCCTGCCCCTTTGGCTTTGAACGAGGTCGCCCCATCGTATTTGTTCCCCTCTCCTAGCTGTACTCAGCGGTGGGGAGAGGGGTTAGGGGTGAGGGCTAAAATTTATCCGTTTATGGTGAAGTTGTCCGCCGCACTCCATCCGCCGCAAGCCGTTCCATCAATCGCAGTGCAGGCTGCCACCCGCCAATAATAGAATCCGTTGGGCAGTGTTGGCGATGCCGCCGGACTCGTGACCACCAGCGTCGTCGGACTGCTGAAATTAGAGGCATCATCAATTTCCACTTTGTAACTCGCTGCGCCGTTTATCCGTCCCCAGGTCAAAGCGGGTGTTTGGGTGGTGAAATAATTTTGGGTCGGCGCTGCGCCCGCTGCTGATGCAACCGTGAAACTGCGTGCCGGACTCCATGCATCCCCAAACGGATTGATGGACTGCACCTGCCACCAGTAAACACCGATTTCCAGATAAGCCGCTGTATAACTGGTTCCGGTCAGATTGGTATCCACTATCGGACTGCCAAAGCCCGGATCATCATCCACCTGTAAGCGATATTCCTGCGCGAACGCCCCCGGACTCCAACTGAATTGCACCGTTTTATTGGTCAGCGTCGCATTCACGTCCGGTGTAACCAGCGGTGGCGCGAACGGCGGCTGGTCGGAAACGAATTCAAACGCGCCAATATCGCAAACCGCGCTGGCATTTCCATCCCCATCAATCGGGCGGGTCTGTCCACGCTGATCGAGATTGTTTATGGGTGCAGCCGCACATACCGTATTATTCCCCGCGTCAATCGCCGGACTGCCTGCCGTCAGCGCCCGGGTTTGCGTTGGGCCGCCGTTGTTCGCCAGAGCCGCTAACTGGGCATCCGCAATCGTAATCCCGCTGGCGCACACCGTTTCATTCCAATAGTTCAGGTTTGGATTGCGATTCGGAAATTGCAGATTACTGCCGCCGTTGACCAGCGGCGGAATGACCGAAACGCCGGGAACGGTTTCAATCGCCCCACAGTGCTGTTGAATATCCCAATCGTTCGTCCCATTATCCGCCGTGTTGTTGGCAAAAATCGTGTTGCGGATGATGCCGCCGGGAGTCTGTGAACTTGGTAGTGTGGAGTTAATCACCCCACCGCCGACCCATCCGGCATGATTATTAGCAATCGTGCTGTTGATGATCTGGAATTGCTCAGTGTTGTTGAGGATGTAAACTGCGCCGCCATTCGCATTCCACGACGTGCCGAAAGCCGTATTTCCGGTAAACGTCACATTCGCAATCGTGATTCGCGCCCGCTGTGCGAAAGCTACTGCTCCGCCGGAGCCATCCTGCGGACTGCCGCTGCGCCGTACCGAATTGCCGGAAAATAAACTGTTGGTGATCGTGATGCTCGGGTTGCCTGTGCTGCCGCCGATATTTGTCCCGCCGCCGCTGATCGCCCCGCCTTGTGCACCTGTCCCACCAATCACCGCGTTATTGATAAAGCTGCTGTTATCGACCGTAAATGGACTGTTGTTCTCGTATAGATTGACATAAATCGCCCCGCCGGAATTATAAGTCGTGTTCCCGGTGAACGTGCTGCCACTGATGCTGAAGCTCCCGCCTGTATCGCGCAGGCCGTCCATATAAATCGCCCCGCCTTGACTGTTCGCCGGGACGTTCCCAATCGCGCTGTTATCCGTGAAGGTGCTGCCGCTGATGCTCAGATTATTTCGCAGGATGTGGATTGCGCCGCCTGCCGCGTTGGTCGCATCGTTGTTGATGAAGGTGCTGTTCGTGACTGTCACCGCGCCGCCGGAAGCATAAATCGCCCCGCCGCCGAAGTCGTAAGCGTTAATCCCCCCGCCGGAAAACGAAGTCAGGTTGGAGACATTATCTTGAAACGTGACGTTATCCACATTCAGCGTCGGCGGAGAATTTAAGCCAATGCTCTGGTTGCGGATGAGAATCGCGCCGCCGTTAGCCACATCGTTTGCGCCGCTGGCTCGCCCATTGATAAGTGTCATATTTTGCAGCGTCAGCGTAATCGGATTATTCCCCAACGTGGTTACGCTAAAAATCCGCCGCGCATTCCCGCCAGAAAGCGTGATGAGATTCGCGCCATTGAGGGTGGTATTGGCTGCGGTGACGTTCAGCGTCGATGTAACCGTGATCGTTAGCGGGGAAGCGCCGCAGTTGAAGGTAATCACGCCGCCCGCTGTCACCTCGTCTTGCAGTTCCGCGAATGTGCAGCTTGCAGGTGAGCCATCGCCCACCACGCCGTCCGCCGCCCGCGTTAGACCCTGCACACTGAACACGATCACCATCAGGATAATCAAGATGCGTACCACGTTTATTGATCCTCAACTCCGGCTGACCCTATGTTGATTCTATGCGCCGAAGTTGTTTTCAAAAATGAGGAAACAGTCCCGTACCCTTGATTATTTCGAATAATTTCGTATAAACTTAACGAATCGCATTTCCTTCATCAATTATCCTGAAGATAGATGAAGGATTCAGAAGGGCAATCTCAATGGAATTCGACAAACTGGTATACAAATTAGGCTCGCTGCACAGCATCCTGCGCGAACTCGAAGCGGCGGATTTGTATCAGGGTGAACATACCGTCGCCTACACCGGCGCGGATGGCACAAAGCAAATCCTCCATATCTACATCGACGGGACAGACTTACAGATGTCCAACACCCCCGGCAGTTTCGGCCTCAACATGTCGCTGGATGTATTTTCAGAGGACTAAGCCTGCACTTCTGCTTTGAACTGCGCCAGCACTTCCAGATGTTGGTTCAGCGTCGTAAAGCCCGCGCCCATTGTGTTCACCGCAGCGTGCGTCACCCCCATTGCGGCTAGTTGCGTGGCTTCCTTTGCCCATCCATCTTGTGCCGTCCGCGTGATATGAATTCGTGTATCAATGCCGAATGTGGCTGGATCGCGTCCCGCCTCCACCACATAACCGCGCACTTTTTCGATCTCAACGCGCAGTTTTTCCAGCGGCATATAATTCGCAATCCAGCCGTCGCCCAACCGCGCCATACGTTGCAGGGCTGCATCTGCCCCGCCGCCGAACCAGATCGGAATCGGTGCATCCGGCAGCGGATTTAAGCCCGCGTCAGGGATGGTGTGATTTTCGCCGGAGAAATTGACCAGCGGATTCGCCCAAAGCGCCCGCAGCAGTTCAACCTGTTCCGCTATCCGCTTGCCGCGCGTATGGAAATCCTCGCCCAGCGCGATATATTCCACTTCATTCCAGCCGATGCCGACACCCAACCGTAAGCGTCCGCCGGAAAGCACGGCAACTTCCGCCGCTTGCTTGGCGACCAATGCTGTCTGTCGCTGTGGCAGGATGAGAATCCCCGTCACCAGTTCAATGCGCTGCGTCAAACCCGCCAGATAGCCGAATAGCACCAGAATTTCGTGGAACATCTCGCGGTGCGTATACGGCCCGCGCCATCCACCGGGGCGTTCAGGATTTGCCCCCAACACATGGTCATAGGCCAACAGGTAATCGTAGCCCAAGCCTTCCGCCGCCTGTGCATAATCCCGCACATTCGCCGGATTCGCCCCGATTTCCGTCTGTGGAAACACTACCCCGATTTTCATGTTATTAACCTCCGTTTGTCTTCCGTTTGCCCCTAAACTATTCTCCAACCGCACCGCAACCCATCACCCGCATGTTTCGCCTGTAAAGTTAGCGCCAACCTGCCTCAAAACGTACCAAATGGATTACCAAAGAGTCACCCTTTTTTCCTCAATATCCTGTATCCTGTGCTTATGATTACTTTCCCCTTTCTCCTTTTTCCTATACCCTCTGCATCCTCAGTAATTCCAGGAAAATACTGCGAAAATCACGCAGCCCAAGTAGTGATTTCCTCCCTCGTT
>JAIOHM010000164.1 GCA_019912965.1 Anaerolineae bacterium
CGCCAACCCATTCGACGCAGGCACCCATAAAACTTCTCGCCCACCATTTGCCAATCCAACCGGTCGTTTCCTGAATCGGCTCAATCAAATAATCCAGCGCCAATTCACCTAACTTCAGTGCATCCGCCTCTGCCGTAACCAAATCAATATCGCCGGGTGTCACATCCAGCCCGCCGGAAGATGCCAAGCGCGTCCTGCCCTTTGAAAGCGGTCAGGGCGAAAAGGTCGTCTAGCTGTGACGAATAGCTTCTGGATACAGGCTACAAAGGCCAAAACAGGTCTTTGTAGCCCTCAATTTTTGGTCAACCAAATTATTTGCCATCTTCATAATCCAGTGCACAGCGAAAACCAACATAGTTATCCCGAAAACTTGGCGGAAAGTTGACTCTATAGGTTGCCTCTAGACCAACGGTAAGAATGTCGTGCCATGAACCTCCCCGCAAAACACGATGAGCATCAATTCTACCAAAATCTTCCCGCCCATCATTCGGATCATAGGGATAAGGCGCATATACCGAGCTAACCCATTCCCATACATTCCCGCTCATATCCAATGCACCAACCCAGGAACGACCAGCAAATACGCTCCCAACCACAGCCGATCCCGGATTTGGTTTGCGATCATAAATTGCATTTTCAGGTACAAAATCATTGCCCCAAGGGTATCGCAACGCATCAGGGCCACGCGCAGCATATTCCCATTCAGCTTCCGTGGGCAGCCGCGCATCACGCACTGCACAAAAGTCTTGAGCCTGATTCCACGAAATATCCTCACGGGGGCGGTTATCGCCGCTAAAATAGCCTGTCAAGCCATATTGTTTATTGGTGACTTCAGTACGATCAATCCAGAAGGGTTGGTCAAAACAGAATTCATCAACAGGCTTTTCATCATCCTCGCCATCATTGCTACCCATATCAAAACAACCTACTGGAATAAGCACCATCTCAACACCATTGAATTCTTGGCTGTATGGCTTCCAATCGGCGTTGACCTCCACACCCTGAACCGCCAGTTGCAATCCGGTCATGGTCGGAACAAATGTCGGAACCAAACTATTCCGCAAAATCAAAATCGCCCCAACAATTCCTATAATCAGCGGCAAAATGATAATAATCATGCCTGGTAAAGAACGGCGACTGGATAGGGGCTTATGTTCGATAGAGATACGAAGTGGTGATTCGGCTTGAAGTAGTTTTTCTGTTCCTGTTATGCCCTCTGACAAACTGAGTGCGACAATCAATTTACGAAGGCTGTCCTCAATATGCACATCTTTTGACCAGCCGATAAAATCAACCCGGTCAATCGGACTGAGAAAAAACAGATCCCCCGGCAGTTTAGTTGCATCCAACATCACAGGAACAATCAACTTATCTTGCTGATGAGCATAATAAACTTCACTAATGACCCACTTGGAGGTTACCGAATGTTTACTCAGCAAGAAGACAATTGCACTAGAGCTATCAATCTCAGAAGCTAATCGTCGCGGAAAACTCTCACCAGCTTGAATGCGTTGATAATCTATGAAAACTTCCGCACCCCGGCTACGAAGTTCACCTGCAATATAATCAGCAACGTCTTTATCCCTGCGACTGTAGCTGATGAATATTTTCGGCATGGTTTTCGTGCACCGAATACGGTTAAAAGGCCGATTATAGACTGCTCGATTATCGCGGCGCAAATGATCGATGAAGCCCCGGATACCAATGCTTTCAAACCATAAAGGCGATGAGTGCTTTTCTAATGATTGCAGCCGTTACATCCCTGCCCCGGCGCTCATTGACCGCCAGTTGTAAATCGAGTGGCGGCACTCGAATAGCATAACCGTGCCAGTGAATCGTTTCCAAGCGTGACAGTGCAACCGGGCCAAAATCGCTGATTCCATAAGCATCCGCGCTGTCGTTGATGCCGCCAACCCATTCGACGCAGGCACCCATAAAACTTCTCGCCCACCATTTGCCAATCCAACCGGTCGTTTCCTGAATCGGCTCAATCAAATAATCCAGCGCCAATTCACCT
>JAIOHM010000165.1 GCA_019912965.1 Anaerolineae bacterium
CGCCAATGGCTCGGTCGCTATACCCGCAAGAGTTTGTCCTTCTCGAAGCAGGATACCTATCATTCCCTCGTCACCCACTGGTTCATCATCGAGCATAATCTTCGGATGCGCTCATCACGTACCTTCTGACCATTACCCACCTCAGTTTAGCACAAAATTTCTAATCAAACAATCCCCCAAAAGTTGGAGGTAATGCCTAACGATAACCTGTACCATGAACAGGGATAGGAGTTTCGGTCAAACCCTCACCCCCTAACCCCCTCTCCCTCATGGCGAGGGGGAATAAGTGAAAGCTCCGAAGGATTTATAGAAGAGGTCATCAAGATGAAAACATTGATTCCGGGCGACAAGATTGTGCTGCGCCCGTACCGGATGGAAGACGCGGCGGTTATTCTACAAGGGGCATCTCATCCGACGCTGCGGCGTTTAACGGGCACACAGGCAACCTTCACGCTGGAACAGACTGAAAAATATGTGGCGCGGCAGGCTGATGCAGATGACCGGGCAGGGTTCATCATCGCAGAGCCAGAAACGTTAGCTGCGTTGGGCGAGGTGGTGATTTTAGATATTGATCCTGATAACCGCTGCGCTCACATCCGCATTACGCTGTTTGATGAAATACATTTGGGGAAGGGCTATGGCACAGAAGCGATGCGACTGGCAGTGGATTACGGTTTCCGGGTGCTGAAACTACATCGAATCGGTTTGGATGTGTTCGATTTCAACCCGCGCGCGATTCGGGTTTACGAGAAAATCGGCTTCAAGCAGGAAGGCATTCAGCGGGATACGCTGTTTTATGATGGCGAATACTACAGTTCGATTCTGATGAGTATTTTAGAGGATGATTGGCGGGAGAAAAGGTGAGTACAAGCATAAGACTTTACCCCTAACCCCAGCCCTTCCCCCGCACGCGAGGGAAGGGAGCAAAATCAAACCCCTTAAACTCAGTTTGTCACGTAAAGCTCTATGGATAGTTTAGTATGTCCACAGAGGCTTTAGGCGTGTAATCGGCGTTCCCGAGGCCGAAGTGATGTTCCGCATTATCGAGGCTGGGGCAAGCGGGCGGGGTACAGGTAGCATCAAGGGGGAAGTCGAAAGCTGTCCAGACCAGCCAACCGAGCAAACCTTCAGACTCGGCAGCGGTGGAAACTTCCGTTAGCAAACGGGCTTGGTCTTCCGGCGACACGCGAAAGGTGCTGTAACCAAATTCTTCCAACAGAACGGGTTTATCGGTCACAGCGCGGATTTCGGCCAAACGATCACGCATCCGGGCGGCGTCTTCCCAATGATGAAAGCTGACGAAATCGACATCAGGCGCAGTCGCCCCGGCATCATGCAGCCAACCTGCCGTAATCAGATGATTCGAATCGCGTTCGCGCACCTGTGCAGCGGTTTGTGACAGCCAATCTAAAACTATTTGACGCGGGAATTTGCCGCCGGAGGGACTGAGCGAACCATAATCAATATCGCCTTCGTTGCGTAAGTCCCACGCGAGAATGGCGGCTTCGTCGCGGTAACGTTCGATAATAAACTGCGTCTGGGCGATGGTGTGGATAAGATTGTCATACAAAGACAGATTTTCAAGGTCGGGCAAGTCGTTGAGCGTGACGATCAGCCGAAAGCCCTGCTGGGCTGCGTTGTGGATGATGGCATCCAGACGGGCAAAGTTATCGACGATGGGAACCGCGCCATACTGTGGGCAGGTGAATAACGCTTCGTTCCACAGGAAAATCCGCAGGGTATTTAAGCCCGCGCCGCGCATCAGGGTAAATTCTGAATCGACGGTTTGCAGGTCAGCCTGCGTCAGAAAGCGCCGCCACGGATAACGCGCCGGATAATAATTGACGCCGCGCGCGACAAACGACACGCCACCCGCTGAAAATTCACCGTTTTGCAGCACGACAAAATCCTGCACTGTGGAAGGTGCATAAGGCGAAAGCGCGGCCTGCGCAGCCTGCGCCGACTCGACTGAACAGGTTATCGACGCCGATGCGGAATCGGGATTTTCCAGCAACCACAGCACGACGGAAGCATTTTCGGGTGATTCGCCGGGGCGCGGATAAGCAGCAATCGGCGTCGCACGGGCGTTTATGGTGGTTACATCTATGCCGATATTAGGGGCATCATCCACCAGCACGTAAACCGCACCGCGTTGGCTCAAGGCGGCCTCAATTTGGGGCAAACCGGGGGCATCGGCGCACTGCATCGCAAACCCGGCGGCAGCATAAAAATTGGCGCGGCGGCAGCTATCTGGAAACATGCTGGCAATGATGGGTAAATCGCGGGCGGCAATGGTTTGCGGGAAGGCTGCAACCGCTTCGCTCAATCCATAACCGGAACTATGGGATGTGATATGTTCGTAGCGGGCATCTTCCGGCAGGGGTAAGGCGGCGGGATTGGCGTAGGCAGTGAGCATGAAGGGCATCACGCCAAAAGCCAATCCAACCACACCCATCGCCGCGATCATTTGCCGTGAACGGGCATCGCGGATGCGCGTCAATCCACGCCCCAGCCCTGCCCCGGCGACGGTCAACAGGAGGGGCAACGTCACGACAAAATGGCGCGAGAGGACTTCGCGGCCCAAGACGAGGATGAGCAGGAGAGGAAGCAAGGCGGCGGATAAAAGAAGTACTGAGTACTGAGTACTGAGTGCTGAGTCACGAGTTCCGCGTTTTTGCTGATTACTAAGGGCTGAAGAATCTTTTCTGGAAACTGGAAACCGGAAACCGGAAACTAAAAACAAGAGGCCCACGAGAGTCAGGATTACCCATGTGAATGAGCCGAAGCCGGAGAGCTGCGCCCAGAGGCGTTCCAGATTGGCTACCAGTGCAGGCTGTCCACCAGATGAGCCGCCAATCCAGCCAAAGGCGATGGCAAATAAATCGTCCCCTTTGAGCAAGAGATAGCCTAACGGTACGGCAAAACAAAGGGCAACCGTTATGCCAATCAGTCCCAAACTGATGAGGCGATGACGTATGGGTCGGTTACTAGCGAGCAGCACAATGATGGCAACGCTAAGGGCATAGGGCGCGGCGGTGAATTTGAAGAGCATGGCAGCGGCGAGGAATAAGCCACAGAGTAGTACTGAGTACTGAGTACTGAGTACTGAGTACTGAGTAACGAGTGATGAGTAATGAGTGGTTTTTGATGAAAGCTGATTGTTGAGGGCTTTTTTCTGAAAACTGATAACTGAAAACTGAAAACTGAAGAAGATGGCGGCGGTGGCAAGTGCGCCAGCCTCGGCATCGCTAAAGGCTAATCGTTCATAAAAAAATAAGTATGGGCAGGCGATCCATAAAGCGGCGGTCAGTGCCGCGCCCAAGCCGCCAGAGAAACGCCGTGCCAGCGCCATGCCAGCGGCCATGCCCAACATAGCAACAAAAATAGTGGCAACCCGTCCGGCAAAAACCGGGGCGTGTTGAGGATAAAACGCTGCGATCAACCAGTGATTAACAATTTTGCCATCGCTAATCGCCCAGAAAGGATGCGCGTTCCAGACTTCGACGGCGCGCGTCAGGTGCAAACCTTCGTCGTTGTGCAGCGGCAGCAGTTCGAGCACATTCAGCCGTGTGCCCCACAGCACCAGCAGCGCCACCACCATCAACAGCCCGCTTCTTATCCTCAAATCACCTTTATCCTAAACAGGAATCCATTGTCTCCAAAAAAGCCGGGAACAAAAAAGCCCGCAGCGCTGCGCGAGCTTTAACATCGATGATTACTACTGGAAAATCTATAAATCCATCTCTTCTTCCGGGTCGCCGCCGCCACCGCGCGCGTCTTTGTGCCGGTAGGTAATACGCCCACGTTTTGGATCATAGACGCTCATCTCCACCTTCACCCGGTCGCCCAGGAGGATACGGATATAATATTTCCGCATCTTGCCAGACAGATATGCCAGAATACGATGCGGCTTACCATCTGGATCACGGATATCTTCCAGTTCGATCATGAACTGGGTATTCGGCAGGGCTTCTACCACCTTGCCTTCGACTTCTAATTTATCTTCTTTCTTCGCCATATACCTCCTAAACGGCAAGCCGCTGCCTCGAAAATGGGCAGCGGTTCATGCGTCGTTCATTTTTACCCTCACAGGGTGCTTAACGTCCGGTCTTGCGCTGCCGACGGCGCGCCCGACGAATCGCTTTTTTCTTCTCGATACGGCGCAGTTCGCTCTTGGAAATGTGCCAGCGCTTACGACGAACCGTGCTCAGGACGCCGCTGTTGGTGACACGCTTGCGGAAACGGCGCAGCAGGGATTCCTGTGACTCGTTCGGCTTTAATGTAACAGATGCCATAGCTTACCTCCTTCCTCAAGAACTCATTTTTCGACGCAAAAACGGCCAACGCCCGGCCTCGCCGAGCGCAGCCATCCTATAGCGTTCTTATTGTACTGCCTCAGCCGCCTCTATGCTACTCTCGGTTTCGGCTGATGCCTCGGCTGATACCTCGACTGCTGCTTCGGCTGGTGCCTCGGCTACAGCATCCGCCGCGCGGCGTTCTTGCCAGCGGGCTTTTTCTTCATCAGTCACGTCCTTCAAGCTCAGGCCGAGGCGTTGACGATCTGGCTCGATGCTGATGACACGCAGCAGCAAGTGCTGGCCTTCATGCACCAGCAGCGTCGGATCCAAGGGCTGCGGGTCGGACAATTGACTGGCGTGCAGCAGGGCTTCGATGCCCGGATCGAGGCTGACAAATGCACCAAATTGTGCCACGCGGGAAACGACCCCCTCGACCAATTGGCCGACATGGTACATTTCTTCGGCGCGCGCCCAGGGATTCTTTTGCAGCCGCTTCAGGCTCAGGCCAATGCGCTTGCCTTCGGTATCCAGCCGCAGAATATATACTTCAACTTCCTCGCCAACGTTCAGCACTTCTTTCGGGTGCTTTACACGATGCCAGGCCAGTTCGCTAATGTGGATCAGACCGTCAGCCCCGCCCAGATCGACGAATGCACCGAAATCACGCAGGCCGCTGACGACGCCCTTACGCACTTCGCCTTCCTTCAGTTCGTCCAGCAGGAGTTCCTTACGGGCTTCGCGACGGCCACGCTGGGCATCGCGCTGGCTGAAGACCAGACGGCGGCGCTTGCGGTTGACTTCAATCACCTTCACGGTGACTTTCTTGCCCAGCAAACCCATCATGTAAGTCTTGCGGTCGTCTTCACCAATGCCGCGCGGCAGATCGATGACATGGCTAGCGGGCACAAAACCACGCAGATTGCCGAAGGGTACAATCAGACCGCCCTTGTTGGCATCTGAAACCACGCCTTCCCAAATGTCGTCGGTGGTCATCAAATTCTCGGCGATCTTCCAGTCTTCGCTCTGCTGTGCCTGGGAGACGGAAAGCACCATATTGCCTTCCTGATCTTCCATACGAACGACAATCACATCAATTTCCGCGCCAACCTGGAACGAATCGGTATTATCGAGTCCCATCCGTTCAATGTCTTTGCGCGAAACAATGCCGTCCCGCCCAAAGCCAATGTCCACGATCAGCCCCTGACTATCCACGGCCAGGATTGTCCCGGTCACGATGTCGCCGCGTTCAGGCCGTTCTTCTGCCGCGAACGAGGCTTCCAACATGGCGGCGAAGTCCATGTCCTCGCTAAACGTGGCATTCAATGAAGATTCCAACTGCATATAGTCCCCCACGGGTAAATTTTCTGACGATCTCAGGAAACAGGCACGATAAAACCCGGTAAGCCACGTTAAACTGGCTACCGAGCATTTGTCCATACTGAGTTTGGTAATAACCGCACGGATTAAATCGAGCGCGAAGCCCCCACAAAGTAGGGTTGCGCTTTGTCCTTCCTTAAAGATCGCTGAGATTATATTTCGTTTGTCAATTATTGACAAGGGTCAAGGCAAGGAAAGATGTGCAAAGTGCTGTGAGGAATAGTGAGGGGGCAATTGTAGGGGCGGTTTGTGAGCCGCCCCACTGTATTTTAGATGGTATCTTCCGAACCAGCGGGTTCTTCTGATGTGGGTTCTTCCACTTGGGGAACTTCGTCAACCGGTGCTTCAGAAGCCACAGGTTCTTCCGCTTGGGGAACTTCATCAACGGGTGCTTCGGAAGCCACAGCTTCGCCAGCGGGCGCAGTGCCTTCTGGTGAGTCGGCGTCCGTGCCCCAACGCTGGGTGAAGCCCACACGGCGCTTCTCTGGCTCCAGATGGCTGATACGCAGGCCGAGACGGTCGCTCTTCTTGACATAGGAATAGGGTTCTTTGAGTGAACCATCTCCCATTTCGCTTAAATGCAGCAACCCTTCCAGACCGTTATCGAGCGCAATGAATGCACCGAAATCAACCACGTTGGTAACTGTGCCTTCCACCAACTGCCCTTCATGGTAACGCTTGTCGGCGTCTTCCCAGGGATCGCTCAACAAGCGCTTGCGGCTGAGCGCAATTCGGTTAGATTCGCGGTCAAGATTCAGCACATATACATCAATCTCGTCGCCAACCTTCAGCACATCGCGCGGATGATCGACGCGATGCCAAGCGAGTTCGCTCACATGGATGAGGCCATCTGCGCCACCCAAATTGACGAACGCGCCAAAGTCGCGCAAGCCTGTGACCGTACCTTTGACAATATCGCCTTCTTTGAGTTCGGCAAGCAAACGCGCCTTCTGCTGTGCGCGCCATTCTTTTTGTGCCTCACGTTCGCTGAAGATCAACCGACGACGATCCTGATCGACTTCGATGACCTTCACGCCCAGGCCTTTACCCATCAGGTCATTCCAGATGTCCCGACGTTCGTTGGAAAGATTGACTGAAATCAGATGTGAACTGGGGATAAAACCTTCCAGTCGATTCCAGCGGACGAGGATACCACCCCGGTTATGCCCGGTGACGGAAACCTGTACCACGTCTTCGGATGTTAGCAGTTGGCGGGCTTTTTCCCAGTCATACTGCTGCAAACCCATATTGATCGAGACAATCAGGTTATCATCCTGATCGCGCGGGTTCAGCACATATACTGGCACTTCCGCGCCCACCTCCAAGCCAGCACGCACCTCCGGGTCTAACCGTTCAATATCTTGAGAAGGCACGATTCCGTCCTGCTTGGCACCCATATCAACGATGATTTCGCGGGTGTCTATTTGCAGGATGATCGCGTTGCGGATTTCACCCCGGCGCGGCGGCACATACGAAAACGACGATTCCAATAACTGCTCAAACTCACTTTTTTCTTTCTGATTATCTTGTGGGGAACTCATTCACGTCTCCTGTCGTGTGCCGAGCATTTTTCGCCGGAATGCCCAAACCCGCCATTACGCCCAACCCAATAACAATTACGAATTACACCTCAGCAACCGGAATTTGGCTTTCGACCTTCTTCAGCCAATTGATCTCTGCCTGGCAGACAGAGAGTGCATAATCCATCACCCAGGCCTGTTTCGGATCGGTGATGCCATTCTTCTCAGATTGCAAAGCGGTGAGCATCGCCTCGGTCTCTTCGCGTCGGTTCGCCACCAACGCCAGTACATCATGCGCCGGAAGATTACGCGCCAGGTACAGTTTGAGCAAGAACTCCCGCCGAATCTGGTCGGCGGCAGCGGGCTGTTTCAACCAATTGCTCAGTTCCCGTTTTCCCTGGTCGGTAATGCGGTAAATCTTCTTGGAAGGCCGCCCCTGTTGCAAAACCTCCTGCACACTCAAACAGCCTTCAGCCAAGAGTTTGTGCAGGGTCGGATACAGTGTACCGTAACTGGCCTGTGTAGCCGCCCCCAAAACGGAGTTTACCCGCTTTTTGATGTCGTAACCCGACATCGGACATTCCATTAACAACCCTAAAATTAAATATCGGTGCGACATAGCTCTCAAAGATAGATAGACGACGGTCGTTCAAGTATATCCCTGAGTAATGCGCCGACGGGTTAGAAGTCGGTTGTCTCCCGGTACGAATTGTATAACGCTGCCCAAAACGTTATAAACTTCCAACCACTGACTAAATTATAACAGAAAATTTGACAAGGCGTGTAGGGATTTAAGCTAATTCACATCCGGTACGCCCATTTCGATGCCGCGTGTACCCCGGTCAACCTCCCAAGGGTAGATAATGTAGGCATCTGTGATCGCCCCATAGAAGTCCGGTTCAGACTTATTGAACATCGAACGGTATGGATTGTAGTGAAAAACACAGGTGTATGGAATCCCGCCGGATGCCGCCACCCGCCCCTTGACCGCCGTGCTGGTACGCCCACTGCCCCATACATCATCGACAATTAACGTCCGACGGCTGACCAGCAGCGATGTATCCGGGAACTGCAAAAACGACGGCCAAGCCATCAATCCTGCCGTTTCAGTTGCAGGGAAGTCAACCGCTGCTGTCAGGATATGCCGAATACCCAGCGCCTCTGCCAACAATCCGCCGGGAACAATCCCGCCGCGCGTAATCAGCACCATCGCATCAAACGATCCAACGATTTTCAGCGGCGGAATCAGCACATCCACCAGACGATCTACGTCCGTCCAGCTCAGGACTTCCTGCTTTATCGGCCCTTTCATGGCACGCCCTCGCTTTTACTGCTTTCAGAAAATGAATGGTTTAGTGTAACGCGCGGGAAACACAAAATCCACCTGCATAGTGCAAAACGTACAATTTTCATATAATCGCTTTTAAGTCATTAGTCGTTAGCCAAAAGATATTTTTGATGTCCGCGCGAGCACTGAACTCACGAACAGTCAAAAAAGCCGGAGGACTCATCACCACGCCACCTATCCTGAAAACAGAACGTGCCGGACGGAAAGCCCAAAAAATGGAAATTGTGGAAATTGAGTAGGCGAATCAACAAGGGCGATTTACGAATCGCCCTCATTTTCTAACTTGTGTGCAAAAATGGCTTAAACGGGAGGAGTTGTCACAAACTGCCCTTCAATCGAAACAACTTCTTCGCCTTCAGCCGTAACATTGCTCTGGAAACTTCGCACCTTCTTCACGGCTTCGTCTGGGGGAAGCCGTTCGGCAAGCAGCACCGCCAGCGAAGCTGAGATAATCGGCGCGGCAAATGATGTACCTGCCCAACGAATCCACCTGGTGGTATTGTCATCCCAAGTGCCTATGGCTTTGGTCGGGTCGGGCATTTTCTCCGCTGTATACGGGCCGATCAACGCATTGTTGGCGTCCGTGACCATTTCGATACCATTTGAGGTAGTGATGGGCTTGACATCGCCGCCATAAGTCGCAAATCCATCGCTTTCGTCTTCGTCCGCCCGGTTGGAGTACAACGCGGTTGTGGCACTTGTACCGATTTGGGCAAGGGCGGCTACGCCAACAACGCTCTTGTAAGCGGCTGGGTAGCGAGCAACAGGGCGATCACCAACCTGTTCGGCATCATTCCCGGAAGCGGCCACAACCAGAACACCCATAGTTTTCAGCAGGTCGAAAATCATCCGTAAAATAACGGACGAGGATGTATCACCCCTCTCATCCACCTGACTCATCGCCAACATTCTGGCACGGGCTACCGGGGTAATCAGGGCTTGTTTATCCGTCGGCAGTTTATGCCCAAGCCGCCCTTTTTTGTCCTTATCAACAGCACTATCGATCCCACTAAAACGGCGCGGGTTGAGCATCATGAAGCTGCAATTCACCACACGCGGCGTATTAGGATCGGCTGCCGCAATTTCCCACGCTTTATGCAGCCCCGCGACGATTGTTTCGACCGTACCAACGCCCCATTCATTCAAAACTTCGATCAAGCGAATGGTCGCCTCGACATCTTTGGGCAGATGTTCATTTAGAACACCATCCGCGATATACGAGACGAACAAACCATGATCAGCCATATCGTACTGATGGCCTTCGATATCCGCGCCAAGATCATGGCTGTTTAGCTCATTCATGAGATCGCCCAGATACGGTCTTATGTCTCCGGCTCGGATCACATTGAAGGTGTGTGAGGGTTTGCCAGCACTGCCATTCAGCCGCGTAGCTGATGGGGCGGTATCCAGCACAAGGATTTCAACTTTGCCCGCCGTTCCATTCTGCTTGCGGTCTTTTAAGCCTGTAACCACAATCGACGATTTGTTCTGTGGGGGTGCAGATGCAGGAACAGGCCACGCACCGGGGCCACCACCGCCTAACGGTTTCGATTGTGTGCCAGCAGAATACCAGTTAGGCGAAACACCTCGCACTTGAAGTTTGGAAGGTGTGGCAGCACCCCGCGTGGGGACTGACAAATTTCCAGTGCTTGCCGAAAGGCGCTCCAGCAGCGCTTCGTTGCTCCGCGCTACCGCCTCGGCTGTTGGATTATCAGGCAGTTTGGCCGCCGGGACATTCCCGAAAACCGCCGAAAAGAAGCGCGGTTGCGATTCCTCGGCCTTTTCATCATTCGCCCGCCAACCAGTAGATCGGGCAAAAGTATAGACACGCGGCACATTGATCTTCGGGTGGGTTTTCGAGAAATTTCCGTCCCGGAACTCCACCCCCAACGCTTCGATGATCTGTTCAGCAGTGAGGTTGTCCTGATGCTCTACCAGAAGGACAACTTCCGCTTCCCGAAAGTAATGATTTTGTTTCCGCTGTGATTGCTGCATGGATTTAAACTCCCCCTATCGTGTGCTGCCCCGACTAAAAGATTGGATCCGGGTTACCCGAAAGCTGAAACGCGCCCCAAAACGCAGGATGCAGTTCCGGTGTTTCCCGGAGCAGGCTTAATTGCGCCGTCCGTAATGCTGCTGCTTTGGAATCCCCTTCCCGCAGCGCCCGATAAAAACGCTCCATGAGCGTGATGGTTAGCGAATCTTCCACACGCCACAAGCTGGCTACCAGCGACCCTGCCCCCGCATACAAAAACCCCCTGCCCAACCCGATCAGTTCGTCTCCGGGAACCGGTTTTGCCCGCCCGGTTTCGCAGGCACTCAAGGTCACCAGTTCATAGCTCAAATCCTGCTGGAACAGATCATCAGCAAAAATCTGGCTGCCGCCCAGATAGATATAGGAAAGATCAGGCTGGTCAACACGGTATTCCCCATGGGCAGCGATATGCAGGATTTTGCCCGGCTGGTTCTGTAATACACTTCGATCTACTTGTTTATCGCAGAAAAGATCGCCACCCAATACCGCATGAACAGTCTGAGCCTCCTTCAAGGTGTGTGGCAAATGATTGTCCCAGGTATCTGCCAGAATCAACGCAGCCGGTTCACGCTTCGGTGTGTGAGCCGTGACCATTCCTGCGGCGGGCAGCACATATACCTCATGATCTTCAATCAAATAACGCTCATCCATCCGCAGCAGATGAAAAGGCAAATAATGCAAAACACCATAAGGCACAATGATGATCTGCCCTGCTGCGTTTATCTGCTGCTCGATCGGTTTCAGCAAATCCTGATAAAACTGCTTCAGGCGGGCTTGCATAATCCCCGTAAGCTGACTGGTTTCAGCGGCTTGGGCACCTTTATACATCCCGATTTTCAACGCGCAGGCCATATCAAACTGAAACGTGCGCAGCGCCTTTTCAAAACTGCGAAAGGTTATTGGAAGCGGGTGAACCTGTATGGTCTGCTGAGTCAGCGTAAACACCCAGATGCGTCCACCATCCACATAGAATTCAACCAGCAAACTGCCTTCTGGAAGCTGTGCCTGAATCGTCTCCCATGAAGGAACGCCAGCCAGGTTAGCATTTTCATGACTGCTGTGCAGATATAACTGCTCGGTAATTTCCCGCATTTGGCGTTCGCAACGTGCCAATGCCTCGCGTGACTGTGCCTGCTGCGTTTCCGTAATGGTTTTTTCGGCTTTGAAATCGCTTTGGTGCGCCATCCAATAATGGTTTTGATGTTCCGCACGCAGACGTTCCAAATCTTCGATCAGCCTTTGCGAATGCGGGTCATGTCGCAGCCAACGCAGGTTATCCCGATTAGACATATGGTTAAAAAATGTCTGTGACTTGGAACGTTCCAATGCCTGGAAGGCCTGTGCAGTCCGCCCCCTATCCAGGTACAGACCAATTAAGCTTTTCAGGGCATCTTCTTTATTCTCCAAAAAACCGGGACGCAGCGTAATACTTAAGTCACGCTGTACACGTTCAACCGTATGAGCGGCAGCATTGTAGCGCCGGATCGCACGGGTCAATTGCTGTTGCTGTACCGCAATTCGTCCCAACAGCAGGTGGCTGCTATACCGCAACCAGGGTATATTTTGCTTTTGAGCAATACGCAAAACCTTCTTCGCGGCTTCCGCTGCTGCCGGGTAATCCTGCATGGCAAATGCCGCTTGACCGTCCAGCAGGTGGGCATAAGCGGTACTCACCTGTCCATGCTTATTCAGGATAGCCGTTTGGGCTTCGGCCCGTGCGCCTTCGAAGTCGCCCTTTCGCAGCAGCACTTGCCCCCTTTTCAGGCGCACATCTGCTACCCATGATGTTGCCTCAACAAAAGTCAAAACCGCTTCGGCCTCGTCCAGAGCAGCCAAGGCTTCTTCAAAATGTTTCAGTTCCGCCTGTGCAATTGCCAGATGACGCAGGGTATAACCCAGCTCCTGTTTCAATCCCGGTTCACGGGCTTTTGCAATTGTGTTCTGTGCTAAGTCGCGGGCTTCGCCATAACGGTTAAGGGCCAGATAAGACTCGACTAAAAATCGTTGTGTAGCAAGATATTCTTTTGGATACTGTTCAAGCGTAGCTAATTTATCAACCTTGTGCAGCATTTCCAATGCGTAGCGATAGCGCCCCTGCATCAAGGCAACGTTGGTAATGTTGAGTGTAGTGGTTGCCAGCCCCAGTGTATCTTCAGCTTTAAAGACATCATGAGCACGTTGATGGAAAACCAGCGCATCCTGAAGATGTCCCAACTCTGTATAAGCACAACCAATATTGGTATAAAGGCTGCCTAAATAACCTAATCCTCGTTCGCCAACCTGTTCAGCCAATTTCAATGCAGGCCAGCACACATCCAATGTTTCTTGATACCGCCCGGTCGAAAGATAGGCATAGGCCGCATTCAAATCCAAACTCAAACAGCGTGCGATCTGGTTATGTTCCACCAGAATTTCACGGGCGCGCCGGCTCTCCTGCATGGCATAATCAACACAACCAATATCAGCCGCCACATACAGGCGTCCAATCCACGTCCGCGCCCAGCCCACTTCGTCACCGACCGAAAGATACAATTCTCCGGCCTGCTCTAAGGTCATCCAGGCTTCGTCAGCCCGCCCCAACAGCTTAATCGCATCGCCGCGCGCCATCATGCCCAGCGCCTTTATGCCGGGACTGTGCCGAATCCACCCAATACCGATGATGATATTCGCATGGAACAAAGAAACATTCGGGTCTTCATACCAGTTTTCATCAGCAATCTGCTTATGCCGCTCAACCTCGCCCTGAACCTCAGCTTCCAGCCGGGATTCAAGCTGCCGCACATACTCATCAAAATGCTGCGCGTCATGGATGATCTGATCAACCAGTGTCTCAATGTTCATCGCTACCCGGACTCAAGTTTCAAATTGAATATCGTCGATAACCAGCGTGATACCCGCCTGTGATGTTACCCACAAACTAATGGATGCGGTACTCTTCAGACGACAATTAAACAATCCTGATTCATCCACAATGCCAGCAGTTTGCGCGCCATCTGCCTGTTTTACTTCCACCAGTGCATTTGACCAGGCCGCCAGATCAGGTGCCAGCAAACGCCCCATCAGGGTCGCACCACCCGGTTCTGGCTGGGCTTCCAGAAAAATCATCACACCATCAGTTTCCAACAGCAGCGTTTCCGAGCCTGCCCCGCCGCGCATCGCCAAAACCGGACTTCCCTGATACATCCGGGGATAAATCTCATTTGGTCGGGGGCGACGTGGCGCACGCAAGGATGCTGGAGCAGGAACTGGTGCTTCAGCCCGCAGGAAATCATGCAGTTCTTCAATTTCCGCCCTGCAACGCGGACATTGATCGACATGGCCGGCGATCAGTTCGCGCTCCGGTTGTGGCAGCAGTGCCAGCGCATAATCCCGAAGCGCAGTTGATGCCGGACAATCCCGGCGGCGCAGCTTGTGCCGTAACAGGACTTCGAACTGGTACAGATTCTCAAAACGGGTTCGACAATGAACGCAATGTGTCAAATGCTGTCGAATATCGGGACTCGACTCACCATCCAGCACAGCCATCATTTGCTCATCGGTTAATTCAGGTGGGAAACTGCACGACATGACAACCCTCAAAGATGTTTGAAAAACTTGGTAAAAGGCTCAAAAAATGCTTCAACTATCTTCGCTATCGCCATTCAATCTATTGCGTAATCGCGGGTCTTTAGCCAACGTACGACGAATTTGATGCAACCGCACTGAAACCTGATGGGCATCTACCCAAATCCGTGGATATTGTTTGGCAACCTCGCGCGGACGCATTTCCAGCACGAATACACATTGCGCCAGCAGTTGGTCATTTGCATCGATCAGCAAATTGCAAATGTGCTTCCATAACCATTCCGCTTCAATATCAGCGTTCAGATCGCTAATGACCGGAATATCCATGTCATCCAGCAGCAGCGGCGGAATCCGGTTATCACGGACGTATTGCGTTACCGTCGTATGAACACATGATTTCAGATAAGCCAGTACACTCGACAAATTGGGGAAGTTATTGAATTTTTCCCCTAGCAAGGCGAAAAAAAACTGCTGGAAAGCATGATGGGCGAAATATTCATCGATTTCCCCACTGATGGGAAACCGGGAATGATTGCTCACCCAACGCCGCATCTGTGGCAAATAGTTCAAGTAAATCTGATCGAGCGCTTCTGAATCTTTTTCCGCCAGTGCCCGCCGAAACAATTCGTAACAATATTCTGTATCATGTGGAACATGCCGCAAAAAATTCTTGGTTTCCTCCGCACACCGCCGGGATAATTCATCCAGAGGGAACTCTCGCATATCCATCGACTTTTCTTTCTGACGTTCGTTGTAAATCATGCCCCGATGTCAGACCCCATTGTAAATCAATAATTTATTGTTTTGCGACAATCCCCCTGTAATTGAGGGTTAGCAAGCTGGTTTCAAATACATAAATGCAAAAAACCGGGTTTTATCAACACAGATTAGAAATCAACTTCTTAATGTTTGTTATTTAAAAGGGAAAGGGGGTTTTATAGACGCCGGACGCGCCCTAACATTCGGCTTCGTAGGCGACCAGTTCGCGCAGGTAATCGCCAATAAACAGGGATAGATCATTCAGCAGCGTGCGGCAGAACATCTCGTCCAGATTATCGGTAACCTGTTGAATGCCAAACATTCCAGCCTGTGTAAACTGGGCTTCCAATTCCCGACGCACCTGCTGGCTGGCTCTCAAAACGGCGGGCATCTGAACCAGCACATCCAGAGTCGGACTGTATTGCAGCACTTCATAGGCGGATTGCAGCGCGCTGACCTGATTGACTGCCCACCATTCAAATCCTCGCGCTTCCCCGTGTGGATTGCCCACCACCACCCGGCGCGGATCATCCACAGCCAGTGTATCAGAGAGCCGTTTGAAGGCTGCCGCCAGTTCCTGCCATTGGGTCTGAATTGTTTTCAGACACTCCACGTCAATCATCCTTTTCCAGGTTCCTGATGTCTTTTACCTCATCAAGGACTGTACCCCGCTTTGTAAAGGGATGGCAATCGTCTATTTGGATGACAACACGTTTGATAAAACGACTCTTACCTGCATTTATGAGAATAGAGAACTTTATCGTTGGAGAGGCTAAAAATGGTTGATAGCATGATTCGTGTATCCGGTCGAGAATCAATAGCCGAATTGGAACAGGCGCAGAACGTCGAAATGCTGCTGCGGGAACTGTTGGCCTCGCTGAACTACCAACCCTCCCGCACCACCCACGAGAATTTACACGAAACCGTTATGGTCATTCATGTAGATGGTTTTCAATATCAATTGACCTGCACCCCACCTGCCCCGGCCATCAGCCTCAGCCCGCGCGAACAGGAAGTCGTCAAGCTGGTAGCGCGCGGTTTTCCCAATAAATCGATTGCCAATGTGCTGGACATCAGCCCATGCACGGTTTCAACACATTTACGCCGGATTTTTGCCAAACTGGGAGTCGGTTCGCGCGCGGAAATGGTCGCGCGGATTTTGCAATAAGCTCCGCCTTTTTGCTGAACGAAAACATCCGCCGAAATGCGCTGCTTAAGGTGCATCCCCCGGCGGATGATTTTTATCCCGGCCTACCCTATGCTGTTCCTTGTCATTCGTTCAATGAAAAGGAACTCATCAACATGAACAAGCTGCGTAAGATGGTCTTTGCCGGACTCCTGAGCGTGAGCGTACTCGCCTCGGTTGCGCCAACGATGGCGAAGGTCAACGAATATGAAGGGCAGCATCGGTCAGTTGCTTCTCACAATGTCCTCGGTGATCCCAGTCAGTGGGGCATCGAAGGCGACCCCAGCCAATGGGGTTTCAAGGGCGATCCGAGCCAGTGGGGTATTGAAGGTGACCCCAGTCAATGGGGCATCAGCGACCCATTCCTGAAGTAATCATCATAAAAGGGCGTCCGGTTTCGGACGCCCTTTCGATTCCGCATTTTGCCACAATCGATTCTACGCCTGATAAACAGGCAGGAACAGGTAAAATTACGAAACAGATTACACAGAATTGTCAACTACAGGGCTAAAAGATCGCAAAGGTTTTAAGGAGCGTTTTTCTTGGCTTTAGCCGTCGGCGTTCGCTACAATCTGCTAAAAGGCAGCTACCAATGCCCTTCTGGAAATGTTTCTACCATGCCGTTTGGGCAACAGCCAACCGTGAACCGATTATCACATCCGCTGTTGAAACCATCATCATTGCAACCATTCAGCACAAATCGCATGATTTGAACTGCCGGATATGGGCAATCAACAGCATAGCCGACCATATTCATATCGCCGTCAGCATTCCACCGAAATTATCACCTGCCGAGTGGATTCGGAACGTCAAAGGTTTATCCACCCACGAGGTCAATGGCACATTCCCCGATCTACCATCCGCCTTTAAATGGCAAACCGCCTACGGGCTGCTGACCTTTGGCGAGAAGGCGCTGCCATTTGTCACCGCTTACATCCAGAATCAGAAACAACATCATGCCGAAGGCCGAATTCAACCTTATTTGGAACAAACGGATGAGCCATAGTTCGCTGAATAACCGCCGATGGCTAAAGCCAATCGGCTACCCAAAATCAAGCACACTGAAGGTGCTCCTTTAAACACCATTTCCATAGTTCATTTCTGATATATATTAACCCTTAAAATTGTTTATGGCCTCTCCAGCCCCTTTAGTGGGCTTGATTTCCTCTAGCAGACGGGTTTTAACCCTCGGCGGATGGGGGACGACACACCACCCGGAAACCGACACTGCGGCTACGAAGATCGGGATGGGCGTTGTTGCGGGACGCGGCACGCGCAATGCCTCGAAAGTAGAACGACCCGCCCCGCACAACCCGATCATTTGTTCCAGCTAAATCTTCTCGTCCATCAGCGGCATAAGGGTAAGGTTGATATTGGCTACTGCACCACTCCCACACATTCCCACTCATATCCATTAGGTCATAGGCCGATGCCCTTCCGGGAACATCCCTACTGAGCTGGTTTGACTGATACCCGTATCGGCTGTGTTGGCCTTCACCGAATCATACTCGTTTCCGTAGGGATAAATCAGACCTTCTGTACCCCGCGCAGCTTTTTCCCATTCGACTTCGGTAGGGAGCGCGATTTCAAAATTGTCCGGTAGGGGCGTCCCGCGGGACGCCCCTACATAACGCGCCGTTAACCATCGACAAAAAGCGACTGCATCAAACCATGAAACCCTCTCACGGGGATGATTATCGAATTTGAATGCCTGATCTCCCGGCTGCGCTCGATATTCTTCATCTACACCCAACCCTTCCCACCACTGTGGATTGTGATACCCATCGGGGTCATCAATGAAGGCCTGAAATTGTATATAGCTGATGGGATAGCGGCTGATGTAGTAGGTTGGCAGGGTGATTTCATGCTGTGGCAGTTCATCATCCAAGGCTTGTGGATCTTTTTCTTTGTCGCTCCCCATCAAAAATGATCCTGCTGGGATTTCCACCCAATCAATATCGGGGATTGCCCTCACCCCCTGCCCCTTTCCCTCAGGGCGAGGGGAGAAAATCACGCCAACACCTTTGCGCGGGTCGCCCAAAACGGCGAGCGTTCGTCCGGCGGCGGCCCGTTCGACAGGCGGGAGATGTCCGCCACCAACGAGTTCGGCTAATCGTTGGCGAACACGCGGCAGCACTTCTTTACCCACTTCATCGCGTTCGACATTGGTTAGACCGATCAAGGCCAGCATATCGCCCGCCAGCCAAATCACGCGCCAATCATTATCGGTTTCAGGTCGCAAGCGTTCGGGACACATGGCGCTAATGCCATCCAAAGGTGTGGCAATATCACCCCGATTAAAGACCAAATGCCCAACTGCCAGCAGCAGAGCTTCGCGCCAGCCCGTCCCTTTACGTGCCAATTCTGGCAACCGACGCGTGAAACGATCATTGGCAACGTAACAACCTGCCAAAAATTCCTGAAACGTGCGATGTGGAAAGGCAAAGACCCGCCAACGTCCCGCTGAACCGCGTCCGATTAAGAGTCCGGCACGTTCTTCGATATAGTCACAAAATTCCTGTGCCTTGCCCATATCGCCGTTCAGATGTTCAGCAGCGATGGCGATCACATCAGCTTGCGAAATATCGGCTGCGCCTTCGCGTTCGGCTTGCTGGTCATGGGCTTCGTAGGCGATTTTCCACAACATCCGGTACAGATCATCTTCGCGCACGTTGAGGGTTTCCAGCAGGCTGCGGGCGCTCACGGGTCGCCATTTGAGCATCAACAGTTCGACACATTGGGCATACAAACGGGCATTTTCACGCGGGAGCGCCCCGGTGTGGTTATGGACAATCGCCATAACGGTTAGCAGCATCGGATTGCTGGCGATGTTGCCCAGATGGGGATGGTTCAAGCCTTCAGTCAAATCGGTTATGCGCTGCTGCGCCATTTGCGGGTCAATGGCCTTCAATACAACCAGCGCGTTATACCATGCCCCAATGAAATGGCTGATTTTATCCTCATCAAATCCGGCGATGGTTTGTTCCGGCACAACCGGGATGCGCCATTCGGGATTGCTGTAGCTCAAAATGCGGCAGGTGACGAGATAACGGTTATCGGCATGGCAGCGCACCATAAAATCGGTCACGGCTTCGCGCAGCCAATCGCGCTTTTCATCCGGCACTTCGTCGAGGCCATCCAGCAGCACCACCGCCCGCCCTTCATTCAAGGCCGACTCGATGACCGGAAAGGCTTCGTCCAATGCCCATTTCGCCAACTGGCGCTGGATGTGGTCAAAAAGCTGACCTGCTGTGCCCTTTTCGCCACCTGAATCCTGTGCAAAATCGCGCAGCGTGACCAAAACGGGTAATTTCTCCCCGGCAGTCCAACCCTGCTTTTGCAGTTGCTCCAACCAATCACCATCAGAGTCGATCAGATGGCCACTCAGGCACAGCGCCAGAAAATTGACGAAGGTGCTTTTGCCGCTGCCGGGATCGCCCAGCAGCACTAACTGCGGCAGCATTGACGCGGCTTCCATCGCGGTCATTGGAGTTTGTTGAAGTTTTTTACTTTCCTCATCATCACGCTTCATTTCCTCAATTTCATGGCTGGCCAAAATCCGGCCTGTGGTTTCATCGCGGGTAACGATATGGCGGGTATCCAGCGGGGTATACACCTGCTCTACGGTGATCGGTTTGGCGTCCGAACTGGCGTCGCGGGGGTTCAGTGCCTTGAGCAAGCCGCTTTGTTTGCTCTGTCCATGCAGCCAGCGCAGGTAAGGGATTGCGGCGGTTAGCGGGGTGTTGGGGCGGTACTGCGCCAGCGCCGCCGTCACCTGCGCTTTCAGGTCGTCGGGTGTGGTGAAAAAACCAACCTGATTTTCCTTCACCCGCTTTTTAAAATCGTTCAGGGCATCCAAAGCATCCAGTTCCATTTTGTCTTTCGGCCATGGATGGCTGTCCGCCATGATGAAACACAGGCGCGGAATCGGTTTACCATCCCGCCGCACATCGGCAGCCCAATCGTATTCCATCTCGGTGATGCTGGTGTCGCCGTCCGGTCGCCAGCCATAACGATGGGCATAAATGCCCAGATAAATTTCGGCGTCAAATACCATTTTGCGGCATAAATCCACCGGGTTTTCGCCCGCCACAGGCCAATGCTCCATCCCGCTTGGGTGCAATCCCAAACTCAAAATGGCGTCCTGTACGGCTTTGCGATAGTCCGGCAGGTCGATGCTGGTGCTGCTGATGAAAACATCAATGCGCTGCTTGGTCGCCATGTATGCCCCCGCTTACTTCTCGCCTGAACATATTTATTATAGCCAGAAAATATCCACGCGGGGCAACCCGTTTTCAAACGCCAATCCAATTGACAATCTAGCCCTTTTGTTCTATATTGACCCTAAAGATCGCCAAAGGTTGAAGGAACGCAGTCATGAGAAAAGTTATTGCACTCGAATTCATCACCCTTGATGGCGTCATACAAGCTGGAGGCGGGCCAGAGGAAGATACCAGCGGCGGCTTCACGTATGGCGGGTGGCAAGTTCCCTATTCTGACGATGTTCTTGGAACCGTCATGAATAAGCAGATGAACCTACCGTTTGATCTGTTGTTAGGGCGCAAAACCTTTGACATTTGGGCGCCATACTGGCCGCACCATGCGGACATATGGCCGAGCGTTATGACAGCGACCAAGTACGTCGCCTCGAATACCCTGACATCTCACGAATGGCAGCCCACCGTGTTTTTAAGCGGAGACATTGCCGAAAAAGTCCGCCAACTCAAGCAGCAGCAGGGGCCGGATTTGCACGTTTACGGAAGCGCAAATCTCCTTCAGACGCTGATGAAACATGATTTGGTCGATGAATTCTGGCTCAAAATCTATCCGCTGACCTTGGGCAGTGGCAAACAGTTGTTTACCGATGGCACTATCCCGGCGGCCTTTAAGGTGATGGAGAGCAAAGTCTCCCCCAATGGCATCATTATCGTGAATTACCAACGTGCAGGCGCGGTTAAAACCGGCAGTTTTTGATCTTGTGCCGTGAATTTGCATAAAATCTCTGTGCAGAATTTGAAGAAATTGCAGAAATTTGCGAATTTCCCCGTATTTCACTGTCAACTGATAACCGTTAACTGACAACTATTCAGCAAGTATTGCAGCGGCACACCCTTCATGGAATCGCCGCAATACGCTTGTCCGACAAACCATTCCGACAACGACGACGACACCGACGACATTCCCCCGCACTACGCGAACCAATCCCGCTATCGTCCGATAACCAGCCGGGGTTTCAATAAACACCCTCTTCTGTCCAGAACCTTCGCTCGTAAACCGAACAATGCCGGAATCAAAAGTAGGGGTGCAACATGTTGCGCCCCTACCAAACCGTTTCGACTAGGTTTTACAGTCGCTCCGCCACGCTTTTGGCCTGTGTGTAGTGGAGCAGATAATCCGGGCCGCCCGTTTTGCTGTCCGTACCGCTCATGTTAAACCCGCCGAAGGGATGAATCCCCACCAGCGCCCCGGTGCATTTGCGGTTCAGGTACAGATTGCCCACATGGAATTCCCGGCGGGCACGTTCAAGGCGGTCACGGCTGTTGCTGAACAGCGCCCCGGTCAGCCCATATTCGGTGCTGTTGGCGATCCGCAAAGCATCATCGAAATTCCCGGCGCGGCTGATGGAAAGGATAGGGCCAAAAATCTCCTCCTGAGCCATCGGCGCATCCCACGGCACATCACCAAAAATCGTCGGCGGGATGAAGTAGCCGTTATCCGGCGTTTGCAGAGGTGAGCCGCCCAGTAACAGCTTGCCGTCCTGCGTGCCGAGTTCGATGGCATCCATGATGCGCTTCATGGCTTCCTGGTCGATGACTGGCCCCATGTAAATATGCGGGCCTTCGTCCGGCGCACCAACCGTGAGTTCTTTCGCCAGTTCGACCACCCGCCCGGTCACCTGCTCATAGACATCATCGACGATGACCGCGCGCGATCCGGCTGAACATTTCTGCCCCTGAAAACCGAAGGCGCTGGCAACGATGCCCTGCGCAGCTTCTTCCAGATTGGCGGTTTCATCCACCAGCACGGCGTCCTTGCCGCCCATTTCCAAAATACTGCGCTTGAGCCACTTCTGCCCCGGCTGGATTTTGGCAGCGTTCTCGTAAATCCACAGGCCGACGGCTTTTGATCCGGTGAAGGCGATGAAGCGCGTCTGCGGGTGCAAAACCATCCGTGCACCGACGACCTCGCCCGGCCCGGTGATAAAATTCACGACTCCATCCGGCAGGCCAAGACTCCACAGCAGTTCCGTGATTTTCCAGCCAATCCACATGCTCTGCTCGGCGGGTTTGAATACGACGGTGTTCCCGGCCACAATCGCCGCCGCTACCAAACCCATCGGAATCGCGTTGGGGAAGTTCCATGGGGGGATAACCGCCCCCACACCTAAAGGAATGTTGTATAAGCCGAGTTCCTCCGGCGGATAGGGGGTGAGCATATCGGTCTGGTCGAGCAAGCGGACTGCCTGCCGCGCGTAAAATTCCAGAAAGTCGATGGATTCGGCGGTGTCCGCGTCGGCCTCGAACCAGCTTTTGCCGGTTTCCAGCACCATATAAGCGCTGAATTCGTGCTTGCGCCGCCGCATGGCCGCCGCTGCCCGCAGTAAATAACGGGCGCGTTCGGCAACCGGGATATACTGCCATGTCTTGAAAGCTCTGGAAGCGGCTTCAATGGCCTGATCAGCATCCGCCGCCGAACCGTTGGGGAAATAACCCACCACCTCCGCCGGACGCGAAGGGTTAATCGACGGGAAATTATCGCGCAGTTCACGCGCTTCGCCATCAATCACCAGCGGATAAGTACGACCAATTTCAGACTTCGCCTTTGCCAGCGCCGCGTTAAACGCCGCTACGTTTTCCGGTCGGCTGAAGTCGGTAAATGCTTCGGGTCGAAATTCAGGGATCATCCGTAAAAACTCCTTCTGCAAAATTTCGTCTATTGTACCAATAGTGACGAGGCAGGCGGTATGAACGGATTCAGCCCCCACAAATTGGGGAAAAATTTACGGACTAAAAAGGCTATTATGCATATAATACAGTTAAAGGCAGCTTAACAACCGAATATGCCGGGTGAACGATCAGTAAAGGTGAAGCCGAAACTTGGAGATCTTCCTGAGCCATCACGCCCTGTATCGTGCTCAGCAGTGGAATCTTTCTTACGATGAGGTCGTCTTCGTCGCTCAATATGGTCACCGTGAATATAATGCGGGCTGCATTTTCTGCCAGCTTCGGGACAAAGACATCCCGCATCAACTGCCGGGCAATCATCCTTACCGTCGGCTGGCGGGCAACGTCTCTATACTGTTGTGTAGTGATTGCCGCAGCCAGGTCATCACGCTCTACCGTAACCAGAAAGCCTTCTTGGTGGATCGTAAAAAACCCAAGCACTACACCCAACTTCGCAGTTATACCTGTCCCTGTTGTAGTTAGGTTACATCGGTTTTCAAGCAGACCTTCGTATCCGCATCACCCGGCGTCTTCGGCGGTTAAGTTCGCACAAATCAGCACAATCGGGTTGCCCCGGTAGCGCGTCAACACCAGCGTGCGCGATTCGCTCCCTTCGAGTTTCAGTTGGGGAATAAGTTCCTCTGGTGTGATTGGTGAACCACGTTTCTTCACGGTCACATTGCCTACATGCAGTTCGCGCAAATATGCCCGCAGTTTTTTCACATTGAACGGCATCCAGTCCAGAATATGCCATGCCCGCAGCCAGGGCGATTTCGGACGCGATTCGGTTGTGAAATAGGCGATGGTTTCATCCAGCATATGACCATGAAATGCTGCTGCCACTTCCTGCACCAACCCTGCCCGCATCAAGGCCGAATCCGGTTCGATCAACCAGCCATGCGGTGAGCGAATTTTCAGATCAGCGTCTTGCGGTTGGAGAGAATTAGGCTGTATCCAATGTTGTGTATCATTGACGCTCAAGAGGGTGGCTTTTAATCCGGTAAAGCCTGTGCCGCGCCACAGCACCGATTCTTTCAGATCACCATTCACAGAAATAAATTCGATGCATCCGCCATAACTTTCAACCTGTGTTCGGTCAATCCCCGGCGAGAGTTTGACCACCACTAGCGGATGAGTCCAATTATGAATGACGGAAAGCGGCGGTTGGTAGTGCTCAACGTTATAGATACGTTTGCCTGTATCATCGCGCCGTGCCGGATCGAAAAACACAATATCGGCTTCTGGTAAACCATCCCGCACATCGGCTGTTTCAAAGCGCGCATTGATGCCTAATGCCGCCGCATTGTGCCGCGCAATTTCGACTCGCACCGGGTCAATATCGAGTCCAAGCACATCCGCACCCGTCCGGGCGAATGCCAAAGCATCTGCGCCGATTCCACAGCAGGCATCAATGATACGTAGTTTTTTTTCATCTGCAACCAATTCAGGAACAGCAGACAGGTGTTTTGCCCGATAGGATCGCACTAACGGATCGCTGGCCTGCTCCAGCGCATCACGGGTGAAGAACATTTTTTGGGCATCCTCACCAAATTTTTCAACCGCTTTGAGTCGTAAGCGCGCCATTTCCAGCGCCGCGCGTGCCTGTTCCGCCGGGTAATCCTTACGCAAAGCAGTCAATAAACGGAGCGTGTTGGCTTCGCTCAAATCATCACCTGCCAACCGCGCCAGCAGGTTCTCACCCGATGCGGAGGACAGAAAGACAAGATCATTCAGGGAAATTGTCACAGCCGCTACCACCAATATAAAAGGCGGGTTTTGACACCCGCCCATTATAGTTCAATCCGGTTGCTGAGCAGTGACTAGAACAGTCCCCACAGGTACTGGTTGGTCACTTCGTGGTGGAATTGCAATTCGGAGCGCTTGATGATGGTGCCCAGTTTGCGTGGGCATCGGTCAGCCGAAGCCTGCTTTAACTCGCCATACTTGCTATGGACAGTTGGCCCCAAAAGCTCAGATGCATATTCACTGCCGCAGAAGTTTTCGATGGCAGTGTAGATGTTATCGGGGAGGAACACATCGCTATTGGAAGCCTCAGTCGGCCCTTCCAGACCAGTCCTGAGCAGCGTGTAAATCAGCATATAGGGATTGACATCCGGGCTGATCGAACGGACTTCGACGCGAGCTGATTTCTCGTTACCCAGCGGGATACGCACCATCGAACCGCGATCAACAGCCGAAGCCTTGATCTGATTAGGGGCTTCATAGTGCGGGTCAAGACGACGATAAGCATTGACGCTGGGGTTCAACACCAGGCAAATGTCCTGAGCGCTGGCGAGAATACGCTGTACAAAGTCCCAACCAAAAGCCGAAAGTCCATCTTTGCCAGCGGCATCATAAAATTGGTTTGTGCCACCGCGCGAAACCGAGATATTGGTATGCATCCCGTTACCGTTCACACCGGTGATCGGCTTGGGAAGGAAGCTGGCGGTCATATCCAGACGGCGAGCAACCTGACGGCAGATGAGCTTGTACAAAAGCACCTGATCGGCACCGATGGTCGCTTCGGTATAGCCATAGTTCATTTCGAACTGGGCAGGTGCGACTTCCGGGTGATCTTTTTCGTTCTGGAAACCGAGCGCGCGCTGCACTTCGGCGGCAGTATCGATGAAGCTCCGCAGCGGGTCGCCGGGGAGGGTGTGGTAATAACCGGTTGTGGAGATAACCTCAAATTGGCGACTGTCGATAAAACCCTGTTCAGCATTCTGGCCCTTGAACAGGAAGCCTTCGATTTCGCTGGCGACGCCGCAAACGCTGCCATCCTGTTGATAGAGCGCCTCGGTATATTGTTTGAGCATGGAGCGCATATCGGCCACATAGGGGGTGCCATCGCGTTCCAGAACATCGCCAAATACCATCACCTTGCCCGTTCCGAAAATATCGGCGGGCACCCAGTAAAAGGCCGACCAATCAATCGCCAGCCGCAGATCAGACTCGGACTGCTGCGAGAAGCCACGCACTGATGAACCATCGAACGTCAGGTTATCCGCCGACTTGAGCAGGAATTTTTTGTCATAATCCAACATGTGCAAACGCCCCTCCAGATCGGAGAAGCAGACCGTGACGGCCTTGATGCGTTTTTCATCGGTCAGGTAACGCATCCGTTCTTCACGCAGCACATCGGCAGGCGTCCGGTTCAGACGCTTGGCTTTCGCTTCCAGATTCAGTTCTTCTAGCTGGTCATAGGGCAGTTCGAGAAAATCGCGCAGAGAGGAGGTCATGGGTTTTGTCCTGATATGCGAATTTGATGTCAAGATCGCACAAGTCTAAAGCAGGATAGGCACGAATAAATTGGTGCATTCTACCAAGAACCACCCATATGCATTGGTCATTAGTGATAAAGAGTGGTTGGACTATTCATCCGGTGCTTCAGCACTATGAGGATCAACCGGGAGCAGCGTAATTGTATTGGTATCAACGATTTCATCGCTCGGATTGAGCAAGAAAGCGTGCGGCCAATCCTTGACCACCTCCCAACGGAATTTAGCAACTTTATTCACATCCTTGACGCTTCCACTCAACACGGCGGGCTGCATAAATTCAACCGCTTTGGGCAAACTGCTGAATGCCAATACAACAGTTTCATCATCACCCGTCACCGCCACCGCCTGCCATTCTATTTTATCGTCTGCGGTGAGCGCCCAGATGGGTTTATTGGGGGTCTGGCGAATGAGCAGATAAACATAACGCGAAGGGCGCTTGCCACTTTCGTCGCGTCCAGCATTCTGTTTTATCCGGTCAATAGTGCGAGTCTCGGTATGCGGTTTCTCGCCACGCATCAGCACGCCAGACGGATTGGTAGATTCTACCAGAACGCGTGTATAACCTGCCCTTTCCAGCGTTTGCACGAGTGTTTCATCCGCAGTCCCATCGGGGTTCAGGATGATTATTCGTCCACCGGGACGCAGCGCATTCAATGCGGATTTCAGCAATCGGGTTTCCAGACTACAGCCATACGCCACTACCGCATCGGCACTTTCAGAAGCAATCTGCCATACATCCGCACGCCCCGGAGAAAGGAAAATATCCAAATCACCGCGCAGTTCGCTTAAGATCAAGCCCGCGCGCCCATCCACATCCAGCAGACGCAGCGCAGTCCCGCTAGGTGGCAAATGTTTCGCCATCGCTTCAATCAATATGCGGGATATGTCGATCATTTTGAGCGCCTTCAAAAAGTGCAGATTGCAAAGTAGGGACGCCGTGATCGTGCGTCCCTACCTGATGCCAATTTATATGGCTGATTTTAAGCCACTAACTGATAGAAATCCACAGAATGGTTCAGTTCTGGTTTAACGCTTCCGGGCTTCCTCTGCTGCTATCCGTACCAGTTCGACCACCTCTTCCCATTCTTCGGGGAACAGATGAACCGTCACCGAGCCAAGTTCAAGGTGATAAATGGTTTCGTCATCTGGCTCATGGGAAACCCAGGCCACATAATTTTCGGTCACGGCTAAATTTTCGGTTTCGACTTCGTCAGACATGATCTTCTTTCCTTCTGGCGTTCAGCCAATCGCGGGCTTGCACACCCATGCGGGCAACCCATTCCTGGCGCAGCACAGCGCCGCGCGGCGGTCGGTTTGGCTTACGGATGACCGACCCAGGGAAAGGGTCTCGATCCATCAGCTTGCCGTAGATATATTGCCCGAAAACCCGCAGACTAGCAACGGTCGGTGCAGCCAGAATAATTCCCAGCACCCCAACCAGACTTGCGCCAGCGATAATTCCGACGATGACCGCCAGTGGGTGCAGATTCAAGCTGCCGCCCATCACGCGGGGAACCAGAATAATCGCTTCCAGATTTTGCAGAACTGCCCAAACGACAACGACCAGCACGGCAAAGGGCACACCCGTCAAGAATGGAATAGTAGCCGATTCCGAGGTCAGTGCCAGCAGTGCCGCAGGGAAGATGGCTAACCCTGCTCCAATGCTGGGAATAAACTCCAGCAAACCGGAAATCAGGCCGAGGATTAGCGGATTGGGCAAGCCCAACAGGGTGGCAGCCACAAAAGCCGATGTTCCCATGAACAATGCCAGAGTCAACTGCCCACGTAAGTAAGCATTCCATACCTGCCCTAACTCATAGAGCAAGCGGCGCAAATCTCCCCGGTATAAAGGCGGTGTGATATGTACAGCTTTATCAATGAAAATAGTTCCGTCTCGCATCAGGAAAAACATCATCGACATCAAGAAAATCACATTAATAATGGCGGTCAACGCCCCACCCACAAAGTTGAAGGCTGGCCCGGTCAGCGACCCGATGAATGTTTGGGTACTGCCAACCAGACTCACGTCCTGTGGTTGGAGCAAATCGGTAATGTGCTCCACCCCGGTCACTTCCTGCAAACGTTGCAACGGGATAAACGGTTCACCGTCAATCAGGATCGGTTCGCCGTTAAAGGTCAACGGTTCATTCAGTGTGTGTTCGAGACTTTGTTCCAAATTACGGAACAATCCCGGAAGTTGACGCCCAAAAGCCTCCAACTGACGAACAATCGCAGGCAGGACAACCAACATCCCAATGATGAACACCGTGATGATGATCACATAGGTCAGCAGTACGGCCAGATTACGATGCGAACCACGCCGAAATGGGCCAAAAACCAAAATGCGCTGTTCGATGAAATTCACCAGCGGTGTGAGCAAATAGGCAAGAATGACTGCCACAGCCAGAATAGGCAGCACTTCGCTCAGGCGCAGCGCCATAAACACCAAAGCAACCAGTACAGCCAGCGCCACTAACCGCTTGGTACGGGTCGTCCATACAGGGGAAGTTAAAATGGGGGGAAGGGAGTTCACAACAGCATCCGGTTGATCTATATCCTAAAGTATAACAGCAAATCCATCACCACATATATATACACTTCTTAACGCCAAAAGTTGCTGTTTTAAGGGAATTTTGCCTGAATCAAAAGTGCCCCACGTTTCCATAGGGCACTTCGTGATTAGCGATTTTTAGTAACGGCGTCCGCCGCGATCACCACCGCGATCACCGCCCCGGTCGCCACCGCCGCCACGACGATCACCACCGCCGCGATTGCCGCCCCGGTCGCCACCGCCGCCACGACGGTCGCGTGAACGGGCTTCTTCGGCAGTCCAGCCTTCGAGGACGGCCTGACGGCTCAGGCGCACTTTACCGCCGTCATCAATGTCGGTGACCATCACCATGATTTCGTCACCCATGCTGACTTCACTTTCGACTGACTCGACGCGGTAATCGGCCAACTGCGAAATATGCACCAGACCATCTTTACCCGGCAGGAATTCCACAAACGCGCCATACGGCTCGATGCGGGTAACACGCCCGGTATAAATTTTGCCAATTTCGGCTTCTTCGGTCAGGCCGCGAATTTCATCCACTGCCGCCGCTGCTGCTGTGCCATTGACGCTTGACACAAATACAGTGCCATCTTCTTCAATGTCAATCTTTGCGCCAGTACGTTCCTGAATGCCACGAATGGTCTTGCCACCGGGGCCGATGATCGCGCCGATCTTCGCCACATCAATCTTGATGGTGGTGATACGCGGTGCAAAATCACTCAAGTCCTTGTTCGGTTGGGCGATAGCACTGGTGATGACACTGAGGATTTTCATACGGGCTTCGCGGGCTTGTGCCAACGCCCGTGCCATAATATCATCGGAAACACCGGTGATTTTGATGTCCATCTGAAGCGCAGTGATGCCCTTCTCCGTCCCGGCCACCTTGAAATCCATATCGCCAATATGATCTTCCAGACCCTGAATGTCGGTCAGAATGGCAATGTGACCCGCTTCCTCAATCAGACCCATCGCAATTCCGGCCACAGGACGCGGAATCGGCACACCTGCGTGCATGAGCGCCAATGTGCTGCCGCACACGCTTGCCATCGAGGTACTGCCATTGGAACTAAGCACTTCGCTCACCAATCGGATGGTATATGGGAATACATCTTCCGGCGGGAGAATCCAGCGCAGTGCAGCTTCAGCCAGCGCCCCGTGCCCAATTTCGCGGCGTTTCGGCCCACGCAGCGGTGAGGTTTCCCCCGTACTGTAGGGCGGGAAGTTGTAGTGATGCATGTAGCGTTTGGAGGGTTCGGGATTGAGCGTGTCGATTTCCTGTGCATCGCCGGGTGTTCCCAGCGTGGCAATTGTCAACACCTGTGTCTGTCCACGCTTGAACAGGCCAGAACCATGAACGCGAGGGATGACGCCGACTTCTGCTGCCAACGGACGAATATCCGTCAAGCCGCGACCATCCGGGCGTACACCATCTTCCACAATGCGACGGCGCACTTCTTTGGCAATCACTTCGGAAAATGCATCGGTAGCATCACCCAATTCGATCTGTTCTTCGGGGTCGGTCAACCCTTCGTTGCGCTCGGTAAAGAAACCAACCAATTCATCACGCACTGCGTCCAGCGCTTCGTTACGTCCCTGCTTATCGGTGGTTTCAGCGATAATTTTACGGACTTTTTCCAGCGTGCGTTCGCTCACTTCCGCGGAGAGGGCCTGGTTGCTTGCAGCCGCCACATAGGCCGCCTTGGGCTTGCCAATGGCTGCTTGCATTTCGTTGACAATCGCGATCACGGGCTGCATGGACTGGTGCGCCAGTTTCAGCGCCTTGAGCATCATCTCCTCGTCCACTTCCGCCGCACCGCACTCCACCATGTTGATCGCGTTTGCTGTGCCAGCGACACGCAAATCGAGAGTGCTGTTCGCCATCTGCGAAATGGTGGGATTCACCACCAATTCCCCATCAATTTGTCCAACGCGCGTACCTGCCACAGGGCCATTCCAAGGAATATTGGAAATGTGCAATGCGGCACTGGCGGCGATGATCCCCAACATATCGACCTGATGTTCCTGATCGTGGCTGAAAGCCGACAGGATGATCTGCACTTCATTACGCATATCATCTGGGAACAGAGGGCGAAGGGTGCGGTCAATGACCCGCGAGGTCAAAATGGCCTGCTCGGAAGGTCGTCCTTCACGGCGGAAGAAACTGCCGGGAATACGTCCAGCAGCATACATCTTCTCTTCAAAGTCTACGCTCAACGGGAAAAAGTCTATCCCCGCACGCGCTTTCTTGCTCATGGTAGCGGTTGCGAAGACGACTGTCTCCCCATCCGTCACCGTCACAGCACCGCCAGCCTGCTCGGCCAAACGTCCTGTCTCGATAATAATGTCCCGGTCGCCCACGCGGGCGGTAAAACGGTAATTCGTCCCCATTGGGGTTGTTAGAGTTTCCACTGTGTCCTCCACAATGTAAAAACCCGGCACTCAGGGACTGGAACGTACTGCTAAACAGATCCCTTTTAGCCTCACGTTCCAATTCCTGCGCTGCCGGGCAAGTTCAAAAAGGATGTTCCAGTTGGAACATCCGGGAATAACATATCAGGTTCGATTTAACGGCGCAGCCCCAGTTTGGCAATCAGTTCACGGTAAACATCAGGCTGGGTCTTGCTCAGATACTTCAGATGACGCCGCCGTGAACCGACCAGTTTCAGCAGACCACGCCGCGAATGCTCATCATGTGAGTGTGTACGCAGGTGATCGGTCAATTGGATAATACGTGTGGTCAACAATGCGACCTGTACTTCAGGCGACCCGGTATCTTTTTCGTGCCGGGCATAGTCCTGCATAATCAGGCCTTTTTGCGTTTTTTCGATGGGCATGGAATTCGTCCCTACCTTAAATTAGTGTCACCAGATAAGCCGGATAGGTGGCTCATCGGTCAATAACAATGGATGCGATTATAGCAGACGCGCCCTAACCCCGACAATCCTCAAGAATTGGGGCTGGAAAATCAAAAGGGCGAACCCCATAGGCTCACCCTGAAAGATTTTGCTAAAAGTTTAAGACTATTTCGTTTTCATCGCCTCGGCCACCAGATTAACGGTGTGATGGGTGCGAAACAGGCTGTACTGCCCCAACCGCCCCGGAACCGGATTAAGTACATTTTCCGTTTCCATGATCGAGAACCAGAAATCCAGATTCCACTCGGTATCCGGGTCAATCTGGCGCACCGTCTGTTCAGAGATGGGCACGTTGCGTTCGTATAAGCTCAACAGCAGTCGCACGAAAGTATCCCGCAGGGATAGAACTGTCTGCACCAGAGGGGCTTCCATATTGAGGGAAATACCTTTAGTCAGAAAGTCGCTCTGCGGGTTGGAGTATTCAGAAACCACCGCCGAATCATTTTCTTTCAGGTATTCAACTGCCCGCTGAAATGCCATGCCGGTATCAAACACACGCAGGCGGCGGTGCAGACTACCTAAAGGGCACCAGGTAAAATTGCGAAAGCTAGTGAACTGTTCCACGCTGACGACCACCCGCCGCACCATACTGGCGGTTTCCAGACTGACGCGCTCTAGCTCTTCAATCGATACTCCTGCCCAATTCGGGGCTTCGGCTTCGTCATCTGCCGTGCGGAGTTTAGGTGTAGGCGGTTCCATATCCGGTTGCAGTTTGATAACCGGAACCAGATCATCCGGGTTGTGACGATGCGGCAACAGCTCCCGCACCAGAATACCCTCGCGCACCAGACAGTCGATCCATTCGGATCGCCATTGGTCGCTGTAATTGCAACCGGGGCGATCAAGGTCGCGATCCATCGCCAACCCTTTGAGCAAAAAGCCGTAATTGACGTACTCCCAGCCACGCACCCCTAAGGTGTTACTAACACGCACCATCACCCGGTCGCGAATTAATCGGGTCTTTTCCACAATTGGGTGATTAGCATTGAGCGTAATCGTTCCATTTGTGGCAATCGCCTTCAGGATGCCCAGCGACATGGCCTGCGATACCAAATCTTCGCCGCGTGGACGCGAGATGACCGCGCCGACTTCCTGCAACTGCTCCACCAACTGGTTGACAGACATCATATCCGAACCCAGCGCCTTCGCCAGACGGTCGAATTGAATAATCACGCTCGACCACTGCGAGGGTGTGAATGCGCTGGCATCCGCGCCTTCGGTGAAAGCCGCAGTGCTCAATGAGAGGTGCGTTTGGAGATTGGTAAAATCCTCGATGTACTCAACCGTCAGGCCGGGATTATTTTCAAGCTGTCGGCTGGTACTACCACGTACACCCCAAACAATCACCTGCTTGTTGCGCGTCCGCAGGGAGTTCAAAACCTGATTAAAATCCCGGTCACCGCTTGCCATGATGAACACATCTGCCGCGTCCGAATGGGTCGCATCAGTGATCACATCACGCGCAATCCGCATATCAGCACTATTCTTGCCGGGGAGGTTAAATACCGGGTCAATGTTCGCCAGCATCAGGCGGCTAGGCGCATCATCTGCGATCTCTCGCCCCATCGTGTCTACCAACGGTGGCAGACTACCGCGCTGTCCCCACGGTGCATAGGCGCACATTTTAACCACCTGCCCATGCGCTTTTGCCTGCATCACGAACCGGTCAATCAGATGGTCGAGGTTGACCACAAATCCCTGTTCATTCAGGCTGATGGCAATATTCTCAAAATCGATATATACCGCCACATTTTTGGTCTGGATGCCCAGCAAGGTTTCGAGTGGTTGGTAGATCACCTGATTAGCAAACTCGGTGCCTTGCAAAACATTTTCCGAACCCCACATGCGGACACGCGCATTACGGGTGGTTTTTACACGCCGAACCAGCGGAATCAAATCCGAACTGGAACTTGCCAAAATCAGTTCGTCAACTGGCTCCGGGTCAAAAGAGAAATAATGCAAAATCAGCGCATCGGCCAGTTGATCACGGCGTGGCATATCGAACACATCGTATCCAGCAGCCTTGAAAATACGCTGATAATTCGCGCCCATTGTGCCGTGTGCTTCCCAGTTGGAAACCACTACCGCTTTTAAGCTATCCGCACTAATCAGACCAGCCGCCAGTGCCGCGCCCCCACGCAGCCCTACCGCCAGTTCCTGTAAATCCAACGAAATACCCCGATTTCTAAATCGGTGGAGTAAATCGTCCACATCAACAATCAAGTAAGCAGCCATATTCTTTCCTAAACAACGAAACCACCTGAACCATTAACGGTCGGTGGTACGTGGCGTTAAACATTTTCGGTTTTAAGGCCCGTAATCACCAAAGAACTTTGTGAAAGAAGACTAAATTTTTATTTTAACCGAGCCAGTGTAACAAAGTCGCTGAAAGGCATCAACAGCGAAAATAACCAAACAAATCCCATAGATTATACTACACATTAAATCCTTTCTTCTAGGAAGCAGATGACGCACATTTAATGTGCATTATAAACGATGTACGTTAAATCATAGTGATGAGTATCGCACATACGCATTAGAAATCCGTAATCAGCAGGAGCACCCAAGAGAATACCCCTGCTGTATCAATGATTTAAACGCTGCCTAATAGGCTTTGGCAAACAAAGCGATTTTATCGGCAGACTGCCCACTGAAGAAACATTTGCCTGCACCACCGGGTTGATCGAAGGGGAGGCAGCGTACCGTTGCGCCGGTTTCATCCTTGATTCGTCCCTCGTCGGCATTTGAACCCGCCCACCAACCGCGCCCCCAGCCGCCTTTTTCGACAACGGCTTTCAGATCGTCATAGCTCTGCACATCGTGGATATTGGCATCACGGAAATCGGCGGCCTGCTTGAGCATGTTGGCCTGAATTTCTGTCAAAAGTTCATTTACCTTCGCAGAAATGCCGGATTGCGAAACAAACTGTTTTCCTTCTTTGCCGGGAATATCGCGCCGTGCCAGCGCCACTGTGCCATTCTGTACATCCTTGGGGCCGATTTCCAACCGCACCGGAACACCGCGCATCTCCCAATCGTTGAATTTGAATCCGGGAGAAAGCCCTTCGCGGCGATCAACATACAGACGAATGTTGGTGGCAGCAAGTTCCGCCTGCAAACGGGCAACGGCTTCCAACACTGCGCCCTTTTCATCATCGTTCTTGTAGATAGGCACAATCACCACCTGATAAGGCGCAACTTTGGGCGGCAAACGCAAACCCTTATCATCGCCATGTGTCATCACAATCGCGCCGATCATGCGGGTACTCAAGCCCCATGAGGTTGTCCACGGGTGTTGAAGCTGATTGCTCTCATCCAAAAATTTGATGTCGAAGGCTTTAGCAAAATTCTGCCCTAGATTATGGCTGGTACCGGATTGCAGCGCCTTCGTATCCCGCATCATGGCTTCAATGGTGTAGGTGTGCAGTGCCCCGGCAAACTTTTCGCGTTCGGTTTTACGACCCTTGATAACCGGAATCGCCGCATCGTTGACCGCAAAGTCAGCGTAAACATCCAGCATTTGACGGGTTTCGGCTTCGGCCTCGTCAAAGGTGGCGTGGGCAGTGTGTCCTTCCTGCCACAAAAATTCCGTCGTTCGCAGGAAAGGTCGGGTTCGCAGTTCCCAACGCACTACATTCGCCCATTGGTTGATGAGCAGTGGCAGGTCACGATACGATTGAATCCAGTTCTTGAAGGATTCCATGATGATCGTCTCGGAAGTCGGACGGACGATCAGCGGTTCTTCCAGTTCCTTGCCGCCTGCGATGGTGACCACTGCTAACTCCGGGCTGAAGCCTTCTACATGTTCGGCTTCGCGCTTTAAAAAGCTCTCCGGGATGAACAGCGGGAAATAAGCATTCTGGTGTCCGGTCGCCTTGAAGCGGCGGTCAAGTCCATTCCTGATGGCTTCCCACAATTCATAGCCATAGGGCTTGATGATGAGGCAACCACGCACAGGCGACAGATCGCACAGGTCGGCCTTGTAGACAATCTCGTTATACCAAGCAGAAAAATCGACGCTCTGGGGCGTTACCGCCTGCGATGCCATAAACAAACCCTCGCATGTGAAAATTTTTGCAGACAATCCGGCTATTATAGCTGAGGTATTCAAAGATGTGGGGGGCGAGGTTATTCAGCAACAAAGCACCTCGCCCAATATTGTCTGGAGTCTATTCCTTATACTCCACATTAACCACGCTGCTATTGAGTTCATCCCACAGCGCGTCCAGTTCAGCCTGTACGCGGTAAATCACTTCTTCCAGCGGGATGATGGTTTTATCGGCACTAGTTCGGCGCTTCATTTCGACGCCACCCTGCTCCAGCGATTTTTTGCTGACGGTCAGGCGCAGCGGTAAACCAATTAAATCAGCATCGTTGAACTTCACACCCGCCCGTTCATCACGGTCATCGAACAGTACTTCAATCTTCTCGCGCTTCAAGCCATCATAAATCCGATCAGCAGCGTCGACAGCATTTGTATCCGGCAGTACCACCAAATGCACATGATAGGGCGCAACGGAAATCGGCCATTTTAGACCCTGTTCGTCGCGGTGTTCTTCTGCCACACACGCCAGCAAACGCCCAATGCCAATACCATAGCTGCCCATAATTACGGGTTTAGCCTGTCCATCTTTATCCAAAAAGGTGCAGCCCAAACTGTCGCTGTAGCGTGTGCCCAATTTGAAAATATTGCCGACTTCAACACCGCGCGTTACCTGCAAGGGTTTGCCGCACTGTGGGCAAGCATCGCCTTCCCGCGCCGCTACAATATCCGCAACAATATCGGCTTTATAATCGCGCTCATAAGTCACATTCAGGAAGTGATACCCGGCCTCGTTCGCCCCAGCTACCAGATTGGGCGATGTGGCAACGGCTTCATCAATCACCACCAATGCATTTTTGACCCCAATTGCCGAGCCATAACCCGCGACCGCCCCTACCGCACGGATTTCCGCATCTACCGCCGGACGCAAATTCTTCGCCTGTATCGCATTGGTCAACTTGATTTCGTTCACTTCCATATCGCCGCGCACAATTGCCAGCACAAACTTTTCAACATCGGATTCACCCTCGCTGACAGTCGCTACCATAAACACCGCTTTAGCCGTTTTTGCTTCGGGGATGCCCAGGAATTTTGCCAGCGCCTCAATCGTGGTCGTATTGGGTGTTTCGATCTTTTGTATGGGCAGTGGGACCTCGTGGGGATTTTCTGACTTGGCAAAACGAGCTACCTCGCGGTTGGCTGAATAACCGCACTGGTCGCAAATCAGCAGCGTATCTTCCCCAATTGGAGTCCGGTACATAAATTCGTGTGCTAAGCGACCACCCATCATCCCGGTATCCGATTTCACAGCCAGTACGGATAATCCGCAGCGATTGTAAATGCGGAAATAAGCGGTGTAATGCGCGCGATACTGCTTATCCAGCCCTTCCCAATCGGCATCCAGGCTGTAGCTGTCCTTCATCGTGAATTCGCGGACGCGGATAAGTCCGGCGCGGGGGCGGGGTTCGTCGCGCCATTTGGTCTGAATCTGATACACCAACGAGGGAAGCTGACGGTATGAACGCACTTCTTTGCGAACCAGATCGCCAATCACTTCTTCATGGGTCATTGCCAGCACCATATCGCGTCCAGCACGATCTTGCAGACGGGTTAGCTCCGAACCGATCTTGTACCAGCGTCCGGTTTCCTGCCATAAATCCGCTGGATGCACAACGGGCATGGAAATTTCCTGCCCGTTAATCGCGTCCATTTCTTCGCGCACGATGTTCTCAACTTTGGTCAATGCGCGTTTCGCCAGCGGCAGATAGCTGAAAACTCCGGCAGCCAGCGGGCGGATGAACCCGGCGCGCAGCAGCAGTTGATGACTGGCAACATCGGTATCAGCCGGCGCTTCGCGGAGCGTTTGGCTAAAAAGCTGGCTCATACGCATGAAATATTCTCCTGAAACAAAAGTCATTGATGAAAGACAAAAGTATATGCCACGCCAACAGGTCGGGCAAGGCATGATAAATCCGCCGAAAGACGGATACATTTCGGGATACCTTAAGACTACACTTTAAAAGACGCAATTGGATTCATCGGGGGAACCGCGCGTGAGTGCAACGCCCATCTCAACCCACCCGGATACTGCCACCCATACCCGCATTCAACAACCTGAATTGGTGCGGGTTTTACGTGCTGCATGGATTGTGATTGCGGCGGTGGCTGTTGGCCTGTATTTCATCAACTTCGCAACATTGATCTACATCCGCCAAACCATCTGCGTCGAAAACTGCACCTTCTACCAAATCACCCCGGAAGACCTGCAAAATTACGCAGCACTGGGACTGCCATATGCATTTCGTGCGCTCTATATCCCGCTGCTCGATCTGACCGCGATGCTCATTTATTTGGTCACAGGGCTGTTCATTTTCCTGCGACGATCCAATGACTGGATGGCGATGGTTTGTTCGCTGGCACTGGTCACATTGGGGACGACACTGCGCTTTGTGCTGATGGTTTTGCCCTCAATTGATCCAGCATGGGGCTGGACGTTCATTCCGATGCTGACCATCACGTTAGGGCTGGTCTATGTTTTCTTTTATACCTTCCCCGATGGGAAATTAGTTCCGCGATGGGCGCTGTTTATCGTGATTCCTTCCATCATTTGGGAAGCGACACGCGCGACCATCATCACCTTTGTGCCCAAAGCACCGGGCAATCAGCTATTCCTTGTGACGCTAGGGCTGATGTTATTGGCTATCGGCTGTCGCATCTATCGCTATCGGTATGTTTCCACGCCCGCCCAACGCCAACAAACCAAATGGGTACTGATCGGCATTAGCATCACCCTCTTGGGTGTGTTGACAGATACCCTCATCAGTTTGTTCATTGAGAGCAATCCGGCACTGCTGGCATCGCCTAATGGCACATTGTACATACTGGTCATCAGCCCGACGATTGTTTATGGCACAGGAATCGTCGCCGCGATTGCCATCGGATTCTCCGTGCTGCGCTATCGTATTTGGGATGTTGACCTGATTTTGAATCGGTCACTGACATTGGGTTTGGTTACGCTGCTGCTGGCGCTGGTTTTCGTAGCTGGGGCTTATGTTCTTCAACTGATTATCGGGGCGACCAACAGCGGAGCAGCTTTTGCCATTTCAGCCGTCGGCGCGGGAATGCTGTTTCAACCTGCCCGCCGTGCCGCGCGAAATTTTATCGACCGCCGCATCTATCGCCTGAACTTCGACCTCAACCAGCTTTATGCCGCTCAGAAAATCCCGGAAATCAAAACTCCCGGCGCGCACACTGGCAAAATCCTTGGCGGTTATCAACTGCTTGGCCTCATCGGACGCGGCGGGATGGGCGAAATTTATCAAGGCATCAAAGACGGGCACACTGCCGCCGTCAAAATTTTGCCACCAGAACTGGCACAGAAAGCCGAATTCCGCCAGCGGTTTGAGCGTGAAGCCCGCGCATTAACAACGCTCGATCATCCCAACATTGTCAAAATTTTCGAGTCCGGGCAAAGCGAAGACGGAATTGCTTATGTAGTCATGGAAGAAATTCCGGGGATTGATTTGGGCGATTATCTGAAACAGCAGCAAGGCGCGCTGCCCGCTGATACTGCCCAAATCATCCTCAAGGATTTGGCAGCGGCGTTGGATTATGCCCATCAAAAAGGGCTTGTACACCGAGACATTAAGCCATCCAATGTAATGTTATCTCATGCGGGGGATGGTGAAACGCTGCGGGCAGTGCTGATGGATTTCGGCATCGCCAAAATGGGTGATGGACGTACTGCTATCACCGGTACAGACCCCATCGGCACAATTGACTACATGGCTCCTGAGCAGATTATGGCCGCCAAAACAGTCGATCATCGCGCCGATATTTATGCGCTGGGTGTGATGACGTACCAGATGTTCACTGGGGAACTGCCATTCAAAGGCAGCGCCGCGCAGGTGTTGTTCGCCCATATCCAGCAACCGCCATCAAACCCGCGCGATGTAAACCCGGATGTGCCGCGCCCGGTCGCCAAAGCCGTTCTGAAAGCACTCTCCAAGCCGCCGGATGATCGCTTCCAAACGGCTGGCGAAATGTTCCAGTCTATGAGGTAAGCAGACATCACTCCCATTCCCGCCCGTCATTGATTTTGAGCTTATCCATCACCGCTTGACCGAGATCAATCTCATGCAGGCTGGCGATTTGCAGCAGATACAACAGCACATCGGCCAGTTCGGAAGCAAGTTCAGTTTTATCGGCGGTTGAGTCGCCCCATTGGAAATGTTCCAAGACTTCGCTGGCTTCCAGCACCAATGAAATGGCTAAATTTTTGGGGTTTTGCGGATGAGGAGAATCCGGCTTGTACCAGCCTTTGCTTTCCACAAAGGTGTGCATCGCCGCTTCGAGCGTTTTTAAGTCCATAGCTGCGCCAGTTAAAAATCTAAAGTTAAAAGATAAAAGTATTGTATTGCACTTTTAACTTTGCATTTTTAACTCAATAGGCATTCTTATCCCGCCGCCGGACAGTATTCCAAATCGTGCGGATGATGATTTTAATATCCAGCCACAGTGACCAGTTTTCCACATACCACAAATCGTATTGGGTGCGTTCGGCAATTGAGGTATCGCCGCGTAAACCGTTGACCTGTGCCCATCCGGTCATGCCCGCTTTTTCGCGGTGGCGTTCCATATAACGCGGAATGTGTTCGCGGAATTCCAGCACATACACTGGACGTTCCGGGCGCGGCCCTACCAGACTCATCTCCCCGACCAGCACATTGATAAGCTGCGGAATTTCGTCCCAATTGGTCTTCCGCATAAATCGCCCCAAACGGGTCACACGCGGATCATCTTTCACCGTCCAGCCGGGGCCGCTGGCTTCGGCATCTGTACGCATCGTGCGGAACTTGACCATGTGGAATGGTCTGCCATCCAAACCCATCCGCTCCTGTGTGTAGAAAATTGGCCCGGATGATTCGATCCGAATCAGCAGTGCCGTGAGCAGCATAAATGGGGACAGCACCACCAACCCAAAGAACGAACCCAGCATGTCCAAACCACGCTTCAGGCTCAAGCGCCAGCCACGCAAAGCGATGTCACGCACGGTAATCAGCGGCGTTCCACCCAGATCATCGACGCTCAGGTCACCCGCCATGTAAGCAAACATATCCGGGTAAATTTTGATGTCTACTCGTCCACGCTGGCACAGTGTAACCAGATCAACCACTTCCGCCCGCTGCACATCTGGCAGTGCAATAATCACCTGATCAACCGCGCAGCGATCAATCAAAGTCGGCAAATCCTGATACGTGCCGATGACCGGAATGCCGTTGAGTGTGCCACGCGCTTTGGTCTTGGGGCTGACGACCGAACCCACCGCGTTATAACCCAGCGCGGGATTCGCGGCAATCTTACGGGCAATATCACGGGCGACTTTCCCCGTGCCAACGATCAGCAAATTATCCTGTCCGATGCCCCGCCGCCGTAACCGCTGCTTGATGGACTGGTGCAATTCACGTCCCAGAATGACCAGCGCCATGCTGAACATCCACACATAAAACAGGAGACTACGGGGATAATCCAGATCAAAAATCGTGCCGCTGAACAGGATTCCCTGCATACCAAATACCAGCAGTGACGCCACCGTCACAATGCCGATGACCTTGCGGGCATGGTCAATCCGGCTGACAGCACGCGGCAGGTGGTACATACGCGAGAAATAAAACATCGCGATAACCACCATCGCCTGAAGAATCAGCGTCGGTAGATAGAGAACAAATTCCGGCTGCACATTGGGGAGGTTGAACAGCGGCACGCTTGCACGGGCAATATAGGCCAGCACAAATGCTGTTACTAATGCCAGCACATCCAGCGTCAGAAGCATCAAACTCAACAGCGACTGCACACCACGGGAATGAGGAGCGCTTACGTACTCGGTTGCCGCATCTCCTGCCACAAGCCCCGTCCGCCCTTCAACAGCAGGCCGACCATCACCAGCGCGTTTATCCACCGGGGAGTCGTTTGCTGATAATGCTTCCGGTAGAAGATCAGCATCGCCCGCTGAAACTCGAACTGTGCTTTCTGGCTCCGCCGGCTGGCCGCCCGTTTGATGTGTCGCACGGTGACCTTTGGGTGGTAAAACACCTTCCAGCCCGCCTTTTTGATTCTGAATGCCCAATCGAGATCCTCTCCATACATAAAGAACGTCTCGTCCAGCAAGCCCGCATCGCGGATCGCCTCGCGCCGTACTTGCATGTACGCGCCCACCACCGAATCAACCTCAATCTCCGTATCGGGGTCAACGAAGGTCATATTGTAGCGCCCGAATTGGGGATGTCGCGGGAATAATTTAGATAGGCCAGAAAAACGGTAAAACGAGACGGTTGGCGTGGGGAAACTGCGACGGCAGGCGAGGTCGAGGCTGCCATCTTCGAGAAGCAGTTTCGGCCCGGCCACACCCACATCAGGGTGCGCGTCCATATACTGAGTCATGTTATAAAGCGATTCGGGGGGAACTTCGGTATCCGGGTTCAGCAGCAGTGCATAACGCGACGCATTTTCATCTATGTCACCTACACCGCGAAAACCCAACGCCCGCAAACCGAGGTTGTTGCCGTATGAAAAACCGCCGTTGATCTGGCTGTCGATCACCTGCACAGAAGGAAATTCGGCCCGTACCATATCGGCACTGCCATCGGTGGAGGCGTTATCTACTACCACTACTTTAAACGCAAAATCACCTTGACTCGCCATCACTGTTTGCAAACAGCGGCGCAGATAGTCCCGCGTATTCCAGTTGACGATCACAATTCCCAAGTCGGTCATGCTCGCTCCATAGGAGGGCATTTTACCACAAATGCCTTATCGTCCAAATTCACCGGGGCAGTTCTCGGCTAATCTTTTACCTCAACGCTAATAACATGCAGTTCGGTATCGCCAACATTTTCCAGAGAGTGCGGCGGCAAAGCGGCTGACCATGTAAATTCAGCCGGATTTTTAAAGGCGTCCACCGTGCGCGAGTCCACCAGAATAATATCTTTATCGTCGCGGCGAACGTAGTGACTCCAACTGACGATATGCAGGGCACCCGGCCAGCGATGGGTATGCACGGGGGTACGGTATCCCGGCGGAATCCGCGTCCGAACGACCCGAACCCGATCATTTTCCAGCAGTAGTTCGTGATATTCCGGCGCGGCGACCAATGCATCCAACTCATCCGACCATAAATCATTCGAGGTTGTCATTATTTTAATCCTTCTGAAGTCGGCAGTGTTCTAAGTGGTACACCGCGCAAAGCTGCCCGCAATCCGTCGCGGTCATCCCACGGATATTCAATCGTCCCGAAGCACATACTCTGTTCATGGCCTTTGCCACACGCGATAACAATATCACCTGCCTCGGCCATCTGGCAGGCACGAAACAATGCCTCGCCCCGGTCTGGCACACGGATAAAGGTTTTGCCTTCCACCCCACCCTGCGAAATGCATCCCTGCACCATTGCCTCCAGAATCATATCCAGCGATTCGGTGCGCGGGTCTTCCGCCGTCAGCACCGTAAAATCTGCTGTTCGTGCCGAGACTTCCGCCATCATCCGGCGTTTTTCCCGATCACGCAGCCCCGCACTGCCAAACACGGCGATCAAGCGTTTGCCTTCGGGCAGCATAGACTTCGCCGCCTTGAGGGCATTTTCCAGCGCATTCGGCGTATGGGCGAAATCCACAATCGCCGTGAAGTTCTGCCCCTCGTCAATACGTTCCATCCGTCCGGGAACTGCTTTGACCGCTGCAATTCCTGCGCTTACACTTTGTAAATCAACGCCCAAACTTAAACAGGTAGCGGCGGCAGCTAAAGCATTCATCATATTAAATTCGCCGACAAGCTGCGTACCAAATAACGCATCGCCTGTATAAGTCTGTGTAAATACGATTGACCAACTCGCATCATGCATAATCTTGGCTATTTTTAGATCAGCATCTTTCTGCCGATGATAAGCGTACCGTATCACTTTATCCGCTGGAAAAGCCGCGAAGAAATCAGCATTGGGATCGTCATTGTTAATGATGGATATTTTCGGCTGATTGGGCTTGGGGGCAGAATACTTTAGCATCTCGAACATCCGCCCTTTTGCCGCGCGATAGGCTTCAAACAAGCCGTGATAATCCAGATGCTCATGGGTCACATTAGTCATTACGGCAACATCAATATCAACGCCGTTCAAACGCCCCTGTGCCAAGCCATGACTGGTCATCTCCAGAATGCAGTGCGTTAGACCATTCGCCACCATCCGCGCCAATAATTCCTGCACCTGCGGCGCACCCGGTGTTGTCACATGCAGACCCGTGTCCGCAACGGTATCACCCAAAACCGCGTTTACCGTGCTAATGAGTCCGGCTTTGCCCTCAGTAGCGACTTGCAAAATGCTGTGAATCAGGGTGCTGGTGGTGGTCTTGCCATCCGTCCCGGTCACGCCAATCAGCACCAGTTTGCGCGACGGGAAATCATGATAGGCCGCCGCCAGAAATCCGGTGGCTTCCTGCGAATTTTTCACCTGTACATAGGGGATGGATAAATCGCCGATGTCGCGTTCGCCCACAATCGCAGCCGCGCCCTTTTCAATCGCGCGCGGGATAAAATCATGCCCATCGCTTGAGCGACCCGGACGCGCCACAAATACCCCACCCGGTTGCAAATCGGCATCAGCCTCGACCACCGGAGCAGTAATCTCTACATCACCCGTTACCCGCACCACATCCGGCAAATGAGCAATCAGTTCAGATAACTTTTTCGGCATAAGGGATAAATCGCTCTTGCGTACAGCAATGAAGCCAGTAGTTTAAAGCATAACGTGAAAAGTCTAAAATTTAACAGCAAGTACCTGATAAACAGGTAAGAACAGGTATAGTTTAAAAAGGGTGATGATTGGGTTTAGCAGTGATTTATGCAGCCAGAAAATAAAAACCACAGAGACACCGACCACACCGAGATTGCTCCCCGTGTCCTCCATGTCCTCTGTGGTTAAACTGTCTAACTTTAGTTCAGGCGGCCAGCAAGGTCAGTCAGACCACTGCGGACGCTGCCATCCACCACGCGGTCGCCCGCGCGAACAATCAAACCGCCCAGAATGCTCGGATCAACCGAGAATGTAACCTCGTCGGCGCCGATTTCCTTCTTGGCTTTCGCCTGTTCGGCTTCGCTCAAGGGCATCGCGCTGACAACTTCTACGCTGCCACTCAGCTTCTTGGCATCTGCCGGAACATTGGTGAAGAATTCATCAACCAGTGCCTGCTGTTTCTTGGCATCCAGACCCTTGCCAATCAACTTCTCCGCAGCCGCCATTGAAATCGAGGCAACTTGACCACGCAAACCAGCCAACAGTTGGTCACGTTCAGCCGCAGCGGCGGCACGGGCTTCGGCACGGATTTTCTCAGCAGCAGCACGGGCTTCGGCCTCGATCTGCTTGGCGACTTCTTCGCCACGCGCACGGCCTTCTTCAATGCCCTTGGAGACATCAACGCGGGCAGCAGCCAGTACCTTCTCGGCTTCGGCTTCCGCATTACGGCGCGCGTTCGCGGCTACCGCAGCATCTTCCAAGCCCTTCTCGATTTTGGCAGTGCGGGCATCCAGCATATTGGCAATCGGATTCCACAGCAAGGCACGCAGCGCGAGGAAAATGATGCCGAAGTTGACAATCTGTGCCAGCAAATACCCGGCATTCAAACCGAGCGCTTCGATACCGCCGCCACTTTCACCCTCGGCAGCAGCCTCGCCTTCAACAGCCGCTTCACCTTCAGCAGCCGGAGCCGCTTCCGAATGCGCTGCATCAGCCGTTGGTTCTGCCGTTGCTTCGCCCTCTTGAGCATAAGCAACTGTGGCGATAGCCACAATCCAGACCATTACAGCCAGGAGGAGTAATCTCTTCAAAGTAAACGTCTTGTGCATGTCATCGCTCCTATACGGGCTTATTGCAGCACGAACAGGATAATGAGTGCGACCACCAAGCAGTAAATGGCGACGGCTTCGGCGAACACGATACCAAGAATCATGTTCGTCTGAATGTTGCCAGATGCGTCCGGGTTACGACCAATCGCTTGCAGAGCACCCTGCACCAGCAAACCAATGCCGATACCGGGGCCGAGCGCGCCGACCATCGCCAGCCCTGCGCCAATCGCCTTACCCAATGTAGTCAGTTCGCCTTCACCCATGTGTTTTCCTCCATATTGTGGGGCGCGTTCGCCCTTGAATTCAAATTAACAGATAACTTGGGACGGTGCCCCGGAATTTAGTGGTGTTCCACTGCATGTTCTTCGTGTTCCTCGTCACCATGATGGCCTTGCATCGCCTGTGACGTAAACACCAGCGTCAACACCGCGAACACGCCCGCCTGCGCCAGACCGACGATCAGTTCCAGTGCGTAGAAAATGATCGGCAAACCCGTTCCCACGAGGAACAGCATTACCGCGATCAAAATACCACCAGCGAAGATATTACCGAAAAGACGGAAGCTCAAGCTGATGATTTTTGAAAGTTCAGAGATCAGTTCCAGCGGCCCGACGATCATGTCGATAGCACCCAGCGGTTTCTTGCTCAGGTTGCCCAGTGAACCAATTGGGATGAACTTCTGAAGATAGCCCAACCCCAGTTCCTTGAAACCGTAGAACTGAATGAAGAAGAACGAAATCAACGCCAGCGCAATCGTCAGGTTCAGATCGGTGGCCGCCGGACGGAAGAACGGCGTAATGTGGAAGCGATAGTCCTTCAGCGGATCACTGCCTTCAGTGGCATGATCGCCTTCGGCTGCTGCGGCTGCGCCCGTGTTCAGGTTGGCAGTGGCCGCATCGCAGTGGTGTTCATCTTCCAATGTCACCGGGTCACCACTGTTCAACGGTTGATCGTTGAATAATTGATAAACCTGTGTACCGAGGAAATTATCGTTGATTTTCGTTGCCTGATAACCGTTGCCCGGATGCGCGCAGTGGAACTTGCCAACGCTTTCGATGCCGGGGACAACGCTCATCCAGTTGGCGAACAACAGGAACAGGAAAATAGTGGCGACCAGCGGGAAAATCGCTTTGGAATTCTTCGGGCCAGCCAAATTGCGGACGAACCCGTACAGGAATCCACCAATCGCTTCCAGGAAACCCTGAAGCCGACCCGGCACTTCCTTTGTCCATCCTTTGGAAGCGCGCCACGCCAGAAGCGCCAGCCCCACCACCAGAATGTCCACAAGGAACAGCGATGTCATGGTATTAATCAGGTCGAACTTCGGCCCCAGATCAATGCCGAGCGGTTTCCAGTGGTGAATAAGCACTTCACCGGGCACCTGAATGACCGGGATAGCTGCTGCTGCACCGTTGCTGGGCAGAAAGCTGAAAGGCAGCCAACCGCAAACCACAACCGCGAAAACCAGCACGATGCCGAAGATGACTAAACCTCTTTGGTTCTTCGTCATTGTGGCGCTCCTCTGCTATGCGAAGCAATCTGATGTCTCAAAGATTAACCTCCTGCCTAGAATGAGTCTTGCTCTTCGTCTTTTGGTGTGGGCTGAATTGCAGCAATCAGCCTCAACACAATTCGCATTACAACGTACAATGTTATCGGGACACTGAGCACCACCAGACAGATGGTGAACGGCCCGCGACGGCCAAACTGCGCGTCCAGCCACAACCCCGCAAAGAGTGCGGCCAGCACCATCACGATAATCAGGCATCCTGCTTGCGCGGCAATAGCCGCAATCGACAGATTGCGTAAGCGTGAAGGCGGTTTGTTTTCAGGCATCATTGCAAAAGTTAGCGAATTCTATCACAAACAAATGGCGATTGCCAACCAAATTTATACAGAAATTTTGTTTAATTTGGCGAGCATCCTTGTAATAAATCAAACAGAGAGGCGCCTCGTGGGACGCCTCTCTAACAATCTTATGCAAACAGCGATGCTGCGCTGCGAACGGCCCATTCAAAAATCGGCTCAACGCCAATCGTACCAATCAGGATGACCGCGATCAACGTAATGCCCATCACCCACACGTAAGGCCGCGATACCGGGATCGGTTTATCCTCATCCTCGCTGCGGTCAACATACATCACCTTGATGACCACCAGATAGTAGTACAGCGCTACAATCGCGTTCAGCACGCCGACAATCGCCAGCCATGTCAAACCGGATTGCACAGCCGCGCTAAACAGGAAGAATTTGCCGAAGAACCCGGCTGTCGGCGGGATACCTGCAAGTGACAGTAGCGCGAATGTCATCATCAGGCCCAGTGTTGGGTTACGGCGGCTCAACCCCGCCAGATCAGCAATTGTTTCACTGCCCGTCGCTTCACTGAACAGCACAATCACTGTGAAGGCCAGCAGGTTCGTGAACATATACATGAACATGTAGAAGCTGACCGAAGCCACTGCCTGAGCCGAACCCAATTCCGAGGTGGACTGGATAGCCGCCACACCGATCAGCGTATAACCTGCCTGTGCGATAGACGAATATGCCAGCAGACGCTTGATGTTGCGTTGTGAAAGCGCCACCACGTTGCCGAGGGTCATGGAAATGACCGAAGCCACCGCCAGCAGTTGTACCCAGAAATTCTGGATTTCCTGCGTGCCGATCACCAGCGAAGCTGGGAAAACCGCCACGAGGAAGCGCACCATCAGCGCAAAACTGGCTGCTTTACTGGCAACGCTCAGGAAAGCTGTCACCGGAGTCGGCGCACCTTCGTACACATCCGGCGTCCAGAAGTGGAACGGCACCGCACTGATCTTGAACCCGAAGCCAACGATCACCAACACCATCGCACCCAGCACCGGCATCGGGTTATTGGCGAACACGACACTGGTGAGATACTGCGAAATCTCGTACAGGCTGGTCTGCCCCGTGAACCCGTACAGCAGGCTCAACCCGTACAGCATAATCGCCGAAGCGAACGAACCAAACAGGAAGTACTTCATGCCAGATTCGATGGATTTATTATCGCCGCGTCGGAAACCTGCGAGGATATACAGCGGAATTGAGGTGGTTTCCAGCGCCAGAAACACCATAATCAGGTCGGAAGCCCCGGCCATGAGCGTCATGCCCATCGCCGAAACCACCAGCACCAGATAATATTCACCTTTGCGCCCGATGCCCTTCACATCAATCGACATCAGGCAGGTAATCCCCGCCGCTGCCAGCACCAGCACCTTGAAGATTTGAGTCAGCGAGTCGTAGCGGATCATCCCGCCCCACATCGACATGGATTGCAGGGCTGCCGCGTCTGCGCCCGGTGTCAACGCCAGTTGCAGGTCTTTGATATGCTCCGGTGAAAAGATCAGTGGCAGCAGCGCCAGCAGACCCAACCCCACCCCGGACACAATGGCGATATTCCGGCGGCGGCTGTCCGACCAGCGTAAATCAAGCACCAGAATGATGAATGCCAGCGTTGCCAGACCGATCTCCGGCAGGATAGCCAGTAAACTTGGCCCTAATGAAAATTCGGTAGCGCCCATAAGTTAGGCTCCCCCTCCCAGAATAGCCAGAACAGGCCGCACACCCATTTCAATCATCGGTGCCATGATGGCCGGGTAAAGACCCAGAATGAGCAGCGGCGTCCCCAGCAGGAACAGGATGATGCGGTCGGTGATCGCAATGTCACCTACCTCCGGGTATTTCTCCGCATCAAATTCCCCAAAGAACACCTGCCCCGTGACGCGCAGCACATAAGCCGCAGTAATCACAATCGCCAGCGCCGACAGAATAACGATGATCGAATAGTAGTTGGTGAGCGTAAAGCTGCCAATTTGCAGCGAAATATTTTCCGAAGCGTTCCACATACCCGTAAAGATCGGGAACTCGGCGATGAATCCGCTTAAACCCGGCATACCCATGCTGGTCAAACCGCCGACCACAAAGGCAACCGCCACCCACGGCATTTTCTTGGCGAAACCGCCTAGACTTGGAATATCACGGGTATGTGCCCGGTCATAAACCATACCGACACAACCGAAGAACAGCGCCGTCATCGCGCCGTGACTGAACATCTGCAAGCCCGCGCCCGTCATCCCGATCAGGTTCATGGAAGCAAAACCCATGCTGACCAGACCCATATGGCTGACCGACGAGAAGCCGATAACATACTTGAAGTCGCGTTGACGGAAGGCGATGAACGCCCCGTAAACTACATTGACCAGCGTCAGGAACACAATCCAGGGCAGATGTACCTGCGCCCCTTCTGGCAGCAGTTGGACACCCGCGCGCAGCGCCGCATACGCCCCCAGCTTCATCAGCACACCCGCATGGATCATCGAAACTGCGGTTGGCGCAGCCACATGTCCATCCGGTGACCAGTTGTGGAACGGGAACACACCCGCCAGAATAGCGAAGCCGATAAAGATGAATGGGAACCACAGCTTGGCGAAGGTCAGCGTTTCAATGCCCGCGTACCCTGCTACATTGAATGCGCCCGCTTCCGCCGCCCGCATAAAATGGATCATGCTGAAGTTGTAAGCCTGCTCACCCGTTGGCAGAAATTGCGGATTTTCGGTGAAGTAATTACCCGCCACAAAATACATGGCGATCACACCGACCAGCGCGATAACCGAGCCGATCAGAATGTAAAGCGTCAGTTTCATCGCCGCATATTCGCGCAGCTTCACCCATCCCCATGTTGCGATCAAAAGGTACATAGGGAAGATCGCCAGTTCGTAGAAGAAGAACAACACGAACATGTCGATGGCAACAAATACGCCGTAAACCCCGGCCACCAGCAGCATGAAAAACGCCATGAATTCGCGGGTGCGGTCGTCAATGCGCCACGAGATCAGCACACCTGCCACCGTGACCATGCCCGTCAGCAGCACCATTGGCGCGTTCAGACCATCCACGGCCAGATGATAGTTAATGCCCAGCGAACTCACCCAGGTGACCTTTTCTTCAAAGGCCAACCCGCGCTCGAACATCTCGGTCGCTTTAAACTGTCCATCGCTGGTTTCCAGCGCATCCAGATCAGCTTTCAGCGGGCCGTTCGCTACCTGATCGTTGTAGCCAAAGAACACCACTGCCGAAAGCACCAGCATGATGCCCGCCGCCGTGATCGCCACACCTCGGATCAAATCACGCTGCTTGCCGTCCATCAACAACATAATGACGGCTGCCACAATCGGCGTGAAAACAATCACGCTCAAAATCGGAAACTGAAAGGTTCCATCCATACTTTTTTCCCTTTACCAAGTACCGCCGTGCAGCGCCCTATTTCCTGGCACCTAGCACTTAGCACCTAGTACTTCCTTAGCCACCCAATAGCCGCATCACCGAGTCGTTAATGACGGGCAAAATCCAGTTCGGGACAACCCCCGTAACCAGCATCAGCACCAGCAGCGGCGCAATTGCCACCACTTCGCGCAGTTCAATCTCCAGGTTGTAATCCTTCCAGTGCATATTGAACGGCCCATGCAGCACCGCCCGAATACCCTTCAGGATGTAAGCCCCTGTGAACAGCAAACCAATCATCGCCACAATCGTCAGCCCGGTGAAGACCGGCCACGAACCGCGCACCACCAGAAACTCGCCGACGAAGCCGTTCAAACCCGGCAGGCCGAGACTTGCCATGCTGGTGAAGATGAAAATCGCCCCATAAATTGGCGCTTTCACCCAGAACCCGCCGTACTGTGTCATATCGCGGGTGTGCGTCTTGTGATAAATCGCCCCGGCCAGCAAGAACATACCCGCTGAACTCAGGCCGTGATTAAACATTTGTAGCACCGCACCGTTGGCCGCGATGATCGCGCTTTGCATGTGTTCCGTGCTGGCGTCCGTCCAATTCTGTGCATAAGCCAGCGCCGCAACCGCCAATCCCAACGCTACAAAGCCCATGTGATTGACCGAACTGTAAGCCACCAAACGCTTGATGTCGTTCTGACCGTAGGCTGCGAATGCGCCCAGCACAATGCTGAGCATGGCGAGGAAGGCAAAAATCTGCGCCCAGTTGGTCTGGATGACACCCAGAATATTGATATCGGCAATCCACACATCCGGGAAGAACGGGATAACCAACCGCAGGAAGCCATATGCCCCCAACTTAAGCATCACACCTGCCAGCAGCATTGAACCCGCTGTTGGTGCTTCGCTGTGTGCATCCGGCAGCCACGTATGGAACGGCCACACCGGAACTTTGATGCAAAAAGCGACAAAGAAACCGAGGAAAGCCAACGCCTTCACTGTCTCAATGCCCACGCCCAGGAAAACCCCACCATCGCCCGTGTAATTCGGCCAATTGGCGATGATCGTCTGCATGTCAAAGGAAGGGTGTCCGACTACAGCCGACATTGACCAGCCGATAAGCTGCGTTGCCAGCAGCATACCCAGCGAACCACCCATCGAATAGATGAAGAACTTGGTCGAAGCATACTTGCGGTTCGGCCCGCCCCACTGGTTGATGATAAAGTACATCGGCACAAGGCTGAGTTCGTAGAACAGGAAGAAAATCATCAAGTCCATCGCTACGAAAACGCCGATCAGCCCGGTTTCAAAGAGCAGCAGCAGCGCCATGTGCATATTCACGCGGTCATCAATTTCCCAGCTAATCAGCACCGCCAGCGGGGTTAGAATGCCCGTCAGCAGCACCATTGCCGCGCTGATACCGTCAATGCCTACATGCCACGATGCGCCTAGCAGCGTGAACCAGGGTACATCTACCACCATCTGGTAGCCGGATTCGCCCCGGTTGTAGGCGAAGAACACCGCGATACAAATACCGCCGATAATGGTTGCCAGCCCCAGCGCCGCCCAGCGCACAAGCGCTTTATTGTTGGGCAGCAGCAGCAGGATAACCGCCGACAAAGCCGGGGCAATCACCAGAAACGTTAGAACATCAATACCCAAAATCTGCATAGTATTCCATCCTTAACCGCCAGCGGCCTGCACCAGCAGACCCGACGATACCGCGAAGACCAGTACGATCAGCAGCGCGGCAATCGCCACCAGCAGTAGATATTGTTGGATGCGCCCGGTTTGTACCCGGCGGAACCACGCCCCGAACTGCGCGATGTATTCCGGGATGCCGTCTCCCACACCGTCGATTAGCCACATGTTGAGCAGTTTCAGGAAATCGCCGATCCAGGTAAAAACGCGCGCGGTTAAGTGCAGGAAACCATCAATCAAACGCCCATCAATAAAGCGGCTGACCACGACAGACGCGAAAGCCTGTGACGGTTTAATGAATACGCGCACGTACAATTCGTCTACGTAATACTTGTTCTTCAGCACCGGATACGCGCCGCCGAGGATTTTCACCAGCGGGTCTTCCTCACCTGCTGCCAGCGGCTTGCGCCAGTACATCAGGTAGCCCAGTCCCAATCCACCCAACGCAACCGCGAACGAGAACAGCACCGGAACAATGTTGAAGTCCAGCGTTGGCGGTTCATGAATCAGCGTCGGCCCAACGAAATGGTGGAACGGATTGTGTTCCGGCGAGAAGATGCTGCCGAACAGCGGGAAGTCCGGGTGAACGCCGACGAACCCAGCCACAATTGCGAAGAACGCGAGGATAATCAGTGGCAGTGTCATCGTCGCGCTGACGATGCCATTCCCCAGATTGGCATGTTTGGCCTGCTCGGTGCGGGGTTCGCCCCAAAAGGTCAAGCCCAACTGACGCATCGTGTAGAATGCCGTCAGGAACGCCGCAATACACAGAAACACGAACACCAGTGCCGAAGCGCCGTAGCCGTGCGTCAGACCGTACCAGGCATCCGCCAGAATTTCGTCTTTCGACCAGAAGCCCGCCGTCAGCAGCGGGAAGCCCGCCAGCGAGAGGCCGCCGAGCAGGAAGGTGATAAACGTAACCGGCATGGTCTTTCGCAGACCACCCATATTCATCATATCCTGCGGGTCGAAGTGCGGCGCATGGTGGGCGTCGTGGCCATGTTCATCATGTTCGTCATGGTGAGCATCATGTCCATGATCGGCATGAGCATCCTCAACCGCATGTTCGTCATCATCGTGACCATGTGCATGTTCGTGAACGTGATGGTCGCCATGTTCCATACCATGAATAACTGCGCCGGAAGCCATGAACAACAGCGCCTTGAAGAAAGCATGGGTAATCAGGTGGAAGGCCGCCGCGATATACGCGCCAATGCCCAGCGCTGCCATCATGAACCCAAGCTGTGAAATCGTGGAATAAGCCAGAACCTTTTTCACATCGTTCTGCGCCACCGCAATTGTGGCCGCGAACAATGCTGTGAACGAACCAACGACTGCCATCAACATCATCGGTGACGTAAAATCACCATCATGCGGATGACCACCTGCCTCAAACAGCGGGTACATGCGGATGATCGCGTAGATACCTGCCGAAACCATCGCGGCAGCATGGATCATCGCGCTAACAGGCGTCGGGCCTTCCATCGCGTCCGGCAGCCAGACGTGCAGCGGGAACTGCGCCGATTTGCCAATCGTACCGATAATAAGGAAGATGCCGATCAAACTTGCCGCGCTGATTCCCCCAAAAAAGATTGCCGGGGTAGTCGCCAGCGCTGTCAGCACTTCTTCGTTATACAGGATTTCGCGGAAGCTCAATGTGCCTGTGCTGGCGTACAAATAGGCAATACCCAGCAGCATAATCACATCGGCCACGCGGGTGGTTGTAAAGGCTTTGATCGCCGCTTTGTAGGCGCTTTCCTTCTCGAACCAGAACCCGATCAGCAAGTACGAACACAGACCCATGATTTCCCAGCCAACGAACAACAGCAGCAGGTTATCCGCCACCACCAACGTCAGCATCGCGCCCGCAAACAGCGAGATCAGCGCGAAGAACCGCGACTGCCGCGCATCGTGCGCCATGTAGCCAATCGAATAGATGAAAATCATCAGACAGGCCAGCGGCACCATCACCAGCATGATCGTCGTCAGCGGGTCAACCATGACACCCATGCGGAATGATGTCAGCCCGGTTGCCATCCACTCGATGCTGTTGCCCAGCACTTCTTCACCCAGATGCGCCACGCTGAAAGCATTTCCCACCACCGTAAGGCTGATGAGCCATGCCGCCAGAACACCTAGCAAACCAACTGTGATGGTTATAACGCGGCTTTGCAGTGTCGCTACCGGCACATCCAGTCCCTTATAAGCGGGATGGTTATGGTCGGTGTACTCGTGGCTGGTCGCCGGAACGAGTTTGGCGCGGTTGGTCGCCAGTACGATCACGAAAAATGCCAGCAGCGGCCCAACCGGGATAAGCCAGGGTAGCAAATTTGGATTGCTCACAAAATCATTGAAGTTCATAAAACCGACCTTTACTGTCTATCCGACACTGTAGGGGCGTCCACGCGGGACGCCCCTACATTTATGGATAGTTTTTCGCAGGCTACCACTTCATCAAATCCACGTCTTCCACAATCACCGAACGGCGGCTGCGGTAGACCGAGATGATGATTGCCAGACCAACAGCAGCTTCAGCCGCCGCAATGACAAACACAAACGCCGCGAATGCCTGCCCGGCTACATTGAGCGGCTCAATATACCGCCAGAACGCCACCAGATTGATGTTCACTGCGTTGAGCATCAGTTCAACGCCCATCAAAATAGCGACCGCGTTCCGGCGCGAAAGCACGCCATATGTGCCGATACAGAAAACCCCGGCGGCTACTGCTAAATACATCCACAAAGGTATCATGTCGTTTATTCCTGATCGTCCCGCGCAATCACAATCGCACCAATCATTGCGGCAGTCAGCAGCAGCGATGCCACTTCGAACGGCAGCACATATTGGTTCTGGTCAACGAGCGCTTTACCCAGATCAACCGTATCTACCACCACATCCGAAACAGGCAAATTACCCTGCGGCCCATTCACGCCGAACACAGGCAGGATAATGCCTGCCAGCAGCAGCACGAATAGTAAACCCGCCACGATCCCGCTCAACAGCCATTGACGGTTGTACAGGTCACGAATGCGTGTCATGCTCCGTGTGAGCATCACCGCGAACACGATCAAAATCGCAATCGCGCCGATGTAAACCAGCACCTGCACTGCCGCCAGAAACGGCGCACTCAGCAGGACGAAGAACCCCGCCGCACCGAACAGGCTCAAAATCAGGTACAGTGTCGCGTGAATCAGGTTGCGCGTCGTCACCACGCCAAGTGCCCCGCCCAAACTGAACAGGGCGAACACCATAAAAGCTAACGTCTGGGCATTCAATTGCAGCATACTTTTTACCTATCGCGTTTTTAATCAGCGGTCAGGCTGCAACGCCCAACCATCACGAGTAACACTTTTACTCGGAACTCATTACTCGGAACTTTTTAGTGTCCCGGTGCGCCAACCGCCACCCGATCATCTTCAGCATGGGCAGCCGCCGCTTTCGCCTCATCCGCCAACCGCTGGCTGCGTCCCATACGGCTGATTGCCCAGCCCAGCCCAGCCACGATGGCAAGGTTGCCGATGAGCAGGATAATCGTCTGCGGCAGTGCCGCGATGATGTCACCCGACTGTGGTGTAAGACCCAGCGCCTTCACTATCTGAAGCAGGAAAGCCGTCACAATGACGTTCGCTACTGAAATCGGCACTAACCACTTCCAGTTAAGCGACATCAGTTGGTCAATACGGACGCGCGGCACAGTCGCCCGCAGCACCAGAGCGAACAGGTAAACCACAGCCGTCTTCAGACCGAGATAAACGAAGCCCAGCACTGGAATTTGTTCCACACCCGGCCCCCACCAGCCGCCCAGGAAGATCACCGCAGCCAGCAAACAGGCCGTAAAGGCGTGCATGAACTCGCCCGCCATGAACATGCCCCATTTGAAACCGGAGTATTCAATGTTGTACCCGGCGATGATTTCCGATTCAGCTTCCAGCAGGTCGAATGGCGCACGCCCTGTCTCTGCGAGGTTAGCGATGAAGAACATGATCGCCGCCACCGGAGCCATAAACACAAACCACATCGCGCCCTGTGCCTGCACAATGCCCTGCATACTCATCGTCCCGGAGATCATCACCGGAATGAGCAGCGAAAGCACCAGCGGCACTTCATAACTCAGCAGTTGGGCAATCGTGCGGAACGCACCAAGCAAGGCATACTTGTTATTGCTCGACCATCCCGCGATCATAATCTTGACCGTGCCGATGGAAGCCACCGCCACAAAGTATAGAATGCCGATGCTCAGGTCAGAGCCAATGTGCAGCGGTGTAAAGGGAATAACCGCCCAAAGCAGCACCACAGTCGCAAAAGCGATAATCGGTGCGAGGTTATAAATAAATTTGTCCGCCCCAAACGGCGTGATGTCTTCTTTGGTGAGCATCTTCAAAGCGTCTGCAACCGACTGAAGCAGACCAAATGGGCCAACCCGGTTCGGGCCGAGACGGTCTTGCACCCGCGCAGCCACTTTACGCTCAATATAGATCAGGAAAATCACCGTAATCAGCGGCACAGTGGCAATCAACACCACGCCGCCAATCAGCGAAATCAGATTTGCCAGATCAGGATTCATCCCCCCATCCAGCAAACACTGCACCACATTATTGATGCTGCATACAGCTTCCATAAAATCCCTCAGCTTTTACTCAGCAGTGTTAGACCCACTCCAGCGCGTCTTTGCGCCAGGCGTAAATCAGCGCGTCAAACAGGAAAAACACGAAGATCAAACCGGCGAAAAAGCCGAAGAAATCCAGTTGGCTGTACGCCAGTGCCCAGGGGAACAGGAACACCACTTCCACATCAAACACCAGAAAGATCAGGCCATAGATGTAATATTGAACCTTGAACTGTACCCAGGTGTCACCGACTGTTTCCACACCGCATTCATACGTCGATTGTTTCACGGCGTTGGGTTTGCTGGGAGCCAGCAGCCGCGAACCCAAAATCGGGACGAACGGAAAAATCCACGCCAGCGAGAAAAACACGCCAATAAACGCCCACTCATTAAGCACTGTCATAGGAGAGCACTCCCAAATGATAAACCGAATATCGCCGCCGCTTCAGGCGGAACAGTCTTGCTAAAATTCAATTTTGATTTCATTTGTGACAAACTGCACGAGTATAACATACACTCGCCCATCATTGCAAAACCCATTTGGGCAGTTTCCCCACTTGTTTTCGTGTACTTTTAAAGGGCAACCCGGCGCACATTCTAACACAACGATTGCGAGATAACAAAACGTTTCCACAATCCAATTTCAACCAAAAATTAAGTCGCCTTGTCTCAAGCCCACTTGATTTCGCATTTGCTCGTAACTCAGTAAAATGAGGCAACGTTTATGAAAAGAGATGTTATGCAACCCATCCGCCGCATTACGTTTGAACATGAATCTGGCAGAATAAAATTTTCATATGATGGCTCACGATTCCTAGTCTTCAATCGGGACAAAATCGCTTCCTACACGATTGATGGCAAAGCAGAAGGCACCCCTTTCGAAACACTAGGCATATTTGATGCCGCCTATGTAAACGACGAACAAGTCGTCGCCACGATCATTTCCCACGAAAGAGAAGGTTGCCTTGTTACCTACAACATCAAGACTCAGCAGATTATTTCAGAAACGGTTGTTGGAATTCGTGGAGGTGGTACCCGGTCAGTCTGTGTAGACCAGCAGCGCGGACGCATTTTCGCTGGCACATTTGATGACGAATCAATGGGTGGATACATCGGGATATATAACCTATCGTTGCAAAAGCTAGGCGAATTCAAAACACCATATCTACACTTACCATTTAATTTAGCGATATCGCATTCAGGAAATAAACTGGCGGTTGGCGGTGCAGGATTCGGACTATGGGATGTCTCCAGCGAACCAAAGCTAATATCAGAAGATTGCCCTAAAGAGGATGATTGCACCGGAACGCCATGTGAGGTGAATTCGTTAAGCCTCACCCCCGATGGTCGTTATGCAGTTGTAGGTTTCCATGGAGCAAAGGGGGAATGTGCTGTATTTGACGGAGAAAGCGGAAAAATTATCGGTTGGTATGGGTCTGCATGGGACTTTATGACACCCCATGAGACTTGGCTAGTTGCGATATCGCCCGATGGGAAATATGTGGCAGTCGGTTTAACAGGTCGTACCGACATAAAGATTTACAAAGTAGCAGATGCAACGATTTCTCATCGGTACGAACCACAGGAATACGGCGATGTGGTCTTCTCCCCAAAAGGCGATATGATCGCAGTAGGTGGCGAAAATTCCGTTACCCTCTGGCCTTTCGAGGGGTAAATTCAAAACAGTCGATCAATGCTCATTCGGGATAAGATAACGTTTATCGATAGGCTCTATGATGCAACCCATCCGCCGCATTACGTTTGAACATGCATCTGGCAGAATAAAATTCTCCCACGATGGTTCGCGTTTTTTAGTTTTCAACCGAAAACAAATCGCTTCTTATACAATTGATGGCGTATTGGAAGGGAAACCATTTGAACCACTTATTGTATTCGATGCCGCCTATGTAAACGACGAACTGGTAGTTACCACGATTCTTTCCCACGAAAGAGAAGGTCGCCTTGTTAGTTACAACATCAAGACTCAGCAGATTATTTCAGAAACGGCTGTTGGAATTCGTGGGGCTGGTACCCGGTCAGTCTGTGTAGACCAGCAGCGCGGGCGCATTTTCGCTGGCACAATTGATGGTGATGATTCTTCATCGGGTGGCTATATTGAAATATATACCCTGTTATTGCAGAAGTTAAGAGAATTCAAAACGCCATATCTACATATGCCATTTGATCTGGCAATATCACATTCAGGGGACAAATTGGCGGCAGGTGGTGTATTATTCGGACTCTGGGATGTTTCCAATGAACCCAAGCTCATTTCAGAAGAATGTCCTAAAGACAGTGATTGTACCGGAACCCCTTGTGAAGTGAACTCGGTAAATATCACCCCTGATGGTCGTTATGCAGTCGCAGGTTTTCACGGCGCACAGGGCATTTGCGCGGTCATTGATGGCGAAAGCGGAAAACTGCTTCGGTGGTATGGGCCAAGAGGAGACGAAATCGAGTATTATGCGACGCGGGCTGTCACACTATCACCAGACGGGAAATACGTAGTAGCCGCCCTGGACGGTGCGCCAACCTTCAAGGTCTACAAGGTGTCAGATGGCACGGTCTATCAAAAATACGAGCCACGCGAATATGGCGACGTGGTCTTCTCCCCAAAAGGCGATATGATCGCAGTAGGCGGCGAAAATTCCGTCACCCTCTGGCCTTTCGAGGGATAACCATAAGGCGATTAACCCGCGCTCACCCACCGCAGCCTTGCTAATCCAGCCACAATCCCCTACAACTAATAACCAATAACGAACAACCAATGACTAAAAACTATTGACTACCATCACCCCTTCCCCCCAACAATGGGATGCCTTTGTCGCCGCCCAACCGCGTGCACATTTCCTCCACCAGTCTGCATGGGGCGAACTTAAACGCGCCTATGGATGGGACGCCGAACGAATCGCGCTGACCGAAAATGATCAAATAATCGCCGGTGCACACCTGCTCTACCGTCGCCTGCCCTTCCGCCTCGGTACGATGGCCTACTTAGCGATGGGGCCTTATGCTTTACCCCAATCTGATGCTGCCCAACTGTGGCAAGCCATCGACGCTGCCGCCCGCAAACACGGTGCAGCCTTCCTCAAATGGGAACCCGGCATCTATGCGCCCGACGAACAGCAGCCCGATTTCAAAACGCTTGGCTTCCGCGAAAGTCCGCAAACCGTCCAGCCGCCGCGCACCGTTTTAATCGACATCAGCGGAAGCGATGACGCCATTCTCGCGCGGATGAATCAGGGAACGCGCCGCAAAATCCGCCAGAGTCAGAAAAACGCCGTCCGTTATTATGAAGCCTCGCGCGCGGATGTCGATATTTTCAACGCCATGATGCAGACCACAGGTTCACGTAATGCCTTCGGCGTCCACGTTCCCGGTTACTACGAACATGCCTATGATTTATTCGTGCCTGCCGGAGATGCAGCCCTCATCCTTGCTGAACACGAAGGCGACCCACTGGCAGGCCTGATGGTTTTCGCCAAAGGCCAGACCGCGTGGTATGTCTACGGCGCGTCCTCAGATGTAAAGCGCAATCTGATGGCGGCCTATGGTGTTCAGTGGGCAGCTATCCAATGGGCAAAAGCACGCGGCTGCACAATGTATGATATGTGGGGCATCCCGGATGAAGACGAAACCACGCTCGAAGCCCAATTTGAGACTCGCTCCGATGGCCTGTGGGGTGTTTATGGATTTAAGCGCGGCTGGGGCGGACAGGTTGTGCGCGCCCTCGGCGCATGGGATAAGGTCTACAATCCGGTGATCTACGCCGCTTACCGGGCTGCATTAAGAATAGAGCGTAGGTAATTAGTCCCGCAATGCTCTCTCAAGGTTTAACAAACTGACAAAACTGTAACCTATTTATAGTTGCTCTTAATGTGTTTTGTAACCCATCTCGGTTTACACTGATTGCAACCATTCGGGATTCAGTGGGGGCGGCCTATGCCTGTTAAAATCCTCAAGCAGCGTCAGTGGACGGATTCTGAATTATCTGCCGAGGGCTTCCAACGATACGAACGCAAAAAAACCGTCGTCCTCGCCCGCGAACTCCCGGCTAAAGAAGCCCCCAAACGCATCCGCACCGCTTGGGATACCCTCGTTGCCCATGCGGGTTACATGATCTGTTATGATGTTAGTGATGGTGTACCCCATAAAGATTTGGACTCGTACAATCACTGGCCCGTCGAACCCGGCATCTTCCTCCGCACTTACCGCAAATGGGATTACACCGCCCCGTGGCAGCCCAACACCGCCGAAAAACACCTGATCGAACTCGGCTGCAAACCCTTCTATAAAGTTGCCGGTGTATGGGCAAAAGAACTCCATAAACCACAATGGATTCAATCTAAAGAAAGCATCGAACCCATCCTGATTCCACCCGGCGGATGGATTGCCATTGGTGTCGAAGGCGAACCCTTCAGCATGACCAAAACCGACTTCCGCAAACGCTACGAACAACCCGCTGTCGTCAGCAGACGGCGTAAACCACAGCGTGCCTAATTCGAAATCAGCCATTTTATAAGGGGTGCATAGGCATCCCTTTTTATTTCCCCGGCACATCCTATAATGAAACCACCCATGAAAGGATAGCCTGTGCTGACCATCGAAACCATCACCGACCGCGACCAATGGAATAACACCCTCCGCGCCCTCCCCTATGCCCATGTGCTGCAAACTTGGGAATGGGGTGAATTTAAGCGCAGCACCACCGGATGGGAGCCGCAGCGGTTGGCCTTCTATAATGAAGGGCAGATTGTTGCGATGGCTTCGGTGGGTATACGGCGCGTCGGCCCGCTGAAAGTGATGTATATTTCCAAAGGCCCTGCGCTGGCTTACGAAGACCCTGCCTTATGCGCCGCCGTACTGGACGAATTGCAAACCTTAGCGCAGAAGCAAACCGCAGTCTGGCTGAAAATCGACCCCGATGTCATCGCTGGCACAGGTGTACCCGGCGAGCAAGATGAAGCTCCGAACACCGCCGGGCAAACCTTTTTAAATCTGCTCAAATCGCGCGGCTGGCGCTTCTCTGCCGATCAGGTGCAGTTCCGCAACACCATCACACTGGATTTAACCCAAAGCGAAGATGACCTTTTGGCGGCCATGAGCCAGAACACCCGCCGCAAAGTCCGTACCGCCGAGAAAAAAGGCGTTACCGTCCGTGTAGGCACAGCCGCCGATCTGCATATTTTGTATGATCTCTATCGCACCACCGGCGAACGCGATCACTTCCTCATCCGTCCACCGGCTTATTATGAACAGGCATGGCGCACCTTCATCGAAGCCGGATTAGCCCATCCGCTGATTGCCGAATTTGAAGGCAAGCCGATTGCCCATGTCATCCTGTTTCACTTCGGGCGCAAAAGCTGGTACTTCTATGGTGCATCCGCCAATGAAGAACGCGAACGGATGCCCAACTATCTGCTTCAGTGGGAAGCCATGCGCTGGTCAAAGGCACAGGGTTACACGGCTTATGATATGTGGGGCGCGCCGGATGAATTCATCGAATCCGATTCGCTCTGGGGCGTCTACGAATTCAAACGCGGCTTTCGCGGCACAGTCACCCGCTACATCGGCGCATGGGATTACGCCCCCTCCGCCCCACTCTATGCGGCTTACACCCAACTCTGGCCGCGCGTTCTTGCCCTCCTCCGCCGCCGTTGAGTAGAAAGCAGCCCACAATGCCCAACCAAATAATTCAAAGGAACATGAAGCAAATAGGAGACTCTCTAAAATGTGGAGCTACCATTTCTTGATATTTGCTGGATTGCTTCTATGTGCTTGCAGTTCCCCAACAAATGAGAATCCAGCCACCACCTCATTAGCTAGCTGTGATCCTGAGCAATCAATGATTATCTACACAGCAGAAACAGCAACAGGTTCTAATGTGTTTATAACTGATTTAGAGGGTCAAACACCCCTCAATATAACGCAGGACTCTCACTACAATCTGAATCCAACTTGGTCACCTGATGGTCAGAAAATTGCTTTCGCATCTAATCGAGATGGCAATTGGGAAATTTATGTTGTCAACGCAGATGGAAGTAATCTAACAAATATGACTCAAAATGCCAATGATGATCGGCATCCCGTTTGGTCACCTGACGGAACAAACTTAGCCTTTATTTCAAATCGTACTGGCAATCAAGACATCTACATAATCAGCAGTAATGCCAGCAACTTGATTAATTTTACTCAGGCCATTGAAGACGACCTATTGCCGCTGTGGTCACCTGATGGCAAAAGGCTTGCTTTTCTATCAAACAGTAACGGGGAAAGAGAGATTGTAGTAAAAGATATTGACGGTGATAGGTCGGAGGGGTTGACGCAGGCTTTAAATGTGAACAGTTTGTCTTGGTCATCAGATGACCGAATTGTGTTTAGTGCAGATGATGGCAGAAACTATGACATTTATTCGATTACCATTGATGGGGAGAATCTACGCAACCTAACGAAGAATGATTTTACGAACCTTGCACCTTATTGGTCTCCGAACAGCTCCAAAATCTTATTCTGGACAAATCGAACAGGCGATCTTGAAATATACGTAATGGATGCTGATGGAAAGAATGAGCAAAATCTCTCTCGAAATAATGCAACCGATGTCGGGGGAGTCTGGTCTCCTGATGGTTCTATGATTGCCTTCACATCCAATAGGAACGGTCTTGGGGATGATCTGTTTGTAATGAACGCTGATGGAAGTGGGCAGCGCAAAATCGCAACTAATGTTATGTGTTTCTCTCTCAGTTGGAAACCTTGTTAGGATAATTGACCAGTTTGAAAATCGCTCAAAATTTGTTGCTAAGTCTACCCTCAGGCTGATTTTCAGATAGAGTCTGTATTTCCGCGCTTTGCCCGATACCCTCACCACCCCACAGTGTTACAATCAGCAGCACGTATTTGACTCGTTACTCATTACTCATCACTCGTCACTATCAGGAGATTGAATGACCGCAGCCCTATCCCCCCTGCGCGGCCTGACCGAATCCGAAGCCCAGCAGCGCCGTCAGCGCGGCGAAGGCAACGACCTTAAGCTGGAAACCAGCCGTTCGTATGCCGATATTTTGCGCGCCAACGTCCTCAACATCATGAACATTATCCTGTTTGCCATCGGTGCGGTCATGATCGCCATCGGTCGCCCCGGCGAAGCCTTCACCAGCGTCGGCTTGATAGTCCTGAACGTCGTCATCGGCATTTATCAGGAAATCCGCGCCAAACGCCAGCTTGATGAAATCGCCCTGCTCACCCGCCCCAAAATCAGCGTCATCCGCGATGGGCAGGAAAAAACCGTAGACCCGACCGAACTGGTCAAAGGCGATTTGATCGTCATCCGCGCGGGTGACCAGATTGTGGTGGATGGCAAAATCGTGGGCGATGGACGCATTGATGTCGATGAATCCCTGCTCACAGGCGAAGCGGATCTCATCGCCAAAACGGGCGGGAGCGAGGTACTTTCCGGCAGCTTTTGTGTTACCGGAACCGCCATGTACGAGGCCACCAACGTCGGCGCGGAAAGTTTCGCCAACAAACTCACCGCCAACGCCCGTAAATTCCGCATGGTCAAAACCCCGCTTCAGAGCGAAGTGAATTTCGTCCTGCGTCTGATTATGTTAATCGCTGGCTTCATCGGCTTCCTGCTGCTGATCGGCTCAATTTTGTCGTCAGTCCCCTTCATGCGGCAGGTGCAAACCGTCGCTGTGGTCGCTGGATTAGTCCCCAACGGCCTGTTTTTTATGGTCGTGCTGGCCTATGCGATGGGCGCGGTACGGATTGTGCAGCGCGGTGCACTCGTCCAGCAAACCAACGCGGTTGAATCCCTGAGCAATGTAACCGTCCTGTGCATGGATAAAACCGGAACGCTCACCGCCAACCGCATCAACTACAACGCTGTGCATCCCATCAGCCTTTCAACCGCCGAGTTGGAACGCATTTTGGGCGATTTCGCCGCTTCCGCTTCCGCCAACAACAAAACCGGCGAAGCCATTTTGAACGCTCTGAAAGGCACAAAGCGAAATACAGTCGATGAAGTCGCGTTTTCTTCCGCCCGCAAGTGGAGCGCCCTCGCGGTTGATGATCCCCAAATGCGCGGTATTTACGTCCTCGGCGCGCTGGAAATGCTGCAAAATCATCTACAGTTGGATGGCGAAGCCCAGCAGCAGCTTCAAACGTGGTCGGATGATGGCCTGCGCGTGTTGGTATTTGGGCATAATCCCGATGTGTTGATGCTGCACAATGCCGAAGGTCAGCCCACATTACCGCCCCTGACCGCCCTCGGAGTCATCAGCTTTAGCGACGAACTCCGCCCACAGTTGAAAGAAACCTTAGCCGGATTTCTGAACAACGGCATCACCCTGAAAGTCATCTCTGGCGATAATCCCCAAACCGTCGCGGCGCTGGCAAAGCAGGCAGGTTTCCCCGGTGATTTGAAATATGTTTCCGGCACAGAACTCGACTCGATGGACGACGGCCTGTTCAGCCAGGTTGCCGCCGAAACCACCGTCTTTGGACGCATCACCCCGCAGCAGAAAGAACGCCTCGTCGAATCGCTGCGCGGATTGGGGCATTACGTCGCCATGATCGGGGACGGGGTAAACGATGTTCTCTCGCTCAAGAAAGCCAATATGGGCATCGCCATGCAAAGCGGCAGTGCAGCCACCCGTGCCGTAGCCGATATGATCCTGCTGCAAGATTCGTTCGGCGCATTACCCCCTGCTTTCACCGAAGGCCAGCGCATTGTCAACGGCATGAGCGATATTTTGCGCCTGTTCCTCACCCGCGTGCTGTATGTCGCCCTCCTCATTCTCGCCGTCAGCATGATCGGCCTCGGCTTCCCGTTCGTACCCAAACACGTTTCATTACTCGTGCTGCTCACCGTCGGCATTCCCACCTTCGGATTAGCGGTTTGGGCACGTCCCGGCGTATCTGCCCGCCGCAGCCTGATTAGCGAAGTGCTGCATTTCGTCATTCCCGCTGGGATTTCCGTATTTTTCTTCGGCCTGCTGGTGTATGTCGCCGCCCTCTACCTGAACGTGATGGGCATGGTTGACCTGCAAATCAACCCGCAGGATATTGCCGATTTTCAAAAGTACACCGGAATCAATTACGATATCTCTGCCCCGGAACAATATGTGCTGGAAGTCTCACAGTTGGTCGCTCAAACCGCGTTGACCGTTTTTACGCTGTTCTCTGGTCTGCTGCTGGTAGTGTATGTCGAGCCGCCGACCGAATTTTTCGTAGGTGGCGACAAACTCAGCGGTGACCGTCGTCCGACCATCATGGCTGGGGTGATGCTGATCCTCTATTTCATCATCGCTGCTTTCGAACCGTTACGCCGCTTCTTTGAACTGATCGCCCTGCCGCTGTGGGCTTATCTGGCGATTGCCGGAGTCACCTTCATCTGGTTCTTCGTCCTCCGCCGCGCATGGCGCAAACGATGGTTGCAGCGTTTCCTCGAAGTTGATATTCCCGCCTGATTTGCTTCAGTGCTTCTATGGGGCGCGGGGATAGACCGCGCCCCACCAATTCCGCATTTTTCCGCCCTGCATGTGATAAAACCATTCAAAGTTCATTTATATAATTTGTAGCCATGATTTCGTATGAAAAACACCTCAAAAAGAGGTGTACAATAAATATTGGAATTGGGTTATTTTGAGGTTTAAATTTTGTAAACAATGCACCGGGTGTCTAAGCCCGCTCTGAAAGTCACGAGGATTTTAGCCGTATGATTATCAAGAGCGACTCACCATTCCACACCATGCTGCCCAACCAAAACAACAACCTGGATGAATTACTGGAAACACGGCGTTACGAAGAAGCTGCCCAGCTTTTTACAGCGGTTCAGGATGCCCATTTTACGAATCGGAATTTATCGCGTCTTTTAACGGTCGCCAACCAGATTTGCCTTGCCTGTGCCCAATCACGTTCCGAAACCAAATGGCACGAATGGGCGGGCAAAGAATCCCAGCGGCGGGAAGATCAACTGCTAGAAGTCTTGGCGGAACTGATTAATGAGAGCCTCGCACCAGATACACCCGCTCAATCAGCGGCAACAGACTGGCCCGCGCCTGTCATCACCATCGAGTCGCCTACATCAATCATCATGCCGGAAGATGAGGGTCTGCCCCGCTTGGTCATCTATACCCTCGGCACGTTTCAGGTCTATCAGGACGATAAACCATTGGACACATGGCCGAGCAAAAAAGGCAGTTCCATTTTCAAGTATCTCCTTTTCAACCGGGAACACCCCATTCACAAAGCCACGCTGATGCGAATCTTTTGGCCGGATTCATCCGACGAAGCCCAGCGCAATAACCTTAATGTCACCATCTATAACTTGCGTCAGGCGCTCCGCAGCGAAGAAACCGATTTTTCGCACATCGTTTTCCAGAACGACTGTTACCGAGTGAACCCGGACTTAAACATCTGGATTGATTCGGAACAGTTCCTTAAGTTTTACAAAGCTGCCCGCCGCTGCCAGCAGGAAAATCCAGAGGCCGCTGCCCATGAATATCTGGCGGCGGTCGCCCTCTATCAGGGTATGTTCCTGCCGGATGACAGCTATGATCGCTGGATTGAAGACCAGCGACAGACGTTGCAATCTGCCTACATTCAAGCCCTCGAATATCTAGGCAGTTATGCCTTTGACCGGGGTGATTACACAGCCTGTATCGCTGCCTGCCAGAAATTGCTCACCGTTGAACCCTGCCTGGAAGCCGCTTACTGTCAGATCATGCGCTGCCACAGTCGGCAGGGACAGCCCTATCTCGCCCTGCGTCACTATCATCAGTGCGTCCGCGCGTTGAATGCCGAACTGGATACCGACCCCATGCCGGAAACCACCCGGCTTTACGAACAAATTCGCTCCGGCGAACGTATTTAGAACCTATCCATAAACTACTGTATACAGTCACAAACAACTTGTTTTGCTCCCTTCCCCTGCGTGCGGGGGAAGGGCTGGGGTTAGGGGTAAACGGTTTACGGATAGATACTTAGCCACTTCACAGGGTGCATCCTTCCATGTACCCTCTTTCTTATCCCTCATCCCTCGTCCCTCATCCCTTCTTTTCTCAGTACTCAGTACTCAGTACTTTTTACTTATCCCTCATCCCTCATCCCTCATTACTCCTCCCTCCTCACTTAATTACAACTCACATAAAAATACAGTCCCCTATCCATCAAAAATTAAGTCCCCCATGTTTTACTGTAAACATCGACTCAAAGTTCTTGGGAGGGAACTAAAATGGCAGGGACAATTGAAGTCAACCCCGGTGCGAATCCGATTACCGGCACAATCACCGCTACGGTCGAAAACCCCGCGGGTGTCGCTCCAACCAACATTGTTCGCATGAACACGCCGTGGCAGGTCAAGGTTGATTGGACACTGGACGGCAGCGGACTCAACATGCTCGCTGGTTCGTGGAATGTGACCGTTGTGGTTGAAGGGATTGGCAATATCTTTGAAGGTATCGTCGGAACCAATAACGCCATCCAAATCCCCGAAGCCCTCGTCAACGGCGGGACGGCAACGGCAACTGGTTTGGCCTACACCTGCACAATACCCGTTGCAGCGAATCTGGTGCCAGACGCAGGCGTTTACAAGTTGGTAACCATCATCACCTCGTTGACTGCGGCGGGCGCACCCGGTTCATTCGCAGGCTTTGAAGAAGGCCCGATGGTTCAGTTCTACCCGTAATCGACGGGACGGATCGAAAACACTTTTGGCGCTGGTGGGTTTCTGCCAGCGCCGCTTCTTGTTTGATGTGAGGAAACCAAAATGAACCCCACAAATTCAGTTCCTCTGGATGAATTAACCGCCATCAAAGGCATCGGCGCATCCCGCCAAAAATGGCTGCAAAAAACCTTCAACGTGCAAACCTATCACGATCTGGCGAACCTGTCTGCCGAAGAAATCGAATCTCGTCTGAAGGCTGAAGGCAAGATTGTCTCGCATGCCGAGATCGAAACCTGGATTGCACAGGCCCAACATCTGGCGACTGTCGCCGTCAAAAACGATGGCTGGCAGCCGATTGCTTCCTTTGTGGTCGAATTTCAGGAACATGAAACCGAAACCGGGATTGTCGAGCAGCGCACCAAAGTCCACCATGTCGAAAGCGATCACACCAGCCTTTGGGCAGGCATCCAACAAAACCAGCTTTGCCATTGGATGATCGAACAGCTTGGCGACAAAGCACCACCACCCACCCTGCAAAAGCCGCTGCCCGTGATTCAAGAAGCACGAATTGAACAGGCTGTGGCAAAGGTAGAAGCCTTGACCGCGCCGTCTACCGTGCCGCCCTTTGTCGAATCGCCGGATTCTGGTTCACGGCTGGAAGCGGTTCTGGCAAAGGTACAGAAACTCACCGGACAGCCCACAGCACCGCCGCCTGTTCCAATCGAATCCCACCGCAGCTTACAGGATGTGTTGGCACAAGTCGGACGGCTCACGGCGAAAGCACCGCCCCCACCGCCGACTGTACCTGCTCCCCCTCGCTACGGAGTGGAGACGCGAACGCGGTTGGGGGGTGAGGTTCCACAGCATCCAGCCATCAACCCACGCATCCAACGCTTGATCGACAGAATTCAGCAGCGTCAGGGATAAATCCGTTCAAATACCCTGACACCTTTCTCTATCACCCCACCGCATGGGCTACACTCCAAATGTCACACACATTTGGAGCGACAGCCCCTGCCCACTACCCAAATCCGCATCGTGGAGGACGCTTACCGTTAGAAGACTCGAACTTGACTTTTGTTGCACATATGTTCTATCATAAAAGCATGAGGTTTTGTCTCTGCGTCAGCCTCAACAGAGTTTCAATATGACCGAGCCTGATGCCTGGTGAAGAACTTTTTTAGCCCCTTCAGTGGGCTTGATTTCCCTTAGCCAGATGGCTTTAGCCTCTGGCGGCGCATCACAAAACCTTCACCCTTTGCGCGCAAACCAACCTTGTCTTTTCTGGAAACTGGAAACTGTCCCGACATTGACGACAGTTGCGACATCTCCCCGTATTTACTGAAAACTGAAAACCGATAACGGACAACTATTTCGCCGCCGCCGCCACTTCCGTCTCAAACATTCCCAAATTGCACAAAATTC
>JAIOHM010000166.1 GCA_019912965.1 Anaerolineae bacterium
TTACCCCACCCTAAATCCCTCCCCGCACGCGAGGAGGGACTTTTAAGCCGTGTGATGCTCCCCTTCCTCGTTTACAGGGATGGGGTCGTCACCGTTCACTATTCACCAGACGCAGCAGCGCAATCTGCTCGGAAACCAATCCCAGCAACAGTGTGAACACCCCAATCGTGACGATCAACCCGCCGAAGCCGCTAAAGCGCTGCGCCGTCGCCAGAATGTAGAAAATGTAGCCGAGGCCCACCACCGTCAGCGCGATGCTCACGGGCAGGAAGATTTTCAGCGGGACGAACAGCACCGCCAGCCGGGTAATGGTCAGCAGGAAGCGGAAGCCATCGCTCAAGGGGCGGATTTTGCTGGTGCCAATCCGTTCCGGCGAAGCGAATGGATGATACTTCACCGCATAGCCCGCGCGGAAAAAGGCAATCGTCAGCGTCGTCGGATACGAAAATTTATTGGGTAAAAGATAAACGAAGTTTTTGGCAATCGGGGCTTTCAATGCGCGGAAACCAGAGGTCAAATCCGGCACACGATAGCCGACGATATACGACGAATACCAGTTGAACACGCCGTTAGCAATCGTCCGGCTGGCGGCGGCTTTCGTGCCTGCACCGCGCGCCCCGACCACCATATCATAACGGTCAATGTCTTTGAGCAGATTCGGCACTTCTTCCGGCGGATGCTGTCCGTCGGCGTCCATCAACACGATCACATCGCCCGTCGCCGCCCGGATGCCGGATTTCACCGCCGCGCCGTTGCCGATATTATACGGATGCCGGATCACCCGCACCCGGTCATAACCTGCCGCGACAGCCGCCGTCTGGTCGGGTGAACCATCGTCAACTACCAGAATTTCATCAGCAACATTCAGCGCCAGCACGCGGTCAAGAATGGAACCGATGACGGCTTCTTCACTGTAGGCGGGCATGACGATGGATATACGGGGTTTATCAGTCACAATGGCTTCTCCTGAAACGCGGAAGGCATTGTACCCGCATCAGTCCAATTGTGCTATGCCGACCCGATAATCCCTCAAGGCTGCCGCGCATCTGACCCCGAATGACCTTTTCTGCTTGACAGAAAACCCTTTCTACACTACGATTTCCGTTGTCATCCAAAAATAAGCGCAAAGGAGATGTAAAAAATGGCATCCACCAAAATCATCATTCTCGCTGTCGAATCAGGCACTCCTGCGTTCCACTGCGCTTAGATATTGTCCAGAGCAACCGTAACTTCCTCTGGATAATTTTCTCCGTTTGATGTGATTTTCCTCTAAGCACCAGTCTGACCGGGCGCACCTGCCGACATCTTGATGTGAGGTGGTGGTACGATGCTGTCTGGTGATCCCCTGAAACAAATCACCCACTTCTGCCCTCGCCTCACTCAGCCGATTACTGCTCGCTTTTTCAGGAAAGCGGCTCAATCCCATTGGTGCGATCCAACGGCTCTGTTTGAGGAGAAATTGTTGTGAATTCCCGAAGCAAGAAATTCCTGTCGTATTACAAACCCTATCTCGGATTATTTTTCGCCGACATGATCTGCGCGTTTATGATGTCGGCTATCGCGTTGGTTCTGCCCCTGTGTGCGGGCACCATCACCAAAAATGTGTTAGCCAACGGCAGCCCGGATGCGCTCCATCAGATTTACGCGATGGGCGGTCTGATGGCTGCTTTAATCCTCGTTCAGACCGCCTGCAATATCTTTGTCGATCATCGCGGGCATGTGATGGGCGCGTTGATGGAAAGCGATATGCGCCGCGAACTCTTTGAGCATTATCAGAAGCTGTCGTTCAGCTTTTATGATGAGCAAAAAACCGGGCAGCTCATGACACGGATGACCACCGATACCTTCGCCCTCTCGGAGCTGTATCATCATGGGCCGGAAGATATGATTATTTCGTCGCTGAAGTTTTTCGGCACATTCATCATTTTGCTGACCATCAACGTGCAGCTTACCCTCATCATCTTTCTGTTTTTGCCCGTCATGACGGTTTACGCGCTGTACTTTAACAAGCGCATGAATATCGCCTTGGGCAAGAGCTATCAGCGCATTGGCGACATCAACGCGCAGGTTGAAGATACACTGGCGGGCATCCGGGTGGTCAAGTCGTTCACCAACGAAGCCGTTGAAAGAACGAAACTGGCTTACGTCAACAAGCAGTTTGTCGAGAGCCGGAGTGAGGGTTATAAAAGCGAGGCTTATCACTACGGTGGGTTGATTGCCTTCACGCAGTTCATGACGATTGCGGTCATTGTTTTCGGCGGCGCGGCTATTGTGAATGCGAATCTGGATTTGGCCGATATGGTCACGTATTTATTATTTGTCGGCATCCTGACGGAACCCGTTCGCACACTGGTTAATTTCGCGCGGTTGTATCAGGAAGGCATTACCGGGTTTAACCGCTTTATGGATATTCTGGAGGTCGAACCGGATATTCAGGATTCAGCCGATGCAGTTGAACTGACGCGGGTTCGGGGTCATGTGGAATTCAGGGGAGTCAGCTTCCGCTACAAAGACGATCATAATTATGTGCTGAAAAACATCTCGCTGGACATCAGACCCGGAGAATATGTGGCACTCGTTGGGCCGTCCGGCGTCGGCAAGACCACCCTGTGTTCATTAATTCCGCGTTTTTATGAGGTGGACGAGGGAGAAATACGGCTGGATGGCAGGAATATCAAAGACATCCAGTTAAGCGCACTCCGAGGCAGCATCGGCATTGTGCAGCAGGATGTGTATTTGTTCGCCGGGACGGTGCTGGAAAATATCCGTTACGGCAAACTGGATGCCAGCCGCGCAGAAATTATCGAAGCAGCTAAAAAGGCGAACGCCCACGATTTCATTATGGCGCTGCCGGATGGTTATGATACCGATATTGGTCAGCGCGGCGTCAAATTATCCGGCGGGCAAAAGCAGCGGTTGAGCATTGCCCGCGTTTTCCTGAAAAATCCGCCGATCATCATTTTTGATGAGGCCACCAGCGCGCTGGATAACGAAAGCGAAAAAGCGGTTCAGGATTCGCTGGAGACGCTGACCAACAACCGCACCATGATCGTCATCGCCCACCGGTTATCGACCATCCGCAATGCACAGCGCATTATCGTGCTAAACGATGACGGGATTAATGAACAGGGAACGCACGAGGCCTTAATTGCATCAGAAGGCACTTACGCCAATTTGTATAACATGCAGTTGAAAGTATAAGAAACTATTTGAAAATGCCGCTGTGTCGCTTGGGTAAGGGCGCAACATGTTGCGCCCTTACGAGGAAAATCCTGAAAGAATCGAAAATCGCTCAGAAGTGGCGATAGTATCTGCCCACATCCAAACGATTTTAACGGCAAAATATCCTGTCTATTATGGATTGTTGAGCTTTCCGGCTTCTGCTAACACCACGTCGATTTCCGGGTCATCACCCGCGTATTGGCTGTAGTAGGCATAGCGAATGATGCCCTGCTGATCGACGATGAACGTCCCCGGCATCATTTGAACATCACCTGTCGCCCGTCCCTGCACAAAACCATCGACAACCGCTTTGGCCGAAACCTTTGCGATATTGAACGCATTTTGTATCGCCTCGGTCATGGTGCCCTGCCGCAGACCGAAGGCATAGTAAGCATCGTTGGTCGTGTCAGCAAAACAGGTCAGGCTGGGTGCTAAACGCCCACAGTAACGCTCGGCATGTTCCGGGCGACCTAATCCCAGCGCCAGCAGTTGCAGTCCGGCGGCTTTCAATTCGTCCTTGTGTAGCTCCAACTGAGCTAACCGATGGCGACAGTGAATTCAGCCAAAATGCCGCAGGAAGGTGAGCAGGGTTGGCCCGTTCGTCCAATAGCCTGCCAGCGCGGTGGGCTGCCCATGAATATCCTGTACCGTAATTTCCGGGGCGGGGTCGCCCACTTTCAAACGAATCACATCAGTCAATTGTCACTTGCTCCTTTACGCCTGCGCTAACTGCCATCCCTCAGAACCGCGTGTTGTGAACCAGCGCGCCGCTAATGCCACCACCAGCACCACCGCCACCGCTACGGCTGTACCTGCGACCAATGGTGTTTCGGCTTGCTTGTTTACAATGCCCACCAGCGCCCACAGCAAAACCGCCGTATACGCCACATCGCGCCGCTGATAAATCATCGCCAGCGAAATGCCGCCCGCCACGACTAGCATAATTGTCGCCCAGACCGCGCCGCTGATGCCGAAGCCATCCCAACCCGCGTCATACAGCACATAAGCCGCATTCGCCACCGTGGCCACCGTAATCCAGCCCAGATACACGCTGAACGGGAGATGCACCAGCCAGCGTTCCCGTGTGGAAACCGCTACCTGTCCGATGCCCAGACGGGTATACATGACGATCAGCGAAACCAGCAGCACAATCATGGCTACCATACTCAACGGGAACAGATTGTACTGGAACAGAATCAGCCACGTAAAGTTCGCCACACACGACACCGCGAACCACCAGCCGATCTTCCGCAGCGCCGGGTTCGTCCGCTGTGAAGGCAGCGCCTGATAAACCACGAAGGCGATCAGCAGGGTATAAATCAAACCCCAGATGCTGAATACATAATTTGCCGGGACGAATAGAATCGGGAGGCTGTTCGCCACTTCAGCCGTTGGTCGCCCGCCCAACTGCCCGGTGGTTGCCATCCCGTTGGCAATCAGCGTCACCACCAGCACGACGATATTCACGATCTGCCGCAGGCTATCTTTGTTCATGTTTTGACCTTGTATTGAATAGGCTAGAATAGCCTTACAATAGATTACAATCATAAACGCCATCTGAAGCGCAGGTAAGAAACCTATGAGGTAAATAAAAAGGGCGCAGGTTGCCCCACGCCCCAAACATACAGACGAAACCACCCTTACATTCCAACGCTGTCCAGAAATTCCAGTAAATCCGTGTTCACATTGTCAGTGGCTTCGTCCATGGGAATATGCCCAACTTCGGGATACGTAATCCAGGTATTATTCGGGAACAAATCGCGCAGCCGTTCGCCCACGCTGACCGGCACAATCCGGTCTTCCTCGCCCCACATCAGCAGCACCGGAATGTTCACCTCCTTGAGGGTTTCGGTATCGAAGGCGCTTTCCGGGCTGGCCGCATCCCGTCCAAAGGCCAGCAGTCCAGCCTCCCAGCCGGGGATGAGCAAACCACGACTCCGCAGTTCCAGTTGTTCCGGGTCGATGTTGTCCGGGTTGAAGTACGCCATTTCGCTCAACTGCTCGGCAAATCCCGAATTGAAAAACGCGCGGATGAGATTCTGTGCCCGTTCCGATTTTGGATCGAGTCCGGCCAGCATCCCCATGCCGCCCGCTGCCGGATTGTCCCCGCCCAAATCTTCAGCGGTCATGCCGACGGCTCCGGCCACAAACACCAGCTTTTCCACACGTTCCGGGTAGCGCACCGCGAAATCCGCGACGACTGCCCCGCCCGCGCTGTGACCAACCAGTGCCGCCGTCTCGATGCCCAGTTCATCCATCAAAGCCGCCGTCAGTTCAGACATAGCCTTGAGCGACAGATTTAAATCCGGGTTTTTATCAGAAAGGCCGAACGGCGGGCGATCAAACGCCACCACCCGATAGTCAGCCTCCGCCAGCGCCGGAATCACCGTCGCCCAATCCACCGTCGAGCCGAGGAAACCATGCAGCAGAATTACGGGTAAGCCATCCTCCGGCCCTTCCTGAAGGTAATACACATTCGCGCCGTTCAGTTCGACGAATGTCCCGTTCGCATCCGCCAGTTCAGCCGCAGCCGCGCGTGGATCGACTTCCGGGGTAGCTTCCTGTGCCGCAGCCGGAAAAACGCCGACGATCAAAATCAGAATAAACAACAATTTTCGCATCATGCCTGTGCCTTTCGTGACACCCCTATCATGCACCCGACACCTTAACCGACGGTGAATCCCGCCTGAGCAAGCCGTGATGCCGCACGAACTTTAACAGGATTTAATGCAATCCGTAATACTACCCCGCGAACTTAGGGGTTTAAAACAATTTATCTGTGCTGTAATGGATGAACGGAAGGGACTAGACTGAGGAGTAAACCCGATGGCTCTCAAACAGTACGGATTGCTGAAAGGCCGTCCAATCGCGCGGCGTTTGGCGACCAGCAGCAACGCCCACTATCAGATTCATATCGTGGATGAAACCACCGACTACCGCATCGCCGTCAACGTGAAATCCAAACTCGCACCGTCCGAACTCGAATATTTAATCGTCGATGATTTCCGCCATCCGGTCACGGCGCAGTTGGCGGAGATGCCCATCGGCTACCACATTCTGGAGCGCAAACCCGGCAGCATGGCGCTGGATTTTATTCGTGGCAATTTGTTCGACCGTCAGCAGATGCGCCCTTTACCTTTCGATGTGCCGGGGCCAGTCAACGATCTGAACGAACTCATTGACCAGCACATCCAGCTTGCCATGACCGAAGAAGACGCGCTGGTGTATGCCTTTGGCGAACGCTGGGGGCCGGAAAATGTGAAGGATAAAATCTTTGGATTCCGTCCCGGCAACGGCATCCACGACATCCATATGAATCAGGGCAACCACGAATCCTTCCGCGATCAGGATGGCGTCTGGCAGGATGGCGCGATGCTGATTCACTTTCCCTCACAAAACCGTTGGGTCGGCGTTTTCCTGAAGTTCCAATCGCAAACGTGGCATACCGACGACGTGAACGGGCATCGCATCGAAGCGCCCGAACCGCCCGTTGATGAACCCACCAATCCCGACATTGAAGGTGAGACGGATAAGGTCGTTCGCATCATCGCCGCGCTGGTCAACCCCCTTGGCGGTGACCCGGAAGTTGAAACTGTCACGATTTTGAACACCGCCCCGGATGCCATCAATCTCGATGGTTGGGCGATTGCCGACCGCATGAAACGCCAGCATGTACTTTCCGGCATGATCGGCGCGGGCGAAGCGCTGCTCATCACCCTGTCCGATGGCGTCTCCATGAGCAACAAGGGCGGCCTCATCACCCTGCTCAATGCACAGGGTTTGAAGGTCGATGGCGTATCCTACACCAAAGAACAGGCCAAAAATTCCGGCTGGACAATCGTGTTCTAAATACGGCTACTTTTGCCCCTGCTCAACTTAAGGTTCACTGGTCAATACCTTCAGTAAGAAGCCATTTTTCGAGCCTGAATCGGGTGGGCATGAACTCCCCTC
>JAIOHM010000167.1 GCA_019912965.1 Anaerolineae bacterium
GAGGACAACGTAAGTTCGCCTTTTGTGCAAATCCACGCCCAGATAATGTTGATACATCCGAAACGCCCTTTCACTTGACCGGATCGGTTCACACGAGTATACCGATCAATGCGATTCAAAGCGTTTTCATGGTATCAGGCTCCTGGAGAGCTACAGGGGTATGTAGTTAACCTATTAGAGTCTGATCCAGCAATTGCTTTAGCCGATCCATACAAAGTTAATGATGATGTGCTTGCAAGCATAATTGATATTATCTACGAAAAGATGGAGCGTATTGACGCACTTGTTAAAGGCAGGAAATTCTCGGAACTAGACATTAATGATTTTATGTTTGCTCGCCGACCTGAAACATGCACTTTTTGCAACTGGAAATCAATGTGTGTGGAGATGAGTCATGAATCACCTGCTAAATTTCTTTCCTATCATAAACCAGCAGAAACTCAGCTTAAACTACAGCTTGATTGAAATAGGATCAATCCCCGAAGGTGTTGATCTTCCTCACAATCTTCAGTTGATACGAAGCCATGTACAACGGGAGTATGGGACTCCTGCTACATCTATTATTCGGGATGGAAAGCGTTTTCTAGCAGTTGGAACTAAACCCAAGAAGAAGCCATATCCAGTTACTATTGAAGCACCTATCTTGCAGGGGTTAGTAGTTCCGCTAAAGCTTATTTCCGGTACAACTAAGCTAAACCTAGCAGGCACAACAGAAGAGGCTCAGCAGATCACTACAAATTTTCTTAATTTCGAGTTGCGATCTGCTCTTCGGTCGGATGAAGAACGACTTTGGAAGGGTAATTCGCCATATATCTTTTATACCAAGCGGCCTATAAGACTAAGTAAAAATGGCAATGATGTGGATTTATATCCCGGTTTTGCATGCCGTGTGCAATTTGTACCTGATGTTGGTTTTGGCCTGGTAGTTGATACATTGAGTATTTTTGTAGATGCTAAAACTTTAGCAGAACGGAAGACTCAGGGAGAAGATTGGCGAAATTTGGTCGGTCGTCACTTTGTCTATGAATTTGGAAGTCGATGGTATTTTATCCAACTTAAGAATGTTGAAAAGAAGACTATAGCCGAGGCCCAGTTTAGCGATCCGAGATCAGGAGCTACAATAAATTTATTTGATTATCTTGGGGATCGATGGAAAGACTATAAGCCTGAGCGTTTGCAGAATTTGAAACAGGATGATTTAGCAGTTACCTATGGTTCTGCTTCTCACCAAGGTGAAAGATATGCGGCTGCATCCCTGATTCGACTTCGTTACAAAACGAGCGAAGAACCAGCTCAGGATCATCACAAAGAAAGTATTGTAGATGTCGATGATAAAATGCAAGATTTGCAAACCATTATCGATAAATATTTGAATAATAAAGTTAAATTGGAGGGGAACACACTTAATATCACTGACCAACCAGCCTCTATCCCCTATCACGTCTTCCCAATCCCATCACAGCGTTTTGGTCAGGATCGTGTGATGCCTCGCCCTCAAACTGATCCACAAAAGATAAAAGATAGCTGGCGTAGACGAAAGAATTGGCTAGAAGATCCTGACATTAGGATTTATTCGCGCGATGGTGCCATAACAAGTCAATTTTTCATGATGCCATCCAGCCTTACAAATGATGAAGATGTAGCAGATCAGATTGAACAGGATATAAAAGAAGCTGTTCAGAAATATTGCCCTGTTCCATACAATCCAAAACTCGTTGTATGGGATGACGAAAATGCTCAGAGCGTACCCTTGATTCGGGAAGCGATAGATGAGTTAAAGAAATCTATGATAGAAGCTGGGAATTCTTGTGTGGTTGTTGTTTTGCCTTCACGGCGTGCTAAGGTCGATATTGGCAAAATGCGCCGTCATATAAAAAAATTCTTTTCACCCGAAATACGTACAAAATGTGTGCAGGCTTCGGAATTGATTCGTTTGATGGAAATTGCTCAAAAAGGGGATAGTAAAGATGTTGGTCGCTATCAATCTTATCTGACCTTTACAGCATTGGATATATTAGTTACCAGTGGTTATCGACTCTGGGTTTTGAACGAACCCCTAAACTATGATCTGTATATTGGCATTGATGTACTGAACAACATTGCAGGATTTACATTTGTTGCTGCTGGTGGCGCCATATGTCGTTTTATCCCATCACACTCTGATCAGAAAGAACAACTTTCTGCGGAGCAAGTTGCTGATGTGCTTGGTAAGCATTTTCGTGAAATTATTCCTCGTTTTAAAGAGATAATGGGGCGTTTGCCAAAGCACATTGTTGTTCACCGGGATGGCCGTTGGTATAACACTGAAAGCCAGGGTTTCAACTTTATTACCGATCAGCTTTTTCATGAGAAGCTTTTGCCAGAGAATGTGGTTAAGGGTGTAGTTGAAATCCAAAAGACCAATGCTCAACGGTGGAGAGTATTCGCGCACGACAAAAATCGGTTTCAAAATCCGTTGGTTGGAACTTACTATATATTCGCACGCCAACGAGGAATAATCTGTACTACGGGAAGACCTGCAAATATACCAGGAACGTCGCAACCTCTGCTAGTCAATATTGTAGAGGGAAATCTCGATATGGAAAAAGTGTTGCGCGATATTTACTGGCTATCAATTCTTGCGTGGTCTAAACCCGATGGGGTACAAAGTTTACCAATTACAATAAAATTGGCTGATGCATGGCTAGAACCTCTTGGTATGGCTATTGATGAGAATGAGGCGCTGTTCGAAGCTCTACAAGACAAGCTTATCTCAGCTAAATAATCTATTCTTCTCGAATAGAGGCTATGAAATGTCATATTATGAGTGACCTTGGATTGCTCTCTCATAAGTATCAAACGATGGCGGAGTTGGCTCGACGACTCCGCCGTAATGTTTTACTAATTAAACGATTTTACTACAACATTCATTTGCCGGAAAAAGAACAGGATATTAGTAAATCGCGTATTGAGTTTCAAGAAATAGTGGAATTTCTTGCAGATGTTATACCGTTGCGTGAAGAAGATATTTGGCCCACAAAATGGTTGGATGATCCTCCGCTTCCAAACGATTTAGTTGAGCAATTAAAGAAAATACATGGTTTAGATAAATCACAATATGTTAAAAGACTTAGAAATCTGGAGGAACGACTTCAAAATATTGAACCCATGAAAGAGCGAGATATTTTCTTGCTCGAAGAGATTGCCTATGCTGCTAGTGTTGATGCTAATACGGTTTTTCGGAAACTAATGAGATGGGCATAAATCCATTTTTATTGGGTTTATCTAGCGATCTTTACGCGAGATGTCAGCGTTTAATCAATCTATCCAATGCCACCACACCTTATCCAGAACTCTCTCTTTTTTCAAAAGAGGTGGATAAAAAACTTTCCCATTTACAGGAACGAATTACAGATCTTCAGAATGGAGAGGATTTTCGGGATCATCGGTTTTGGAAAGATGCATACTATGAATATCAAGATATATCTCGTGAAGTAGCATTGGTAGAGCAATTTGCTCTGCCTGTGCTAATTAGATACAGCCGTAGCGACCATCTAGCGAGTCGACTTGTAGAGAAATTGGGGGGAGAAATAGGTTATCCTCAGGAGCTTTTACCAATTATAACGACTACCAGCAATCAATATTATTGGGCAAAGCCTGAGTTAAAAATTGTTGCTATGCCTACTGGTGATATTGACGGATTGCTTGGTTGGCCCGATCTTATCCATGAAATGGCCCATATATTGCTTGAGTCTTGGACTGATTTTCTGGATTCTTTTAGACCCTATCTGAAGCAGTATTACCATATGAAGCGCCAATCAATTCGGGATCTTGGTAATTTAGAGAGTGAAAATAAATGGCTTCAGCAGATGAAAATCACCTGGGGAAACAAGGAAGCAGGTGTTTGGCAAATTGAGATGGCTGCAAATCTCATTGCTACTTTTGTTGTAGGCCCTAGCTTTGGCTGGCAACATATACGATTATCAATTAATCATAGTAATAATCCATTTACGCCGAGTCCAGGAGATTTTTTAGAAGATCATCCAGCAGATCAAGCACAGCTTGACTGTATCGCAGAAATGCTAATTTTGATGGGTTTTAAAAAAGAAAGCCAAAATTTACTTCAGCAATGGGCCGAAATCATAAGAATGGGTCGCGCAGAACGCCCCCAAGGATATGACCTCTATTATCCAGAGGAACTTCTTAAAGGTATTGCCAAAACCGTTTTTGATAGCTGTAATGATAGAGGCTTAACAACATTTACATATAATAAGAAACATCCTCAAACCGCTGTCATCGTAAATCTAATTGACCAAGGGTGGCAGCAATTTAGAGAGTCCTCTAAAGATTATCCTGCTTGGGAAGCCTTGGCTAACAAAGATCTAAAACACCATCTTGGGGAAACTCTGTAACGCTATTCCGTATATTAGGTGAAGATCGTGGCGGAAGCTCGAAGGATAGTAACTTGGATAACAAGATTGTGAGTGACGAAACGCTTGTTGAGGGGCTACGGCGGGGTAGTTCAGAAGCACACGCACAGCTCTGGCAAAAATATGGAGACAATCTCATACGTTTTTTGCAGTCTTTGGAGGCTGATGTTGACGATGCAGAGGATATTGCCGTAGACGCCGTAGCCCGCGCTGTGGAAAAAATTGACCAGTTCGATCCACAGAAAGGTAAAGGTCAGTCGCATTTCCGTAACTGGCTATTCACTATTGCACGCAACCTGTGGCGCGATCATAAGCGGAAACAGAAAAATATCGTTGATTTTGATGACGAGCTTCAACATGTTCAGATCGACGAGACAATTGATGAGACCGCTCTCCCTGTAACTGAAGCCTTAAATCACGCATTATCTAATCTGCCGGATAATCAGCGCCAAACCATAATCTTGTATTTTTATGATAACTTGCCTCTGACCCAGATTGCACAACTCATGGGAGTCCCAGAGGGTACAGTACGGCAGTGGAAAAAGCGGGCATTATCAAGCCTTCAATCAGCATTGAAAGACCTACCCATTTTTGCTGATCTGATTGCTCACGAGTAGAAAGCCCATTTAAATCACAGGGAGGATATACTGTGAATCAAAAACCTGAGATGACTGCTGCTGAAATTGAGCAGCTTTTGGCTAAGATGTCTGCAAATAACACATTGGATGCGGCTCTGACTGATGACGATATTGAATTGTTGCTAACGCATACCCAATCTGAAAACCGCGCTGCACAGCTTGCCCCACAGGCTGTGCTCAAGATGCAAGCTGCACAACGTAAACGTGAACAGCGCCTGCCAACTTTTGGGTTGGGTCAATATCTAGCAAATGCCCGCTTAGCTACGGGGCTGACCGTATCCCAAGTCGCAGAAGAGGCATCCATATCAATCAGCGAACTTGAAACATTGGAAAATGGGATATGGTCAATCGACCAAATCATACAGAAATTCCCTTCCAAGCTCATGGTGCGAATATTAGCCACTATACAGCTTGCTATTCAGGATTTTAGTGACGAGTTAGTCGAATTTGCCAATAAAGCTTCGCTAAAGGCCAATCAATCCGCAGCCTATGCTCGGTCGCACCAATCTTTGAATACTAATGCCAGATCGTTGATTGAAGCTGTAGCTGAATACACTAACGAATTGCATCGGCTGTCTTCGTAGTTGATAGTGTGTTGAGGGAGATTTAGCAATTCCCTTATTGAATTGCAGGGCTGATACTAACGTATCAGTCCTGCAGCTAACCCTTTAGCTGAGGCTAGGAACACATCATTACAGGGACAACAACTATTGCATTTCCTATACGGCAGCAAGGAGCTACTGAATATTGGCTGTGTTGTCACAGCGTTCGATAAACAGCTCATAGGACTAGTGTGCAGTAGACATTATCGGTATAGGCCTCCGTAACATGGAACGAGGTTTTGAGTTAAAATCGTTGTTTCGACGAACTTTCCAAAGAAGTTTTTGTCTAATTGGGATTTTCTATCAGTAAAATCTTTAGCAAGATCAATTACGGATAATTTATCACTGAATATCATTTGGGTTTCACAGATAGTTGTTCAATGTCGCACAATATTACAGCCTGATACCATGAAAACGCTTTGAATCGCATTGATCGGTATACTCGTGTGAACCGATCCGGTCAAGTGAAAGGGCGTTTCGGATGTATCAACATTATCTGGGCGTGGATTTGCACAAAAGGCGAACTTACGTTGTCCTC
>JAIOHM010000168.1 GCA_019912965.1 Anaerolineae bacterium
GGGTACACCCGGATCCATCCCGAACCCGGCAGTTAAGCTCACGAGCGCGGATGGTACTGCCCTGGTAACGGGGTGGGAGAGTACGCCGCTGCCAACGTCATCCTTCTCCCCTTCGCTTCTTTTTTCTTCCCCCTCTCCCTCTCCCCTATCCTCTTTTATCTAACCGCATAGCTGCTTTTATCATTCATCCTTTTACTGTTTTCTGGATATAGTTACCGAACCACGCTTTTATACATGCTGTTGTTGTATAAGTTGGACAACATCTTTTTGTGATATGTAACCTTTGCACATAGGCTTTTTAAGCACGATTAGCATTGTTCCACATGAGATAAATCGCTCAAACCCCTGGCAGTGGTGTGCGTTCTCCCGTAGAACTTGTCATATTGTGACAGAGAATAACCTTACAATTTGTCAATTATGTCATGCAAGTTGCACGGTCGACGCTGTAGACTACGGTCATAGTATACGAAAGCTCAAAGGGGTTCGACCATGAAATTGCCTTCTCGGTTTGTGAGACGACTGTTCGTCATGGCCGTCTGTTCACTTGTACTGGTTGTCTTTGGCACAACCGTGACGACTGCACAAGACGAAGTGGCTACGGTAACGGATGTCGCCAATTTGCAGGTCGCAATCGATGCTACCTGGATTCTCGTCGCTTCTATCCTTGTGTTCTTCATGCAGGCCGGGTTTGCTTTCCTTGAATCCGGAATGATCCGCCAGACAGGTGTGGTCAATTCGCTCATGGAAAACTTCATGGATGCCTGTTTTTCGGGCATTGGCTTCTGGGCAGTTGGCTTTGGCATCGCTTTCGGGGCTTCTCAGGGCGGCTTTTTTGGCCTGAGCAACTTCTTCCTGAGTGATGCGATGGTCTTTACAGATGGTGGCGTGTCGTATGGTGAAGGCATCAGCATGTTTGTGCTGTTCTTCTTCCAGTTTGCTTTTGCTGCGACTGCTGGCACCATTATTACGGGTGCAATTGCCGAACGTACCAACTTCATTGGCAAGATCATCTACTCGTTTGTAGTTGTGATGTTCATTTACCCGGTCGTGGTGCACTGGGTCTGGTCAGCGGATGGTTGGCTGTTCAACGCGAACTTCAAGGACTTCGCGGGCAGCACTGTTGTGCATATGCTGGGTGGGGTTCTGGCACTGATTGCCTCGATTGTGGTTGGCCCACGTATCGGGCGTGTTTTCGGCGCACCCCCTAAACCCCACAACCTCGGTCTGGCGACTCTGGGCACGCTCATTCTGTGGCTGGCATGGTATGGGTTTAATGCAGGCTCGACCCTTAGCATGAGCAACAATGGTTTCGTCGGTCTGGTGATGGTCAATACGACGCTGGGTGCTTGCGGTGGTGCATTTGCCTCCATCCTGATGATCTACAGCCGCACCGGAAAATGGGATCTGGCGACTGGTTTGAACGGATCACTGGTTGGTTTGGTGGGTGTAACTGCGGGATGCGCGTTCGTTGCGCCCTGGGCTTGTGTGATTATCGGTGCGATCAGCGGTGTGCTGATGGTGCTGACGGGTTCCCTGCTGGAACGCATGAAGATTGACGATGCGGTTGGTGCCTTCTCGGTTCATGGCATTGGTGGCGCGTTCGGTACACTGGCGATTGGTCTGTTCGGTCAGCCGGAATTGGGTGCCAACGGCCTGCTGTTCGGTGGTGGACTGGAACAGCTTGGTATTCAAGCAGTGGGTGTCGGTGCGACCATTGTATGGGCGACCGTCACAGGTTTTGCGATGTTCTACGCGATCAAGGCGCTCGGCGTCCTGCGTATCCCGGCGAAGGCTGAAGAAACAGGCATCGATTTCTACGAACACGGTGCGAGCCTGTGGCCGGATGTTCTGCCGTTCGTTGAAGAAGAAATTGGCGTGACGGGCAAACCAGTAACTTCCCCCGCCGTGGGTGACTAACACAGAAATCTATTTCGTATTCTTTGGGGAGTGGCGCAAGCTGCTCCCTTTTGATTCCCGCTACTTCTCTATCTTCTAACCCTTACATTGCAGTTATAATAAAGGCTATATTGCACTGAATTGGAAACTGCCTGTGTCTAGCTTAAAAACCCCTCCCGGAAAACCCTCACTTGATCCCCACCTGATTATTTCCATTTTGCTAGTGATTATTGCATTCGGTATCCTCACTTCGATTCCGAGTGCACCACCATCTTCAAATGGTCAAGTGGCTGCTATTGATGAACCAACATCACCTTATACGCCCACAACAACACCTGCACCTTTCACTAGAACCCCAACATTTTTCCCAGCAACTTCTACAACCACACCTTTTGGGTCTACTTCCTCTCCAACTAATACTTTTACACCAAGCAGCACTTTTACACCAACTACGACTTTTTCTCCAACCCCAACGAATACGCCGGGGACTCCGACCACAATTCCTACCAGTACGCAACCGGGAATTTGGCGCACTCTAGGGCAAGGGGGAAGAGATAATTCTTTGAAACTTGATGAAAGTGGAATTGCTGTTATAGCTTATCTAGCAGCAGATGGTCTACGCCTAACACGATGTTCTGACATAGATTGTACAACTGCAAGCAGTGTTTTGTTAGCGGTTACAGGATTTTCGGATCGACACGTATCTCTTGCCTTGCTAGATAACACAATCCCAATTGTTAGTTATTATGACACGTCTCAACTTGCTTTGAACTTGGTTCGTTGCCACAATCCAGATTGTTCCATCTTTAATTTGATAGTCGTTGATGATACAGGCGACGTTGGCGTGTTTTCATCACTGATTTTGGATGCAAACGGTAATCCTCTTATTAGTTATCACGATTCACAAAATGGAGATCTAAAATTCGCTTACTGCAACAACAATACCATTTGTGACACCCCCATAATTCGTGTAATTGATAGCATTGGTAATGTTGGGTGGTCTACAGATTTGGCGTTGGATGCACAGGGAAATGTGCGTATAGCCTATTACGACCACACCAATCAAAAAATCAAACTGGCTTACTGTAACGATATTACATGCGCTTCTCCAATTACAGGTATTGTCACCAGTTCAAACATCCCAACTGATGATTTTTCACTGACGGTTAACGGCACTACAGCCATGATTAGCTTTTTGACTACTACCAATACCCTTATGATAGGAAGTTGTCGTGGAGTTGTTTGCGATTTTGGATTTGAGATTTACACAGCAGATCCTAAAACGGGTGTCGGTCATTATAATTCCCTTGCCCTTTACGCCACATTTCCGGTTTTTAGTTATTGGGACAGTCAAGCCAAAGATTTGCGATTTGGTTATTGTTTCGGATTCCCCTGTTCAATTTACACTGATGTGATAGTCATTGATAGCGAAGGAGATATTGGAGAATGGACTTCATTGGCTATGCGTCAGGGAGCACCCACTATTAGTTACTACGATGCTGATCACGATGCGCTCATGTTATATTTGGGAGGATTTTTACCTAATCCACCTCCTTTGCCGACGAATACAACAATGCCCTCACCAACATCGACTAATACTCCTACATCTACGAACACGCCAACTAGCACATTGACTCCAACGAATAGCTCAACGCCGATTACACTGACTGCGCCGCCTGACGCGACGATGGCACAGAATTTCTTCACCGCGCGCAACCCAACCTTATCCTGGGGGCGGGTATCGTGGGCAGTGGGGTATCGCATTCAGGTGGATGATGCGACAGATTTCAATACGACTTTAGTGGATTACGATCAGATTTCCGCCGATCAGCCATCATTCACCTTTGTCTCGGCGCTGGCGAACGGAACGTATTATTGGCGGGTATGCGCGGAACGCAGTCAGGGCGTCTGCGGGGCATGGAGCGCAACCGAAAGTTTCATCATTTCTGTGCCGTAAGTTCAGCCTGTGCCGAAGGAAGCGATGGCATACTGCTTTGCCATATCGCCGGGTGCATCACCCCCATAGACCATGCGGGTGACGGCGCGGCCTTTTTCTAAACCGAGTCGTTCAGCCAATGTGCTGGCATCGGCATTCGGTTGGGGAATATCAATGCGGAGCGTTTGATCTTGGAAGACCGCTGCGCCCGCATGGAGCAGCCATTCAGCTTCGGCAGGCGAGGGGGCGTACCACGGGCCGATTCTTGTGACCTGTCCATGCGGTTTGGTGAAAGCATATCCGGTTATCTGCCCCTGTGATTCGATTACCCAACCGCGACCTTCTTCAAAATAACCCGTCAAAATCTGAGGGCGCGGCGCACCCAACAGGTGGGCATCGAGGGCTGTTATCTGGAACAAATCAGCCTGAGTCATTGCGCGCACCGCTTCCGGCTTCGTGGCGAGTTTAGGCTTACCCACCCATGTCCGCACCTCGTACAGCGGTGTATATCCCATGCTGAGATACAATGGATAACCGAGCGTGCTGGCGTCCAACATCACGGTTTGCACCCCCCGGTTTTTCAGATTCTCCATTGTCGCCTGCATAATCGCCCGCGCTAATCCGCGCCGTTGATGATCGGCATGGGTGATGACCAGCCCAATCCACGCCAGCGCTGGACTATAGGTGATGGCGATGGCGGAGGCGGCGAGCTGGTCACCATAGGCGATTCCCAAACTGCCTTCGCCACCCCAAGCAATACTGCGTTCCCAATCAGCGGCGGTTTGTGACCAACCGACACTTTGCGACAAAGCTGCGCCGCGCTGAACATCGTCGTCGGTTAAACGGCGCAGGTGATAACCATCAGACAGCATCTTTTGCAGGCTCCGGTTGTGGGGTTGTTGGGCGATTGAACAGCATATTCAGGCGCAGATTGACGACCGCGATACCGCCGATGATGAGTACCGCACCTAACAACAGGCGGGCATCCACCGCTTCGTTCAGGAAAATTGCACCTAGCACCAGCCCAACCATCGGGACGATGTAGGTGACCATCGAGGTACGGGCCGCACCCAATACGCCGATGATGGTGTAAAAGATGATGTAAGCGATGAAGGTGTTTAGCAGACCCAGTACAATCACCGAGAAGAGGACATCCGAACGCAAATCCGCCAGCATAATGGGCTGCGGCCCACCCAGATAAGGCGAAACTACGCTCAAAATTCCGGTGATAATGGCAGCCACACCCATTGTTCCAGCAGCGGTGACAATCGGGTCAAGGCGTTTTTGCACAACCTGACGGCTGTATGTGCCACCGATCCCGTAACAGAATGAGGCTGCTATGATAGAAAGCATCCCACCGAGATAAGCCAACTGGCTCGTGCCCTCGGTCGTGGGTTCGACAGACAGACTGCGGCTGGCGAGAATGACTACGCCTACAAATCCCAGCACCATCCCGATAATTTTCTTCAGCGTAATGCGCTCATCAGCAAAGAAGAAATGAGCGATGATCAGGGTGAAAAAGGCCGCGCTCGATTGCAGCAGGGCCGCCAGACCACTTTCAATGTGCTGTTCGCCCCACGTGATGAGCACAAACGGGAACACCGTATTGATCACACCCAGCACGAGCAGCGGGAAAATCCCCGCCCAATGGGTTGGCAGGCGTTTGCCCTGTGCATAGGCCAGAATAGTCAGGCCGACTGCGGCGATGCCCGTGCGAATAAAGACGACCTGAAAGGGTGTTAACTGTTCGACGCTGACCCGGATGAACAGGAACGACGAACCCCAAATAAGACCCAACAGCCCGAAGGCTATCCACGCCTGTTTACTACTCAAAATTGCACCTGCCATTTCAAATGGAATACCTGTTCAGATTAATGCGGGTGTGGGGTGGTGTCAACCAGTGTGGTGCTAATTGGTTTTACCGATTGCCTAAGGTTTTTAAGCGTTCAAGGCGGGCAGATTCGTTGGCTGCAAACCATGTATCTTGGGCAAGTTCAGCGTAGGCCAATTGGAAGTAACGCGGTGCTTCCGGGTTATTTTTCAAAAGCAGCAGTTCGCCCAATTCTTCATACACATAACCATCGCTTGGCGCGCCGGCTTCGATGTCCTTGAGCAGTCCGCGCTGGATAGCGAGGGCTTCATCAATCCGATCCAGCGAACGCAGCGCCCGCCCAACACTCCAACGGGCGATGAAGATGGTTTGTGAATCGCCATTCTGTTCGCGCCATTGAAGCGCCTTTTGGAAAATATCCAGGGCTTTTTCGTACTGTCCAGAATCGTGATACGTCCAACCGATGTTGTTATACAGCGAACCGAGCCATTTTTGCGCGTCGGGTTGTGAACTGCTTTCGGCCAGTTTGAGCGCTTTGAGATTCCATTCCATGTGCTGATCCGGTGCGGATTCGGCGATGGCGATCATGTGCGCCGCGTCTACAGCATAGGAATCTTCGCCTGCGGATTGGGCGAGTTCCCATGCTTGCAGAAATAAGGGGCAGGCTTGTTCGGCCTTTTGAGATGAATTGAAGACTCGTCCGCGTTCGAGCAGGTAACGAATGCTGGCTGTGGTGAGATCATCCGTGAGCATGGCTTGAACGGCGTCGAGCGTTTTATGTGCTGTGTCAAAAAGGCGTTGTAGACCCTGTGTGCGGGCGATTTGGGTCAATAGCTGCGCGTGACAGGATTTGTCGCCGGATTTTTCGGCATCGGGCAGCAGTTCCCGAAAGCGTTTTTCCGTTTCGGCGGGCTGGTTGTAATTCCACAGTTGATCAAAGTCGATCACAGTTCTACATCCTTATGTATGGCGGCAATGACAATGAAGTCTGCCGCCGCCATGTTTGCCATAAAATATCTGCTGCCATTATTCGCTTTTGGGAATACGTTTTGCCAGCATAAATGAATAACCATCCAAGTCTTTGAAGTTAAACGCCCGTTCACCCCAATCGCGGTTTTCGATGGCGCGGGTGATATTGACACCGCGCAGTTGGGCATGATTATAGATGGCATCGATGTCGGTTTCGGGCGGGAGTTCAATATAAATCTGCACGCCTGTGCCGCGCTTGTCCATATCCTCCGGCGGCACGAATCCTTCGGTCACACCGAGCAGCACTTCTGCCCCAGCCAATTTGACACAGGCAAAATCCGTTTTGCCATCCGCGTTAGGTGGCATACTCCAGACATGTTCAAAACTAAGTTTCTGGGTATAGAAAGCAATGCTGCCGTCTACATCTTTTACACCGAGAATCGGGGAGAGCATTGGCATTCTCCTGATTAAAAGCGGATGTCCATTGTAGAACATAAATTCTCAATTTGTCAAGCCTGAAATTCATATTGGATGCCCTGAAATCCGGCTGTTTGCTTATTTACAACATATCCCTATGATAAGTTGCATATCAGTCATTTTTGGGGGTGTAATGCAAGGGAACGACGACGCGGAAAGTTCTGATTATCAGGTGTTGATCTTGTACCGTCCAACGGGAGTTTTAGCCTGTACCGAACTGCAATCGGGTGATGCGGCGGATGATACCGTTCAGATTGTGAATGACGGTTTGCGAGCGGCGGGAATAGACACACAAACTCTGCTGGTGGGGGAGGACATCGAATGTGTGCTGGCGGGTTATGATCCACGCCGAACGGTGATTTTCAACTACTGTGATGGCTACCACGCTGATGAAAGCGGCTATGACCCGATTACACAGATTTATGAGCGCTTGAATCTGGCCTACACAGGCGCGGATGACCAGACATTGTATCAGGCGCAGAGTAAAGCGTTCACCAAAGCGCAGTTGGTCAAACATGGTGTTCCAACACCTGCGTATCGCATTTTCGACTCCGATCATCTGGATGGTTGGCGGTTGTTTCCGGCACTGGTCAAACCCGCCCAAATGCACGCTTCAATGGGCATCTACCCTGATTCGGTTGTCGAAAATCCGCAGCAGCTTCAGCGACAAGTTCAACGGATGCTGGATGAATATCAGCAGGCGGCACTGGTGGAAGATTTTCTGGAGGGGGGTGAATACCGGGTCAGCGTGTGGGGCAATGGCAAGCTGGAAGTGCTGCCGTTCATTGGTTATGAATATTTGCCAATTACGGGGCGTTCCTACAGCTTTAAGGATTATCAGACCAAGTGGGATGAAACCAATCTGGTGGTGAACATCCCGGCGCGCGTTTCGCCCCAATTGACCGAACAAATTGAAGCGCTGGCGCGGGCGGCTTTCCGGGCGGTCGGGATGCGCGATTACGGCGGGATTGACCTTCGCTTACGAGGTGAGACTGCCTACGTGATTGACCCAAACCAGAACCCGGATATTTCCACCGACAGCAGTTTTTACCGGGCAGTGCTGGCATCTGGTGGCGATTATTCGACGCTGGTGACACGGATTGTTCAATTGGCAGCGGAACGGCGACCTGATTAGCGTTTGCGGGCTGAGGCAAGCGATTCTGTTTGCATTGGCAGGTCGTCTTCCAATTCGGTTTCCACATCTTGGGTTTCGATAGCTGAACTGCGCTTGCGCTTATAACCATAGATAGCGTACAGATCATGGGTGTGGTCGGATTGCTTACCGCGAAGTTCTCGTAAGGGGAGCATCAGACCGAGGACAAATGAGCCGATCAAACTGAGTATCAGCAGCGCATTGAAAAACCCGCCGAAACGATCTTCGGTGATGATTTGGGCAACATTGTACAATAGGGTAGCGAGGATGAGCGTCCCCGGCCAGAGCAGCAGATTGCTGATGCCGATAGTCATCAACTGCTTGATGGATTTGGACTGTATTTCAATATCTGTGCTTAACCGCAAGTGCAGGTCAATCATTTCGTCCGGTTCAAGCTGATAGCTTTCGCCCGCATCCAGCACTTCTTCTTGAATGATCTTCTCGCGTGGGTTTCGCCGCGCGCCGGAACGTATGTACAGGGAAGCTATATGGGCGAATAACCCGATGCTCCACAAGACAATCACCCAATAAACCACGCCATCTATCGTTCCACTAGCGTGGGTGAATTTGCTCCATAAACCAACTGGAGCGGTAAATAGAGTAAACAGGAAGGCATTGATAATTGCCAACCGGGGCGATTTACTCAGGCGGCGTTCAACCCGTTTGCTGACTTTTTCGTAAAGAAAATCGTTCATCAGTAAATCTCTTGATTCTATTAGGAACATTCTATACCCAATAATACGCAGCCGGGCGGACTCAAGTTGTGGTAAACCCTGAAATAAAAAAGGACGAATCAGCCATTCGTCCTTTTGGTAACCCATCACTGGAAATTGATAATATCTAATCCCATTTGCGTTCGTCTTTGATAGTACGGGCAGCAGCATTGATTTCGCCAGCCGGAACGAACAGCACCTCATCAATACGGAGGCGCACGGCAACTTCGGCCAACTGTTTAAGCTGGTTGGCGAGATCGCCTTCGCTGGCATCCGGCTGAAGTTCGACTTTGAGCGTCACCACATCTTTGTTTTCCAGGCGGGTAATGATGGCCTGCATGTTTTTGATTTGGGGAAACTGCATCTTGGCGGCCATGAGTTGATTGGGATGCAGGAACATGCCGCGCACTTTGATGGCTTCACCGCTGCGCCCGAACAGACCGAGCAACTGCTGTGGGCATCCTGCACTTGGCTGTGGCGCTAATGCACTGAGATCGCCTGTGCCAAAGCGCACCAGCGGGTAGCCTTTATTGAACAGCGTCGCCACGATTTCGCCTTGTGCGCCCGGTTCGACCAACGCACCCGTTTGTGGATCGCAGATTTGCAGATAGACAGTATCGGTTACGCAGAAGCCTTGCACATCATCTCTGGTGTAGGCGATCAAACCCAGATCAGCAGTGCCATAAGCCGAAGTGGTTTTCATGCCGTACTCACCCTCAAAGCGGGCGTGCTGCTGTGGGGTATAGGGTTCGGCAGAGAATAAGGCTTTTTTGATCGGAACAGCTTCTTTGGGGATGCCCATTTCCGCCATTTTATCGAGGATCTGCATCAGGTAGCTGGGCTGCCCGACGAAACCGCTGGCGTTCAACTTCATCGCCATCATGATTTGCAGTTCGGTATTGCCGGGGCCAGTGGGGATGACGGTTGCGCCACAGCCGCGCAGGGCTTCATCCAGCAGCAGACCCGCCGGAGTTAGATGGTACATGAAGGTGTTCAGCACGCGGTCGCCTTTGCCGAAGCCGACATATTTAAACGGCGCGAGGGCAGCCTCCGCATTTTCAGGATTAGGCGGTTGCGGGTCATAAATCGGCCCCGGCGAAATGTAGATGCGGGGCAGGGTATCCGGGTCTACCGCCAGAAAGCCGCCAAAGGGTGGGTTTTCTTCGTGGATTTTTACCAGCGAGTCTTTACTGGTTACGGGAATTTTGACAAGATCATCAGCGGTTTGAATATCCGCCGGGGTAACGCCCGCCGCATCCATAATATTTTTGATGGCGGGCGCATGGGCATAAGCATGGGCGATTAGCTCACGGATGCGTTGGTCAACTGATGGGGTCAAAGGGGGACTCCTTGTATCAACTTTGTTTCGATATTTTAAATGGAGGGTGGGTTTCAAACCCACCTCTACAAATTGTGGTAAGTGTACCGCGTTAGGTTGGTCGGAGGCGATATATTTATGGGGTTGCCTGAGCTGCTGCTGTCAATGTGCCTTGTACGGCTGCCGCGATGGTTTGCGTGATCGCTAATTCCTGCTGTGACGCCGCTTGCGTCACCTGTGCCTGTACAGCGGCATCAATGGTCAATTGCAGTTCGGCAGCATTGGGCGTCGCAGTCGGGACGGTGGGCGTTGGCTGTGGGGTGCGCGAAGGTGTGGGCGTAATAATATCGCTGTCCTCGGTAAAACTGTTGATGTCGATATCCCACCAACCGTCGTCCATCGACAATGGATCGTTCATGAAATTCAGCAGCAGACCATCCGGTTTGCAATATTGCGGGCTGCTATCCGGCACATAGGCGTAGTCGTTGTAAGTCTGGTTATCCAGTTCGCGGATGATGACATAGAAATAGCCGCCGTCGCAGCGCCCATAATAAATCGCTTTGGCGCTAATGCCGGGAACGCGAACCCGCTTGATACCCGGTGAATCGTCACTTTGCCATTCACTTATCAATGCACCGAAGGTTGTTTTCAGCCGGTCGATGTTGGCGGAAGCTGTTGCTGCAACTTGTGTTTCTTCCGCCTGGTTTTGGGCTTCCCGCTGGGCTTGCATACTCGTCTGACTAAAGCCCCAGCAACCGAAACCCACCCCAATCAGAATCAAGATAATCCCGCTGATGGCCTGTGAGGCTTCCCATCCCTCGGTGCGCTCGGAGCGAAGCCCCTTCCAGCTATTGCCCCAGGCGGTGAGTTCCCACATGAAATCGCGGGCGAATATCGTCAACAGGCCGAAGCCGATGCAAAGCGCTGAAACGCATAGAACCATGATGAACGCGCTGCTGCCGTCTGAACTCACCGTCTTTTATCCCTTCCAGTGTTGAACGCTTTTTTCGTCTCTACACTGTAGATGATTCTGGCCGACAAAACCTCCGCAATTTGTCGGAGGTTGTTCATCCAGATGACGGATTAGCCCAGCCAGCGTTTGCGGCGTTTGTAGTGCTTCACATCGCGGTAGCTTTTGCGTTCGCCGGATGTATTCAACCCCAGATAGAATTCCTTGATGTCTTCGTTTTCGCGCAGTTGTGCCCCCGGCCCATCCAGCACGATGCGGCCTTCTTCCATGACGTAGCCGTAATCAGCCAGCCCCAATGCTGCGCGCGCGTTCTGTTCCACCAGCAGGACGGACACTTTTTCCTTCTGATTGATCTCGCGGACGATCTCGAAAATTTCGGCCACCAGCATCGGTGCGAGGCCAAGCGAGGGTTCGTCCAGCATCATCAGTTGGGGATGTCCCAGCAGCGCCCGCCCGATGACCATCATCTGCTGCTCGCCGCCAGAAAGGTAGCCCGCCGTGCGTTTGCGGAGGTCTTTCATGCGGGGCAGGTAGTCAAAGACGCGCTCTAAATCTTGTTTGAAGTAGCGACCGCCGTGATATGACATAGACCCCAGTTGGAGATTTTCTTCAACTGTCAGGTGGGTAAAAATCGGGCGGCCTTCGATCACCTGAATGATGCCTTTCCGCACGATGTCTTCGCCCGTTAGCGTATCAACCCGGTCACCATTCCACAGGATGTTGCCGCGTGTCACTTCGCCCAATTCGGATTTTAGCAGTCCGCTGATGGCTTTCAGGGTGGTGGATTTGCCTGCGCCGTTCGGCCCCAACAGGGTGACAACTTTGCCATCCTCCACCTGGAACGATACGCCGCGCAGCACCAGAATAACGCTGTTATAAATGACTTCGATATTGTTGATTTGTAACATAAGTGGTTAAAGGGTGAAAGTTAAAAGGTAAAAGGATGGGATGAAGTTGGGGCGTCCCGTAGAACGCCCCATAAATATATTTACAGAGATTTAGCTGGGCACATCCGCGCCGCCCGGACGCAGGTCAGGGGCGGGGGCGAATTCCGTCAATGGGATGATGATCGGGACAAAGAATTTCTGATCGCCCGCTTCAACAATCATCGCATCTGCCGCTGAGGTCGCCGGGCCAGTGCCTTCCGCATTCAGGAAGGCCATCATGCCGATACGGTTATCCGGCACAGCACGCAGCGCACCACCCTGATAGTCGAAGGTGTACAGGCCGAGGGGCGAGTAGGACAGCGATTCGATGGTTGTCTTCATTTCCGCGCCCGTCACGGCTTCTATGCTGCCAACACGGTTGACTGTCTGGATATACAGTTCGGTGTAGGTATCAACGATGCCCCAACCCAGCAGGTAGGCAATATTGCGAATCTGTGGTTCGCGGGCATTGGCGTCGGCCTGTTCATTAATCAGGGCGATGCCGGGGAGTTGACGCTCTGTCCACCAGTGGAAAGGAATCGAGGCTGTCAAACCATTGACCGAGGGCAGACCGGTTGCACCGAGTGTGCGCTGACCGAGCAAACCAACGCTGGTATCCAGCGCCCAGTTCACACCTGCAAGACTGACTTCGCCTTCCAGACCCAGATCGATGATGGTCTTGGCGACTAGTGCTGGGCCGCTTGCCAGTGAGTTGGTGTAGAGAATGTTTGCGCCTGCATCAATCAGGTTTTGCACATTGGTGGTAATGTCGGTGGCGGTGGGCAGGAAATACTCTGGGGTATCCACAATGGTGACGCCCAGGGAAGCGCAGTAGGAAATGGTTTCCGGTGTGTAGGCCGCTTCGCCAAATGCACCCGGCCAGCTAATGTAGCCGATAACAGGTTCGGGATACATTTCGGCATTGCCAGCCACAAACTGGCAGTATGAACCCAACTGATCGGTGTACAGCGGATTGCTGGCGTAAATCCAGCCAGGGCTGGCGGCATCTTCGCCATACAGACCGGGCACTGAACCTGCCGAGATCAGAACCGGAATTTCATCTTCAGCTACCTGCGAACGCAGCAGTTCCGAGTCGCCGGAAGCGTACAGGATCAGCAGATCGGGTTTGTCTTCAATGGTCGAGAAGAAATCATAAGCAGCCTGGGCTTCTTCGCGGTTGCCGCCTGTGTCACGATATTCTGTGCCGACTTCGGACTTGAAAGTCGCGCCGCACACGCCACCGTGTGAATTGTAGTAAGCGATGGCGTCCGCCAGACCCGCCAGCAGTGGCTGGGTGATGAAGGCATATGAACCGCTCAGATCGCCAAAGTGGTAAATCGGAATGGTCTGCCCGGTCAGGTCAGCCGAGCATTCAGTGTGCTGGATAAAATCCGGGTAGCCCATTGCTTCTTGAGCAACGGTAGGGGTAATGGTGACCACCAGCAGTGCCAGCAGCACGAGGAACAGTACTTTTCGCATTCTCTAAATGTCCTTTCAATCACAAATATTTTATAAGGCGTAAGCCCTGCAAACAGTATAGCAGATTTCCCGTAATTGGCTCGAATAGCCTCCTTTGGTGAACGGTTATTAATGGGAGTAAGGCCGTATCTTCCATGCGATTTTCAGAATTTCCCAGCGGTAAGCCAGACCGCGTGGAGCGATAATCAGGAAGATGACCAGAATTAAGCCAAACAAAATCGGACTGAGGGAAGCATTGATGTTCACCGGGTCGATAAATGGCAGTAACCCCGGCAGGATTTGTCCTAATGTTGGCAGGATGCGCGCTGGAATGATTTCCTGTGTCAAAATCAGCACAAAACTCACGCCGAACAATGGCCCTAAGGAGAAGCCTGCGCCGCCGATAACCAGCATTGCCAGAAACTCAATGGACACCGGGAGCGTGAATTTATCCAAAGACAGATTATTGGTTTCAAAGGCGATCAGCGCCCCGGCAATCCCGGCGAACAGGGAACTCAGGAAGAAGGCTTGCAGCTTGTAAGTGAACACGTTGATGCCCAGCAGTTCGGCAGCCAGATCGTTATCCCGTACCGAAATGAATGCCCGTCCGACGCGGGTGCGGATGATGTTGCGCGCTGCCAGCATCAGGAATACCGACAAGGGGACAATGATGTAGTACATGGCGTTTTCGCTGGCAAAGCTGATGCCGCCGAGTGTGGGGTGGGGGACTTCCAGCGGGCGTGATCCATTGGTGATGGGTTCAAGTGGATAGCGCAGCAGCCACGGAATGATGAACTGTGCTGCCAGTGTTGCCATTGCCAGATAGAAACCTTTTACCCGCAGGGACGGCAGGCCGAAGATCAACCCGACGACACCCGTGAACAAGGCCGCCAGCGGCAGCGCTGCCCAGAATGAGAAACCCCATTCGCGCGCCATAAAGGCCGCACTGTAAGCGCCCACCGCCATAAACGCGGCGTGACCCAGCGAAATCTGTCCGGTATAGCCGATCAGGATGTTCAAGCCCTGCACCGCGATCACGTAAATGGCAATGCGGGACAGCAGGCCAATCCACGCCTGTGGGATGATGCTCAGCCCCAGCGGGCCTTCGGCGCTCAGCAGCGGAATCAGCAGCAGGACGATGAATAATCCCCACGAGATGATCTTGTCGGTGCGGGTTCGGTTGAGGGCAATGTCCTGTCCATAATCAACGTCGAGAGTCCCGGCAGGGCGAATGTTTGCAGACATGGTTACTCCAAGTTCCTAGTTCTTAGTTCCTGGTTCTTAGTTTTCGGACTACGGATAATTAGTCTTTTAAACCCCGTTGTTTGGCAATATAGAGCCGTAATCCATTAATGATTCGGGCTACTTCTTGGGCTTGATTCAGTATTTCTTCAAATTCCTGTTGATTTAAGTATCCAATGTCCTGCGCTACGTAGAGTTGCGAGCGCAATTCGGCACAGGATGCTTTTGCGATCATCAAAAAATGGTGAAATTCTTTAGGGTTTTCGCGGTCAAACCCTTCAGCGATATTAGACATAACGGAAACGCCGGCTCGTTGAATTTGTCCAGCAAGTCCAAAGTCCCTTGCAAAATCTTCCTTACGGGTTAGTCGGTAAATAGCAGATGTCAAACTTCGGGCTTTTTGCCATGCAATCAAATCTTCAAAACGTTCTACACCTGCCAAGCTTTATCTCCTCGACTCACTAGGAACTAGGAACTTAGAACTAGGAACTTTTCTAAATGCGTTCAATCCGTTTCTGACCGAACAACCCGTCAGGCCGGATGATCAACACGACCATCAGCACGACATAGGGCGCAAGTTCCGTTCCAGCTTGTGTGCCGGGGAATAATAGATTGGCCCATTCTTGCAGAACACCAATAATTAACCCACCTATCAATGCCCCGCCGATGGATTCCAGCCCGCCGAGCAAAACCGCAGGGAAAGCCAGCAGTGCCAGCAGGGGCATATTGACTGAAAGGCTGGTCGCACCGCCTTGCAGCACGCCGCCGATGGTTGCCAACAGTGCGGCAATTGCCCATGCTACGGCTAGAATCACCCGTACCCGCAAGCCAATCGCTTGTGCCAGTCGTTGATTTTCCGCGCTGGCACGCATAGCGAGGCCGACATTGGTGAACTGGAAGAAAACCACGAATGCCCCAAACGCCAGCAGTGACAGCCCGAACGAAATCAGCAAACCCGGCTGGATGATGACCACGCCGCCGAGGGCATCTTTCAGTCCGTCCAATTTGATCGTAGTCAGGGATGAGCCATCCGGGTTGACAAACAGCGCCAGCGGAATTTCCACGCTGCCCCAGGTGAGTTGGATGAAGCCTTGCAGTAAACGCCCAATCGCCAGTGTCATCAGCACCATTGCAAATAACGGTTGACCAATCAGTGGGCGGATGGTGAAGCGTTCGACGATTAAGCCCAGCAGCATTGCGCCGGTTGTCGCGCCAATGATCGCTCGCACATAAACCCAACCGCGTCCCGGCAGGATATTCAATTGTGTGGTGAGTTCTGGCAGCATTAGCAGGGCAGTTAATCCGGCGATGGCTGCTATACCGAAGATCAGATTGCGCGGTTTGAGGATGTCGCGCCAATGGGTCATGGTGATGACCATCAGCACCGTTAGCACTGACAGGATAACTGCCGCGAAAAGGGTGACACCGCTGCTGGAAAAGAACGAATAGAATATCAACCCGCCGAACAGCATCATGTAACCGTGCGCGAAGTTGAACACACCGGAGGCTTTGTTGATGATGACGATTCCCAACGCGATCAGGGCATAAATGCCGCCGATCAGCAAGCCACTGATGCTGGACTGTACCCAGCGTGCGGGTCGTTTATCCGCGATCAACGGGCCAAGCCATAACAAGATGAGCAGGGCAGCTACCAGATACGCCGCCCAGATGAAATATTTACGGTTTTCTTCAAAGAATGTGGTCATGAATAGTTCTCAGTTTTTAGTTATTGGTAATCAGTAATCGGTCATTGATTTTTGATTTTGCCGATGAGTGCAGCAGGCATTTTCTTGACTTGAATTACGTCAAATGTCGCCCTCCCAAAACTGACAACTGAAAACTACAGCGTTCCCACTTTGACCGCTGTTTCTACTGTGCCGGTTCGTCCGTCGCGGTATTTCACCTCCGCCTTGACGACCACCTGATCTTTTTGACCATACATGGCGTCCAGCATGTTGCCGTATTTTTGCTCCAGTGCGCGGCGGCGCAGCTTTCGGGTGCGCGTCAGTTCGGCTTCGTCGGCGTCAAAGGCTTTATGCAAAATCACGAACTTTTGCACACGGGCGGGCGGTGGCAGGGTTTCGTTCACCCGTTCGATTTCCTTCTTGATGAGGTTGTAGACCTCTGGCTTTTGCGAAAGGTCAACAAAGGTGGTGAACGAAATTCGGTTTTTCTCCGCCCAGCGCGCCACATTTTCAAAGTTAATGTTGATGATGGTCGTCACATAATGCATATCGAATCCGCCGACCGCCATCACATCCTGAATGTAAGGGCTGAATTTCAGGCGGCCTTCGATGTACTGCGGGCTGAAGCGTTCGCCGTTCGCCAGTTCGATCATATCTGTCGTGCGGTCGAGGTAAATCAGATGGCCGTCGGGGTCAATGTAACCGGCATCCCCGGTGTGATACCAACCCTCAGAGTCAATCGCTTTAGCGGTTGCGGCGGCATCCTGAAAGTAACCCGCGAACATGGCTTCTGTCCGCAGCAGAATTTCCTGATCTTCCGCAATTTTGACTTCCACACCCGGCATGACGACTCCCACACTCGCCAGTTTGACATCCCCCGGCAGATGCATTGTGCCTGCTGATTCGGTGGAGGCGTATAACTGCCGCAGTTCAACACCCACCGCGCGGAAGAAACGGATCACATCCGGGCTGAGGGCAGCACCCGCCGTCAGCGAATTGCGCGCCCGCGTCAGACCGATTTTGTCGCGCAGCGGTTCAAATACTGCAAATTCGCCAATCCTCCGCAGCAACCGTAAGTGTGGCGGAATCGGCTGTTTGGTGTCTTCCAGATCAATGATTTGGTAGGCGATGGGCATGAAGGCTTTATACAGCATTCGGTTCAGAGGACTGCTGTCGCTGATGCGGATTTGCATCACGCTGGCGAGGTTTTCCCAAACACGGCTGGGGAATAACAATCCGGCGGGCGCGACTTCGCGGATGTCGGTTTGCACCGTATCAGGCCCTTCCGGGAAGTGGACGATGAATCCATCCATCAGGAAAGGTGTGAAGCCGAAAGCCTGCTCGGTCAGCCACGCCATCGGGCTGAACGATAACCAATGATCGGTGGGGTAGGTCGGCAGAAAGTTTTCGAACCCGATCTGGTAACCGTAAACCAACCGCCAGTTGGTAATCATCGCCAGTTTCGGCAGGCTGGTCGTGCCGGAGGTCATACTCAGCAGCACCACGTCGTCCCGTTCGGTTTGGGCGACCAACTGCTCATACAGGCCGGGATGCGATTTAGCATATTCCCGCCCCAGAGCTTCGATGTCTTCAAAACTTGCCAGCAGCGGATGTTCGTAATTCCACAACCCGCGATCATCCCAATAAATGATTTTGCGGAGGCCGGGCACTTTGTCATGAATTTCCAGCGCTTTATCAACCTGCTCCTGATCTTGCGCCAGCACAAAGGTGGCATTGCTCTTGGTCAGGCCGAAGATCAGTTCCGGCGGGCTGGCGTCACTGAAGATGCCGAAGGTGGTGGCGCGGGCGCTGTGGGCGGCGATCTGTGCCCAGTAGAATTCCGGGTCGTTATCGCCAATGATGGCGACGGTATCGCCTTTCGTCAGCCCCAGACTGATTAGGCCCAGACAAAAATCACGGACATGCTCATGAACTTCATTCCAGGTGAATTCCTGCCAGATGCCGTAACGTTTCTTCCGCATGGCGATTTTGTCGCCCATTTCGCGCACCCGCAGCAGGAAGTTTTTGGGCAGTGTGTCCCGGTCGGTACCGATGGGTTTGCCCTGAGTTGTGACGGGAGAGGCGTAAACTTTACCCGGCTTGGTCGGGATGGCCTGAGTCGCTTCAATATCCATAAGTGTTGTTCCCAAATAAAGAGTTTACAGTTTTTAGTTATTGGTTATCGGTTCTTGGTTTTTGGTTCTTGGTTATTACTCGGAACTTAGAACTCACCTGGTACCTGCACATTGCACTTGATTACGCTTCTTGTCCCAAATAGGCTTTGATCACGGCATCATTCTGTTTAATTTCGTCGGGCGTACCTTCCGCGATTTTGCGTCCGAAGTCCAATGCCACCACCCGCTGCGAAATATCCATCACCAGACCCATGTCATGCTCAATCAGCATAATCGTCATCCCCTGACGTTCATGAATATCGAGGATGAAACGTGCCATATCTTCTTTTTCTTCGACGTTCATCCCGGCCATGGGTTCGTCCAGCAGCAGCAGACTCGGCTCTAACGCCAGTGCCCGCCCCAACTCAACCCGCTTCCGCAGACCGTAGCTCAGGTTGCCGACGATGGTTTTACGGATGGCTTCCATTTCCAGAAAGTCAATAATTTCTTCAACAAATTGGCGATGCTTGATTTCTTCGCGCCGGGCTGGCCCCCAGAACAGCGCCCCGGTCAGCATGTTGGATTTCATGTGGATGTGCCGCGCGGCCATCAGGTTATCCAGCGCAGTCATGTTGGTGTAGAGGGCGATATTTTGAAATGTGCGGGAGACACCAAGTTGAGCGCGTTTATAAGCGGGCAGGTGGATGATATTCCGCCCTTCAAACAGGATTGCTCCTTCTTGTGGGGTATAGAAGCCGTTGATGCTGTTAATGAGGCTGGTTTTGCCCGCGCCGTTGGGGCCGATCACCGCCATAATTTCGCCTTTGCCAACGGTGAAGTCGATGTTTTGTAACGCGCGGATGCCACCAAAACTGAGGGAAATGTTCTGAACGTGTAATTTGGGAGACGGTTGCTCCATTACTGCTCTTTTCCTTAAAAAATTTAACTTAACAAGGGCATTATTACAGAATTGCCCTGATTCTAGACGATATGTTTAACAAGGTCAAGCAAACTAACGGTCTAATTAATTGGCGATTCAATTATGAATTTCCGACGGTTACCATTTTGTGTAAGAAGTTTTGATGTGATCGCCTCAGAAGTGTAGTCTAAAACACTTTGATTCGAATCTGCTTAGCCACTCATGTGAAACTTCGCACAAGTTTTTCGTACAGGTTGTAGGAAATCGAATCTGTGTTCAATTCCGGTCAGGGTAGATAAACCTCAAATCACCGCTTTTAGCAAAAGGTCTGAATCACACCATGCAGAAATTAGCTACGACAGAATTCCCGATTCTGGATGTACTGAAGGAACGTTGGAGTCCCCGCGCTTATGCTAATAAGCCGCTTGAAACCGACAAGTTGTGGAGTCTGTTGGAAGCTGCACGCTGGTCGCCCTCTGCCGCTAATGAACAGCCCTGGGCATTTCTGGTCGCGCTGAAAGGCGAACCCGCCTTTGATAAATTGGCAGTGACGCTTTCCGGCAGCAATCAGCAGTGGGCACCCAATGCCTCCGCGTTGATTTTGAGCATCGCCAAATTGACCCGTTCCAATGGCGCACCTAACCGCCACGCCTATTATGATGTCGGGCAGGCGGTAGCGCATTTGAGCGTTCAGGCTGGCGCGATGGGGTTATCAGTGCGGCAGATGGGCGGTTTTGATGCTGCTAAAACCCGCGAATTATTCGCCATCCCTGAAGAGTATGATCCGGTCACGATTTTGGCGGTTGGTTACTTTGGCGACCTCGATCAATTGGCTGATGATTTGCGCGAACGGGAGCTTTCGGAACGGAAGCGCAAGCCGTTGAGCGAGATGGTTTTTAAGGAACAATTTGGTCAGGCTGTTTCCCCGCCCGTCCCCGCCAAAGTGTAACCCCTTGCTGCGTGCCGGATGTCTCGCCAATAGGCATTCGGCAGTTCCCCTTAACGCTCCAATTGTTGATTACCTGCTAGAATCGCAGGAACTTAATCGAACTAAAGTGAGCCAATACTGTGCCTACCAAAAAAACCAAACTGCCGCATTCTATCACACTGATTATCGTTTTAGTGATAATACCAGCCTGTACCTGTTGGGGCATTCCATTAGAACAGTATTTCCCCTCGCTTGCTTCCGATACAACTACAAATTCGGGACTTCCACCCGGGATGAATTGCTCTCAAGTGAGCCTCACCTCGCCGCGTGGTGGACTGCCAGATGGCTCAGTCACTTTTTACTGGGATGCTTTGGCGGGTGCGGTGAGCTACCAAATTAATGTGTATTCGGGCGCGGTGCGTATCGCAACTTTTAACGCGGCAGCACCCGCTACCAATTTGACTGCGGATGTCGGATTCAATGCTATAGGTGGTGCGAATCCGTTTGAGGTCGAACTGCTAGCCTTTGATGCCAATGGAAATTATTGCCGTGATTATGTGGTTCAGGATCGGGAATGGCATGTGAACAATCCACCGCCGCCGGAAAATCCACCCGTCGTCGGTACCCCGACTTGCAAAGAAAATCCCTACGCCGATTACTGCTAGGACAGCTTATTCAGCCGGATGCCTTGCTTGAGGGGCATCCGGCTTTCGCCATAAAATCAGCTTTTCGAGTGCCAGCGCCCACAGTCCATCTCCGGTACAACCCGCGTCGGTAATCTCCCCGCCAACACAATCACAATAGCGCGGACGGCTGCGCTTAACGGTGCTGATCGAGCCATGCTACCATATCGTCGAAGACCGTTTCCTTCTCTGGCTCATTGTGGATTTCGTGGAAAAGCCCCGGATACAGTTTGAGGGTCTTGTCGCTCGTGCTGATGCCTTGATGCAAAGTGACGCTGCCCACCGAAGGACAAATGGGATCATCAACACCGTGAATAATGAGCATCGGTAAGGGGAGATCGCGCAGCCGCATTTTGATTGCCCGGCTGACATGAATGATATGGTGAGCCATACGTACCCGGACGTTGCCATGATAAACCAGTGGATCGTTGTCATACCCTTGCACAACCGCGGGGTCGTGGGAAAGGCCAGATGAGGGCAGCGGTGTGATTGGCATTTTGGGCAGTATGGAGTTCAGCAAATCACCCGCTCGGATGAGCAGGGCAGGCTGCAATGACTCCACCTCCAGGGGTGTACCGGAAATAATCATGCCCGCCAGATCACGCTGGTGACGGACGGCGAATGTCATCCCGATTAGTGTGCCCAGGCTGTGAGCATAGACAAAAATTTTCTTGTCAGGGTTCGCATTTTTTATCTGGATAAAATACTGAGCCAGATCGCTTACGGGTTGATTGAAATCCTCGAAATAGGCGCGTACATCGCCCCCGCTTCGGCCATGACTGCGGTGGTCAAGGCCATAAACCGCATAACCCGCCGCGTTCAGGCGTGCTGCAACATGAGCGTAACGGGCAACATGTTCGCCTAGCCCATGAACCACAATCACAACGGCTTTGGCTTCAGCTTCTGGCAGCCACGATTCAGTGTGGATGCTGATTCCGTCGGTAGTTTTAAAAGAATTTGTTGTGTGTTTCAAAAGAATTACTCCTGACATAATAAAGGGACAGGATCACCCTGTCCCTTCACTATATCACCATATCACCCTCTTTCCGCTTTACGACCTGGGACATGCGCGAATTTGGGCTGATTTGCTGGTCTGCCTAATACTCTGGCCCGTCACCATCGTCGTAGGTCAGCGGCACATCCAGTCGCAGCCATGTCCGTCCGGTGCGGAACATCACGCCGGGGCGCAGGCTCATGCGACCTTTGATCGGGTTTTTGTCTTTCTCGACAAAGGTTCCGTTACGGCTGTTGCCATCTTCCAGCCAGAATCCTAGCATGAACGGGTTATCCACCGACTCCGATGCGGTCACCGGGATGGACATCACCCCCAATCGAGCATGAATCCGCGAGGCTTGGCTGTCAAAGTGCAGATGCACATCGCAGCCCTCGCGCCGCCCAATCAGCAGCACTTTTTCCTCACCCATTTCCGGTTGTTCAAAACTGAGTGTCTTGCCATCATGCGGCCCACTCATGTACGTAATCGAAATTTCCCTCGCCATCCCCAAATCCTTTACAACGCAGAAAATTTAAATCACAGAAGCACTGAGAACACAGAAGTAATTCCAAGAAAATAGTGCGGAAACCGCGCAACCCGCGTATTGATTCCCTCCCTCGTTTACGGGGGAGGGTTAGGGTGG
>JAIOHM010000169.1 GCA_019912965.1 Anaerolineae bacterium
GACTTTTCTCATACATCTCCTTAAACTGCTTACCGACATCGTAACCGGGTAGTTCTCGTGATCGTTGAGCTTCGAGTTCAGCAATCAGTCACGATGTTAGGAACTTATTTTGGGAGCTATACTAGAAAACTCATACAGGGAGCGCCGTAGTGTGCAGCGGCTACAGGAGAGGATGCCGCCGCCCGCCAATATTGTCATTTTGCGGCGGCTATGCGGGAGCTTGGCGCTGTTTGGTGGTGCCAGGTGCCAAGTTTATGGTTGCCAGTTGCGCGTTTCCAGTTTCCAGAAAAATACGGGATAGACGGGAGGGTTATCGGACGAGGTGGAGTGTTTATTGAAAGGCCGCACGTACATCGGATTCGAGATGCTGATTAGCCGGAGATTGGCAGTATGGTTGTCGTCGTCGTTGTCGGACTAGATTTGTCGGATAAAAGTATTGCGGCAATTCGGGATGTGCCTGCCGCTGCAATACTTGCTGGTTAGCTGCCAGTTACGAGTTTCCAGTTGTCAGTAAAATACGGGGAAGATTCGCAAATTTCTGCAAATTCTGCAATTTCAACATGGGGTTTTGTGAATCTTTGGCGGTGATGCGGAGAACAGCTTTCAGCAAACACAAGAACGCAAATCTATAAGCACAGGATAGCAGATTTGAGGTGAAAAAGGGTGACCAAATGGTACGTTTTTCGGGGTGGAGTTGCCAACCATTTTGAGGGAGGCGGATTGTTAAATGGGTTAGGGGGTGGTTGGTAAACGGTAAAATGCAGTAGGGCGTAACCTGTTACGCCCCTACGAGAAAAATTCGTCAAATGGCTTCCTAGACAAATCAGTCTACACTCCGCAGCCCTTCCCCCGCACGCGAGGGAAGGGCGCAAAACAATGCGCTTCCGCATTTCAACTGCATCTCCGATTACGGGCGAAGTGGTTTATAGATCGATTCTTCATGTGATGCTGCCGCGCTTTGGTTCACCCCGGCCTATCCTATCATCAATTCTATTCGTCATATTTCAACATATAATAAAATTCAAGCGTACATAACAAGCTTCAACATTCCCATTAAGGTCTCGGCAGAGGACTTATGTTCAGAATACAGTTTACCATCACGCTCGGTTTGGTTTTTCTCGTCTTTTCAATGCAACCTCAGGCTGCTCAGGCGGTTGGCGATGGTTGGCCAGTATATGGTCATGATGCCGCCCATACCAATCGGAGTTCGGCCAATGGCCCCAACACATCGGATATAAAATGGACTTATGTAGCCGACGGCAGGGTTGACGAGGTGGTCGTTGCCAACGATGGTACGGTTTATGCGCAAGTCTTGATCAGTCTTTTTGACAACCAAGTAATTGCCGTGAATCCAGATGGGACGCTCAAGTGGAGCATCGAAACCGACGACGCCCAATTTGACTTTCCCACCGTAGGCAGCGACGGAAAAGTTTATGTGATTCTTAACGAGCATCTTCAAGCCGACCCGGATTATCTTCTGGCGCTGAATCCTGCTGACGGCAGCACAGCATGGAGTTTCGATCTGGGGAGCGTCAGCGTCGGCACGGGCCTCACATTTGGCACTAACAGCCGTCCAACCGTCGGCCCAGATGGCACGATTTATGCTGCCAGCGCCTTTGGGCATCAGGGCTATGGAACGATCTTCGCCATCAATCCAGATGGTACGCAAAAATGGGCGTGGGACACCCATACCGATTCGCTTTATTGTAACGGCCGAACTTACCTGATTTACTGCGCGATTGAAAGCTCACCTGCCCTCGCTCCCAACGGCTACTTGTATTTCAAGCCCCATGGCTCTGGTGTCATCGCGCTGAACAGCGCAACGGGTGCGTTTATCTGGCGAAACAATTTCAACGGCGAATCTGAGGCAGTAGACCCATTTGCACAATCGCTTTCGGTTTCGCCGGACAGTGTTGCTTATACCTCGGAAGGGTACGGGAATTATAAATTTTTCGCCGTGAACCCGAATAACTCGGTCAAGTGGACTTTTGTCACCGATCATTGGAATGACGCCGGAATCAGCACGATTTCTGCTGATGGCAGCACGGTTTACCGGATAGATAACGGCGGTTTATTGTATGCGCTGGATACCGCTAACGGTGAGGTTCGCTGGCAGTTCGATATGGGCATTCCTGATACTGGAATAGGGGGCGCTCCTGTCCTGGCTGCAAACGGGATCATCTATTTTACAACCGGGGCACTTTCGACCGGGACTCCACCCGGTTCACACGGCTATGCGTATGCGCTGCGTGCGGACACCGGGGAATTGATCTGGCAGTATGAGGTTGGTTTCGTCAGTTCAGATTTGGCGATGGGGCCGGATGGTACGCTGTATGTACCAGACGATACCCATCAGCTTTATGCCTTTCAGTGCGCGGATAGTACCTGTGCAATTCCCCCTCGTGAAACGCTCCATACCGTGACCAACTTAAATGACAGCGGCACGGGTTCTCTGCGGCAGGCGGTCGCGGATTCAATTTACGGCGATACCATTCAATTCCAGCCAGCCTTGACCGGGACAATCGCCCTAGCAAGTCCGATTGCCGTCGGGGCACGGGTGACGATTAACGGCCCCGGCACTGGCGTTATAACGGTCGATGGCGGAGATGTCCGCGCGATTTTCAATGTCGCCAGCGGCAAGGGCTTTAACATCAATAATTTCACCATCGCCAATGGCAAGCCGGGCATTAACGCCAATGGGACAATCCATATCAACCATATGGTATTCACCAGTAATACGAACCCCTCTGGCAGCGGCGGCGCATTATTTATCCCCGGCGGCACCAAGGTTTCAATTGAAGGTTCAACTTTCTCCGACAACTCCGCTTATAATGGCGGGGCCATTTACAATGGCGGTTTTGTCACGATTTCATCCAGCACTTTTTCCAATAATCAGGCCGATTCTTCTGGCGGGGCGGTTTTTAATGCGGTTCATATGACCATAAGCAACAGCACGTTCTCCAGCAATTCGGCCTTTTTTGGCGCTGCGTTGGACAACAGCAGCACGAACAGCATTTTGACCATTGTGAACACAACCATCGCTCAGAACCAAGCTTCTTATGGCGGGGGTTTGCACCATGTGAGTTTCGTAGGCGCGACGACTACACTTCAGAATACCATCGTCGCTAACAACGGCGGTTCTAATTGTGATGGAATTCCAAGTAACGGCGGGGGAAATTTACAATATCCGGGCAATAGCTGTGGTTCACTGCCGATTGGGAATCCAATGTTAGCGTCCCTTGCCGATAATGGCGGCCCAACCCGGACAATGGCACTTCAATCGGGCAGTGCGGCCATCGATAGGGGCAGTAACAGCATCTGTGCTGCGTCACCTATTCATAATCTTGACCAGCGGGGTGTGAGCCGTCCGGTTGATGGCGATGGGAATGGTAGTGTACTATGCGATGTTGGCGCATTTGAATCGCCCCTGCTGCATCCGTCCGACGCTGCTCCACCGCTTAACTACTACACAACTGCCACGCCGACCCTAACGTGGGGTAGGGTGAGCTGGGCAACCGGCTATGAAATTCAGGTGAGCTTGTCAATGGCTTTTACAGAGCCGCTGAATTTCACTACCGCTGCTGATGAGCTATCAGTCACCACTACCCCGCTCCAGAGTGGGACTTACTACTGGCGTGTCTACGCCAAAAAGTCAGACGGAACACCGGGTTTGTGGAGCGCGATTGAGAGTTTCGTGGTCGATATACCCTAGGGCATTCAGGTGTGTTGAATTTTGAGGATCTTCCCGATGCGCAATGGGCGTAATGTCTTTGTCAAAATTCAAGGTTCATCTTCCCTGTGTGTTTCCCTTTTCGCGGTTCATTCTCCTCGCTATACATCGTTAGACCAGCGGTGTACAATAGTGGTAGGACTACATTAAGTGGTGTGGGCGATAATCCCCACCCCCCAACCCCCTCCCCATACAATAGGGAGGGAGCTTTAAAGACCATTGGGGATCAGGTTGATTGGCTTTCGCGTCCAAAATCTGTCTCCACCGTTTAGTGTGGTGCTACCACAAAAGCAGCTCTTTCGTCTTTTGATGGATTGACGGCGATTGAAAATCCGGTTATAAAAGAAAGCATGATTTACTTCAACGGTTTTACACGGCTCAGTCGAGCAATGCTAGCAGGTGTGGTGGGGCGCTTTCTATTAACGCGCCTTGTAACCGTGTAAGCATGTAAACAAAAGCAAGCAAATCAACGGCCACAGGACGCACCTGTGGCCGTTTTTATTTCCGCGCATAGGTGCATCCGGTGGCATTAACCTCACCCCCGCCCCTCTCCAGTTTGGAGAGGGGAGCAATTCAAAGCACGAGCCTTATTGGGTGAGAAGGCAATATAAGGGGATCAGCATTATGCATATCATCAATATTGACCGTATCACTGTGAACCACGCCGGACGCGAAATCTTCAGCGATTTGAGTTGGGCGATTGGCGACCGTGACCGTGTGGGTTTAGTCGGGCCAAACGGCATCGGCAAATCCAGCCTGCTCAAAGCAGTTGCAGGCTATGTGACGCCGGACACGGGATTCATTAGCATTCAGCGCGGCGTGCGGGTTGGTTATCTGCCGCAGGATGTGACGCTGACGCCGGGTGAAACATTGTGGGCGGTCGCACGAACACCACCCGCAGAACTGGCCGCAGTCGAAGCAGCGTTGGAACGCATTGAAGCGGCGCTGGCTGATCCGGCAGTTTATAACGATGAGAAAAAACTGACACGGGTGATGGGACAACAGGAAAAGGCGCTGGAACAATATGAACGTTTAGGCGGGCCGCGTCACGAAGCGCACGTCAAAGAACTGCTGATGCGGTTGGGCTTTACAACGGCGGATTATGATCTGCCAGTTGATGCCCTCAGCGGTGGGCAGAAAAAACTAGCGGCACTGGTGCAGCTTTCGATTGAAACGCCACATGTTCTGATGCTGGATGAGCCGGATAACCATCTTGATCTGGATGCCAAGCGCCATCTGGAAGCCTATATTCGGGCGTATCCGGGGGCAGTCATTATCGTTTCGCATGATCGGTATCTGCTGGATGAAGTGGTGACGCATATCGCGGAAATGGACGCGGGCAAAATGACGCTGTTTCCCGGCAATTACACCGCTTATGCAGAAGAACTGGAAGCGCGGAAAACCCGGCAGCAGCAGATGTTTATCGCCCAGCAGAAGCGCATCACACAGATCGAAAACTTTATCCATATCTCGGAGGAAAAAGCCAAAGCCGATCTGGGTGAGCGTCATGCACGACAGGCTCGCAGCCGCCGCAAAATGCTCGACCGTATGGAAGCAAACGGTGAGATCATCGAGCGGGTGGTGGAACGGCGGCGGATGGACTTGCAGATTGAAGGGGGACGCGGCAGCAATAAAGCGATGGAAATCGTCAATCTGGCGATGGGCTTTGGCGACGATTTGCTGTTCATGGATGTGAATCTGCTGGTGCGGCACGGCGAGCGAGTCGGTTTGGTCGGGCCGAATGGCGTGGGCAAATCGGTGCTGTTCAAGCTGATTCTGGGGGAATATGAACCGCTGGATGGCATCATCAAAATCGGGCCAAGCTGTCGGGTAGGGTACTATTCACAGGAGCATCAAACGCTGGCGGATTGGCTGCACCGTTCACCGCTTGATCTGGTGCGGGATATTCAGCCGATGTCGGAAGGCAACGCGGTATCGTTCCTGTTGAAATTCCTGTTCAAATATGAACAACTGCGTTTGCCAATTGGCGGGTTCAGCGGCGGGGAACGCAGCCGTTTGCAACTGGCGTGTCTGGTGCTGCAAAAGCCGAATCTGCTGCTGCTGGACGAACCGACGAATAATCTGGATATTCCGTCGGTGGAGGTGCTGGAAAGCGCGCTGGAAGATTTCGAGGGTGCGATTCTGACGATTTCGCATGATCGTTATTTTCTGGATCGCTCGGTTGACCGGGTGGTGGAACTGAGCAGCGGCGGCCTCAAAGAGTACATCGGCGGGTATACGGATTATCTGGCGGCGCGGGGGTGAGCAAGAAAAACCTGAACCACAGAGGGTATAAAGCACAAAGGCGCAGGATAATGCTGCGCCTTTGTGGAGACGATAAAAAAGTGTCTCAGTCAGAATGAAGATAAAAGCGGTTACCCAGCAACGCGCTGGAGTTCGGTTTGCTGTGGCAGGTTATCCGTGATGACTTGCAGCACTTCGTCTACGCCGAACGGCTTGACAAGATAATCGGTCACACCCAGATCAAGCGCGCGCATCAGGTCTTGCAAGGCATATTTCTGTGATATGCCGATAACGGGAAGACCGTGCCGCTGCTTATCCTGCCGGATGCGCCGTAACAGGCCAACACCATCGTTATCAGCCATATCGAGATCAACCAACACCAAATCGGGCGATTTGCGTTTCATCAGGCGAAAGGCTTCTGCGCCAATATTAGCTGTCAGCACATTTAACCCGGCAACCTGAAGCAAAAAGGTAAGGTTGCGGAGCAGCGGTGCGTGATCTGCTGCGACAAGAACCGTGACACCTTCGAATAATGATGTACTTGCCATGATTTCGACCTCCCCCTAACGCAATATTTATCTTTAGCATAGTTAAAAACGTAAAGATAAACCCTTAAGATTTATGTTCAATCAATTTTGAATCAATTTTCTAACCAACAATGCAGTATCAGTCGAGGCGCAGTTTCAAGAGGGCGCCCCGCAGGACGCCCTGATAAAAACGAAAAGCGGAAATTTTTGCCTTAGCCTGCCATGCGCTGGGTATGAGGAACGCGCATGTTCCGCCGGATGGCATCCAGCAGATCGTAAATATCAAATGGTTTGGGGATAAAGTCGTCCGCACCCAAGTCGAGCGCGTGCATCAGGTCATCAAGTTCATAGTTGGCGGAGGTTAAAACAATGGGGGTCGAGGAGAAGTGAGGATTGGCGCGAATGGTGGTGAGGAATTCGTACCCATCCATCTGGGACATTTCAGCGTCCGCAACGATCAGGTGGGGTGATATGCCTTCCAGCAGTTGGAGCGCCTCGGAGGCACTGGCGGCGGTGGTCACCTCAAAACCTGTTACGGTTAGCAAAAAGGCCATACTTCGCAGCAATCGGGCGTTATCATCGATTAACAGAATATGCTGCCCATGAAAGATATTGGCTGCCATGTCGGTCATCCTCCTACGTGAGAGTTAAGATCAGAATTATGCAGCTACCATTGAGCATAACTTAAGCCTGAATTTTGTGAAAGCTGTTTTACACCTTTTTCACAACTTTTTCGCGTATCGGTGTGAATACTGATACAAATTTTTACCTATTTCCAATACGTAGTCTATTGGACTTTGGTTGCGGGGTCATCGGTCTTTCGGATGAGATTACAAATCATATTCCGAAAGCAGCGGAATCAGGTAGATAACGGGTTCTTCATAGGGGTGGGCGGTGCGGATGGCGGCAACAACGGCTTTTGCTCGGTGGCGCTCACAGAAGGTTTCGATACGCACTTCGGCCACCACGTTGATTTGTCCGACCGCGCCAATATGCGGGTTGGCGGTGTCGCCGGGCTTAAAACGCCCTAACCCGTCGTTGGTGAAGGCACAGTGGGTATAACTGCCAATGATGCCACCACCGGCTGATGCGATGGCATCCAGCACTGTTTCGACCGAATCGGCAGGAACACCTGTCACGATCATTATTTTCCCGTCGCTCATGATTTGCTCCTGTGCAACTTTTGACAATACCGTTCGTAAACAATTATTGAGCAAATATGCTCTCTAAAGAGGATGCACATCATGACCAAAACAATTGCTATTTTAATCAGTCTGCTGGCGGTGGCGCTGGCGGCATGTGGCGCGGGGTTGAACCTGAATATTGATGAACAGGGCAATCTGGGCATTACGGTGGAACTTCAGGAAGCTACCGTGAATAACATCATCCGCGATGCTGTTGTTACGGGTGAGGGCGATCAGATATTCACCGAGATCACCAGCGTTGACCTGAAACCGGGCGTCATTACGGTGAACGGCACACGTCAGAATACAGCGGGCAACTTTGACCTGAGCATGGCAAGTGATGGCGGCGCATTACGGGCACAAATTACGGCGGTGAATGTGGAAGGGCTGAACCTTGAAAGCCCGGAAATTGTGCGCGCAAACGAGGAATTGGCGACGGCTTTCCGGCAAAGCGCGTCGGCTTCGGAGAATGTGCGGTTCGACTCGGTAGAGATCACCGACACGACCATGAAATTTGTTATCACAATCGTTACGGCGACAGCTACACCGGGGTCGTAAATCAGGAACGAACGGCTGGTTCGCCCGGCTGCTTGAGCGGCAAGCGGACGATGAACAACGTCCCCTTGCCGACTTCACTTTCGACGGTAATCTGGCCGCCATGTAGTTCGATGATTTCTTTGGTGATGCTCAATCCCAGCACTGTGCCGCTGACCAAACCCTGACTGGCTCTGGCGAAAGGCTGAAAGACCTGCTCCAGCATATCCGGCGAGAGGCCGACCCCATCGTCCTGCACTTCGATACGAACAAATCCGGGTTGCGGGGTTGATTCAAGCGTAACGCGCACGGTCACTTTGCCGCTCTGGGCGATGTGATTCATGGCGTTGGAAACCAGATTGGTCATCACTTGCAGGATTCGCTTGTAATCCAGCGTTGCCATGATGGGCTGGTCAGGCATTTCGCAAATCAGGGTTGCACCCCGACGTTCAGCTTTGGATTCGTAGCCCTTAACGGCCTGTTTGACCAGTTTCTGCACTTCAGCAGGTTCAAGGTCTAGTGAGGCCGCGCCGCGCTCAAAGCGCCCAATATCAACCATTTCTTCGACCAACTGCCCCAGCGTGTTGGTAATATTCTCTACAATCTGAAGATTTTCTTCCAGCTTGTCCGGCTGTTTCCGCAGCAGATGCAGGTGCATTTTGAGCGTTGCCAACGGCGTACGCAGTTCATGAGAAGTGTTGGAAACAAAGGCGGTTTTTTGCGCCTGAAGCCTCTTTTCCTGACTGCCATCACGGACAAGCGTCAAGATGTGCGGGGTATGACCATTGCTGGTTTCAACTGGTGTGCCTGTCACCACAACATCCAGTTCACTGCCGTCTTTGGCGTGAAGTTTGAATGGGCCGTGCCAGATGCCACCCTGATTTATGGCGTGCGAGACAGTTTGATGTAAACGTGCCAATTCTTCGCCAAATTGAGTGCTGCTGCCGGAATTGTGAAGCCGCTGGGTTCGCAGTTCTTCGGGCGAGTAACCGGTTAGCCGGGAAAGGGCGCGGTTGGTGAACAGGATATGCGAATCCTGCGAGACGATAACCCCTTCGTACATATTGGTGAGCAATGTGTTCAACTGATTCTGTACCTGCTCAACAACCATCTGCGGAGTTTCTGTCGTTCGGCGTAGGTTCATCAGCATGAAGGTGAGCAGCAGCATTAAGAGGAAGGAGGCTACACCCAGAACCATAATCAAAGTTCGGTTGGTTTGCACAAAGGAGGCCACCCAATCCAAGTTGGCAGATTCCGCTTCCAACGTACTGATTTGCTGATTCAGAAGGATGCCGGAGATGACCATCGCAACGAACAGCACCATCATCATCACCACCAGCAAGCCCGTAGACGACATGATGGGACGATCTTCCCTGGAGGACGAACCCTGTACACGATTCATCGTGCTATCCATTTGGCTGTGTATCCACCTAAATATTTTTGTGTGTCCATAAGTTTACGCGCTCTATAACAGATATGAAACCCAACCTAAGTCATGCCACTGATTTTAACACTTTAGCCCGCCCTGTTTCAGGCTAACCCCCGACGGCTATCCTTAAAATACGCTTAACCTGATTGTCGTGGTTCATTAACGTGGTACAGGCACAATCATAACAGTGGAATTTAATGTCGTTAATATTTCTCCGGTAGTATGGCTCGACGTAACGCAAAAGCGTTACAGCAAAAGTCCATACTGATCAAGGAGATCGAGGCAGAATGAAGAAGCGTTTACTGGTTGTGTTTATTGCCGTTTTGATGGTCGTGCCGTTTATCCGTGTAGCGGCGCAGGATCAGACGATTGTTGAAGTTGCTGCTGGCAATGCCGATTTTGCGACATTGGTGTCGCTGGTACAGGCCGCTGGTCTGGCGGAAACCCTGAGCGGCGAAGGCCCGTTCACCGTTTTCGCGCCGACCAATGAAGCCTTTGCCAAGCTGCCCGCCGAAGTGGTGGCTTATCTGGGTATGCACCCGGAAGTTCTCACCAGCGTGCTGACTTACCATGTCATCCCCGGCAAGGTGCTGGCTGCTGACGTGGTTGCGGGCGAAGTTGCCTCGGTTGAAGGCGACAACATTCAGGTGACCGTGAGCGATGCTGGTGTCAAGGTCAACAGCGCCAATGTTGTGACCACCGACATCGAAGCCAGCAACGGCGTCATCCATGTTATCGACAGCGTTATTCTGCCGAATATTGAACTGCCCGCTGTTGATCCGCTGGCCGTCAGCGACAACATCATCGCCGCTGGCAGCTCGACTGTTTACCCGGTGACGGAACGCATGGCTGACCTGTTCAATCAGGAAGGCTTCGGCGGCACGATCACCGTTGACAGCGTAGGCACTGGTGCAGGTTTCGAACGTTTCTGCGTGAACGCCGAAACTGACATCAGCAATGCCAGCCGTCCGATCCGCCAGGAAGAAACTGACTCGTGCGCGGCCAATACCCGCACCCCGCTGGAATTCTACATCGGCATTGACGCGCTGGCCGTTGCCGTGAGCGCGGAAAACACCTTCGTTGATAACCTGACCCTTGAACAACTGAACGCTATTTACAGCGGTACGGCTGCTACATGGGCGGATGTGAACCCCGAATGGCCCGCTGAAGCAATCCAACTGTTCAGCCCCGGCACAGACAGCGGTACATTCGACTACTTCGTTGAAGAAGTGTTCGATGCCGAAGAAACTGCTATCCTGAACGCCCCCGGCATTCAGTTCAGCGAAGATGACAACGTACTGGTGCAGGGTGTGGAAGGCAGCCAGTATGCGATTGGCTACTTCGGTTATGCCTATTACCTGCCGAACAGCGACAAACTGCGTGCAGTTAATGTTGAAGGTGTCACCCCCAGCGCCGCAACCGCCGAAAGCAACGAATACCCACTGAGCCGCCCGCTGTTCATCTATACCACCGCTTCGCTGCTGGTGGAAAAGCCACAGGTCGCGGCATTCACCAACTACTACCTGTCCAACGTGAACGCCCAACTGGGCACAGAAGATGGTCAGATTGGTTACTTCCCGGTCAGCAGTGACTCGCTGAACCTGGATAAACTGGAATGGCTGGCCGCTACCGCTGGCGGCATGTAGTCTGACAGAAAACGATACTCCCGCAAAGGGGGGGCAACAGGCTCCCCCTTTGTGATGTCTGGAACAAATGAGGAGATAGAACACAGGATATGGAACGCGAACTCGGAATGCCCACAGGCCAATCAGCCACCATTCAAAGACGTGCCACCATTGCCGACCGGCTTGCAGGTGGTGAACAGGCAACCCTTTTTAAGAAGCCGCGCATGGGTGAAAGCGTTATTCAGGCAATCCTGTTCTTCTGTGGTGTTCTTTCCATTTTTACCACCCTCGGCATTGTGCTGGTGCTGGGAACGGAATCATTGCATTTATTTACGGACTACAACTGGTCATCCACCAATAATGGTCTCCTCAGCGAGATTTCGCTTTCTACCAGCCAGTTTGATGTCAGCAGCGGCGGGCATCAGTTTGCGGTTGGGGAAACGATGCGGATCAGCGAAGAAATCATGCGGATTACCAGTGTGATTGATCTGGATACGCTGGTAGTCGAGCGCGGTCTGGAAGGCACAATCCCGATTTCACATCCAGCCAATGCCCCGGTTTTTGTGGGTGAAAAAGTGACGCTGACGGAATTTTTCACCAATACCACATGGCAGCCACAGGCGGGTGAATTCGGCATTATTCCCCTGCTGACTTCGACCCTGCGGGCGGCAACCATCGCCATGCTGGTGGCCGTGCCGCTGGGATTGGGCGCAGCCATTTATTTGAGTGAATATGCTACCCCACGCGTCCGGGCGACATTGAAACCTGTTCTGGAACTGCTGGCGGGTGTGCCAACGGTGGTATTCGGTTACTTCGCGCTGACGTTTATGACGCCACTGCTGCGCGTGATTTTCGGGCAGGACACAGTACAGGTGTATAACGTGGCATCGGCAGGCATCGTCATGGGCATCATGATTATTCCGACGATTGCTTCGATCAGCGAAGATGCGCTGAGTGCTGTACCCCGCGCCCTGCGTGAAGCATCCTATGGTTTGGGTGCAACCCGTTTGGAAACGATTTTCCGCATTCTGCTCCCGGCTGCGCTTTCCGGCATTGTTGCGGCTTTCATCCTCGGCGTCTCACGCGCGGTTGGTGAAACGATGATTGTGGCGATTGCCGCAGGGGCAGGGCCGAAGTTCACAGGCAATCCGTTCGAGGCTGCTGAAACCATTACCGGGCATATCGCACGCATCAGCACGGGCGACATCAGCTATGGATCAATCGATTACAACAGTCTGTTCGCGCTGGGCTTGACGCTGTTCGTCATGACACTGGCTTTGAACATCCTCAGCAGCGTGATTACACGCCGATTCCGGGAGATTTATTAATGAGTTTGCTCGTCAATACCAGGTCGGAAGCGGCAGGTATTCAATTCAAGCTGAGTACCTGGGCGACGATTGGGGCGGCGACGCTGCTGCTGATCGGGTTCGCCTTCCTGCCGTACATGGATGGGGTGGTTGGACGGGAAATTCCGGTGACGGACATCCTGCGCCTGATGCCGTTTATCATCGCTCTGGGTGGGATCGCGCTGGCAATCCGCAGCCTGTTTTCTTCCAGTTTCGCCCGCATCGACAGCACAATTATCTTCCTGCTGGGCATCCTGATCGTGGCGTTGTATCACGTCCGGTCGCTGACCATTGAAGGGCAGGCGATCAGCGAGGGGCTGGGGCGCACCGGGCTGGGCTTCTGGATAACGCTTTTGGGCGGCATCGGCTTTATCGTCCAGCGTTATCTTCCACAGCCAGAAGCTGATCAACTGGCGGAACGCAATGCCGTTGGTAAAACATGGCAGCGGTTTTTCTCCGGCGCGAATGTGATCGCATTGGTAGCACTGGTGTTGATTGCAGGCACGATCATCAACCAAACATTCGGTTTAGTGGCAATGAAATACACCATTGATCCGCATACCCTGAGCGATAAACCGCTGGCGGAACTGACTTCAACCGAACTGGTCACTATTCTAAATGAGCAAGTGCCGAACAAACTGCGGGTTTTCATCCGCGACACGATGAGCCGGGTTTCGAACGAGGATTTCACCAAACTGCCGATCAGTCAGGCGTTGGACGGCAAGGTGTATCCAACCGAATCGGCTAATCTGACGATTAACGATCTGACACCGGAAGTCTGGCAGCAAATTCTGGTGGATAATCTTTCGCAGGGGCAACTGCTGGATATTGTAAACGCCGAAGTGGTTAAGCCGCAGGTTGTGTCAAGCTGGCTGCTCTGGGACTCGCTCACTAACCGACCAGCGATTGAAGCAGAAGTGGCGAGGGATTTTGCCGGGACTGACCTGGTTTTCCGGTCATGGATCAGTTCGAACTTCGTCACCAGTTCGATCAGCAGTTCGGCGACTACAGCAGGTTTGAAAACAGCACTGCTGGGGTCGTTGTGGATTATCGGCATTACGGTGCTGTTCGCCTTCCCTATCGGCATTGGCGCAGCGATTTATCTGGAAGAATATGCTGATAAATCGTTCGTCAACCGCCTGATTGAAATCAACATCCGTAATCTGGCGGGTGTGCCTTCCATTATTTACGGTATTCTGGGTCTGGCGGTGTTCGTCCGCATTCTGGGCGAACTCACCAGTGGCAAGGTATTTGGCATGGAGGATACCAACGGGCGCACGGTATTGAGCGCGGCGCTGACAATGGCACTGCTGATTTTGCCCGTCATCATCATCAACGCGCAGGAAGCTATTCGTGCTGTACCGAGTACCATCCGCGAGGCCAGTATGGGGATTGGCGCGACCAAGTGGCAAACGATCTGGCGGCAAATTTTGCCCGCTTCGCTGCCCGGCATTATGACCGGAATCATTTTGTCGATGTCACGTGCAGTCGGGGAAACCGCGCCGCTGATTGTGGTAGGTGCTTCTACCTTCATCGGCATCGACCCGAACGGCCCATTCTCCAAATTTACCGTCATCCCGATTCAAATTTATCAATGGACAGCGCGGGCTGAACTGGAATTTAAAAATGTGGCGGCGGCAGCCATCATCGTGCTGCTGGTGCTGCTGGTGCTGTTCAACGGCACCGCCATCATCATCCGCCAGCGCTATAGCAGGAGACTCTACTAGTGGTTCAAAACGGCAACAGCCCTACAATCGAAATCAAGAACGTCAACATTTTCTACGGCCCGAAACTGGCGGTGCGCGATGTGAACATGCAAATCGCCAGCCACAAAATCACAGCTTTCATCGGCCCCAGCGGATGTGGCAAAAGCACAGTGCTGCGTTCGATCAACCGCATGAATGACCTGATTCCCGATGCCCGCATCGAAGGCGAGGTTTTGTTCCGGGGTGAAAATCTGTACGGCAAAAGCATTGATCCGGTACAGGTGCGGCGGCGGATTGGGATGGTGTTCCAGAAGCCGAACCCGTTCCCCAAGAGCATTTACGATAATGTGGCTTATGGGCCGCGCATTCTGGGTATGCGGGATAAAAACCAGCTTGACGATATGGTGGAACGCAGTTTGAAGCAGGCAGCGCTGTGGGACGATGTGAAAACTGATCTGAAGAAATCCGGCATGGCGCTTTCCGGTGGGCAGCAGCAGCGGTTGTGCATCGCGCGGGCGCTGGCGGTTGAGCCGGAAATTATCCTGATGGACGAACCGTGTTCGGCGCTTGACCCGATTTCGACGCAGCGCATTGAAGAACTGATGCGCGAACTGGTGACCAACTACACCATTATCA
>JAIOHM010000170.1 GCA_019912965.1 Anaerolineae bacterium
CCTTCCCCCGCACGCAGGGGAAGGGAGCAAAACAAGTTGTTTGTGACTGTGTACAGTAGTTTATGGATAGGTTCTAAATCTATAAGAGATGGTTTGCGGCGATTGCGGCGATTGCGATTGCGAAAATGGGTTTGCGCGCAATGTCATAGATGTCGTCAATGTCGTCAATGTCGTACACGGATTTTGCGACATTTTATGTCGTCGGTGTCGGGATGGGTTTGGGCGACACGTATCGGTCGATAAGATTCGCAAAATTCTGCACAGGGATTTTGTGCAATTTGTGAATCTTTGAGACGGAAGTGGCGGCGGTGGCGGCGGCGGGATGGTTTGTCGAACAAAAGGTATTGCGGCGATTCGGGATGTGTCTGCTGCTGCAATACTTGCTGAATAGCTTTCAGCGATCAGCTTTCAGCAACCCCATCTGGATGGAAGCTGTTTGTAGAAATAGTGTAGCAGGATTTGAGAGGAAAAGGGTGACCAAATGGTCACTCTTTCGGGACGAAGTTGCTAACGGTTTCGAGGGAGGCGGATTGTTAAGCGGGTTGGGAAGGGGCTGGTATTTGGTTTGAGGTGCCAAGTGCAAGGGAAAAAGACTGTGGTTTGAAGGGGAAGCAACACCACGCACAGCACAGGTTCTAAAAAATAACACACAAATTTCCGGCAACTGCTTGACAATTGGACGATTTTTCCTTAGCATCAATTATCAATAATTGATTATAGATTACTTATCCTTCATGACAGCTTCACCTCGCTTCAAAAAAGTCTCCTCGTTGTCTGACCAAGTGTATGAACACCTGCGTCGTGCTATTATCTGCTCCGAACTCGTGCCGGGTGAAAAATTGGTTGAAATGGACATCGCAGCCCAGATGGGTACCAGCCAAGGGCCGGTTCGGGAAGCGCTGCACCATCTTGAACATGACGGACTGGTTGAACGACGCGCCCGCAGTGCAACCTATGTCACCAGCATTCCATTGGACGAGATGTACGAGTTATTCTCTATCCGCAGCACGATTGAGGTTTTTGCCATCCGGCGCACAGCCCAGAAAGTCACCCCTGCCCAATGTGAGGTTTTAGAGGATCTGGTACAAAAGATGGCTGAGGCGGGCAGACAACAGGAAATCATCACACTGGCGGAATATGACATGCAATTCCACCGCCATATTGTAGAGTGGTCGGGGAATGTGGGACTGCTGCACGTCTGGACGCCGCTTTCCAGCCAGATTCAACGCTTTATCGTGCAATCACATCCGCAGCAATACCCGGATTTTGTTGAGGTGGGGATACGCCACCAACCGATTGTGGCAGCCCTCCGCGCCCATGATGGCAAGGGAGCAGCGCAAACCATGCAGGATCATATTATGCTCATCTGGTCACAGATTAATCCCTAGCCGATTTCTGGAATACACTTCAGGAAACCTGTTCGTGTATGAATCGGCAGATACAATCGCTAACGGATCTATTTTCAGGGAGGTCGCCATTTCCAAATCGCTACTCAATATTTCTACAGCCGGGTATTTCAAAATTGCAGCCTACATTGAACCCTTCAGCGATCCATTTGAGCAAAGATTTGTAAAGGGGATATAAATTATGAAGAAAAGTAAACTCAGCCGTCGGGCATTCCTGCGCGCCGCCGCTGGTTCCGGAGCCGCGCTGTTGGCGGCGCAGGGCGGACTTGCGCTGGCACAAGACCCAACCGCAACTCCCGCTCCGCTGCCTCAAGGCGCGGCAGGCAAATTGACCATTATCCATAAGACCGAGTATTTCTCGGCAGTTCAGGATTTGTTCCGTGAAAATGTGGTTCAGTTCGCCGCAGATAAAGGCGTTGAACTGGACATCTCGACCGCTAACCCGGAAATCTTCGGCGATTTTCTGGCGAAAATGGTGGCGGCTGTAGAGGCCGGGAATCCGCCGGACATCAGCTATCATGTTCTGAGCATTCCGCAAATGTACGCGCTGGACATCCTTGAGGATATGACGGATGTGGTGGAACAGGCCATCAGCCAGTACGGCGCGGTTATCCCCAGAATGGCAGAGTTCAACGCCAAGATTGACAACAAGTGGTGGGCAGTGCCCTTCATGAGCGTCACGGGCGCGTACTTTGCCCGCCGGGATGTATTTGAAGCCAAAGGCATTGATGTCAATACTTTGGATACATGGGACTCCCGCCGCGATGCTGCGCTGGAAGTCTCCGACCCGGACAACCAGATGTGGGGTTGGGGTTTTTCGATCAACCGCAGCGGCGACGCACATGGTTTGATCCTCGGCGTGATTCAGGGCTTCGGCGGCAGCTTCACGGACGAGACAGGACTGCTGGTCACTTTCAATTCGCCGGAAACGGTGGCGGCAGTTGAATGGTTAGCGGAAATTTACACAAGCGATAAATACAAGCCAATGCTGCCGCCGGGCGTTGAAAGCTGGACGGACACGGGCAACAACGAAGCCTATCTGGCGGGGACGATTGCGCTCACCACCAATCAACCGAGCGTTTATGGCGCGGCGCGGGCCAATGATCCCGAACTGTTCGCCAATACTGCCGTACTCCATGCGCCGAAAACGCTGGATGGACGTTTGCTGGAGGCAGGTGGCAGCGGCTGGTTCACGATCTTCCGGGGCGCACAGAATAAAGATGTGGCGAAGGAATTGATCCTGAACATGCTTGATCCGGCGAGACTGACGCCGATGGTACAGGTGGGCGGCGGTTTGTTCCTGCCCGCTTACGAAAACCTGTGGACGGATGATGTGCTGGGGACTGACCCGAACTTCGCCGTGTTCCGTGACATTCTGCTGAACGAAGAAATCTTCTATGGTCGTTCTCACCCAGCCAAACCAAGCGCATTGATTGATGCGATTGACGGTGCGGGTATCACCAGCCAGATGATGGCGAACGCGACCAGCGGCGGGATGAGCGCGGCTGATGCGGTTAAAGATGCTCACGACAAAATCGTGCAAATCTTTGAAGAGAACGGTGTTCCTCAAGCGTAATGTGTTGATGCAGGGAGAGGGCGGCGATTGTCGCTCTCTCTGTTTTTATCCCTTCAGGTACTCGATTCGTCGGAACGCCAAGACGAAGCCTGCAAGACCGTATCACAACCGAAAGGGACACACCTTATGGATAAAGAAATCGGGCTGAGCGCCTCGGCCCATGTGCTGCAGTCGTACCGCGCCAACCGACCCAGACGTCTGGAAGCTATCTTTGGGCGAGACTGGAAGATTGCGCTTCCTTTCGTGCTGCCACTGGTTATCATCATGGCGGGCTTGATTCTGTGGCCGTTCATTAATGCAATTATGCTGAGTATGACGGTGCGTTCGCTGGTAACACGAACCGAGCAGTATGTGGGGCTGATGAATTACTCACGACTGCTCCAAGACAGTGATTTCCTCACTACTGTCGGCAATACAATTGTTTTCACCTTTTTTTCGGTGAGCATCAAGTTTGTGGTGGGGATGGCAGTTGCGCTGCTGCTCAACAGCCGCATGTTATTCCGCAATGTGCTGACCGCGCTGATGCTGCTGCCCTGGATTGTGCCAGAGGTGGTGACGGCGTTAACGTGGCGCAGCATTTATGACCCGATCTTTGGCGGCCTGAATCCGATCCTCATGCAGCTTGGCATTCTTGACCGTCCGGTGGCATGGCTGGCAGAGCCGGGACTGGCGATGGCAAGCGTGATCGCCGTGAATGTGTGGAAGGGTATCCCGTTCTATACGATCCTCCTGCTGGCGGGGCTTAAGGCCATCGACCGGGAGCAGTATGAAGCGGCTGAAGTGGACGGGGCGGGCTGGATTCAACAATTCAGAAATATCACACTGCCGGGACTGCGGTATGTGATTATCGTTACTGTACTGCTTTCATTTATTTCGACTTTTAACACGTTTGGTTTGATCTATCTGATGACGGGCGGCGGCCCCGGCGGCGCAACCCGGTTGTTCTCCATTCTGGCTTATGAAAAGGCAATCATCGGCCTGCGCTTTGGGCCGGGGATCGCAACCGCATTCAGCATGGCACCGGTGATGATCCTGGTGATTTTTGTGCTGGCGCGGGTGATGCGGCCTGATCAACACAGCAACGATAACCAACGCGAATCGTTCATGGATCGGGCGATGGGTCAAGTTGGGCGGGGGCTGGGATTCCTGCTCGATCTGATTTTCCTGCCGTTTGAGTGGTTAGGTGAGGTGGCAGGGCGGGTCTTCAAAAGTGTCGTGCCCAAAGACAAAGCTGGTCAACCGCGCTTGAAACGTTCGCAGCAGCAGAATATGACGCTGGGAATCCGCATGATGCTGCTGATACCGATGCTGATTTTTGTCCTGTTTCCGTTTTACTGGATTATCATTACATCGTTCAAGTCCGATTCCCAGATTCAGCAGTTCAATTCGATCTACTGGCCTAGTCCCTGGACACTTGACCAGTATCGCTCGCTGTTGTTCGATACGCCGTTTCTGACGTGGTTCCGCAATACGGTTATTGTGGCAGTCGCCAGCACCGCGATTTCGGTGTTTGTGGCAGCGATGGCGGCGTATGCACTGGCGCGGCTGAAATTCCTCGGCGGGGGGTTGCTTACAACACTGCTGCTGGTGACGTATCTGCTGCCGGGTTCGCTGCTGTTTATTCCCCTGTATCGTATCCTGACTGAGTTGGGGATTATCAATAGCTATTCGGCGCTGATCGTGACCTACCCGACTTTCCTGATGCCGTTTGCGACGTGGGTGATGCTGGGTTATTTCCGTTCGATTCCGGTTGAACTGGAGGAAGCCGCGCTGATTGATGGGGCGAACCGATTTGTGGCGTTCTGGCGGGTGACACTGCCGCTGGCTGCTCCGGCGCTGCTTTCGGTTACGTTGTTCGCGTTCACCAATGCATGGAATGAGTTTTTGTTCGCGTTTGTGTTCATCACCAGCGAGAATCTGAAAACGCTGCCCGTTGGTCTGCAACTGCTGGTGTTCGGGGATATTTATCCCTGGGGAAAACTGATGGCGGCTTCGCTGTTGATGGCGATTCCGGTCATGGCGGTTTACCTCTATGCACAGCGGTATCTGGTTGAAGGGCTGACCGCAGGGAGCATTAAAGGGTAAGGTAAAAGATTACACCTATTGGTTTTTCTTCGCTAAACCCCACCCCCTAACCCCCTCCCCGCACGCGAGGAGGGGGAACAAATACAGCGGGGTTGCGACGGACACCTCAAAGGTATGGTGCAGTGAACCGTACCGGAGAGGGGATCTCCGGTAAGCTCATGCGAGATGAAGACTGAAAGTGGCATAATGACCACGCAAAAATAAATCAGGCTTGGAATGTTTCCCAAGCCTGATTTTTATGGTTATATGCGGCCTGATTTTAATCGTATGGCACGGGCGTTGGATTACGTTCGAATCCGCGCTGATGCCAGTAGGGATAAATCGGCTCGGTTTGGCTGGCTGCATCGAGCTTCGCAACCTGTTCAGCCGTGAGATTCCATCCGACCGCGCCGAGATTCTGGTGCAGTTGGGCTTCGTTGCGGGCGCCGATGATAATGCTGGCAATGGTTGGGCGCTGCAACAGCCAGTTTAAAGCAACCTGCGCCACAGTTTTGCCGGTTTCTTCGGCTACAGCATCCAGCACATCCACCAGATTATAGAACCAGTCGTCGGGAACCGCTGGCCCCTGACCGCCTCCCTGATAAATACGACTGTCGGGCGGGATAGGGTGGTTGCGGCGGAATTTCCCGCTCAGTCGTCCACCTGCCAGCGGACTCCATACCAACGTTCCAACATTCTGATCCAACGCCAGCGGCATCAATTCCCATTCAAATTCGCGCCCGATCAACGAATAATACGCCTGATGGCCTACATAACGAGTCCAGCCGTACTTATCCGAAACGGCCAGCGATTTCATTAAGTGCCAGCCGGAAAAATTGGAGCAAGCGATGTAACGCACTTTGCCACTTCGCACCAGATCATCCAGCGCCCGCAGGGTTTCTTCAAGCGCGGTTTGGGCATCAAATCCGTGCAGGGTGTAGATGTCGATGTAATCGGTCTGGAGGCGGCGCAGACTGGCTTCGCAGGAGCGCAGCAGATGAAAACGCGAAGACCCCAGATCATTGGCATCGCTGCTCATGCGAAAGGTAGCTTTGGTGGAAAGCAGCAGTTTATCCCGCCGTCCAACAATGGCCTGCCCCAGAATTTCTTCCGAGCGTCCTTTGGAATATACATCGGCAGTATCAAACATGTTCGCCCCGGCTTCCAGACAAATATCAACCAAACGGCTGGCCTCGTCAACATCGCTGCTGCCCCACGCACGAAAGAATTCATTTCCGCCGCCAAAGGTGGCCGTGCCGAAACTCAGCACCGGAACTTTGAAACCCGACCCTCCCAGCAATCTGAATTCCATAGGCTTCAGGCGCGCCCCCACTTTTTGTAGGCATCATCGAAGGACATGCCTTTGGCGACATCTTCGCGCATACCCTGTTCTCTGGCTTCCAATTCTTCCGCTTTGACGAGGGCTTCCATCGCAATGGCTTCGGGGACGACAACGACGCCATCGGCCTCACCGATAATCCAATCGCCGGGATTGACGCGCACACGGCTGGTCACCGTTCCGGGCATCCCAATTGACGAATTCAAACCCGTCATGCGCCAACGGCTGTTGGATTCGATGGGCGAAGTTCCGCGCGCACAGGGCGTAAAATCGGGAATCACTTCCAGCCCAAGCCAATCGCGGATGTAGGAATCAAGGACGATGCCGGTTGCGCCGCCCTGCTTGAGCGCCCAACTGGTCATTTCGCCGAACTTGCCCGCGTGCTGTTCACCACCACATTCGAGGACGACCACACATCCGGGATACAGCGCTTCCATAAGCTGCTCGAAATAATTACCAACCCACTCGCCGCCCTGTTCACCGCGCGGAATGGCGACAGCACTGCCGCGAACGGTGATGGCGCGACCTGCCAGATGGCGATGGGGAAACAGCGGCTTGATACCCAGATCGAGGCACTGATTGGGATAACCCATCTGATCCAGCGTATCGTACACATTGGCGACGCGGATTTTGTCCCAACGGGCTTGTAATTCGACAATTGATGGTTGTTGTTCAGACATTGGTTTTTACCTCTAAAAATGAATGAAGATTTCGTTTGCATTAACCAAAAGTGGCTTCATACTGATTTACCCTAACCCCGCACTTCAGAGGACGACAGTTTTAAGGGTAGGGGTAGAAATATGCTATTTACCCCACCCCCAACCCCTCCCCGCACGCGAGGAGGGGAGTGTGTACCCTGCTGATTCCACCTCGAAAAATGGCTTTGCATTAAAAGTGTCGTCCAGTGAACCTCTCACGCATGGGAAGGGAGCAATACGGAATCCTTTGGAATAATCGGTTCTCATGTAAGGGTTTGTGGCTAGGCTCTTAATCAAAATAGGTATCGCCGTTCCAAAGCAGTGATTTGGCTACTTTTTCGTTCAACTCCACTCCAATACCGGGGCGTTCGGAGACGGTCATAAAGCCTTTATCGACGAAGGGCTTATCGCCATCGCACAAATCGTTCCACCACGGAATATCGCGGGCATGGAATTCCAGCAGCAGGAAGTTGGGCACGGAGGCCATAATGTGACAAGCAGCCATCATGCCCAACGGCGAGGACACATTATGGGGCGCAATCGGGATGTAATGGGCGTCGGCCATATCCGCGATGCGTTTTCCTTCGGCAATACCGCCCGCCTTCGCCATATCGGGCATAATCACATCGGTGGCTTTTTTCTCGAACAATTCCAGATATTCAAAGCGGGTGTACTGATTTTCGCCTGTGCAGATGATGGTGCTGCTGGTACGGCGCACCTGTGCCAATGCATCCACGTTTTCGGCGGGGACAGGTTCTTCCAGCCACAGCAGGCGCAGCGGTTCAACCGCCTTTGCTAATGTGATGGCAGAGGGCAGATCGAATTGTCCGTGACAATCTATCGCCAGATCAATTTCATAACCCAGCGCGCCACGAATACCTTCGATCAGGTTGATGACGTGGGTCATTTCTTTCGCGCCGACCGTCCAGTTATAAGCATCGAGCTTGCCAGAGCCGGTGCTGTCCACATCAAACTTGACCGCGCTAAAACCCTCGTCAACCACCTCCAAGGCTTTGTCACCATAGGCGCGGGGATCGTTGGTTTCCCCGGCATGGCAGTCGGCATACAGGCGAATCCTGTCGCGGAACTTGCCGCCCAGCAGTTTATAAACCGGGACGTTCAGCGCCTTGCCAACAATATCGTAAAGGGCGTTATCAATTCCAGTCAGGGCAAAAATCAGCGGGGCATGGGATGAACCGCCGTAGCGCCCACCACGCCGCAGTTTTTCATAGATCAAGTTGATGTTGAAGGGGTCTTCGCCAATGATGTGGTGTTTCATGGCAAGGATGGCTTCTTTAGTGGCGAAACCAGAATAGCCGGGGCCGCCGGAATTACATTCACCCGTACCGACGATGCCTTCATCGGTATAAATTCGGACAAATGTCCATACACTCCCGCCGCTGTCCGGTTCCTGCCGCCCAATCACACAAGCCTGTACATCGGTAATTTTCATTATAAGTCCTTTTGATTTATGTATGCAGCAATACTCAGTCGGCGTAAACCGCCTGACGCAATCCTTTCAGGTAGCCGATGGCAAACAAACGTCCAATTGCTGAATAACCCGCCTCCTCGTTACTATCCCCAATCATCGTTGGCACATGGTCAGGACGGCAGACTCCATCAAAGCCAATATCCCGATAAGCACGCAAACATTCCAGCATATTGGTTTGACCGTCGTCATGGAAAGTTTCTTCAAATTTTTCCGGTGTGCCGCGCACATCGCGCAGGTGAACAAAAAAGATTTTTCCCTGTTTGCCAAAGTGACGGATCACCGAGGGGAGATCATCGGTCATCAGGGCGAAGTTACCCTGACACAGCGTTATCCCATTCACTGGGCTGGGGATCAGGTCGATCAACCGTTGAAAGTTTTCAACGCTCCGCATGATGCGTCCCAATCCGCGAATAGGGGAAAGCGGCGGATCATCCGGGTGCATCGCCAATTTCACGTTAGCTTTTTCGGCGACGGGAATCACCCGTTCCAGAAAATACTGAAGGCTATCCCACAACTGTTCTTCGCTGACCTCGCCATATTCGGTCAAAGGAGCGCCCTGCATCAGGGCATGGTCATAGCCACTGACCAGCGCGCCACCACGCGAGGGGATAGTGGTGGAAGTCCGTGTCCAGTCGAAAACGGGCATCCACTGGTAACACCAAACCGGAATCCCCAACGCACCCAAATTTTGAATCAGTTCACAAGCCACATCAATTTCGGCATCCCGCCCCGGCAAGCCGAGTTTGGCTTTGTCCAGCGGTGGACGGCTTTCCAGCACATCCAGCTTAAAACCGGCATCTTCGTAGGCCGTCTTCAAACGCACCAGCGACATATAGCTCCAGGGTTTTTCGTCCGGGGTTTCATGGCTGAAGTCCATCGCGCCTACCGCGTGTTCGATGCCGCACTGCTTGACCATCGTCCAAAGAGACGAACGACGCGGCGGTAAAAATTCCGCAATTTCTATCATGGCAGTTCCTCTACATTAAGCCTTATTTTGTACCGAGTATTCCGGTTCAAAGCCGATTAACTTTCGCGCCCGTTGGATACTTAACAAAGCCGATGAACCGGACAGGTCTGTTTTGATGTGGGTTACTTCTGGAAAAAAGAGGCGAACTAAAGTGCGCGAGTCATACAGGAAGGCATTAGACGAGTCGTTGATGAACAGGGGATGTGCGCCTTCATAAGCGGCAGTCAAGCCTTTTTCAAGGGACTGCGCTGCATCACGCTCATCCAGCAGCGCCCAGAAATTGAAGCGATCAGCGATATAAATCCCAAACAGCGGATCATCATACAGGCCGCGCAGCATGTTGGGGGATTGTTCCGGGCGAAATTCAAAGGGACGATGGGCGCGATAATCCAAAACCTGCTGGCGGATGTTTGCGATGACGGCCTGTTGTTCGGCTTCTGACTTATTCACCAGTTCATCCAGCAATTTACGGGCAGTCATTATCCGTTCCCGATAAGACTCGGATGTGATGAGTTCACTGGCATAAACACCGGGGAAACGCAGCGCGACGCTGGAAATGCCTTCACGCCGCCAGTAGTAAGCACCAATGTCTTCGTCGATCTGTTTGGAAAATGAGTAGGGGTCAGTGGTAAAGGCGGGATGCTCCTCATCAATCGGAAAATACTGCGGATGGATTTCAACCGTGTTATAAAACGCGCCAATCGCGTTGATCGAACTGGCCTGCACCACACGCTTAATTCCACAGGCCGCCGCAGCCTCAAACACATTAAATGTGCCCGCCGCGTTGACCTGAAAAATGGTGTGGCCGGGAGCCAGAAAAGGGGTACGGATGGCAGCCAGATGAATAACCGAATCACAGCCGCGCATATGCTCCAGCAAGCTGGCGTAATCCAGAATATCGCATTGGGCATACTCAACACCCGGCATTTCAAAGTCGGGGGACAGATCAACAATACGCACATCCCAACCGTTTTGAAGGAAGCGCTGCGTGGTTGCCCTGCCGATGTGTCCTGTTCCGCCCGTAATCAACACGCGCATATTCTGACTGCTTCCGATCAACTCCACAACCGGTCATGCGAGCGTTCGCTGTCCCACATGTCGGTCGGGTCGAAACACAGCGGGTCACGCGGGTCGAGGAATTCGCGCAGGCATTCGAGATTAATTTCGCCCAGACCGAGGCCGGGAGTTTCTGGAACCTGAATATAGCCGTCAGCAATCAGGGGGTTGGGCAGTCCATCAAACAGGTCATTCCAGCGCGGTAAGTCAACCGAATGATTTTCCAGCACGAGGAAATTCTCGGTCGCGGCGGCGCAGTGAACGCTTGCCATCGCAGCCACAGGCGAACCGGCCATGTGCATCGCCATTGCAACGCCGTGTTCCTGTGCATAATCCCCGATGCGTTTGGTTTCCAGAATGCCGCCGGAGGTCGCCAGATCAGGATGAATGACCGAAACACCGTGCGCTTCGATCAGCGGTTTGAAGTTGTCCTTGAGGTAAATATCTTCACCTGTACAGATGGGAGTCGTTACGGCTTCGGAAAGGCGGCGGTACTGGTCGGGGAACTGCCACGGGATCATGTCTTCGTACCACGCGAGGGTGAATTGATCGAGCGCGCGCCCTAACTTGATACACGATTCGAGGTTTAGATGACCGAAATGGTCGGCGGCCAGCGGAATTTCGTCGCCAGTGATTGAACGCACTGTGCCGACATAGTCTACCAGCAGATCAACGCCTTTTTTCGTCAACTGGATTCCGGTGAAGGGGTGCATAATCTCGACCGTATCGATCATCTCCGGTGGGGCGTTAATTGCGCCGGGAATATCTTTCACCAGATCAATTCCCACATCCATCTTCAGGAATTTAAAGCCAGCTTCCATCCGTTTTTTGAGGCGTTCGCCCATTTGCACCGGGTCGGGAATAGACGGGGTATCGCAGTAGGTCAGCACCTTATCGCGGAATTTGCCGCCCGCTAACTGATAGGCGGGAACTCCATAAGCCTTGCCTGCCAAATCCATGAGCGCCATTTCGATGCCGCAGACGCCGCCCGCCTGCCGCGCATGATGCCCGAATTGTTTGAGCTTGCGGAAAATCCGGTCGATGTTACAGGGATTTTCGCCAATGATACGGCTTTTGAGCATGAGCACGTAGGTTTTGCTGGCCCAATCGCGGACTTCCCCATAGCCCGAAATGCCCTGATTGGTGTCGATGCGGATGAGGGACAAATCCATTGGCATCCCTACCAGATTGGCAACCCGCAGATCAGTAATGCGGAGATCAGAGGGACGCGAAAAAGCCATTACACGGTCTGCAATTTCCGGTTGGTCAACCATAACATGTCCTATTGTCTTGAAGGTGGATGAACTGCCAATATTCCTTATGATTATAATTTGTTTCTCCCTGTTCGACCACTTTTGCTGTGCCTAAATGGTTTCTCATTATGGTCGCCCAAGAGCAATCCCGGTGTTGAACGACGTTTCGGCATCTGTGGTACAATCGCCATCCAACATTCCGATAGACATGCATGAGAACACATGACTCCATTTAATTGGTCGCGCCAGCGGGTGATCGTCACTGGCGGCGCTGGTTTCCTCGGTTCGCATGTGGTGAACCACTTAAAAACAGTTGGCGCGGGCGAAATCATCGTTCCGCGTAAACAGGATTATGATCTACGAGAGCCGGAAGCAGCGGCACAGTTGTACGCTGACCACCCCGGCACCACACTGGTTATTCATCTGGCGGCGACTGTGGGCGGCATCGGTGCGAACCGCGCCCATCCCGGCGTATTTTTCTACGACAACATCATGATGGGCACGCTGGCGCTGGAACATGCCCGCCGTGCCGCAATCCCCAAGTTCGTGGGCATTGGCACAATCTGTGCCTACCCCAAATTCACGCCTGTTCCTTTTAATGAAGATGATTTATGGAACGGTTATCCAGAAGAAACCAACGCCCCCTATGGACTGGTGAAGCGGATGCTGCTGGTGCAGAGCCAAGCGTACCGCGCCGAATACGGTTACAACGCCATCCACCTGATGCCGACCAATTTATATGGGCCGGGGGACAGTTTTGATCTGGAAAATTCGCACGTTATCCCGGCATTGATTCGCAAGATGATGGATGCACAGGCCGAGGAACGCGACTTCGTGACCCTGTGGGGCGACGGCAGCCCAACCCGCGAATTTCTGTACGTTAAGGACGCCGCCGAAGGGATTGTACTGGCGGCAGCACATTATGACTCGCCAGAGCCGATTAATCTGGGGAGCGGGGTGGAAATCAGCATCCGTGAACTGGCGGAAACGATTGCCGAACTGGTGGGCTACAAAGGCGAACTGCGCTGGGACACCAGCAAGCCCAACGGCCAACCCCGTCGCAATGTGGATGTACGTCGGGCAGAAGCCGGGTTTAGCTTCCGCGCCCGCACAGACTTCCGCACCGGATTGCGCGAGACGATTGAGTGGTACCGCATCGGGACAGCGCTGGCACATTCGTAATTTTGAGGGCGGTTATATGCAACCGCCCTTTTTGTTGAGTGCATAAAGATTGCGTAAAAACATGAACCAAAGCGCATTGGCAGTGTATAACAAGGAGTGAGTGTTACATATTGTTTAAATAAAAGTTGCATTTTCGTCAGAATGGTGCAAAATTACGCTCTATTCTTCAAAGCAGTTCAAGTTCAGGAGGTTAAAGACATTGGCACAACCGGTTATGATGGAGGTCAAAGACCTCGTAACCCATTTCCACACGCAAGAGGGAACGGTTTACGCGGTTAATGGCGTCTCCTATAAACTTTACGAGGGCGAAACGCTAGGTGTCGTGGGGGAAAGCGGCAGCGGCAAAAGCGTACATGTGCTCTCGATTATGGGGTTGATCCCCTCTCCGCCCGGAAAAATTGAAAATGGCGAAGTTTTCTTTCGTGGACGCGATCTACTTAAATTAACGCCTGAAGAAATGCGGGCGGTTCGCGGGGCGGAAATTGCAATGGTCTTCCAAGACCCAATGACCTCGCTGAACCCGGTACTGACGATTGGCACACAGATTACCGAAGCCCTCAAGCTGCACCTCGGCATGAGCGACAAGGAAGCTACCGAACGCGCCGCTGATCTGCTGGCGATGGTTGGCATCCCTGACCCGATGAAACGGCTGAAAAATTATCCCCACCAGTTCTCTGGCGGTATGCGTCAGCGCGCGATGATTGCGATGGCGCTTTCGTGCAATCCGAAGCTGTTGATCGCTGACGAACCCACGACCGCGCTGGACGTAACCATTCAGGCGCAAATTCTTGATCTGGTGCGCCGCCTGCGTGATGAAATCGGCATGGCGATGATCTGGATCACGCATGATCTGGGCATCGTGGCCGGGTTGGCAGATACGGTACAGGTTATGTATGCCGGACGGATTGTGGAACGTGGGCCGACGAAGGAAGTCTTCAAAGACACGCGCCACCCGTATACACTCGGCTTGTTGAAGTCGCTCCCCCGGCTGGACAAACGTGGGGGTGGCGATAAACTGAATCAAATTGAAGGTTCGCCACCGGACATGCGTAAAGTTCCCACAGGCTGCTCATTCGCGCCGCGCTGCCCATACCGTCTGGAAAAATGCTGGGAAGAAACCCCACCGCTGGAACCCGGCGAAGGCAGTGCTGCCGAACACTTAAAAGCCTGCTGGGTTGATGTTCGCAAGGTTGAACCGCAAGGAGTAGTTTCACATGGTTAGTCCCGCACCTGTAACCAAGACACCGCACATTCGTGGCGGTGCAAGCAAAGAAGTCCTGCTGAGTGTTCGGGGCTTAAAGAAACATTTCCCCATCACCTCCGGCATTGTGATTCAGCGTCAAGTCGGCGCAGTCAAAGCGGTTGATGATGTGACTTTTGATGTCTACAAAGGTGAAACGCTTGGGCTGGTGGGTGAATCCGGCTGCGGTAAAAGCACCACAGGTCGTACTGTGCTGCAACTCTACCGCCCGACGGCTGGCTCGGTGGTATTTGAAGGCCAGGAACTGACCACACTACCCGGCGAAGAACTCCGCAAGATGCGGAAGCGGATGCAGATGATTTTCCAAGACCCATTTGCTTCGCTCAATCCGCGTATGTCAGTGGGGCGCATTGTGGCTGAACCGCTGCGCATCCACAAAATTATGAGCAACCGCAAGGAAGAACAGGAATTTGTTGAAAACCTGCTGGAGCGCGTCGGACTGAACCCGTATTACGTCAATCGCTATCCGCACGAATTTTCCGGCGGGCAGCGGCAACGCATCGGTGTGGCGCGGGCGCTGGCCTTGAACCCCAGTTTCATTGTGGCCGACGAACCCATTTCGGCGCTGGATGTGTCAATTCAGGCACAGGTGGTCAACCTGCTGGAAGAATTGCAGGATGAAATGAACCTGACTTACCTGTTTATTGCCCATGACCTGAGCATGGTGCGGCACATCTGCGACCGGGTGGCGGTGATGTATCTGGGTAAAATTGTGGAGCTGGCGGAAGCCGACGAACTTTACGAAAATCCGCTGCATCCCTATACTCAAGCATTGCTTTCCGCCGTACCTGTTCCTGACCCAACCGTCGAGGAAAAACGGCAGCGCTTCATTCTGGGCGGCGACGTGCCCAGCCCGGCCAACCCACCTGTAGGCTGCAACTTCAACACCCGCTGCCCGGTGGAATTCGACCTGTGCCACCACGACCCCGACCCGGTTCTGACCGAAGTTTCGCCGGGACACTGGGTATCGTGCCATCGGGTGTAGAACCGTTTTCCGCTGACCATTCGCAATACAAAGGCGTGTCCCGATTGGGATGCGCCTTTTTAATTTAGGTCAGATTGAACGAATCGCTGCTTGCAAGCGGGCGTAAGATTATGCTAAACTATCGCATCCATTCAGTTACCTACTGGAAATTAACCAGAACGTAACGTGCAAGCGAACGATTCAGACCACCCTCCCAATCAACCGTCAGGCTTAACGGATTTACCAACCGGGATTAAAGCACTGTTCATTGTGCGTTAATGCCCGGCATTTTACATTGGGGTGGTTTGAGCTAAGGAGAAGGAATACCTACTTTGGAACCCGGCAGTATATTTGGCCTATTTGGATTGATTGCGCTGCACGCATTCATTACCCTGGCGTATGCGGCGCTGACCAACAGCCGCCAACCCTATTTACGTGAACAAACCGAAAATGGTTTGGATGTTCCCCCACAACTGCACATTACCTACCAAATGAGTTTGCTGCTGGTGCGGTTTGGCATCGCGGCAGTGGCGGTGACAGGTTTGGGCGAACCGCTATCACTGCGCCTCACCGAGTCGCTTCAGGATGCGGGGTTAGCTGGCGTGTTGGCCGGAATTATTGTGTTACTGCCAACTGCGATGCTGACGTTGATTCTGGGTGATTTGGTGCCAGAGGCGATTGGCAGCACCCGCGCCGATGGCCTTGCCCCCTGGGCGATTTACCCGATGCGCCTGCTCATCGGCTTTTTAAATCCAGTCGTGGTCGTGATGATCGCACTGAGCCAACGACTGGCGGGCATTTTTGGCAGCAGCGATAAGGTGAATATCGTCACCGAAGAAGAACTGCTGACCATGCTGGATGCCAGCGAAAAAGAAGGCAGCATCGAGAACGAAGAAAAAGAGATGATTTACTCGGTGCTGGAATTTGGCGATAAGCTGGTGCGCGAGGTGATGGTGCCGCGCATCGATATTGTGGCGCTGGACATTGAAACCACGCTGAATGAAGCGTTAGGCGTGTTCATGGAAAGCGGTCACTCGCGCATTCCGGTGTATGAAGACGATATTGACCATGTAAAAGGTTTACTCTACGCCAAAGACCTGCTTAACCTGATTCGCCAAAACGAAGCGGGAACCCGGCCTATCCGCGACCTGATGCGTTCGGCGTTCTTCGTGCCAGAAAGCAAACGGGCTGATCTGCTGCTCAAGGAACTGCGATTCAAGAAGATTCACATCGCTCTGGTGGTGGATGAATACGGCGGCATCGCGGGTCTGGTGACGATTGAAGACCTTATCGAAGAAATCATTGGCGATATTCAGGATGAATTCGATCTGCACGAAGAAGCGGATTTCGTCCAGCAAGGGCCGAACGCCTATCTGGTGGACGCGGGCATGAGCCTGAGTGATTTTAACGATTTACTGGATGTGGAACTGGACAACGAAAACAGCAATACCGTTGGCGGCTTCCTGTTCAATGAGTTGGGTCGTGTGCCGGAAGTTGGGGAAACGGTCGAACACAGCAATATGACGCTGCGGGTGGACTCGATTGATGGGCGGCGCATCCGCAAAGTCCATGTTACCCGCAAAGCTGCATCCCTAGTCAATCAGTCCGATGCGGCTAATCACACGCGTCCTCAACCGCAAACGGTAACTGAATAAATCATGTGGGATTTGCTTGAAGCAGGCGTCCATTTGATTCAAGTGATCGGGGTACTGGCAGATGATAAAACACCAGCCTGGGCAAAAATTATCCTTTTGCTGGTGTTTGTCGTGTTGGGACTGGCTCTCTGCTGGATAATCACCACGCCGCGTTAGCTGGCATCAACTTTCAGGATGTAATCCAGCGGGACGGTGGTCACTGGTGCAAAGGGCGCGATGGCGATTAAAACCTGATCGACATTCGGGTCTAAAGGCAAAGTCCACTTGCCCGCTGACGGGGCTAACCAGCGCGTAACCTGTACAGAATTTCCAATCTGCTGCACAGCCTGTACCCACACCTGCTGCGGTAAGCGGTTATCCGTGCGTATCCAACCGGCTGCTTCCCATCCGCCGCCATCGATTTCAAAGTCGCTGCTGTAGCCAATTTCGGGAATCCGCACATCGTCAATCGCCATACCGGGTTGGGAAATGGCTTCATCATTCAGCAGTTCAAAACGCAGCAGGATGTTTTGCCCCGCGTAAGCATCCAGCGCAATCGTCTCATCCAGCCAACCTCCGCTGACACCGTTATAACCCGGCCCAAAAACCAGTCCTGATGGGTCAGATTCACCCATGTACGGTGTGCGTAAAAATTCCCACGACTCGCCACTATCGGTGCTGATGAGTACATAACCAAAATCCCAAACCTGTTCGGTATCGTGCCAGATTTTGTAATTCAGGGTTGCAGTGGTGACACTCGTAAGATCAAAGGCGCGCGTGAGCGTCATATTGCTCAGATCACCCCGGTTGCTGTACCACATCCAGTTGCCGCTGGCGGGCTGAGTGGGCAGCAGGCCAACAATATCCGGGGCACTCAGGGCGATGGTCAAGTGTGTTTTGCCTTCGAGGTTGGCAGCCACATAATAATCAGCGGCGTACTGGTTGAGGGTATGGTCGGCCTGATGGGGATAAGCGGCAACCACCGCCAGCGGGCGTGAAATACTGAAGCCATTGAAGGCCTCATAACCATATCGTCCATCCTCGATTTCCGGATTCATCAGATAATTCGCCAGCACCCAATCCGCGAACAGTTCATCGACGCCGGGTTCGCCAAGATCACGCAGCACCACATCAAAAGCGTTTAAGCCTGTGCCGGGATTTTCGCTCACGGTGCGCAGCGCATCCAGCCCATAACGTTCATAAAAGTAGGCGACAAACATGGATGACGCACCATAATGTGGCAGGACATTGCCATCCTGTGTCCAGGCATTCAACTGTGTGCCGGGATTGCTCAGATAGTCGATGACAAAGGCGGCGCTGTTATACAAATACATTTCGGTAAAAGTGGAAAACCCTTCGTTCAGCCAGATGTCTTCATTCTGCTGTATATTCGCCCGGATCATGTGCTGGAATTCGTGGGCGATGGTGCTTTCCATCAGCGGGGTATCCAGATTGTTTGTGCCCGCCGTATCCAGATTAAAGAAAAACATTTCATGCTGATTGCTGGTGGGATAAACCGCCGCTGGGAAGGTGTGCCGATTGGCAAAATAGGCCAGCGTGCCCGCCCCCAAATTATAGGCAAATAAACCATACAGGCGTGGATCGCCATCAATGCCGGGGCTGGCTTCGGTTCCCCAGAGTTCGCGCACATCATCATAAATCCGATTATCAAAAGCATCAGTCAATGACCGCAAATCAGCATCACTGACGGGTGCGCCGTCTTCCACCCACATGTAAATATGCTCACCGACCACACGGAGGGTGGCGTTGATCTGGAATTCGCGGTCGGCAGCAGAGTCGATAATCCAGAAAGCCTGTTGTTCACCTACTTTGCGCGGCGACACAGATTCGGGCGGGGGCAGCACAGTTTCTATGTTGCGAAAACGTTCAGCCAATTCCAGCGGATCCGCCGCCGGGACAACCGTTTCTTGCAAGGCAATGACCGTTGGATAAACAGCATCGGGCGCAGTGGGTTGTTGAGCACGGGCAGGCGCGACGATGAGCATAAAAACAGTCAACAGGATGAAGCGTTGAACCATGCAGGCAGACCTTTTGAGGCAGTTTAAACTGTAGAGGCATCTTTTACGGATGCCCCTATAATCATACACCATCAGTCAGCGGCGGCGATTTCCTGTCCTTCAAACAGGTGATGCGGGTCAACCGTCGTCAAGCCGTGATTGGTCTTTTCCCAGTAGTACGGATTGGTAATCAATTGCCATAGGCCGATATAAGCTGCAATCGAGTGTAAAAACCAGTAGGCCGGGTTGGTCAGTGCGAAGGGTAAAAGACGGTAATTGCGGCGCTGTAAAATGCCGATCATGTTGAGCAGAATCGCCAGCCCGTTACCCACAACCAAACTGAAAACCGCGATATACCACACCCAGCCCTGAAAAATCTGCTCTATCCATGCGGGGTCAAATGCCAACCAGATGACGAACAGTATCCACATGATGGGGTTTAAGAGGAAAATGGCCGCCGTGCCACCAATGAAAAAGTTATAACTGAGCCAGTTCTTCAGCCCGATGGCGCGCAGCAGGCGCAGCGGTTGGCGGTTATGCACCAGCCACGTTTGCATATAACCTTTAATCCACCGACTGCGCTGCCGCAGCCAGTTGATGGTGGCTTTATTGGCCTCTTCGTAGGTAGTGGAGCGAATGACACCGACCGTAAAACCGCTGGTCGAGGCGCGGATTCCCAGATCAGCATCCTCAGTTACATTGAAGGGATCCCATGCCCCCAACTGCCGAAGTTTATCCAGCTTAAAATGGTTGCTCGTTCCGCCTAACGGAATCGGCAACCGGAGACGATCAAGGCCGGGGAGCAGACTATCGAACCAGTAGGTATATTCCAGTGTGAACATGCGCGTCAAATAGTTTTCCTGGCTGTTGAAGTAGTTCAGCGCGGCCTGCACACAGATCAGGCTGTCATCACCATGTGCGAAAGCGGCGACAGCTTTCTTCAACTGGTCGGGTTCAGGGATGTCTTCGGCATCGAAAATCGTCACATATTTGCCCCGGCAGAAGTTCAGCCCATAATTGCAGGCTTTGGGTTTGGTACGCGGTTGGCTGGGCGGTACGACGATGAAGCGGAAAAAACTGGGCGGTTGGGCTTCTTTGGCTTTGGCGACCGTTTCATGGTCGTCTTCTTCCATCAGCAGCAGCACATCCAGTTTTTCACGCGGGTAGTCGATGCGCGAAAGGGCGCGGAGCAGACGCGGCACAACCTCTGGTTCTTTGTAAACCGGGACGAGGATGCTGTAAATCGGCAGATCGGCGTCGTGAATGGCCTTCACCTGCGTCCCGGTGGCGCGGCTGTCCCGATTCAGACTGCCCGCGATACTCAGCAGCAGCTTATAAAAAATCGAGGCCACATAAACCAAACTGATGACAACCACCGAGGTGACCAGAGTCCCCCAAAAGTTGATAACCAGTGCTATGAGGTAAGCAATCAGTATCCCGGCAAAAAGGAGCTTTTGCCCGTTCGTCACCACGCGGGCGGCAGAATATTCCGGGTGTTTTTCGCGCAGGGCATTGATTGCATTGTGCAGCAGGCTTTCCTGAAAAACGCTGCTGACCAGACGGGTAACATTGATTTCCGTACCCATCAAAGTGACAACTTCTACACCGGGCACGACTTCCTGCACCAACTGGATGATACGGAATTCGTTACTATCAGCGGAGAGGACGATTACCGTATCGCCAATCTGCTTGAGGGGGCAGAACAGGAAACGCACCAGCACAGCAGGATCAAACTGGCGCACGAAAGCAGGCTCGTAGTCAAAAAACTCCGAGCCGATGAGTTCGCTCATGTAACCCGTTTGGGTCACTTCCGCGAGGTTAGCGGCGTAATCTTTCTGCGAGACATAACCCATTGAACCGAGGATGTCACGTAAAGGGGTACGATGCTGGCGGTGAATATCGAGGGCTTCCTGAGCGCGGCCTTCTGTAATTTTTTCAGTTTCCAGCAGGTGAAAAAGAGCCTGTTTTTCGTCGTCGGTGAGGGTTTCACTGCCGTCTAATTTCAGATCGGGCTTATTCATAACGTACCACCCAAACGCCATTACATTAAATTTTATGGCTCATTATATGTCTGAAGCGGATTACTACGCCAATAAGGTCAGATCAGCTTCCTACTATTCCACCAACTCCGCCTGAATGCCTGCTTCGCCCAGCGCAGCGCGTAAGCCATCCCATTGTCCAGCACGAACAACAACCGCCATCGGCCCCAGACGTGCCCCCAGATAACGGCGCAGCGCGGGTGTATCCAGAATGCGTTCCAACGTTTCCGGCGCAGTCGTTCGCAGCACCATCAACTGTTCGACGGTGACAGCGGCGGCTGGCCCAGAACGCCAGTTATCCAAAAGACGCATTATGGTTGGCGGCACAGGCACATCCCCCAAAGCGCGGCTAATAAAGCTGGCGATATGTCCAGTGTTGATACCCTGTTCGGCGGCCTGCTGCACACCTGCCGCATCCAGTTTGTAGGTATAGGGGTCGCCTGCCGAAACCCAAGTGGTAAAACGTGCGGCCTGAAAACGATCCACGCGCGGCGACTTACGGGAAATCAACAGTGTGCCATCATCTTTGACGGTGATTTTATCTTCGGGGTCAGGTTGAGTCGGCCACGCGGATTGCCCCAAAAATGCGCGACCATAGGCTGTCAGTCGGGCAGCATCTTCGGCGCGGTCAACCAGCCCTAACCAATGCATCGGCCCGTTTACATAAAATTCCAGCAGCGCACCTTCGACAGCATCCCAACTCTCAAAGCCGTTCAGGAAGTCACCCTCATCGTTGCGGATGTACCAGCTTTCATAATTGCCGTCCGGGCGCTGAAAATCCGGGTCGGTGGCCTTCACCGCCTGAATGAAGGCTTCCAGCGACCACCATTCCTGACGCGGAACCAATTCGCCCATCAATTCCAGCACGCCATCGCGCACGGCTGCCGGGTCGTAATCATCCAGTTCACCACCGGGTTCGGGATGTAATCCGGGTACATGCCATAAATCGCGGTAGAGTGCTGCGCCGCGCCAGCCTTCCGCCAGCGCCCGCACCTGTTCGGCACGGGATAAACCCAACCAGCGCCGCGCCTCCGCCCGTTTGGGATAGGCTTTGCCCGTTTGCACTTCAACCAAATCGGCACTCAAGGCGATGCCGAACAGAAATCGCTGACGGGCGTCGTCCTGTTTAAGCAAATAGGGTTTCAGCCGTTTATCATCAACTTCAACCAGCGCCTCGTTTTCCAGCAAGGGGCTGTGCAGTTGCAGATAAGCCAGCAGCGTCGTCAGATCATCCACAATGGAGGTGTCGGCCTGCAGCACGCCCTGTACATCCGGCAGCGGTTCAACAGTCGCTGGCTCTTGTTCAATGGGTTCGTTTTCCAGATTGGAATAAGCGGTTTTGCGTAACGGGAGGACAGCGGCGAGATCATCCGGGACATAGACAACAACGCGCGGCCCGGTATCGGCTACCTCGAAGCTCTGCGCGACCAATCCGCGATAATACAATCCCTCGGCGACAGTGGCCGGATTTTCTAAAGGTTTTTCGCGCTCGATCTGCGCTGCGCCCATCTGCCGGATTTCGCCAAACAGCCGCCCGAACTTCGCCATCGGCATCTTGCCACCCGAACCCAGCAGCATTTGCAGCGCACCCCGCTGTTGATCGCTCAAGGAGTCCCAGGCTTTTTCGGCGCGGTCGGGGTCGAGCATGGCAGCACTCAAGGCGGCAATCATGGCGCTGCGTTCCAGACCAACCACGCTGGTTTTCCAGAATTTTGCCAGTGCGGGCAGCATTCCGGCGTCGGTATCTTCTTGCAGGGTGCGGCTGATGGTTTTCATAATGACTTTTGTGATTTGGGTTGGAGCAGTTCACGAACTATCCCAACATCGGGCATTTCACAAGTCTAGTCGCAGGGAGGAAAATCTGCCAATCGGAAAAGAAAATGAGGACTTGCGACCCGTTCTGAACCTGTGCTACAATCAGTCTGTCCACGATTTACGAAGGATATAATCATGTTCGCAACCTCCAACACACCGGGTTTCGGGGTGACCCGCTCTTCTCTTATGTAGCGGCATTTGACCGCGCGCCTCCCCTCTGTCGCTCTCCCAATCTGTACAGGTACACAAACCTTCACATCTGCTACAATCAGCAGCCGGGTTTTTAGTTCCTGGTATAAACGCTTATCACCAAGAACCAACGACCGATCACCCACTACCAATAACCTGTTACATGACAGCTAAACGCTATAACGAGAGAGACAATCGCATGACCGACAAACAACCATACGACCCCAAAACCGTTGAATCCAAATGGCAGGAACGGTGGGAAAAAGATGGGCTGTATCGCTCCAAAGTGGATTGGAACAAGCCCAAACATTATGCGCTGACTATGCTGCCGTATCCCAGCGGCGACCTGCACATGGGACACTGGTTCGCCATGACACCTTCGGACGCCCGCGCCCGTTACATGCGGATGAAGGGCTTTAACGTGTTGTTCCCGATGGGTTTTGATGCCTTCGGTCTGCCCGCCGAAAACGCCGCCATCCAGCGCAACATCCACCCGATGAAGTGGACGTATGCCAACATTGAACGGATGCGGACGCAAATGCGGAATATGGGCACCATGTTCGACTGGGAACGGCAAATGGTAAGCTGCGACCCGGATTACTATAAATGGACAGAATGGTTCTTCAAGCAGTTCTTCGAGAATGGGCTGGCTTATCGAGGCGAAGCGATGGTCAACTGGTCGCCCACACTGCAAACTGTGCTGGCAAATGAGCAGGTGATCGACGGCAAAGACGAACGCACCGGGCAGCCCGTCATCCAGAAGATGATGACGCAGTGGTTTTTCCGCTATACGCGCTATGCCGACGAAATGCTGGATTTTGACCAGATCGATTGGCCGGAACCCATTCGCATCATGCAAACCAACTGGATCGGCAGGAGCGAAGGCGCACGTGTCACCTTCAAAACCGAACACGGCGACTCGATTGAGATTTACACTACCCGCCCGGATACGCTGTGGGGCGCGACCTTTATGGTGCTGGCACCGGAGCATCCTCTGGTCGATAAAATTACGACCGATGCTCAACGCCAAGCAATCATCGATTACAAAGCAGAGGCCGCGCGCGAAACCGAAATCGAACGCACAGCCGAGGGTCGCGAAAAAACAGGTGTATTCACAGGCGGCTATGCCATCAACCCGGTGAATAACGAACGCATCCCGATCTGGATTGCCGACTACGTGATGATTACCTACGGCACGGGCGCAATTATGGCTGTACCTGCACATGACGAACGCGACTTCGCTTTCGCCCGCAAGTTTGGGCTGGAAATCCGTCCTGTGATTCAGCCGGAAGGCGTGACACTGGACGGCGCAACCATGCCCGAAGCCTGGGCACATGAAGGCGTGATGGTCAACAGCGGGCCATTCGATGGAACGCCAGCCACACGCGAAAAAGGCCGTAAAAATCCGGCGATTAATGCGGTGATCGACTGGCTGGAAGCACGCGGCATCGGCAAAGAATCCATCAACTACCGCCTGCGTGACTGGCTGATTTCACGCCAGCGTTACTGGGGCGCGCCAATTCCGATCATCCATAAGCAGGACGGAACGATGGTGACGGTGCCAGATGCTGAGCTGCCGGTGACCCTGCCGGATAATGTGGATTTCCTGCCAACTGGGCAGAGTCCGCTGAAGTACACCGAGGCCTTCTACAATACGGTGGACAGCGACGGCAATCCCGCCATCCGCGAGACGGACACATTGGATACTTTTATGTGCTCCTCGTGGTATCAGTATCGCTATCTGAGTCCGCACTACGCCAACGGGGCGTTTGACCCGGAAGAAGCGGCGTACTGGCTGCCGGTTGATGTGTACACAGGCGGGTCGGAGCACGCGACGATGCATCTGCTGTATACCCGCTGGTTCACCAAAGCCATGCGCGATCTGGGCATGTTCGACGAAACCCTGAAAATTATGGAAGCCCACGGACGCGATACCGACGTGATGAAGCTGGGCGAACCGATGCTGAAACTGCGGAATCAGGGGCAGGTATTGGGCGAAGAACGCGAAGGCCACTTCATCAAGGCATCCGGGCATTGGGAAGTAACCAAGCTGTTCGCTGACCGGGTAGAAGTGATTAATCCAATTGATGCTCCGGTGAACTTTGATGGCGTGGTGGGCGAGATCGTCAAGCGCACCGAAAATCTGGTGACGGTGGACATCGGCGGCGAACTGCGGACGGTAGAAGTGCTGCCAGATGCCGAAGTGATTATCCCCGGTATGGCAGGCAAAGCACGGGTTGACCAACTGAAGCATCATCTGGAAATCCAGCGTATGTCCAAGAGCAAGGGCAACGTCATCAACCCCGACGAATGGGTATCGAAGCATGGTTCAGATACGGTGCGAGCATACCTGATGTTCGGGTTCGACTGGCAGAAGGGCGGCCCGTGGGACAGCAAAGGCATTCAGGGTGTGATCCGCTGGGTGAACGATGTTTGGGACATTGTGACCGGCTATACACCACCCGCACAGGGTAACGCCGAAGCCGAACGGGACATCGAACGCAAGGTTCATCAGGCAATCAAGCGGGTGACGGACGGGCTGGAGCACTTCGGCTTTAATGGTTCTATCGCCGGATTGATGAAGTTCCGCAACGAACTGCGCGATGTCATGAAGGTTCGCAGTGTGGGCGCGGTGGCCTGGAAATCCGCCATCAAAAATATGCTGCTGTTGATGGCTCCGTTCACACCGCATATCGCGGAAGAACTGTGGGCACAGCAGGGACATCCTTACAGCATCCATAAGCAGGATTGGCCGATCTATGACGCGGAAAAAGCGGCTGAGGACACGGTGACGCTGGTGGTGCAGATCAATGGCAAGGTGCGCGACCGTCTGGATGTTCCAGCGGGCATCAGCGAGGACGAGGCGAAGGCGCTGACGCTGGCACGCGAGACAGTACAGAAGGCGCTGGACGGCGGTGAACCGAAGAAGGTAATCTTTATTGCCTCCCGCAATGGGCAGGAACCGAAGATTAACGTGGTCGTGTAGCTGGTAACCGTTGGTTGATCATCTTTAGCAAAGGGCGGGGGAAACCTCGCTCTTTTCTGTTGTCGAATTCAGTAAGCAAAAACTAAAAACCCATCACCCGTAAATCCGCCAAAAGTCTCATCATTAAATCACAAAAAGGGATTTAAAATGTACGAGGGGTGTGCTATAGTGCGCGCCCTCAACTTTTTTAATGAGGATTAGCACCAACAGGAGGTGTTCGAGTAACAAGGATGGAACAGACCGATATCGCATCTCAACAAACGCTGATGGGTTATGAGGTATTGGTAATCCGCGAAGCAACGCTGAACGATCTGCCACTACTGATTGAACAGCGCCGCCATATGTATCAGGACATGGGCTACCCGGATAACCCCCGCATGGAAGATATGGAACACACCTTCGGCTTATGGCTGCACGACCGACTGGAAGATGGACATTACCGCAACTGGATTGTGGAAACGCCAGAGGGTCAGGTGGCTGCCGGAGCGGGGTTGTGGCTGGCGGAATGGCCGCCACAGATGATGGATTTTTCGCCTTTTCGGGGCTATATCATGAATGTCTACACCGAACCGGGCTTCCGCAAACGCGGTTTGGCACGGCAGTTGGTGCAGACCATCCTGAACTGGTGTTCAGAACACGGCATCCAAACCGTAAGCCTGCACGCCAGCGCGGAAGGCCGCCCGGTGTATGAATCGCTGGGTTTCTGTTCAACGAACGAGATGCGCCTGTCGCTTCCGTAGGATCAAAAACTGAGGTAAATTCACAAGGGACTTCGTGTCCCTTGTTTTTATTTATGGAGGGTGTGCCATGAGCCTGCAAACCGAGATTGTGAAGGTTGAGTCGAAGTTCGGGACAACAGCCTACAATAGCTGGATGCGTCAGGACTCCGACAACCTGCTGGTGATGCTTCCCGGTTGGGGATACACCTGTGAAAATCCGCTGTTGTTCTATCTGCGGAGCGCCGCATTGCAACAGGGTTTCGATGTCCTGAGTGTGCAGTATGGCTTTCAGACCAATCATGCTGAACTGACGCCCGAAACGATGACCTTTGTTCAAGAGGATGTAAAAGCCGCAACCGATCCAGTGCTGGCACATGGTTATAAACAGGTGTGCATAGCAGGTAAATCGTTGGGAACACCGCTGGCGGTTGAACTGGGACACAACATCAATAATGCGAATGTTTCCCTGCTTTTGCTCACGCCGATGGGCGGCGCAGTGATGGTTTCCGAGACGTTGCAAACACTGGCAGTCGTCGGTACAGCGGATGGACTGTACTCCGCCGAATGGGTCGAGTCATTTGCCAATCATCCCACTGTCTCCTGGCGTGTGTTCGAGGGACTAAATCACTCGCTGGGCGTGAAAGATGACTGGCGGGCATCGTTGGCGATACTGCCAGAAATTATCAGCGCGTGTGAAACATTTCTCATCAGTTGAGCGTGATCGGCGTCAGAGTCCAGTTTTTGCCATCGGTGGTTGACCATAAACGCGCGCCGCGTGCATCCAATGTCCACAGGGTGCGCGGGTACTGGAAGGCCAACCCGGTCAGATAGGCATTTTCCGAATCGGGCAGCGGAATAGCCGTCCATTGGCTTCCGGCCAGCACATATAAATTGCCACCTGCTACCGCGAACATGCGCTCATCAAAAGCGCGGAAAATGGCATTGGCATCATCGCCGGGTAAGGGAAGCAAATCACTCCACGTTTGCCCAACATAATTCCAGATCAGCATCCCATCTGCGGTCGTCGCCAGCAGGTTGCCATCCGTATTGACCCAGATTTTTTGCACCGAACTATTTAACTCAATCGGCTGCCAGCTTAAGCCGAGGTCAGGCGTCAGGTAGAGTTTGTCACCATTTTCAATGACGTGGTTATGATTACCGAGCATCACCAGCTCAGTCGCAGGTTGGTCAGTAATCGGGATAGGCAGCACACGCACACGGGCTAACTCTGCACCGCCCGCTGGAATGCGCGTGACCGCACCCATACCCAGCGCGAACAGATAGCCGTGCATCATATCCAGCCGGGTAACAGGTTCGATGCTGATCTGCACCCATTCGTCATTTTTGTAGGCGTAAACGCCTAAATCTGTCGCCACCCAAATGGTTTTCTGATTATCGATGTAGGCATCGCTGACTTTCGCTTCCAGCGCTAATCGTGTCCAGATGTTATTCTCGTTGGGGACATAGAGCGCACCATCGCCGGTAATCAGATAGGGAAGCGCAGACTCCGATGGTGCAACCAGTTTGCTCGCCATATTTCCTTGCGGTTGGAAAGCTGCCGAGGTTGTGTGGGTCATTTCTGTGCCCTGTGTGGCACTTACCAGCAGTACACCACCGAGCAGCACCAAGCCCACACCCAAAATCACCGAAGCCCGCAATAAATGTTTCTGATTTTCGCTGACGAAAAATCCGCCCACAGCCAGCGCCATTAATCCGGCTGCCAGCATCACCAGTGTGCGGTTGGGCAGGGGTGCATCTGGAGGGGGAATCGGCACAATCAGCGGCGGTTCGGGTATCGGCTGCACATCTGGCTTGAAATCGGCCAGCGCATCAAATTTATCCGGACGTTGAACGGTGGTACGAATGCGCCATTCTCCCGGCACACTCAGATTTGCCGCCGTGATGGTGTAGACTCCGCCGCCCTGCGTTTCAGGCCGGAGTTCACTTTCACCCAAATTCTGAGTCTGGCTCTCGAAGCGCATCCGAATCAGGGTCGCATCTTCCACAGGTTGACCTGCTGCGTCAGTCAGCTTCAGGCTGAAAGTATTCTCGCCAATCCAGCCGGGATTAATGGTTAGTTCCAGCGTCAGGTCGTCATCCACCAGCGTTTCAATGATCGGCTGCGGCTGTGGTGGCGGTGGATTAGCGGCTCGCTGCGCCAGTGTTGCCCGCGCGGGAGCTGTCGAGGTCATCATGCCCACCGTCAGCAGCACACCCGCTGTCAGCGCGATTTCCACGCCAATCAAGCGGCGTAAGCGTGTCCCCCATATTTCGCCGCCGGAAGCCAATCCACGATAGGTATAAACCATATTCACAAAAGCGATGCCGATGATGGGGATAATCAGGATGATTTTGAGCAGAAGTGCCTGCCCGTAACCCGTCGTCCACAAGCCTTCTACCACACCGACTTGCAGCCATGTGGAGTACAATCCGGTGATAAACAGTGCAACGACTGATACACGGGCAAAATTGGTGAAGTGGGCAACTAACTTGTTCAACGTTGGCGCGGCAGGCTGAAAGTGTTTGCGTACCGGGCCGATGACGCTGATAAACTGCACCAACCCGCCAACCCACAACGTCATTGCCAGCAGATGCAGCCAATCCGCACTGACCGCCGCTAACTGGTCATGGGCGGCGTTGGCATGGCTGAACAGACTGTTGATCGCCAGAATTGCCCCGCCGATCATCAAGGCAATCCACCGAAACCAATGGTCACTCACTGCAAACCATAGCGCCCCAGCTAAACCAACCCACAACGCCATCCGCGCCAGCCACAATTGACCAAAGCGCGTATTGACCACCAGACTGTTGAGTGAATCGCCATCGATACCCTGCAACAACGGATTTCCGGTCGCTAACGAAAGCTGCATGAACAGCAAGAACGCACCCGTTATGCCAACCGTCAGCCAACCAATCCAGATCAATAAACCAATACGCCGTTCAACCGCTTTATTGCCTTCTGGCACAGATGGAGTCCATACAAACATCCAGAAACTGATGCCGCCCACTGTCAGCGCCAGACTCATCAGATTTGCCCAGCGAATCAGCGTTCCATCCACCGGAATTGTGGCCTCTGCCTGTGTGGCTGCCCCGAAACCGCCTGCAACTTCGCCAACAATAATGGGATAACTGCCCTGCGTTGGGTGTCCATCAGCGGTGGAAAGCGCCCGCCATGCGACCGTGTAGAGTCCGTCCGGCAAATTACCGGGAACGAGGATCATTTGGGTGCGATCAGTCAGGTCTACCTGGCTGGGTAATGTCTCAAGAATATTGCCATCGCGGTCACGCAGAATGATACGGCTGAAATCCGGCTCCAGCGGTTCGGTAAACCACAAACGGATTTCTGCCGGAGCAGCATCCAATATCGCGTTGGGCGGCGGCTCGGCCTGCACCAGATTAGCATGTGCCAGCACCCTGCCAGACACCACCATCGCCAACATGAGGAAAACAAACAACCCGCGCCGTACCATGTATCACCTGCTTGCTGAGAAACGAGAGGGCGGTTCATCAACCGCCCACCCTGAAACTATATCTATTGATTGTATCGCGTCTGCCAGTGGGCTAAAACGAACACATTAGGGGAACTGAATATCCTCAACCGGTTCGACGGAGCTAAATTCACCCTCAGTCGAGGAGAAGGTTTCGTCAATTTCGGTATCGCCAATCGTGCCGAAAATGCGGAAGCTGTAATCCCCCGGCTGCGTCGGAATCAGGTCAGCGGTGTAATTGCCGGGTTCACCAAATACGGCACGCAAGCGCAGCAGTTTGGTTTGACCGCCATAGCTGACTTCGATTTGCAGGGTATCTTCCAATCCAGTTAGTGCCGCGCTGTCTTCTTCGTGATGGTCGCCGCTTGCATCGCTGTGTTCGGCTTCGGGTGTGCCTTCGGGTTCATGTCCTTCTTCATGTTCCTCGCCGCCATGCATCGTCACCGTGAATTCCGGCCCATTGAACAATCCGGTGTAGGCAGGTTCGACGCGCCAGCCGAACACGATCTGATATTCCCCAACTTCGCGGCCTTCATGCGCCAGCGTTGGAATCGCCAATGCAACAACCGCCAGAACCAGAACAGCCAGCAGTGAAACCAAACGGACACGCTTCATTTTTGTGATGCTCCTTGTTATTTTTTGTGATATTTGCTCAATTTATCACAGTTTATCCCATCCAATTTTACGTCGCCAGTTGCTTTATTGGATGGGCTAAAACATGAGGATTTGGTGAGTGTGTTTAGAATTTCACCAAAAAAGCAGTGAAGTACATGATGGCGATGCCTGCCGCTGCGCCCGCCAGAGTCGTCCAGTTGATAAACGATTGGTTCAGCCGTGTATAGTCCCGTGCGACCAGCTTGCCAACTTCCCACACCACCTGAAGGATTGCGCCGACACCAATTGCCAGGAAGATAGTCGCCAATACGGGGTCGAAAGCGAAACTGCCTAGCCATGTACCGAGGATGGCTGGGCCACCCGCCAGCAAAATCAGCAGGGCGAAATGTTTGAGTCCGGGGTTTTGGCGCACAACTGGCGCGGCAATGCCTACACCCTCAGTGATGTTGTGCAGGGTGAAACCGAGAATCAGGAATGTGCCTAACGCCGCTTCGCCAGAGGCAAAGGCTGCCCCAATCGCCAGCCCTTCGCCCAGATTGTGTAAACCGATGCCCAAAGCAATCTGATAAGCTACACGCAGCGGTGGGGTTTCCGCTTTCCGGTCAAGGCGTCCTACTGCCAGCAAGATACCAAGCGTTCCCAGCGCGATGAAAATCACCAGCGGTACGGCCTGAATAAACGCAGGCAGTTCACCGCCAAATTCATTTGCATCCAGCCATGTTCCCACCGCCAGATAAATCAGCAGTCCGATAGTCAGCGACAGGATGAAATTCATGGCACGACTGCCAAGCCGCCGCATAAACGGATACCACAACATCCCCAGAAAAACGGGGACAATCCCTACATATAAACCGACCAGTCCAAACTGCACAAACAGATTGCCCGTTGGCTGTGGGGTTTGAACGGCAGCAGCGATTTCGCCCTCGAATGTGACGCCTGTCGAGCTGATGAGTACTATATGATGGGTTTCTTCTTCAACCCAGGGATAGGGAATGCTATATACCGCGCGACCTAAACGCGGGATGGTGGTAGAAGGCTCAACTGTGAAACCAAAGTAGGCGTCGTCTACCAACACCTGCGGAATGGTGATTTCCTGTGGACTGCCATTGATTACTTCGACCCGAATGAGTCCCGGTTCTGGCAGCGTAATCTGCTGAATGGTCAGCACTTCGACAGGTGGGCCAGCCAGTTCCGTCAGACCGCCGCCCGTCACCACCAGATAGGTGAGCGTAACACCCAACAGAATCAGCGGCACAAGCGCCAGCAGCCACGTCATTCCACCCCAATTGCGATTATCGGCCACATTTTGTGTAGTCGTATTTGCGTTCATGACTGCCCTCCGGCGCTGCCTTGTGTTCCTTTGCGATCCCATTCGGCGTCCAAACCGGCTTCTGCCAATGCTGTATCCCAGTTTTCCGGTTCAACCGCGTTGAAGAAACCCATCCAACCGAGTTCGGCAAATTCGCTGACATGGGCATGAAACATAAATTTGCCCGGCCAGCGAAAGCTGAATTCCAGAATGCCGCGCTGCCCCTGTGCCTGCATGATCGTATCGACCATCCGCAGTGTTGGCTCTAACGTTGTACCTGTGTCGTAGTAGTTGAAGAAGTTTCCGTGAATGTGGAAGGAATTGATGAGGTCAAATTCCACAATGTTGAGCAGATACACCCGAATCGTTTCCCCTACCTTGACCGGAATCGGGCGGCGCATGAATTCATGCCCAACCGTGTTGACTGCGTAAATCTCGTTGCCACCATCAAAATTGGTATCAAAGGCGTTCATCATCATCATAAATTCGCGGGCTGGTGAACGGCCTTCCGGCGGGTCGATGATAAAAGCGCCGTACATGCCTTTGTGAATATGACGCTTGAGCGGGGTAGCGTGGCAGTGATACATGTGGCAGCCAAACGGCTCGGCTTCAAATTCGTAGGTGAAACTGTCGCCGGGAGCAATCTCGCCGCGCCCGACACCGGGTATGCCATCCATTTCCGCCGTGTGGAAACCATGAAAATGAATGGTGTGCGGATGACTGCCATAATTGGCAAAGTTGACCCGCAGTTGGTCACCTGCACGGCAGCGGATGGTCGGGCCGGGAACACGGGCGTTATACGTCCATGCTGGAAAGAAAATGCCGGGGGCGATTTCGATTTCTACTTCCCCGGCATCAATTTGATATTCGCGCAGCATCCGGCCATCGGGTGATGTGCTGGCTGTGCCATAGTCCCAATCGACCAGCATTTGCATGGGATCGAAGCCATTACGGGCATGGTCAACTGCCCCAACCAGCATTCCGCTCATACCCTGATGCCCATTATGATCGCCCTCATAAACAGGGGTAGCGGTTGGCACAATATCCTGGGCGTGTACCGCACCATCGAGAACTTTGGCAGTGAAAACTGTTGCCGCGCCGCCCACCCCGGCCCGCAAGAAATTTCGCCGGGAAAACAATCTGGCTAACTGACGATTCATAAGGGTTTCCTTGATTTTATTTCGTGCTAATCTAACCACAATTTTAGGTTAGCCAAAAATTATTGTCAAGTATATGCGTTATGACCAACATCCAGCCCTTGCAAGGTGGTGACTGGCCTGTTGACCCACTGCATTTGAAGGTCTACAATCGCGCCCAGAAGATCAGCATCACAGGATTCATTCATGCGACGACTCCTCCGGGGCAGCAGCGGCAGCGTCATCAAATCGCACAATCTACGGGCGGTGCTGCTCACCCTGCTACGCAATGATGGCATCTCGCGGGTGCGGTTGGCGGAACTGACTCAGCTTTCCAACACCACCATCACCAATCTGATAAACGAACTGCTCCGGTATGGCGTTGTAGCAGAAGATGGCCGCCGCCGCCCTCGGTTGCGGCGCGGAGCTGGTCGTCCGCAAACCGCGCTGCGTCTTGTGCCGGAATCGCGGCTGGCGGTGGCAGTGCATTTCGATGTCGATCAGGTCAATGTCGCCGTGACCAATTTACGCGCCCAGCCGTTGGTGACCCTTTCCGCCGAGCATCCACCGGATCGCCCGTTGGAAGTGGCGTTGGCCGATACGGCACGGTTGGTGCGGCAAGCCATTGACCAGAGCGGCGTTTCGCTGGAACGGATTGTCGGCGTAGGTGTGGGCGCTTCCGGCCTTGTCGATCAGGAACGCGGGATGAATGTGGTTGCGCCCAATCTCGGTTGGCGGGACGTGCCGCTGCGCGACTGGCTTTCCGCCAAACTCCGAATGCCTGTCAGCGTCGAAAACAATGTGCGGGCGATGGCGCTGGGCGAAGTCCTGTTCGGCAGTGGACAAAACAGCCACGCACTGGCTTTCGTCTATGCGCGGGTTGGTGTCGGGGCGGGGTTCGTGGTCGGTGGCGAAATTTACCGGGGAAGCGGGG
>JAIOHM010000171.1 GCA_019912965.1 Anaerolineae bacterium
TTGGTTGGGCAAGTATCGTCGGCTTAGTAAAGATTATGAAGCCTTGCCCACCGTCAGCGAGACTTGGATTTATGTTGCAATGGTAGATCGAATGCTTCACCACCTTAGTCCATAATTTTATCTGTTACAACTACTCTCTTACACCTAAAGAATATCTCTTGCCCGCATCTAAGTTTGGATTGCCAGTACCAAAAATCTCTGTGACCTTCCAACCGTTATCATATTCGCCTTTTAAATCTAAATCTTGAGGCGTGAATAAATAATATGGTGCTTGAGGTGTCAGTGTTTCCCATTTAGTATCGCCCATATCGCCGTGCAGCAGTGCTTGATATTTTTCTGCCCGGACGCCCCACAAATCCACATAATGCAGGCGGGCATTTCGAGGTGTTGTTATAAGCTCATAAGAGTTGGGGGGGGTAATTTGATGAAGATTCCAATCGCAACACCTTGTTTGATGTCGAAAACATTTTCATCTTTGCCCCCATCTGGCGTTTTTTCGCGTTTGTTGCTGTTGCCGTGCAGGTTCAGAATGTAAATGTCATCGAACGCCTGTAAAAGCTGCTGTCGCATCCCTCTTCTCGTTGGGCTGTCAAGATAGCTGTTATCTGTTATGAACGCGAGAATACCGCTTCCGGTTTCGCTGATACGCCACTGGCCGAAACGAATAAATTTGATGTAATCGTTTTGTAACCATTTGGGGTTCCGTTCCCCTAGAGGTTTGCCATCAATTTTGTAATAATCTTGAATGCGTTCGCCTATCCATGTTAATTTACCTTTTGAGTCCTTGCTTTTGTTGGCACTCTCTCCACTGTAGGGCGGATTACCCATAACCACTTGGATAGGCTCTTCTTTCTTTACTTGGATCGCGGCGTTAGCTTCTTCGCTGATGAATCGCCCCATTAGCAGCGGCGGTTGTTTCAAATTATCTTCGAGTGTATTGGTGAGGTAAACTCTTAGGCGGTCATTACTCTCAAATTTGTAACCTGTTTCTTTTAACAGGATTCCCAACTTCATATGAGCAACCGTATAAGAGGCTATCAGCAGCTCGAAACCGAAGATGCGCGGCAGCAAATCTTTTCGGACGTAATCATTCCATGCCCCGGACTGCCCTTTGAACATCTCATAAATATGCTGAACAGCCGAGTACAAAAACGTCCCTGTTCCGGTGGCCGGGTCAAGGATCAAGGCTTTTTTATCCGCCAAACCATCCCGTAATTTGAAGTGTTCCCGCAGCGCATAATCCACACTGCGAACGATGTAACTCACCACGGGTTCAGGTGTGTAGTAAACCCCGCGTTTATCCCGCAGAGTAGGGTCATATGCCGCTAGGAAAGTCTCGTAAAAATGCAGGATAGGGTCGTTCTGTTGTGTCCCTTTTCCAAAGTCTTTTAAAATGGCTTCGGTATCGGTTGCTGCTAGCAGCGCGATTAAGGTATCCACCATCCACGAAACGCGCTCATCCAGATCATCCATCACAGTTTTAAACAGCTTTTGCAAAAAAGGATTGGTTGCAGGAATATCTTCCGCTACACCCTTACGGGCGAATGTGCCAATTTTGCCTTTGTAATTGACTCGTGCCGCGAATAATCCATAAGCCAGTGTTTGCGCGTACATGTCAGCAAAATCACTGTCACTAAGGTGAGGCAGGAGTGTTTGTTCAAAAGCCTCTTTTTGTTCTTTGAGTCCGGGGCTGTTATGCTCCAAACTGTCAATAATTAATTTTTTGATCCGCTTAGTCATGCCTGCCATAATCTCGGCTAGTTGCCGCGCTTTTTTAACTTCAGGAATTCCCTTATTGATGAAATCACTTAGCAGGCCAGAAAGTTCAGCTAGATTGCTGTCAATCGGTTGGATCTTCTTGTGTTCCAGTTTGCCGATTTGTACAGTTCGGTGGTGTTCGCCGTCATAATACCAACGGAATTCCAGATAGTCCGTCAAAATGAGGTTGCGAAAGTCCTTGAAATAGCGTTGTAACTGTTCATCACGTTCAACGCGATCTAAATCAACTCCAACATCTTTGGCTTCCACAAATGCGATGGGCGCACGTTCCCGCTGCAATATAAAATCCGGCGCTGATTCTTTAATGAGTCGCTCTGGTTCATTGACAGCGTTGACATTTTTATCAAATGATTCCAGAAGTTCCTTAAGTGCAGGGCGGTAAGAATGTTCGCGGGCAATACCACTGTTGTATTCGCGTTGAATGTTTTTGATGTAATGGCTGGTGGCTTCGCTTGTGGTCATACTTTTGTCTCCGCATACAGTGCAGATGATGATTTTCCAGTGTAGCCTGTTTCATGTTTCATAGCCAAATATGTTACAAGACTCAATCTTTTCCCCATCATACCATTCCCCAACCCTCCTTCAACCAACGCCTCCCATCCGCTCCCTCAATTCCGTTAGTAACTTCACCCTCAAAAACGTACCATTTGGTCACCCTTTTTCCCTCAAAACCTGCTACACTGTCCTTATCAGTTCACTTTGCTTTCTACCTGTATTTTTCTGAAAACTGGCAACTCGTAACTGATAACTGACAACTATTCAGCGAGTATTGCAGCAGCAGCCCAACCCCGAATCGCCGCAATACTTTTGTCCGAAACTTTCTGAACACCCGCCCACGCGAACGAATCCGATAAACACGCGGCGTTTCAAGAAACACCCCCTCCCGTCCGATAATCCGCCGTCTATAGCGAATTTTTCTGGAAACGGATAACAATGCCCATTTACCCATTGCGCACAAAGCCTTTTCGCAATCGCAATCGCCGCAAACAGTCTTGCTCCCTCCTCGCGTACGGGGATGGCTGGGGTGAGGTGATTTTCTGGAAACTGGAAACTCGCAACTGTCAACTGAAAACTGTGAACTGTAAATTGACAACTCCCTACGCCAACCTCCCGCGCTGCCGCAGGACAAATGACAATAGTGTCGCGCGGCGGCAACACCCGAACATGGCGCTGCACACTACGGCGCTCCCCGTCTCAACCGCCGACAATGACATTTGCGACATGCCTGCTTCCCTCACTCCCGCCGACAATCCCTACGGCTAAATGTGCAAATTTTGCATTTTGTGCATTTTGCGAATCAAAAACCCTCTCCAGTTGAAGAGGGCGAGTGCCAGCCTGAGCTTGTCGCAATGGCTGGCACGAGTAGGCGAGGTTCTTAAAAGCTGATGGCTGAAGGCTAATGGCTAAGGGCTGTTTTACGCCCGCAGTTTCGCGCCCAATTCGCGTTCCGCCGTTTTCACGATCTTTTGATGCACACTGGCAACCTCTTTATCCGTCAGCGTCCGGTCATCCGCCTGATACACCAAACTGTACGCGAGGCTCTTCTGCCCCGCCGGAATCGGATCGCCCCGGTACACATCAAACAAGCGGACGCCCTTGAGCAGATTCCCACCCGCCTTGACGATCACTGCTTCCACCGCCGCTGCCGGGGTTTCATCGTTCACCACCAGCGCGATGTCCTGTAGCACAGGCGGGGTCGTCGGCAACGCCTGTGTGCCAAAGTTTGGCTCAACTTGTTCCAGCAAAGCGTCCAGATCGAACTCACCCACCAGCACCGGAGCTGCCGTCAATTCAAACATCTCCGCCACCAGCGGATGCAGTTCACCGAAATCGCCCACTTTTTTCCCGTTGAGGTTCAACTGGGCTGACCGTCCGGGATGCAGGCTGGGATGCGTCGAACGGGCATAAGTTGCCCCTTCAATATGCAAACCGTCCAGCAGACCTTCAACCACACCCTTCAGGTCGAAGAAATCAGCATTATCACCCGATTCATCATTGATCCAGCTTGCCGCCCGCCGCGCACCAGTGAGCAATACGCCCAACCGACGCGGCTCATCCGGCAGGGGATCATCGTCCCGCAGGAAGTACACATTCCCGATCTCGAACAACTGCTGACGATCAGTAAAACGAGCATTCGCCGCCGCGTTTTCCAGCAGATTGATGAGCAGGCTGTGCCGTAAAGCTGTCCGGTCAGCCACCATCGGGTTCGCCAGTTCCACATACCCTGCATGAGAAACGCTGCCGTTTCCATTTTCTCCCCCTCCCTGTGTACGGGGAGAGGGTTGGGGGGTGGGGTTGAGTAATGCCTCGCGTTCCGGTGTCGTCAGCCGATAACTGATGGTTTCCCGTAAACCGAGCGCCACCAGAACATCCCGCGCCCGTTCTTCCAGTATCAGTGCCGTATTCGACCACTGTGGAGGCATCATATCCGCGATGATCGTGTCAGGAATATTGTTGTAGCCGTGAATCCGCGCGATTTCCTCGATCAAATCGGCCTGTCCCGTAATCGGATCGCTGCTGATGTCCATCCGGTAATCCGGCGCAGTCACCTGCAGCACATCACCTTTAAGCTCTACCCCGAAGCTCAGGCGGCGCAGGATGTCGGCAGTTTCCTCGGCGGTAAAGCTCATGCCCAGAATGCGCTCGACTTCCGCCGCGTGCAGTTCAACTTTCACCGTTGGCTCTGGTAGCGGATATTCATCAATAATGCCCTGAGCAACTTGTCCGCCCCCGGTTTGCCGCATCAGTTCGATGCCACGTTTAACGCCCAACAGCGCCTGACTCGGATGCACACCCCGGCTGAAGCGGGTTCCTGCGTCGGTGAAGATTTTCTGGGATTGCATCGTGCGCCGAACGTTGATGAAGTTCCAGTTCGCTGCTTCTAGCAGCACATTTTTCGTCGTATCGCTGATCTCGGTGTCTGCTCCACCAATCACCCCGCCGAGGCCGAGAATGCTTTCGGTATCGCACACCAGAATATTGTGCGGATCAAGTTCGCGGTGTACCTCATCCAGCGTATCCAGCGTTTCGCCCGGTTGTGCCAACCGCGTGATAATCTTGGGCGCTTTTCCCCCACCATGTGCTTTGAGCTTATCGAAGTCGTAGGCGTGTAACGGCTGCCCGATCTCGAAGGTGATGTAGTTGGTCACATCCACAATGTTGTTAATCGGGCGCTGCCCAACCTGCTTCAACCGCCGCTGCATCCATTGGGGCGATGGCTTGATTTCCATATCGCGCAGGAGTGCCAGCGTGAAGCGTGGGTTCAATTCCGGCTCACGGATGTCGATGCTCACTTCACCCTTGATGCCCGCACCTTCCATCACCACATCGTATGAAGGCTCACGTAAAGGTTTATCCAGCAGGGCAGCCACCTCGCGAGCCACGCCGAGAATACTGAAGCACCGCGCCAGATTCGGCGTCAGTTCAACCGTCAGAATCACATCGCCCAACACATCCTGAAGCGGTGTCCCTGGAACATAATCCCCCGGATTTTCCAGCAGCAGAATGCCATCATGTTCATCGGCTAAACCGAGTTCTTTTTCCGAACACACCATACAGCGGTTCGGGACGCCGCGCAGTTTTTTCTCTTTCAGAACCATCCGCTTGGGTTCTTCGCTGTGCCCGTCCCAGACTTCCGCCCCTTCTTTAGCGAAGGGTGTCCACAACGGCGGGTCTAGCGGCCCAACGCCCTTATAGGCGAAAAGGTTCGGCGCACCTGTAACCGTTTGCTCCAGTTCTGTTCCGCCGTAATCCACCATCGCCATCACTAGGCGGTCAGCATCCGGGTGCGGCTTCACTTCACGGATTGCGCCCAGCACAATCTTATCCCGATCCCAAACCAGATGATCGGATTTCGGCCACTTCACGCCTTTAACGAATCCCTGTGGCACGCCCACATAGGTAATCGCGCCCACTTCCAACCCCGCCACCGTCATGCGTTCAGCCAGCAGTTCAATCGGGATGTCGATGTCTACAAATTCTCTCAGCCAGGATACAGGTACTTCCATCTTTCAATCCTCAGTCATTGATCGTTAGTCGTTCGTCAAGTCGTTATGATGGATTAATAGTATCCATCCAGGAAAACATTCAAATAGCGAAAGCGATACCACCAGATTTCAACGGTGACGGTTTCAGCACAATCATTTCTTAGGGCAACATCATGTGCGCCATCGGAATCATTTCGCTCCACCCAAACAGTCTCATCTTCGCAATAGTAACCATTAAAACCCCTTCCTGTGAATACCTGCCATTGGATGGGAACTTCTCGACTTTCAATGCTTGCTGTGTGGGCAGTTATTGCAGGAATATCACTAACCTCTACGGTCTGACCGGGTTCAGCAATCAGAATGACTGACTCAGTTTGAAGTAGCCATACAATTACAATTCCAATCAGTACAATAATTCCTATCCCTACTCTGATACGCCACACTATTGAAATTCGCCTTAAACTTACAGTTTGTAGTTCTCCAAACGTAGGGGTTACCAGACGTAAATTCCAAAGAGCTGCATAAAAATGGCCTGTGCAAAGACCAAAAACATCAGCTCGACAATTGCAGGGGGTGTTGCCTCTTTCAAATAGGCCACCACCGGAAGGAACAGATATGGGATCAGAAACAGGCACACCCGCGCCGTCTCGCCCGTTTGGAACACACCGCCGCCCAGCAGGAGCAGCATCGAAGCCAATCCCAACAGGGTGAAGGTGAATAATTTCGGCTGCTGCTGGCGTAAAATCGGCAGGCCGCGCCACAGCAAAATCGTGAGAAATGGGCCGAAAAACACCAGAATTTCGGCTACACTTTCCAAACGGGTCAGGAAATAACGCGCCGGATTGGCCAACAGCATGAACCCTCGTGGGTTATCAATCTTCGACGCGATAGAAAACGATTCCAGATAGTTAAAACTCAGCAAACTGTTCATCAGCAGATAAACTAGCCCGATGAATGCCACTGTCAGCGCCGTGCGCCAGATGGTACGTCGTTGAAAAACCTCGTAACCCAGCAGCACTGGCAGGATAAATACCCATAGAAATGTTAAAAACGAGACAATCCAGATCAGTACGGCGATTAACAAGCCACTCCACCAGCTCTCGTGGTAGATCAGCAAGACCATCGCCCCTAGCAGCAGGCCAGCAATCAACGCATCCACTGTCGAAGCATAATACACCTGCACACTGGGAATCAGCGCCCAGAGGAACACCATGCCTTTAACGAACTGCTGGTTGGGCAGGGCAGGTGCTAACAACCGGTACAGCAGAAAAGCTGTGAACGGCACAGCCAACAGTGCTATCACCACCGAAATTGCTTCTGAACTGCCGAGCAGCTTGTTCAGCGTATAGATGAACAGCGTCGCGCCCGGTGGATGCACCCGCGCATGAGGCCGTAGTCCCGCCTGAAAATCGGTGTAATCCTGCACGAATGCCAGCGGATCGCTGATTTCAACCGCGTCGCCGTAGTATTGGGCGTTGCTCAGGCCGACCATCGGCACTGCAAAGCCTTCATACCAGCCCTGCATAATCGTCGTCCCCAACACCAGCAGCAAACCAGCACCGATCACCATCAGCAAGCGGGGTGATTTTTCCGTGATGAAACGTGCTATCGGGATAATCCCAATCAGCAAAGCACCCCCCAGTGCCACCTGCCACAGTTGAGGAATGCGCGGGGACATCTCGCTGATCGGCCAGAAAATCGGGCAGTCAAAGCCGATGGCGCTTGCACAGAATGCCGTCGCCAGCCGGTTGCTGATAATAATCAGCGCGACGAAAACGATGCCGATCAGCAGCACCGAACGGGGTGAGAATAGGCGATTGGCTTTTCGAGCATTGGCTTTCAAAGAGTTTTCATCCTCAATTGCCACCTCGTTTGAAGGTGGTCATCACCAACTGCTCAACCGTTTTTACATCCGGGATTCCGAAGAAACCCACCTTGCGCGTCCGCGTGCCGTAGCCATATTTCTGGCGCACCCGATAGCTTTCACTGGCGAAAACCAGATCGCCACTCTCATCCGAACCACTGCGCGAAAGCATCTGAATATCGTTTTCCGCGAACGACTGCACCGATTTACCCCACCATGCCCACGGCCTCGTAACAATCATCAACCGTTTCGTCGTCACTGCGTAAACCATGCGCCCCGCTTTCAGAAAATCGAGGATCACCGGGCCAACACTGCTGACAACGATCAGGGCAAGAATCAGGATAAAGAAGCTGCTGAAACCTCCAAACGGACTAGAAGTACGTTCCGCATTGATCGACGTGGGGATAACTTCGCCAAAAAACTCCGAAAAGATGAACAGGAATACCCCGGCCATCAACACCGAACCCAATGCGCCGAGTAACCGCGCTGGCTCACGCACGGCAAAGCGTAACGGATTGGGTTTACCCGTCCACAGAACGCGCTCATCATGCTGGCGTTCTTCATCAATCGCTGCCTGAATTTCTGGATCGACGTTTAGCAACGTTCAACCTCCTATTTATGCGGACTGTCCCAACCCCAACACGCCGAAAATCACGTAAGCGGCAATCAGCGCCAGCACCGTGTTAAAAACCGTCGCGCCCACATAAACCACCACCGGACGCCATCCCGCCGCCCGGACTTCTGCCAGCGTGAAGTCTAGCCCAATACACACAAACGCCAGCGCGAATGCCCATTGATAAGCATTGTTCATCTCGCGTACCAGAGTCGGTGTGAACGCGCCTATAGAGGCCAAGACTGAAACCAGCACAAAACCCAGCACAAACTTGGGGAAGCGTTCCCAGATGATTTTGGGTGTCGGGCGTTCGCCTTCACCACGCCGGACGACCAACGCGAAGTGCAACGCCAGCCCAAAAGCGATGAATCCAATCAGCACATTCTGCGAAAGTTTGACCACAGCCGCGACCTGTTGGGCTTCCGGGCCATAAATCGTGCCTGCGCCGACCACCGCTGCCGTCGTATCAATATTCCCGCCGAACCACGCCCCGGCAACCGTCGGTGTCAAGCCCATAGCTGTTGCTAACCACGGCATAATCACCATCAGGGGCAGGGCGACGATAATCACCAACGTTGTGATGTAACTGACTTCTTCTTTGCGGGCGGAAACTGCGCCTGCCGCTGCGATAGCGGCTGAAACGCCGCAGATCGCCACAGCCGAAGCCATAACTGCTTTCAACGTTTCTGGCAGTTTGAGCTTTCCGCCCAACCACCACGTAAAAAAGAAGACCGAAAGCACCATCACCAGTGCCTGAATCAATCCGCCCGCACCTGTAGCAAACAAATCGCCTAAGCTGACGCGCGCCCCCAGAATCACCAGACCGATTTTCAGATAAAGCTCTGTGCGGATCGCTGGCCGCACAGCCGCATACAACCCGGTTAGACGCAGAACAGCATTAGCAATCAACCCGATAATCACTGCTGTAAGCGGATATTCCAGCGGATTTTGAGCCACACCTTGCGCCCGAAAGCTGTTCGCAATCCAGCGGTCTACTTCGGCAACCAGCACCGTCAGTACAATGAGCAGGATGATTCCGCCGATCAACCCTGCCCATTGGTTGGCAGCAGACTTTTGAGGAACTGTTGTTGTAGTCATTATCTTCCCCTATCGTGCCAGCAGGTTGAAAATCGGCCAACGGATGGCCGCATCGGTTGTAAACGTCAGGCTGGCCGCTGCCGAACATTGATTATCAAATTCCAGTCGTGCTTTGCCCGCAGGTGCTGTTTCGACTGTTTCAGTACCCAACGGAAGTGTGCCAACCAGAGATAATGTATCCCCATCGCATTGGAACAAATACACACCCATGCTTTCCAGTGAGGTTGGAACATTTTCAACAGTCGCCTTTTCGCCATCCAGTGTCCCGCTGATTTTCCAACCAGATACGGCTGGAACCGTCACACTGCTTGCCGACTCACCCGCTTCAGCTTTTAGGCTTACGTTTTGTGGGCCGGGACCAAGTAGCCCTGCCCCTATCACCAGCACAATCGCCAGTCCGATGATGGTTGCAAGCCAATCTTCAGAGAGTTTCAGATTGGTCATTTCCCCCTCCAAATCTGTTTTAGAACTGCTCCAGGAAGCGCAGATCATTGCCCCAAAAGTAACGAATATCATTGATGCCATGTTTCAGCATCGCCATACGTTCCGGCCCCATGCCGAACGCGAAACCACTCCACTGGCTGGGGTCATAGCCGCCGTTTCGCAGCACGGTTGGATGCATCATGCCCGCACCAGCGATTTCCAGCCAGCCCGCGTATTTACAAACCTTACAGCCTTGCCCACCACACAGGAAACACTCCACATCAATTTCCATGCTCGGCTCAGTGAATGGGAAGTAAGACGCACGGAAACGCACGGCTGCATTCGCCCCGAACATCCGGCGGGCGAACGCGGTTACAGTGCCCTTCAAATCGGTCATGCGGATGTTCCGCCCAATTGCCACACCCTCTAGTTGATGGAACTGCATCTCGCTGCGGGTGGTAATGTGTTCATAGCGGTAGCACATCCCCGGCAGAATCACGCGGATGGGTTGTGTGCCATTCCCGCCTAATTCGTGCATCGACCGGATTTGTCCTGGTGAGGTATGCGTCCGCAGGATAACCCCCGGTGTGGTGGTATAGAAGGTATCCCACATATCGCGGGCAGGGTGATGCGGTGGAATATTCAACATCGAGAAGTTGGTTTCATCATCTTCCACATCCCGGCTGCGATAAACCTGAAAGCCCATGTCTGCCCAGATGGCATACAACTCCCGCAGCGTTTGTGTCGAGGGATGCAAACCACCCACCGAACGTTCACGTCCAGGCAGCGTGACATCAATCTGGCCTTCTTCCAGATCGCGCGCCAGTTCATGTTCATGTACCAGCTTTTCACGTCCGATGTAGGCTTCGGTCAGCAAATCCCGGACTTCATTCGCTCGTTTGCCGAAGTCCGCCCGCTGTTCTTTCGGAAGCTGACCGATACCCCGGAGCAGCAGCGTCACACCGCCCTTGCCACCTAGATATTTGCTCTCCCATTCATGAAGCGCCCCGGAATCTTTTACCGCTTCCAGTTCGCTTAATGCACCAGTGTGTAGAGTTTCCAGTTGTTCCAGCATATGGTTTTCTCCTGGCCGTCAGCCACTAGCTTTTTCTGAAAGCTGAGGACTATAGGCTTAAAACAAAAACTCCCGTCTCTAGTCAAATGCTAGGGACGGGAGTAGGAATTTCCCGCGGTACCACCCTAATTGGCAGCATGTACGCCGCCCACTTCATTCCATCCTGTTACGCCGGATGTAGCGAAAGCTCAGGAGTTGAATTCCGCGCCTGCTGCCCGCCGAGGCTTCCAGTCTATGGCCTCTGGCTCCCTGTGGGTACGTCCTGCGCGCACGTTCTCCGTCAGTGCTTTAGTGGGGCGATTATGCATCTGTCTAAATACCTCTGTCAAGCCCCTGCCCATGCTGACCTGTTAAAATCTATTGACAATCTGGTTTGCGCCCTTCATATCTCTTGACGACCCTCAAAATCTATGTTATGGTAGCAATGTTATGAAAGGGGTGTTCAATGACTATCGTCAAACCACGTATTGAAGGCGGATCAGTGTACTCTCGGCAAGAAGCCGCAGAGGCGCTGGGCGTCAGCCTCAGTACACTCAAAAGACTCATTCGTAAAGGACACCTCAAAGTGAGCAAGCCGGACGGTATGCGGCGTGTGTTTATCACCGGTGATAGTATCCAGTCGATGCTGGATAATACCGTCGTGGAGCGAGGTGCCTAGAACTATGCATCGGTTATTTGGAGTGAACTTGAAGGGTATATCCCTCGTGCAGGGCCTTAGCGGTCAAACCCCGTCATCATTGACGGGTTGGTTCGACGCGCCTGCATACCAGGATGCCTTTTTCGCGCCCGATAACCTGGATGCCGAGCGCAACGGTCAGTCTCACGGAAGGTGGTATTGTACTTCGTGACAATACGTCACCTTAACCCGAGGTTCCCTTCGAAGGGCGTGAGACTGAAACAAGAAAGTCCACGCCCTTTTTGTTTGTCTGATCGGCAAGTTGTGACGAGGTAACACGATGGGACAGATGCAGCAGCTCACAAATCGCAATTTTCTTCTGACCGATGCCGGAATGGAAGCCGTGTTTGAGGTCTTCGATGACCTGCACGACGCCGTTAGTGAAGGGCAAATCGATACCGTAACAGCGCTCAACAGCCGTGAACTGGTCGGCTGGCTGCGGGAACTGGTCTTTACTGCCCAGGAAACGATTGAGGAAATCGAAAAAGCCCATGTGCTGAATGCACGTCAGCACCCAACGCTTCGATTGGTCAAGTAACCACCAGGGCGGGCGAACCGTTCGCCCTGACGTATACGTACAAATCATAAACGAACAGAATCGATAAGAGTTTCAAACCACATTTTGGGCGCGATTTAATGTAAAACAGGCGCAAACGGGATACAGTAGTCAGAATTAGATTTAATGTAAGCAGCCCCTCGATGTAGCGAAAGGGGAGACATGCAGGCAGATCATCATTGCAAATCACGCAGGTGGGCTAACGCACCCACCGATGTCAAGCGGGGAAGCCATTGCGCAAAATGGGTGTTGGCTCGGTTTCCCCGCTTTTTAACGAGATTAAAAGATGAGGTTGAAGGGTTCAACCCCACTTAATCAAATTGCGGTATAATGGATTATTGTGAAACATAGAGCAAAAGGCATCGTCAGTTGAGTGTTTTTTGAGGTAATATCTTGTCTATCTCCGCGCTCAAAGGCCGCGTCCTGCTGCTGAACGGAAGCAGTTGGGAACCCCTGGCGGTCATTACTGTCCCCCGCGCCATCAATCTGATTCTGGCGGGCAAAGCTGTCATTATCGAACATTCGGGACATTTCCTCCAAACGATCCGTGATCAGTTCCCCGTTCCTTCGGTGATCGCGCTGCGGACATATGTGAATGTGCCACGCAGGCAGGCACATTGGAGCCGTAAAGGCGTGTTGGTACGCGATAACTACACCTGCATCTACTGTGGTGTGCAGCCCGGTTCGTGGGTGAAGGGCAAGATGCTTAACAAGAGCGACTTCACGGTTGACCATATCTTCCCGAAGTCGCGGGGTGGAAAAGACCAGTGGACGAATACCGCCTGTGCCTGCTACACCTGTAACCATCGCAAAAGTGACCGGCTGCCCAACGAGATCGGCATGAAACTGAAATGGGAGCCGAAGACACCCCGTACCAGTTATCTGGTGATTGCTGTTGGCACCGGGCCAGATGCCTGGAAACGGTATATCGAAATTCGTAACGACTAACAGACAGAGGCCATCGTGCCTCTGTTTTTATGACTCGTACAACTGCCGGGTGTGTTCCCGGTTTTTAGGGATTAGCTACCCCTGCCTAAACCAGTAAGGGGTTATTTGTTTATAGACATTGCAACTTTATATGCTGCCGCGCGTATTATTATGAAGTGAATTATCTGAATGCAGGGGGAGATGAACACATGCCAGAAGCGCTTGTGGAAGTTCGGGGGCTTGCCAAAACCTACAAACGGCAGGACGGTACAGAAGTTCAGGCGGTACGGGGCATTGACCTGGATATTTACCGGGGTGAAATCTTCAGTATGCTTGGCCCCAATGGGGCGGGCAAAACCACCACCATTTCAATGATTAGCGGTTTACTTTCGCCAACATCCGGTGAAGCAACGATTGGCGGTTTTTCAATTACCCGCCAACCGATGGATGCCAAACGATTGTTAGGTGTTGTGCCGCAGGAAATTGCTTTGTATCCCACCTTGAGTGCCCGACAAAATCTGGAATTCTTTGGCAAGATGTACGGGTTGGGCGGGAAAGATTTAGGTGCCGCCGTAGACGAAGTGCTGGAGTTCACCGATCTGAAGGAACGTTCGAAAGATCGGGTAGACACTTTTTCCGGTGGCATGAAGCGCCGCGTCAATATCGGCGTCGGGTTGCTGCACAAACCACAGTTGGTTTACATGGACGAGCCGACAGTAGGTGTTGATCCGCAAAGTCGTCGCCGGATTCTGGACACAGTCATCCGATTGCGTGATGAGCGTAAGATGACGGTGTTGTATACCACCCACTTGATGGAAGAAGCTCAGGAATTGAGCAATCGGGTGGGCATTATTGATCAAGGCAAGATGATCGCATTGGGAACAGTGGGTGATCTGGTACAGCAAGTGGGCGAGGAAGATCGTTTGCTGCTGAGTGTGGGCGACCAGAACGTGCCAGAAAGTTTGCTCCAAAGTTTCCAAAATGGAATCGATGGGGTGACGCGTGCGCTTTATGATGCGCCAGACCAGGATAATGAGGGCGCACGTTCGCACGGTTCGCTCACGATCTATGCCAGACGCGGACGCAAAGCACTACCACAGGTCATCCAGATTGCCAATGAAGCTGGGCTTGATATTCTCTCGGTTGAAGTACGGGAGCCTGATCTGGAAGCAGTATTCCTCAAGCTCACCGGTCGCGCACTGAGGGACTGAACCATGCGAAAAATTTGGACGATTGCGTGGAAAGACCTGTATACCACTTTTAGCGACCGTAATCTGGTTATGATTATGCTGGCTGCGCCGCTGGCGATTGCCACCATCATCGGGCTGGCATTCGGGAATCTGGCGAGTGGTGATATTCCGGTGAGTGATATTCCAGTAGCCGTGGTCAACCTCGACACAGGCAGCACGAATATCAATTACGGCAGTATTTTTGTGAGCGCACTAGTGCCTCCTGCCGACGGGGAGAATGCTACCAGTGCTCTGCCATCCTGTGAGGCAACAGCGGGTTCCGCCGCGCCGACCGCAGGGACTACTAATGTGCTGTTTGACCTGACGGAAACTGTAGTTTTGGATGACCCGGCAGTTGCCAGAGATGGTGTAGACGATGGCACTTATACAGCGGCCATTATCATTCCGGCGGACTTTAGCCAGAAGATCAATTATGGTTTCAGCGATCCGGTTGAAGCCACTCAGGTTGAAGTGTATGCCAACACTGGTCGAGCGGTTGGTGCGGGCATCATCCGCAGCGTGGTACAAAGCATCGGCAACCAGATTGCGACTGGCAACATCGCCGTCGCGGCTACGCTCGATACGATTATGACTCAGTATGGTGTAGCGCGTTTGGGGCAGGTGGCTTCCGATCCAGCATTCGCGGCCAGTTTGGGCTGTGCTTTTACGCCACGTTTTAATTCCCTGACGATTGACCAGCAAACGGTTGCCGGACAAAGCAGCAGTGGCATCGCGGCGATTCTGGTGTTGTTCGGCTCGGCACAGGCCATGTTCTTCATGCTGTTCACCGGGCAGCAGGGTGTATTGAGCATTTTTGAAGAGCGGCAGCAGTGGACGCTGCAACGGTTGGTGGTTACACCGACGCCGCGCCTGTATATCCTGCTGGGAAAAATTGTCGGAACATTTGTAAGTTGCGTGGTGCAGTTGGTGTTCCTATTCATTGCGCTGACGATTGTGGGCAGCATCATGAGTGGGCAGGCTGTATTTATCTGGGGCAATAATCTGCTGCTGCTTGGGCTGGTTATTTGCGCGGCTGCTGCGGCTTCTACAGGCATCGGCACTTTCCTTGCCGGGGTAGCCCGCACACCAGATCAAGGCGCAATGTTTGCCCAAATCCTGAATCTGGCGATGGCACTGTTGGGTGGTGCGTTCGGCTTTGTGCCTTCGGAGGCTTTGTCGCGGTTTTCACTCATCTACTGGGGAACCAATGCGTTCCAGAAACTAGCCGCTGGACAGAATGACATCGGACTCAATCTGGTTATCCTGTTCGGATTTTTCATCCTGCTGTTCGGTGTCGGCTTCTGGCTGTTCAACCGACGGTTGGATATATAAGGAGGGGCAAAACGATGCGTAAAATTCTGGATATTGCCCTCAATGATCTGAAAATTGTCCTCAAAGACCCCGGTGCGTGGTTCGGTATGTTCGGCATTCCGATTGTGATGGCATGGGTGCTGGGGATTGGGTTGGGTGGATCGGGGAATGGCCCGACGCGTGTGCGGGTAGACGTGATCGACAGCGATAACAGTGAATTATCGATGCTGTTCATGCAAAATTTGCGAGAAGCCAACAGTACTCTGACATTGTGCCCGATGGATAACAACGCCGAGGATTTCTGTAATCTAGGCGACGATCCTGTACTGACGGAGGAACGCTCGGTCAATCGTTTGTCCAATAATGCGGCACTGGCGTTGATTCAAATTCCAGCCGGGTTTGAAGAAAAGCTGACGAGCAGCCAGCCAGTGGCGATCATCTACCGTTCCAACGAGAACGCCAGTGCGCCTAGCTACATCCTGCAAGCGGTGCAGGCTGTCACACAGCGTATGAATGGTGCGGTGGTAGCTTCCAGCGTCGGGGTCAATATCGCAACCGAAACAGGTGTGCTGGATACAGCAGACTTGGCTGCACAGACTGAATTTCAAGGCGCGGTGTACGACCGGGCATTGGAACTTTGGGAAACCAATCCCTTCAGTGTGGACTATCAGGTGAGCCAGTCGGCAGGCCAGAACCAGCCGAATAGTACACAGGTGGGCTTCGGGCAGTCTTTCCCTGGCATGGCAACCATGTTTGTGTTGTTTTTTGTGCTGCTGGGCGCGGTCAATTTGACCCGTGAACGCAAGAATTGGACGCTGCAACGGTTGGTAACCATGCCGCTTTCACGCGGGCAGCTTTTGGGTGGCAAGATTTTGGCGTATTTCCTCATGGGAATCCTTCAATACACAGCCATCTTCGCGGTTGGACGCATTGCCGGGTTGAATCTGGGCAATGATCTGTTCGCGCTGGCGGTGGTGATGGTCGCATTTACACTATGCGCGACGGCGCTGTCATTCGTGGTATCCACGTTCGTAAAGACCGAAATGCAAGCCGCGACCATGCTGAACCTGCTGGGACTGACGCTGGCTCCGCTGGGTGGGGCGTGGTGGCCGCTGGATATTGTGCCGGAGTTCATGAAAGTGATCGGGCATATTTCCCCGATTGCGTGGGCGATGGATGCTTTTAAGGTACTGCTGTTTGAGAATGGCACTTTAAGCTCAGTGCTGCTGCCTGTTGGTGTGCTGCTGGCATTAGCGGTAGTGTTCTTCGGCGTAGCGGTGGCGCGGTTTAAAGTGGAGTAATGAGGTTGTGAGTAACAAATAGGGCGTCTTGCGGGACGCCCTATTGATTCACCAATGATAAGGGGGTAATTGGAAAGGTCAGGCTAATTCAAATTCAGCTTCCGAACAGACGCGCAGCGCACCCGCCAGTTCATGACCGATGACCTGCACCTGACCGTTGACCAGCAGTTGAAGCGGGCCGTTGAATGGCGCGCGCTCAACCAGCATTAGATGCGCCCCCGGTTTCAATCCTAATGTCCCCAGATATTCGAGTTTGTCGGCAGCGTGGGTAGCGACCCGGCTGATGACATATTCCTGACCGGGTGGCATATTCGGCAGGGGATTATCGACCACTTTGGGCATCCGTCCCTCAGCCGTTGGAATGGGTTCGCCATGTGGACAGCGGCGCGGATACCCCGCCAGTTTTTCCATGCGTGTGACGATTACATCACTCACCACCGCGCCGAGTTCGTCGGCGTCATCATGGACTTCGTGCCAGCCGAAATTCATCACATCCACCAAAAAACGTTCAACCAGACGGTGACGCCGAATAGAAAGCAGGGCTTCCCGTTCACCTTTGGGCGTCAGGGAGATTCCCCGATAGGGTTCGTGTTCCAGATATCCAGCCGCTTTCAGGCGCTGTACCATGCGCGTCACTGCCGGGGCAGAGACATGCAGCACTTCGGCTAACGCAGAGGTCGAAATAAACGGATCACCGTTCTGATAGTAGGCCAGACGGTAGGCTTCCGCCAGATATTCTTGCATCGCGGGACTTGCACTCATCGAATGCGCGCCTTAGCTCCCCATCACAACTTGAATTTTGCTTATGTGCATCATAAATATAACGACCCTAACGGTTGTTTCGCAAGGGTTAAATTGAAAATTAATGGAAGGATAATCTACCGGGCATGAAGTATCGCGTCTTTATGGGAGCGTTTGCAGGTAGACTACCAGTGCATCAATATCTTCTGATGGGACTGTTTGAATCAGTTGGTGTGCACCGAATAGCATAAAAACATCGCGTAGGGTGGGGGCTGATCCATCGTGGAAATAAGGAGCACTGAGCCACAACCAGCGCAGTGAGGGGGTATCAAATGTGCCACCTGTACCAACATCTTGGGCTTGCAAATTGGTGCCCACAGAACCGACATGACACTCGGCACAGCCCTGCGCTTCAAAGACTTCCTGCCCGCGTGCAATTTGGTCGGCGTCGGCTGTCGATGGTGTCGGTGGGCCATCCAGTGTGGAAAGATAGCTTGCCAATACGTCCAGATCGAGCGAAAGACCGCCGTGTGGATCTCCCAAAGCTGGGGAAATGCTGGAAGCGTCAATCAAGCCTGTTCCGCCTTGAAGTAATCGAACTTTCAGTTCGGCATCTGCCAGTTCGTCCCAATTCCCTGACCAATTATAGGGCGCGGTCTCCAGCAGATTATAGAGGACAGGGGTGTTGCGCGGGCCATCTGTAAAACCCTGCCAGACACGGCCATCTGACATGCCATCAAAGTGGCAGTTGGCGCAGCTCAGCCAGTTTTGTGCGCTTAAACGTGGGTCGGCGGCGCTGTAAAAAAGCTGCGAGGCGATGATGGTATCAACCGGGATATTGGCATCGCTGATAGTCAGTTCGTCTTCAATGGTGAGATTACGGGTTTCGATAATCGTCAGGGTGCTATCCAGAACACTGTGGACGAACAGGCGCGAGTTATCCCGATTGAGCAAAATGCCGCGTGGGTTAGAACGCACGGGAATATTGGCGCGGGCGGCGCCGGTATTCAGATCAATCACGGAAATATCATTGCTGCCTGCGTTAGCGACGAACAACCACTGCCGGAAGCGGTCTAAGGCGACAGCAAAAGGCATATTTACCGGACGATCAGCGGTATCCAATGTAACACGGCTGGCGCGTTGCAATCGCAGTCCACGCAGATCAAGCACATTGACAATTGGGAAGACGGTTGTATCAAATGTGAGGGCTGCGTTTTCGGCGTTACTACGGGTTTGGGGTAAATAGGCCAAGCCGCGTGTGATGTCAATCTCGATACCCTGCGAAAGCCCGGTATCCAACCCAGTGCTAACGGTAGTGACGACCTGTGACTGAGGCAGATAAACCAGACTGATTTCGCCACTCCAGAAATGGGTTACATACAGGAAGTCGCCCCATAGAGCCATGCCACTTGGGAAAGCGGGAACGGGGATGCGCTCTCGAAGGGTATTGCTTACCAGATCAACGACAACGATTTCGGCGCTGCCCTGCAACGATACATAGGCGGTATCGTCGTCAGCTACTACCACACCATACGGCAGTGAGCCGCCTAACTGAATAGTATTTACCTGCGGATTGGCTGGATCAGTAATGTTCACAATGGAAAGTGTGCCATCGCCCCGATTGGCAGTGACGGCGCGTGTGCCATCTGCCGTAAGGGCTATGCTTCGTGGGTCTGCCCCAACCGGAATTTCCGCTACAAGCTGACCCTGCGTTGCGGAGATGACCGAAATACTGTTGTTGAGCAGATTGGCCGCGACTAATGTACGATTATCGCGCCCCAATGCAAGTGTGTTGGTGGAAGTGGTCGTTGTCAGACGTGGGTCGGGCAGGGCATACAGTGGAAAAGGGGTTGGCTCGGTCTGCGCGGCTACTGTCCCCGGCAGCACCAGACTCAAGCCGAAGTCGAGTGCCAGCAGCATAATGCCGAGGCTAAACAGATACAGGTGGTGGCGTGGCTTGAAAGCGCGCATAATCATCCGAAGGTGGTCAACCGATCATGAGAAATGGTGAAGGTACGGGTGCGAATCTGGAAGCGCCCGTTTTCGTCTGTACCGCTGGCGACAAAGGTAAAGGTAAGCACATCAGCGGCAGATGACCCACTGCCCTGACCGTTATTTTCCAGATTGGTGAAATTGCGGCTCAGGTTAGTTGGATTGTACTGGTAGCTGAAGGAATTGCCACTGACGCGCAGTGGGCCTTCTGCCAGCAGATAACCGGGCATGGTCACAGTATGTGAAACCTGCACATTTGTCCAGGTTGCAGGCAGTGGGAAGTTGAAGTTATAAGGGATGCCCGCCGGGATCGCGAAATCAGTGCGGGTATCATTCCAGTCCAGCGGTTGGGCAGATTCAGGCAACACATAGACAGAGAAGCGCCCATCGAGTGTGCCCAGCAAATTACCTGTCGGCGGCGGGGGTTCGATGGTTCCAGCAGAGGTCAGCCCTTCATGGCGGACGCTGATCTGCACCGTCCAGATGCCGGGAACATCAACTGTGAAATCGTGTTCGGGGTTGTAGAAGTAGCCAATGGCACTGGCGGTACTTTCAAACTGACGGACTTCGCCATCCGGGGATGTGACCGTCACTGAGACAATTGAGGGTAATGTGGGCGCGACCTGTCCCGCAATCGAAAGGGTATCGCCTTCAACAAGAACATCGCCGGGTTTGATGCCAGTTGGATGGAAGAAGATGTTGATTTCTTCGTCCAGCAGCACGAGCAGCGGGCCGCCATTTGGGCCGCCTGCCTCGCCGCGATAAGGCGGGTAAACACGTGGGCCGAGACGATCTTTTTCCCCGTCAATGATGATGCCTAATGCCGCGTAGGCTGCTGTTTCATTAATTTCTGCAAGTCCATTACGAACAACCGCACCACCAAACAAAAAGACGAAATCTCCGGGACGGCTGCCTGTAAAACCTGCACCCGCCTGTTGGTTCAGTGGGTCATTCATATCCCACTGGAAAGGCAGACTGCCATTGACACCACCCTGCACAAACTGGCGGGCACTGACGCCCGGAAGTACCGCGCTCAGATAGGTATAACCCTGATTGGCAATCCGGTCTGGCAGGAGGGATTCGCCATAAGGATTATCTGGCGAGAGTAATGTAACAGGTAGTTCGCCGGCAATCATCAACTGATTTATATCCAAACCATAAGTTGATCTGAGGTTGGGGAAGTTGCCGGAAAGCCAGGAAGCGTAATTTCCCTGTTCATCCTGTACTTGGATAATTGGCTTGATTTGCCCATCCACCCCATCTGGAACCCAGACCACATCACCGCTGTGATAAGGCGCATTCAGGTGTGGCGCTGTGTCGGGCGCATACTGACTGGCGCTGAACCAGGCTGGACGCACATCTGAAGGCGTACTGTTCAATCCGCGCTGACCGTGTGCGATGAGTGAACCTGATGGATTGGTGATGACGCCCGCGCCTCGTAAACTGCCTGCCCACAGTCGCCCATCTGAGTCGGTGTAGCGGGCTTCATAGTCGATGATGTATTCACCGGGGGTTTCAAAGGTAAAAGCCTGTTCAGCCGCGTCAAAATAACCCGCCGCATTGGCTTGTCCCTCAATCACTTTTTCGATCATCGCACTTTCATCCAGTGGATAGATGCGAACAGTGATAGTAACATCGGCGGGCGCACCGGGCGAAAGATGCAGCCCGGGGAAGAATGTATCCCCTTGTTCAAAAGGTGTGCCCGACAGAACTCCCGGCACGATATCTAATGGTTCGGCGATCAGGACAGTGTACGTGCCACCACCTTCGTAGCGGTTGCCCCATACGTCTTCCAGATTGCCCGTCAAATTGATCTGATATGCACCGTATTGAGTGAAAACATATTTACTGAACAGTGCGTTGAGGGTGGTCAGGCGGTAAATATCGACCGGGGACTGTGCACCGAACAATGTCCGTTCGTCCTGTGCGGCGGTCGAAAGCTGATTCTGCACAATGGCGGCGCTGCCCAAATCATCCAACTGTCCATCCGGGCGGGCGATGCGGGCGCTCAGACGACCACCGGGGAACAGGAACGGAATCAGCGGCATAGTGGTGTGGTCGTAAGCATTGGGCATTTGACTGAGCAAATATGGCTCAATCGGATAAGCAATCGGTTCCCCGTTACGGGTTGGCGGGAGAATATAAGTTGGGCTGTCGAAGTGGACGCGGTTGGAGAGGCCGTAACGTGTTTGATCTTCTACTGAAAGTACGCCCCGGCTACCATCGCTGGGTGTATCCTGAAACAGTGTCCAGACCAAGCGCCCGGTGTTCACATCGCCCAGATTGAGAACCAGTGGTAAACGGGTGGGCGTTTCATTTGGGACGATTGTGCCTGAGCCGAGTGGACTATTTTCTTCCCATCGGAATAAATCGCCATCGGCTACCTGCCCGAAACCTCGAAAGAAGGGTACGTACATACCGGGCGGCAAATCATCCGGGATAATGAATGCGAAATCCAGTGCGAAGGTGACCGTTTCGCCCTGGCGAATAACCTGTGTTGCGGGTGTACTGGTTTCTGCGAGAATAAAATCGCCCCGCAAACCGCTGATGGCAAGCCCGGACGGTGTAAGCACATCTGACCAGCCATTATTGCTATCCAGCCCGCCAGCCGTTTGTGCACCATCCGCGCCAATGATGGGCTGTAAACCAAAATGACCACGCATTTGTAGACCGACCAATCCTTCTGGCAGGTCGGGGGTATTCATGATTACATCCATTTCCAGCAAAATCTGTTCGCCGGGTGCGAAAGTCAGTTTGTTGATGCGTCCGCGTGACATCCAGCGATGGGTACCATTCGCCAATGTGCCGGAGATGGTAAAACGGGTGAAGTCGTTGCCGAGTAATGGGTTCAGGCGGACGATGCCATCGACTTCCGGGATGACCGGGATGTTTTGCTGAACTGGAATCGTCAGGATTTCTGCGCCATCCGCACCGATGAAGCGCAAGCCTTCGAGCGTGGCGGCTTCGAGCGTCGGATTATTCGGTGTGACAGGGGCGAGCGGAATACGAATTTCAACAGCCGTGTTTTGGGCAGCAGCAACAGCCACTGTTCCCAGATCACGCGGGTTAGGCTGGATGCGTGAGTAGGTGGCTAACTGTTGCTGACGGGGATCGAGTACCAGATTATAAACCGCACCATCCAGCGTAAAGGTAACATCAAACGCTGTGTATTCGGCTGGAAGTTCGGCCTTTAGGGCAATGTAAAGAGAGTTCTGATTGATGACAGCGTAGGCGGTGGTAGCGGTTTCAGTGAATATGGCCGCGTTGGAATAGGTTTCCCAATCCTTCACATCGCCATCAACTACAAGCTGCGTGACCGGGCTGGTTTGCCCCGGTGTTTGGGGGAACGGGCCATAAACAATTGTGCCCGGCCCACCGGGGAGCGACCCCGGTTGATTACGCTGGCTATTGGGGATGCTGCCCGCCGGACTGACCCAAAAAGCTGTATTGCCGGGGCCATAGAGCGAGGCTGTAAATCCGCCATTTAACCCAGCCTGCACGTAAACGGTGTCGTTAGTGTAGAGATTGCGGACGGCAACCTGTGCGCCGGGGAACACCGCCCCAGCAGCACCCGCAACGGTAACAAGACCCTGGGTGTCTGGCGCGGATACCGAAATCAGGCTGGCTACAGGTGGATCGCCAGGCGCTAACTGCGCGGTATTTTGCGCGGAAGCCACCGAAAGGGCTGCGCCGAGCATAACCAGCGTGATGAGCAGTTTGAACAAACGGAGCAAGCCAATTTCTCCTGTTATGCGAAGCGCACCGCGACAAGCCCAAGTTGAGGCCAGAGTATAAAGAATGGCTAACCTATTGTCAATTTTCTCAAACTGATTCTGTGGGCTACAATTAACTGTAATCCAGAATATCATCCGCTCAACGTTAATGATTTGTTATATGCTATTTGATCCACAACTTCTGGCGCGAATTGGCGCCATCATTGAACAGCGTACAGGTATGGCACAGGGGGCGCAATCCCCAGCGAATCTGGAAGCGGCTGTGCGTGAACTGTCGGGAGATGACCCGGAAGGTTTTTTGCACACGCTGGCTTACAGCTCCGAGGTAGCTTCGCCCTGGCAGTTGCTTCTGAATGCGCTGTTCATCGGTGAGACTTATTTCCTCCGCAACCGGGCTCATTTTACGCTGCTACGCCAAAACATCCTGCCAGAGATTGTGGCGCGACGGCAAGCGGCAGGCAGCCCGCAGATCAATATCTGGAGCGCAGGCTGTGCCAGTGGGGAAGAAACATATTCACTCGCAATTACGTTACATGAGACTCTGCCGGATTTACCCCGCTGGACAATTCGTTTGTTCGGAACCGATATTAACGGGTACGCATTGGGAACGGCGGAGCAGGCGATCTATCGAAACTGGTCGTTCCGTCATACGGATACCGTTTTTCAAAATCAATATTTTTTGCCGCTGGAAAACGGCTGGCAATTGAGACCGTTCATCCGTGAGATGGTGACTTTTCGGCAGCGCAATGTGTTGATTGGGCCGCCCATCCCGCAGGTTGATCTGATTTTTTGCTGTAATGTGCTGTTGTATTTTGAGGAAACCAGTGTGCGGCGGGCAGAGGCAATGCTTTACGAGGCACTTTCCCCCGGTGGTTGGTTGATTCTGGGGCAAGCAGAGGCACTGCGGTTTGACCGGGAGCGGTGGGTGACTCATCTTTTCCCCGGCGCGGTGGCTTATCAGAAACCGCTGCGTCCCGTGCGTGGCGCACAACCTGCGGTACATCATCGTTCATCGCCCACTGCCGCGCTTTCCAATCCTGAAAAAGATCGTGTACCTGATTCATTGGAAGATGAGCAGATGCCAATGAATTATGAGGCGGCAGTCCGGGCGATGCGGGTAAAACAGTATGATGATGCCGAGCGGATTCTGGCTGATATTTTGCGGCACGATCCAAAGTATGTTCCGGCGTGGGTGTTGATGGGCTGTGTGCTGGGCAACCGCCGGGCACTGCCAGAAGCACAGCGCCAGCTTGATGAAGCCCTGCGACTGGATGCCCTTCGGGCGGATGCTCACTATCTCAAGGGCGTGCTTTACATGGAGAGCCAACAGGCCGACGCTGCGACGGCAGCTTTCCGGTCAGCATTGTACTGCCAGCGCGGGCATCCACTGGCGGCGATGCTGCTGGGGCATCTGTACCTGAAGGCCGGGAAAACAGCACGGGCGCGGCGTGTCTGGCAAGAAGCAGTGGAAGTGTTGGAAAAAATTGCCCCGGAGCAAATTGTTTCCGACCTGAGCGATTGGACAGCGGAAGGCATTAGTGAGTTTTTGAGTGACCAGATTAAGCTGTTGGAAAATTAATCCCGATCATTATGGCTTGAAGCCGAGTTGATCGATCAGTCCATCAAGCGCGTTCAGCAGTTGGTGCGGTTCGCCATCATTGAGCAGGGTATAGTCGGCAATGGCGATTGGACCTCCTTTTTCCAGCGCTTCAATTTCCTGATAATCACGGGTTTCAGCTTCCTGAGCAGTCAGTGGACGTTCGGTGCGCGAGGCAAGGCGTTGATAACGCAGCGCCCGCGCACTGATAATGGCAACAACGATCATATCCGCGCCAAGTTCGTGATGCAGTGTTTTGTATTCGCTGAAGCTATAGAGGCCGTCAATGGCGATAGCATGATGGGTTTGCAGGGCAATTTTGAGATGTGGCAGGGCGCGGCGGGCGATGGAATCCATGCCTTCATTAGCCCGGAATTCTTCGCGGACGATGCGCTCATTTTCCGGCGTGATTGCCCAACCGCGATGGACTACCTCACCCACCACAATTCCCCCAAAACGGAATTGAAAATAGCCGCGTGCTTCCAGGTGTTTGGCGCACAGCGTTTTTCCTGCACCCGGCATTCCTACCAACGCGAGGGCGCGGGGCGAACTGGTCATCGTCATACGTCTGGCCTCTGTTTCTGAACCTCACCCCTCGGCACTATCACCGGGCACGATGCGTTCGTGTCTCTTCAGTGGTTGTGGATTCCTGATTTAGCGACTGTTTTGGGGCAAGTCTGCGTGTATTCAACGATTATACAATTGCCGAGAGGGATACGAAATATAGATTCCTAACGGATATAGATGGCAACCTGCCAGATCAACCCGGCGCTGCGCTGTAGATGCGGCCGGAAGCCATTTGCCCGGAGTATGGAATCGACCTCACGGATAGGATGGATAAAAAAGCGAAATTTATCGCGGGTGAGCCAGAGGAAACCATTGCCTAAACGCCCCAATGGACGAGTCCACCATGAGTCGCGGGGGTAGACGAAAGCATAAAATTTGCGGGCACGCTGCGCCGAAAGGCTGACCAGCACAGGCATGTCCGGGTAGCAACAGATTACCCGGTCGAGAGTTACGATGTCGGCTGGTTCGATCTGTTCGGCAATCTGGACGAAATCGCCATGATAAAAGCGGACTCGTTCGGCGTTGCCCTGACGCTCCGATTCCTTGCGGGCGGTGTTCATATAGGCGCGTGATGCATCGACATCAATGGCTTCACGAATTCCGGCTTTGAACAGTTCGTGTTGAATCACGCCGACACCTCCGCCAATATCCAGCAGTGTCAGGCCATTTACACCCAATGTGCGAAGAGATTCCAACAGGAGTTTGGTCTGACGGGATGGGCCGTGCCGGTGATAGTGTGCCAGATCGCCTTCGGCGGTTTCCTGATTGAAGGTGTCTTCGATTGCCTGACACTGATTACAGCAGGACATAGGGCATTTCTCCGGTTAAGTCTTTAGCCGCCAGGCATCAGCTTTCAGCGATCAGCGGTCAGCTTTCAAAAATGACAAAAACGTTTAGCATTCGGGAACTAATAAACACGATTATACGTCCAGAGTTTAGAGACGTGTTCAACCCCATTTTGAACCGGTTGAGGGGAATGGTCAAACTTTCCCCTCAATTCGGGGGTGTTCAGGATTTTGAAGACGTTCATATGCTGATAGGACGCCCTTATTGCTTTTGATAGGGTGTAGTAATGGGAGGGTTTTATGGTTCGCCAGTGGATTCGGCCTACAACACTTATCCTAATCGTCGGAGTCTTTGTACTCATCGTGATTTTTGTGACTGTGTTTTCCAATGGGATTTTGAGTCGCGCCCCAAGTGCCTATCTCACAAGTAATGTTTCGGGCAGCTTGGCATCTGCGCCACAGGAAGCACAGTTTTATGGGGCGGAGCGTGAGGAAGCTGTAGATGCTGCGCCGAACCAGCTGGCCGGCGAACAACAGCGGGTGATCCTGAAAACGGCTTCGCTGAACCTGATTGTGGAGTCAGCGGAAAGCGCTCTGGCAAGCATCACCAGTATGACCGACGAAATGGGCGGTTGGGTGGTCAGTTCAACAACCAGCATGGTGACGATGGCTGATGGAACGGAAGTGGCGCGCGGGTCGATCACGATTCGGATTCCGGCGGAACGGCTGGATGAAGCGCTGACGCGCATCAAATCCGGCGGGGGCGAAGTGGATTCGGAGAGTGTGACCGGGCAGGATGTGACCCAGCAATATGTGGATTTGACGAGCCGTTTGACCAATCTGGAAGCTGCCGAAGCACAGTTACGGACGATTATGGAAGGCGCGACACGAACGGAAGATGTGATGGCTGTGTTCCAGCAGTTGGTTCAAGTCCGCAGTGAACTTGAAGTGGTGCGTGGACAGATTCAGTATTATGCCGAGTCGGCAGCGTATTCTTCGGTCACCGTGAATTTGACCCCGAAGGCGATTGATACCCCCATTCAGATTGCGGGCTGGAGTCCTGGACGGACGGTGGAACGGGCACTGGCTTCGCTGGTGAATCTGTTACGTGGTTTGGCGGATATTGTGATTACGGTGGTGATCGTGGGTATTCCGCTAGTGCTGATGATTGGAATACCGGGGTGGTTGGCCTGGCGGACTTTCAAGCGATTCAACCGCCAAGCGGCCAGGTAAAACAGAGAAAAAGAGATTCACCGCAGAGAGAAGAGGGCAATCGAGAGGTTGTCCTCTTTTGATTCGCACCTATAGCACTTCGCGCATGATCGTTTCAATCGACAAATTCGCGCCTTCGGTCAGGGCATCCTCGCGCTCACCCGGCAGCCAATGTCCCCAAAACCGCTGGATGAAAATATTGATGTCGTCATACAGCGTCTTTTGAAAACCGGGATGGTGCATAATCGCGCCGAACCAGTGTAAACCCTTTACAAAGCGTCCCTGCAAACCCTCCAATGCGGCGTAACCCATCAGCGCCAGCAGTTCATACAATACCGCCTCCAACATCTGGGCTTTTTCCAGCCCTTCCCGCAGCAGCGGTGTCGCCTCTTTAGCATTACCTTGCACAATAAATACAAATGCCAGATTGCACATCACATGAATCGACAGGCTGCGATTGCCCATCTCGCGGGCCAGCCTCAACCCCTGCTGATAATAATCCTGCGCGTGAGCATAATCTCTGGCATACCACGCCACTGCCCCCAGATTATTATAGGCAGTGCATTCGCGTTCACGGTTGCCAATCTGTTTGGAGAGATTCAATCCATCGGTAAAAAAGCGGGTCGCCGTCTCAAACTGCCACTGCGCCATCTGCACCGTACCCATGCGGTTCAGGGAATGCAGCAGTGTCATCTGGTCGTTGATCTCGCGGGCAATCTGAATACTTTCTTCCAGATAAATTGCCGCCTGCGTCTGCTCGTTCACCCGCCACAAAATATCGCCCAGCCCATACAGCGACCGTGCTAAAGTCGGACGGCTTTGGCTTTGCCGCGCCAGCATCAAACTTTCCGTCAGCAGTTCCCGCGCCTGTATGATTTGTCCTTGCAGGAGCATAATCGCCGCCAGTTGATGCAGCGCATTGGCTTGTTCGGCGGCATCACCCAGTTTGCGCGCCAGCTTCAGCGCCGCTTCCAGATGATAAGTGGCATCATCGTAGGCATCCATGTAGCGTGCGACTTCGCCAATCCGCGTATAAATCAGCATGCGCCCGATTTCGTCGTCGCTTGGCGTCAGCGAAAGCGCCCGTTCAAAAAACTTCAACGACTGGCGGAAGGCACTGGTGCGGAACATCTGCTCCCCGGCTAACAGGGCATAATGTTGTTCGCGGGTAGCGTCTCCAGCTTGATTCCAATGTTCCACCAGTGCGGGCGCGCGGCTTTCGTCATTCGGATAAGCATCTTCAATCGCTTCCGCAATTCGGCGGTGCAGCATCAATCGTTCTTCCGGCTGAATCGTTCGCAGCGCCGTATCGCGCAGTTGGTCATGAGCAAAGCGCCAATGCCCATCCGCCCAATCGAAAACTGCCACATTCACGCAGGTCGTCAGCCATTCATCCAGATCAAATCCCGGATCAACCAGCCTGCCAATCACCCGCAAATCCAGCGACCGCCCGATCAACGCCGCCAGTTGCAGCAAACGCCAGCCCGCCTCCGGCACACGCGCCAACCGCCGCGCCAGCACCGTTTGAATGCCGCCCGTGAACACCTGCTGCGGCAGTGTCACCATACCGATGTTTTCCAACGTTCCAGCTTCTTCCGCCAGAACCCGCACGACTTCGACCAAAAACAGGACGTTGCCCTCGGTTTCGCGGTTGAGCAGATCGATCACATCCGCATCGCGCCCGCGTTCACCCAACATCGACTGGCTGAGTGCCGCGATTTCGCTCACGTCCAACCGTGTCAGCCGGATCATTTGCATACTTGGCAGCATATCGGGCAGTTCCGGCATCTCATCATTACGATAATTGCCGACGATCAGCAGAGGCAAATCCTGCGCCTCGCTCAGCGCCTTCAACAGATGCAAACTCGCCCCCGCCCACTGCAAATCTTCCAAAAGCAGCAGCAGAGGTTGCGCCGCCCGCCGGATGAGTTCAATAACCGTCGCTTCCAACCGCTGTTGATAAGCCGTGCCTTCCAACGCCGGAACATCCGCGATAGGTCGTTCCAACAGTTGACCGATCTCCGGCACAATCCCTTTCAAAACACCAGCTTCCATATCACTCATGGTCGTCAGCAAGGCCAGTCGCCGCAGCGGTTCATGCCACATCTGGTATGGCGCACTGCTGTCGATGACCGCCTGCCCGCGCAGCACGATCACACCATCCACCAACGCGCGAGGCCGCAGTTCATCCAGCAAACGGGATTTACCCACGCCGCTTTCCCCGGTCACCAACCACGCCGATCCACGTTTTTCGCTCTGCGTCAAACCGTGAAGCGCCTCAGTCAGTTGCTTTAATTCGGCTTCCCGTCCGACGAACTGTGCCGCTTGCAAAAAACTCTCGCGCACTGCCGTGCTTTCTTCCGGCACATCCTGTCCCAGCGCCGCATGTAAATCCGCAATCACGCTGTAGGCATCCGTATAACGGGCTTCGGGTTCTCTTGCCAACAACCGCCCGATAACCGACATCAACAAATCCGGTTGGGGGACTGGCATCTGCGAAAACAGACTCAAATCCGGCACATCAGAGAGAATCCGCGAAAGCACCTGCTGCACATCCCCGCCGCTAAATGGATGTTTGCCGAGCAGGAGTTCATAGGCCATCACGCCCACCGCATACAAATCAGATCGTTCCGTCGCTGGCTGACCGCCCAACACCTCAGGAGCCATATAAAACAGCGTCCCGGCCACACTTTCAGATTGTTCTTCACCGCGCGAAAGCGCCAACCCAAAATCGACAACCCGCACCTGCCCTTCATTCACCAGGACATTATCCGGCTTCAGATCACGGTGAATCACCCTGCGACGATGCAGATAGGCCAGCGCGTGCAGCAGTTGAATAACCAAATCCATCTGGGTTTTGATCGGCTGGTCGCGCCCCACCATCAACAGTGAACGCGATTCGGGCAGCAGTGACATCGTAAAATACGGCTGATTGCCCCGCTCAGCGTCGAAGCCATAGTCCAATACGCTGATGATATTCGGATGTCGCAGCGAGGACAGGGTGCGGAATTCCTGCGCCAGTGCCAAACGAAAACTGGTCGTTTCGTCCCCGTTCAAATGGGATTTATGCAAAACGCTGGAAAACTGCAATTTGTGGCTAGGCACATGAACCTGCTTCAGCGCCACAATATCGTTATTCAGGCGGTCAAGTGTGCGGTAAACCACGCCCATCCCGCCCTGACCAATAATGTCTAGCAGGCGGTAGCGGTTAGCGATGATCGTTTCAGACATGAAAAACTCAACTTCAAGCTCGGTGGTGCGTCAAAACAGCCGCTATATTACAACATTTTCACCTTTCATCCTCCTTGAGGTGGATCGCCATAACATTCACCGTCGAGCGTATCGCCAAAACACGCCCAATTGATCGTCGCTGTCAGTTCAATAACCTGCCGATCCGGGAAGCGCGCCATAATCGTCTCCCGCGCACCCGAAGCGCCGCTGTCCAATGCCACCACAATATCGCTGTCCAAAAACGGACTGGTGACGACCATCAAACTGCCATACGCACGCCAGCGCACATCCGTCCCGCTGACGATCACCAACACCGGACGATCCCCCTCGCGCCGTGCATTCACCGCATCGATCAATTCGGTGCTGACCCAATTGAATCGATACAGCGGCGTGATGCGCGGTTGGCTGTAGGCGACCAAACTGTAGAACATCAGCGACGCCACCAGAATATAAACTGCCAGCCGATCTATCCGCCGCACCAGCCAACTGAGAGCAGCCGCGCTCAATATTGCCAGCGGAACCAACGCCTCGAAATAATACCGGGTGCTGTACCGCTGCGACCCAATCCAATATGCGATATGCAACCCGATCAAACACAGCGGAATCGTCAAGAGCAGCCATGTCCACGTCTGCTGCTCATCCGCCTTGCCGATCAGCAAAAAGACGAACGGAATCAGCATCCACACCGCCCCGCCGCCCATCCACAGCAGCGCAAATTTCGGGTCGCGCAGCGTATCAACGGGCAGCGTCGTCGTCTGCATAAAAATGACCGTCCCTGCCGCCAACCAGATCGCCCACCACCCCCAGCGCCGCTTGAACCCGATCAGCAAACCGAACGGAATCAGAATCCAGCTCAGGCCGATGTTCTCCCAATAGTTGGCTTGCGTCAGAACGTGATCGACTTCTTCCGCGCCAAAACTGCCCGTCTGCCAGCCGAACAAATCCGCCGCCATCATCGATAAATCCCATCGGGTCTGCCGGATGCCTTTTTCAAGCGTATGGACGTTGCGCCCGTACCCTTCGCCAAACCCGACCTGATCGTAGCTCCACACCAGCGTGTACAGATTTTTACGCGCGTCCCCAGTCGCCATGTAGCTGTAGGCCGGAATCGCCGTTGCCAAAACCGCCGTCACTCCCGCCAACACCAGCAAACCACCCAGCACCCGCCGCAGCGAATCCCATCGCTGGGTTCTGCCCGCTTCGCGTATCGGATTTCCTCGCGTAGGGGTGTCCGAGCCGGACGCCCCTACAACTGCTTCTTCCCCCCTCTCCACTTGGGAGAGGATTTGGGGGTGAGGGCTAACTACGGGTTTCATCCACACCCGCACCAACCGTACCCCACTGTACGCCACCAGCGGTGCAGCAATCGCCAACCCCGCCAGTGGACGATTAATCACCGTCAAACCCAGCGCCGCACCTGCAATAACCGCCCACAGCAGCATCCGTTTACCCCGCATCAGCCGCCAATAGGCATACAAAAATAACGTTGTCGTGAACAGCGCCGCCGTATGCCCCATCAGTGTCCCGTTGAGCATCAGCGCCATAGGCGAAAACGCTGTCAACGCCGCCGCAAATACCCCCGTATCCGCATCAAAAATCTCGCGCCCCAGACGGTACGTCAAACCCACCGTCAGCGCTGCCAGAAACGCATTGATGACCCACATCTGTCCCATCAACACACCAACCGCCAGCATCCCCGGCCATCCCGGCGGATACTTGCCGAAGCGTTTGCCGTTCAGATCAACCACGAACGGCTGCCAGTATGGGCGGGCGGGCTGAGGCGAATCGATCACCGCCTGACCGCGCGCCAGCGTCCGCGCCTGAAACAGATACGCCACCTCGTCTTCCAGATGCGGCAGGCGTTCAAACACCCGCTGGCTGACCAGCGCCGCCATCGCAAAGCTGAACAACATCAGCCCCAGCGCGAGGAGATGATGATACCGGAATCGATATGGAGAACGTGGATTTTCAAGGATTGTTTGGCTCATACCGGGGATTATATTGTGGGATGCGCAGAGCGAACAGATCAAGATTGAAATAAGGCATCAATAACGCGTCAAGACCACAGCGAAGTGCGGGAATGGGTGTGGGCATTTGGGAATCAAAATGAGTGTGGTTATGACGCCACCAATCAACCGGATTTTGCAGGGCGATTGTATTGAATTATTGAACGAACTGCCGGAAAAAAGTATGGATTTAATCTTCGCTGACCCGCCGTACAATTTGCAATAAAACCAAGAGTTGTGATGGACGATAAAACGGTTGAACCACCAAGCGGCCAAGTAAAACAGCGTTTTGAAATCTCACCCCTGCCCCTCTCCAACTGGAGAAGGGTTTTTGTTTATAGTAACGAGTGAAAGGCAACGGATTGTAGGGGCGCTCGTTTCTGGATCCGAGTAGGAATATATGAAACAATAGGATTCAAAATGTGCAAAATGTGCACAATTGCCGTAGGGGTTGTCGGCGGGAATGAGGGAGGGAGGCATGTCGCAACTGTCAGTGTCGGCGGTTGGGACGGGGAGCGCCGTAGTGTGCAGCGCCATGTTCGGGTGTTGCCGCCGCGCGACAATATTGTCATTTGTCCTGCGGCAGCGCGGGAAGTTGGCGTAGGGAGTTGTCAGTTTACAGTTTACAGTTTTTGGTTATTGGTTTTTCGTGATTGGTTATTGGTAAAAATGCACCTCACCCCTTGCCCCTCTCCAATCTGGTTGAGAGGACGACAGTTTTAAGGGTAGG
>JAIOHM010000172.1 GCA_019912965.1 Anaerolineae bacterium
ATTCAGGCCCGATCACAGTTGACTCCGGCTTTGAGCAGCGCATAGAAGTCATGCTCATTGACATCGAAACCGGTGAACGGCAGATTGGCAATTATTTGACCCCTGTACAGGATACTTCTCGTCCGCTTGATCTGGTATTGCGGGCGTTTGAACGCGAAAACCAGTTCTATCCCGGCGGAAATGGTCAGCTCAGCCCGGACGGAAGACTGCTGGCGATGACCAATGAATATGGCTTCATCAACATTTACCGGTTGGGCGTCCCTTATGAGAGTATGCTCGCAGCCGGAACAGCCACCGCTATTGCGGGACAGGAAGCCACACCGCGTACGATTTCGCTCCCGCCGACAGCCACGCCGCCTTTTGAATATGCGGGGCAGGCACGACCTACATTGACCCCAACCGTCACGACCACACCGCCGCCTGCCGCCGAAGCGACGACCACACTGGCACAGAACGGCAAGGTTGAGGATGTTTGTCCGGCAAATACACTCTATAACATCAATAATCCAGCGCCGGGATATGCTGCTAACGGGCGCATATTTGCTCCGCCTGATTATGGACGCGGGTTGATGGTGCTTGATGCAGCGACAGGTGGCATTATCTACGATGACGCTCTGCCAACTTGTTTGCTTCAGGGTACATGTCGGCTTTCCTTCGACCAGAATTGGATGCTCAATCAATCCAATGTCATTAGTGTTTCGCGACCGGATGGCAGTGCAGTAACCGTCCTGTTTGAAGGGGTAGAAAGTCCAGCATGGCCATCCCAGTTTGATTGGATTGGCCTGAATACCCTTGAATATCGTTATCAGGGATTTTTACCGGAACAATTTGAAAACCCGGTCACATTGGTGCGGCGTTTTGACACGATCAGCGCCTTTGAAACCGTACCCTTCCTGCCGCCTTTAGCCCCAACCATCAATAATCTGCCAACCAATGCATTGGCGTTGCAGCCCTTGGTCGAACAGTATTGGCTGCTCAGTACCGATAGCGGTGCAGGAGAGCAGAAATACTACATCTACGACCGCCAGACGAACACAGCGACCTATTTTGCCCGTGTCAATGGTGGCTTAAATTATCAGTGGCATCCTTTAGGGGAAAGCCTCTATTACCAGTACCCATCTGACCAGCGTTGGTATCGCTTCGACCCGGCGACCGGAAAACACGAGATTATGGGTGACCTGCCAGAGGGCTTATGGTCGCGGGATGGTCGCTATCGTGTGCGTTGGACAGCCTTGGATGAGGATGAATATCTCCGTCGGGTTGAAAACCACCAACTCTTGCCCAAAATCAGTATTTGGGATAGCCAAACGGGTCTGATCCGGCGCTACTGTATCCCCGAAACCGGAACCCAGCCTTTTGGAGATGCCTTCCTCTGGTCGCCGGATAATCGCTATATCGTGTTTCGTATCCCGCTCCCCATAGAGGGCGATACATTCCCGGTCTTATATACCCCGACGCCACAGGATCCGACACCTACACCGCTGCCGACTGCGACACCCATTCCTCTGGAAACGCAGTATCAGTATCAGAAGCCCCGAACGATGGTGCTGGATACACAGACTGGTTATATCACCATCCTGACTGATGAGCTTGCCGCACCGATTATCTGGACAGGAGCGCCACAATGAAAAGGCTGATTGGGACTGTCCTTCTCCTGATGTTGAGTTTGCTGGTGGTTTCTGCTCAGGACGAACCCATGGAAGAAGAAAGCCAATTTAACACCGGGGTCTATGTCACCACGCAGGATTTTGTTTCCCTGCGTACCGGGCCAGGGCGAGATTTTGATCGCATCACCATCGTAGATCCGGTAATGACCCTGCAAGCGGTTGGGCGCACAGCGGATACCCGCTGGATACAGGTTGATTATGACGGCGAACTTGGTTGGATTGCATCTTACCTGTTGGTGTGGAGTGGTGATGTAACCATCTTACCTGTCGATGGCATAAACCCTGTACCGTTTGTGCGCCGTGCCGGGGCGATTGGCAGAACCACCCGCGAGACACCAATCTATCGAACACAGATCACGCCCGAAGATCAGGTAGGGACGCTGCCTGCTGGAACCGAAGTCGAACTCACCGGACGGTTGGGAGGACAAGGGTTTTTCCGCTTCCAGATTCAGTATCAGGATCAGCTCTACTGGGTCGGTGCCTGGAATATTCGTGTTATTAGTGGGAACTATCTGAGACTGCTTGATGCTGCCTATCTGTTTCCATATGGCCGCCTGATCTTGCAATTACAGGAAAATCTTGCCATCACCATTGGCAGTTATTCACAGATTGACGGCGTGTGGCAGCAGTTAAATCAGGGCGCAACCGTCACCTGCGACCCCATCCCCACCTACGCCCGCCGTTTATTGACGGATGCTGACGTACAAAGCGAAACGGATTTCTTGCCAGCAGTTAGGGCTTTGGATGCCGCTATCACCTCCATCAACTTGGCAATCTCTGCCTTTGTCGATCTTTGCAACAGCACCGATCCGTCGCTTACGCAGGAAGACATTGATGCGGCACTTGTCGAGCTTGAAAATGCCCAGCGCAATCTGATTTTGGCATCGTCACTGCTGGAACCGCTTCGTGTGCGTAACCCACTTTTAGAAACCTTTGCCGGGAATAATTCATCTAATCCATAGGAGAGTATGATGTTCAAACGTCTGTTTTTAGTTTTCATGATGATTGTGACAGTTTTGATGGTGATGTCCATTCCGGTTGGCGCTCAGGATGCAACCGTGACTCCGGTGCCTCAGCCAACGCCAACACTTGAACCGCCGCCTGTCTGCCCATCCTTCGATGGCGAAGAAACCAGCGTCCGTACCAGTTACTATATGGGTGAGGGGTTTGGCTACTTCAATTCTGGCTTGCTGAGTGACGCTATCCTCAGTTTCACCTGTGTGATTCGTGTCGTGAACCCGGAATATATTCCCGCCTACATGGTTCGTGGCGCGGCTTATATTCGTCGTCAGGAATACGACCGCGCTATTCGGGATTACACCCGTGCGGTAGAGCTTCAGCCTGATCTGCTAAATGCTTACAACAATCGGGGCATTGTGTATGCGGCCATCGGCGACCTCGATAAAGCCGAAAGCGATTTTGACCGCGTTCTGGAACTGGATGCCGATTCCATTTTGGGGCTGAACAATCGCGCCGTGCTCTACGCCATCCGCGCAGATTACGACAATGCCATTTCTATGTTGCAAGAGGCCATCGAAATCTCTGGCATTGAAGATGTGTATGCTCGCTTGACCGACCCCAATCGTCCGGCGGATGCACCTGCCATTGAGTACGACTTTTTGGATGCACGCGCTTACGCACTTTTGGGTGTGATGTACTCAGCACGGGCGCGCGACAACTACAACAAATATCTCTACCTGACGGGTGGCAGTGGTGATGCCCGTATTCAGAGCGCAGCGGGTGTGCTGCAATCGCAGTTCACATTTGACCTTCGGCTGGACGATGGAACGTGGCTCTTGGTCGCAGATTTCTCGCTAGAGGGCTAACCTGAACGGAGACCGTTATGCGAAATTCGTTATGGTTGCTGGTGGCTTGCCTGTTCTTAACCGGAACAGGTGGGCTGATGGCACAAACAACTGAGGAAGAAAAGTGCGACGAGCCGATCATCGCCAATGCCGACCCAACTTACTACATCGGGCTGGGGGACTCGCGGTTCGCACGGAAAGAATTTGCAGGTGCCATCAAAGCTTATACCTGCGCCATTGATCTTGACCCAGCCTACGCATCCACCTATGCCAAGCGCGGATATGCCTACGCTGCACTGCTGGATAGTGATGCCGCCTTGGCTGATTACGCACAGGCGCTTGAGTTGGACGAAACCTTGCTTGCTGCTTACAACAATCGGGGTACGCTGTACACCCGTCTCGGCAATTTCGGCTTGGCGATTAACGATTTTACGCTGGTGATTTCGCTCGATCCTGAAAATGCCATCGCCTACAACAATCGGGGCATTGTTCACGCGGCAGAAGGTAACTTCGATCTCGCCATGGCCGATTTCCAGCAGGCGATTGACTTGGACGCCGAATACAGCACCCCCCATGCTTCGCTGGCCGCTGTCTATTCGGCGCTGGCAGCACAAAGCTATCAGACCTATGTAGAGATTTCTGGAGCCAATAATCCCTTACCCGCTGGTACACCCAACGAAGTGCTGACCGCAGTTGACGACAGCTTGCGCGATGGCAGTTTTGCGGTGTGGTTGCCACTATTGACTCCGGCGGAATGAGAGGCGTATTCATGAAACGCCCTATCCTGAGCCTGATTTTATTCGCGCTGGTCAATCTCCTGCCAGTTTCATCCGTCGTTTATGGAGATGGTCGCGGCGTGGTGATCGAGGGCAATCCAATCGGCACAGACAACATCGGCTCACTAAATCCCTTAGTATGTACCAATGCTTTCTGCCGCCGCATTACCGATTTTCTGTTTCCGATGCTCTATGCTTTAGATCCAGTGACAGGTTTGCCAACTGCCGCTGCGCCTGACAATTATGGCCTCGCGGTCGAAGCCGCTGCCCCAAGTGGTTCGCCAGCGCAGCTACGCCTGCGTGATGACCTCACTTGGAGCGATGGCACACCTGTAACGGCTTATGATGTTTTCTATAGCTATCTGGCACTGACCAGTCGTGTCCTGGATTCATCCTTCAGCGGGATTGGCAGCCGCATCACAGCCGCACGGATCATCGATCAACACACCATTGAGTTCGCCTATGACGAAACCAATTGTGCCATCCCCGCCCGCACGACTTTTCCGATCATCCCCGCCCATGTTTTTGACCCGACTTTTCAGCAAACCGTCGATGACTTCGGCAGCGACGGCGATTTGGCGACTTGGTACAAGTCATGGCGAGATTTTTATCCGAATTTCCGCTTCAGGGTCATCAACCGCAGCGCTTTCAATACCGCGCCAACCGTAACAGCCGGAATGCTCCGTTTTGCCGAATGGGTTCCCGGTGAGGAAATCCGGCTGGCAACTGAGGATGGCGAAACCGCTTTCATCTACCGTGATCTTGAGCCGGGGATGGATGAAACCCAGTTTTTCCTGTCCGGCGGCAGCAATATACTGATCAACCCGCCTTACGAAAATCGGGATAATTTGCTGGCAAACCCGGAATTTCAGATCGCTCAAATTCCCGGCAGCACTTTGGATTTCATTGCCTTCAATCTGGCAAATCCACGACTGCCGCGCGGCGCGTTTAACGGGGATGGCGTAGCGCTGGAACAGGGACAGCATCCCATCTTCAGCGATATTCGTATCCGTCAGGCCATCCAAATGGCGATAAACGTTGATGCGTTGATCGATACGGCCTTATTGGGCTATGGAACGCCGCTGGCTTCTAATCGCATACCCTTTACCTGGGCAGCCAACGATTCTCTCAAGCCCGCTGCTTATGACCTGCGAACTGCGGAACGTCTGCTGGACGAAGCAGGTTGGCGCGATAGAGATCGGGATGGCGTACGAGAATGCGTCAACTGCCTGTACGCCTCATCAGGAAGTAGTCTGTATTTTGATCTGATGGTGGCTAGCAATGGCCGCCGCGAAATTGCAGCTAGCTTGATTGCGGCGCAGCTTTTTGAAGTTGGCATAAGTGTGAATGTGCGTGTCATGGATACCGATTCGGTGTTGAACGAAGCGCGTTACCAGCAGTTTGACGCCTATATGGCAGGGCAAACGCAGCGTTATCCAACCGAACCGGATCGAACAACTTTATTCACCCGTATCAATGATGTGCTCTATACCGGCAGTAACGCTGGCTCATACTTTAACCCTGAAGTCGATGAGTTAATGAGTCAGGGGCTCAACTTACCCGGTTGTAATGTCGATGCGCGGGCAGATATATATCGTGATATTCAGTCCGTTCTACAAACAGATCAACCCTATATCTGGCTTTATGCGACTCAGGATATGATCGCCTCCAGAGGCATCGCCGGGGTTACCCCTTATCCTGGTCTGCCGTTCTGGAATATGCGGGATTGGATCGTTGCACCATGAGAAAAAAGCTGTTTTTGCTCTTAATTCTGGCTTGTTTCTCGATGGTAGTACAGGCGCAGGATCTGCCTGATTTTAGTGCAACCTTGAAGGTTGATAGCGCCTTCGCCCGCGCCCTGCCGGCTGAAGAGGCCGATATGGTTGCTTCTTTATTCCGTGATGATCCTGTAGATGTGGTCAGTCGTAGTCTGGATGGTTTGTGGTTCGAGGTGCGCCGTCCCGGTCGTCTGACCAATCTGGGGTGGGTATTCAACGACCTGTTGGAATGGGATTTTAAGCCGGAAGAACTGCCTTTGGGCGATCTATCGACAGGTGTGCTTGGGCCAAATCCTCTGACAGAAGCGCCTGCTTTCGGTGCATATTTGCTGGAAGGGCTGGCGCTGCGTCAATCGCCCTCACGCTTTAGCCCCCTCATCATCAATATACCGCCCCTTGTGACTATTCCGGTTCTGGAACGTAATCAGGATGGCTCATGGTTGCATGTCAATTATCTCGGCTACGATGGCTGGGTAATCGGCTATGCCACCCGTAAGCCAGATGTGATGGCGATCCCGGAAGCCGTTGGCCTGCCACCGCTTCAGACTGCAACCGTCATTATTGTGCCCGTGGAAATCCAGCAGGCTCAGATTGACCGCTTGCGTGTCTTTATCACCGAAAAGCGAGACATAGCCGTTATTCTGGAATCTTTTTGGTGGGATGTTTTTCGCGGTGCGGTCAAACCCTGCGAACCACCTGCTGCTGTGCTGGCTTATGACTATAACGTTCAGGATGTACAGGAATTGCCGGAACTTGGACGCCTCGTTCCCCGTGTGACGGATGCTATTGATTACCTCAACGATTCCATCGACCCCATTAACCACTGCGGCGTTTTGTCGCCCGATGTGGTTGGCGATGCCCGCGACGATGCCATCAACGCCAAGATAATTTTAAACGCAGAACTGGAACGCTTGGCAGGTGTTGAGGAAATTGTTCAGAGCCGCAGATAAATTCTCATTCAACTGATGGGAGCTTGTAGGGGAGGGTGCTACTCCCTCCCTTTGTTTTGTAACGAACCGCCGATTTATTGGCTATGGACGGGGTGTTGCGGTGGGTGGTGTTGTATCTGGTTTTTCAAAGGTACCCCCTGTGCGAAGCAGACACACTTGCTGCCAGTTATACCGAGACGAGGAGTTTGTCCAATAGGGAGCAACACGCCATGTGTAGGTGCCACCTTCTTGCAGCAGGAAACCGATGTCAATGATAGAAGTAGTGGTTGTGCTGTCAAATGCCCGCCGTGCCCCGCTGGGCGAAATGACGATCACGCTGTACACATTTGCGCCCACCAAACCGGGATAGGTGACAGTCAGTTTGTTGTCCCCAACCATGAAGTTTCCGCTCAGCGTAAAATCACCTCGCCACTGCGAACAGACTTCAGTGGTCAGGTCAAATTCTTCCGGCACGCGGCCATTTGCATCCCGCGGCAGGATGCGTCCGGTTGGCGGAATCGAATTAAAAGCTTCGCTCGTTCGCAGTAGTCGCGCGTAAATCCATGCTGGGCTGTCCCCGTATTGAATCTGTAACCACTGCCGTCCGTCCCACCGCTGGAAGAAATCACCAGCCCGTCCAAGAATAGTGACGGGAGAGTCGCGCGGCAGTTGCCCGACAGCGGGATAAGCGAAATCCGGCCCCGCCCGCACCTCCGCATTATCAACCTCCACCAATCCATAGATTCCTTCAGGGGCGCCTTCTTGTGCCAGTAACGAAATCACCGGGACAACCAGAAGAAAAACGATTGTCAGTAACCACCGTATGCGTCGTGCCATAATATCCCATTTCAGTGAATAGCTTTTTTCTGATTGTATAGGCGAAATGGTTCTCAACGACAAAACGAAGGGCAATCACGGGGGAAACGTTTGTTGAACTGAGGATGGAGATGTATTCTATTGTGATGAAGCGGGTAGAGAAATGGAAAACCGCATCTTTCATGTGTGGGTATTCATTTCGCATTTGTATAGTGATCATAACGACAAGAGAGCCGCTCAACCTAACCTTGTTTAAGCTTAGATTGAGCGGTTCGGTGCCATATGATGATGGGCAGTCTTACGAATCGCTACCTGTCCACTGTTCCAACATCGTTTCGTAAGGTACAGTGACGGGTTCTTCTTCGGGGCGTTCTGGCTTAGGCGAACCCGGTGCATCAAGCCATATTTGTGCGTCTTGTGGTTCGTTCATGATCGGTGCGCAGGTGGGCATACCGGCACGTTCGAGCCGTGCCATAACTGCATCCATCTGTTCCGCCAACGTATCGAGCGCTTGCTGTGAGGTCACTTCACCCGTGATAGCCGATCCGATATTTTCCCACCATAGTGGGGCGAGACGCGGATAATCGGGAACGTTCGGCCCAGAGTCCGTCCACTGATTTTCAATCGGAGAACGATAGAACTCGACTAAGCCGCCATATTCCGCCGCATGTTCGGTCAAGTAATCGCTGAACACTGTCGAACGACGTACAGGCGTCCCGCCGATGATAAACTTTTTCAGGTCAACTGTCTTGGATGTGGCGAACTGTGCCCACAACCAAGCTGCGTCACGGTCAGAAGCTTCGACGCTGGTGAGGATTGTCCAGCTTCCTGCATCTTGATAACCGATCTTCATCCCTTCGTCCCAGTAACGGCCATGCGGCGTCGGGGCAACGCGCCAGACCAGATCACCGTTCTTGTCAACCATCTCGCCTGAGTGGAACAATGGGTCAGACAGCCATGTGATGTACTGGAACATCATCTGCGCGCTGTAGCCTTCGGCAGGAATCGTGCCGGACTCGCTCCACGTAATGGAAGCAGCCTGAGGCGGGGCATACGCATACAACCAGTCGATGTAAGTTTGCAGTGCATACACTGCTGCTGGCCCATTGACCTCACCGCCGCGGCTTACACTAGCGCCGACTGGGTGGCAGTCCTCAACCCGGATGCCCCACTCGTCCACCGGGATTCCGTTTGGCAAACCAACATCACCTACACCCGCGATGCTCATCCAGGCGTCAGTGAAGCGCCAACCGAGCGAAACGTCCTTCTTGCCGTAGTCCATATGGCCGTAGACTTTGACGCCGTTGATGTAACCCGGTTCGTCTGTTTCCGTGCCGCGCACTTCATTGGTGAAGAAGTTGGCGATATCGTCATAGGCTGCCCAGTTTTCCGGTACACCTAGCGGATAACCGTAGATTGCTTCGAACTGTTCCATAATGAATGGGTCGGTGAACCAATCGTAGCGGAACCAATACAGGTTGGCGAATTGCTGGTCGGGCAGTTGCAGCAGATTGCCGTCATAGTCTTCGCCAAACTCCAGATTCATCCAGTCAGCCAGGTCGAGATACGGGCTGGTAATAGCCGCACCTTCACCGGCCATATACTCTGTCAGATTAACCGTCTGCCCATAGCGCAGGTGTGTCCCGGTCAGGTCGGCGTCGTTAACATAGATGTGATAGATGACCTCGCCGGAGTTCATCTGTGTTTGCAGGCGTTCCACCACATCGCCTTCACCGATGATGTCGTGGATAACTGTAATGCCACAGATTTCCTGGAAGGCCCGCGTGAGGACTTCCGATTCGTAGACGTGAGTACGGATATTCTCTGCCGTCGAGCGAATTTCCTTCCCGCGATATGGTTCGCAGGCGTCGATAAACCATTGCATTTCCGTGAGCTGATCTTCCCGGCTGATGGTGCTTGGCTGGAATTCTTCGTCAATCCAGCGTTCCGCCGCGGCCAACGCTTGTGCTCGCCAGTCATCTTGTGCTGATGAGATACTTACCGAAAATAGACCGACACCTACCAAAGCCAATAGAAGCAGTAGTTGTAAGCGTTTCATGCTTTAAACTCCTAAACACTAAACATATCTTGTGTACAGATCAAAGTACCCGCTAATGTCATCTGGTATTCGTAATAAGCTGCCTCCTTTACTCAGTTGATGCTCAAATCCTTTACCTCTATCGCTGCCAGCAAAGACCTCATGTTATACTTGCTTTGTGGTGTGAGGGGTGGACAGTTCGCGCTGGATACCACCCTTCGCATCGTGCCGATTCAGGTTTCTAACCCCACCGAACCATAATAACAATCAGTACCGCCGCAACGGGTAAAGCATATTCAACGTTCGTGTCTGGCAGGAATGCCATCCAGAAGACGAACGTACTCAAAAATATCACGACGCTCAGGAATAGTCGTTCACCCCGTGCAAAGCCGATAGGCAAAAAGCCCTTCCGCCGAATACTGGGGGTGCGAATGTCCCATATCACCATCACTGTCAGCGTCGCAATTACGGCAATAAAAAGCACAATTGTTGTCGGTGTCCACTGCATCCATAACAAGTCCATCGCCTATACTCTCCCTAGCGCAAAGCCTTTGGCCAGATAATTGCGGACAAAGTAGATCAGGATCACACCGGGGATAATCATCAAAACACCTGCCGCTGCGATCACTCCCCAATCCCAACCTTCCGCGCCCAAGCTGCGAGAGAGCGTTACCGCGATAGGCTTAGAGTTGACACCTGTCAGGGTGCGCGCCATGAGCAGTTCGACCCACGAGAATAAAAATGAGAAAAATGCCGCAACACCAATGCCGGGGCCGATCAAAGGCAGGAAGATCTTACGAAAGAAGCCGAAAAATGAGTAACCATCGATATAGGCTGTCTCGTCAATCGCCCGCGGAATTCCGGACATGAAGCCTTCCAAAATCCAGATTGCGAGCGGGATACTGAACACAGTATGCGCAAGCGCGACAGCCAACGGCGTATCAAACAGATTGATGGCCGAATACAGTTGAAAGTATGGCAGCAGAAAAACCGCTTCTGGAGCCATACGATTGGTCAGCAGCCAGAAGAATAGGTGGTTATCGCCTGTAAAGCTGAAACGTGAGAATGCATATGCCGCCGGAACGGATACAACCAATGTGATAGCGGTGTTCAACAGTACGTAAGCCAGTGAATTACCAAAGCTTTCACGCCATAGCGGCTGAGACAGAATTTCGCCATAGTTCGGCAGTGTGAACTGCTGTGGAAAAATCGTGCGTTCTGTCAGAATTTCCGCGTTGGTCTTGAACGACATCGACAGCATCCACAGCACAGGCGCAAATAAGAATAAGAAGTAGCCGACCAGCCCTGCATATGACCATAAACGACGACGTGATTTCATAACTACACCTTATTCTGCCTGCTTAGGCGCTGCATTCGACCCCGTACCGATATGGGTCAGCACAAGGAAAAATACATATGAGATCATGAGAATGACTAAGAAGTAAACCAGTGATAGTGCTGCTGCATAACCAAACTCGAAACCGCCGACGGCCTTGCGTACTAACACATCGCTGAGGAACGTTGTCGCTGTACCGGGGCCGCCGCCTGTCAGCATGAACACCTCACTGTAAATGCGGAACGAGTCCATAAAGCGCAGCAGGATAGCGATAGTGAGCACACTCCTTAAGCGTGGCAGTGTGACGTAAAGAAACGTGCGCCAGCGTGATGCGCCATCAATCTCGGCAGCTTGATAGTAGGCATCAGGGATAGCGTTCAATCCTGCGTAACATAGCAGTATCACTAATGGCGTCCAATGCCACACATCCATAACCACTACCGTCCAATAGGCATCCACGGGGTTTAGTGCCACATCGTATTGGTAGCCCAGCGCATTGAAGAACAGTGGCACGAGTCCCAGATCTGACCGTGTAAACACACGCCAGATGATACCCACCACATTCCAGGGGATGAGCAGGGGCAGGCCGAGCGCGATCAACGATAGGGTTGCCACCCAACTGCGCTTGGGTAGGGCGGTAGCAATGAGCACACCGAGCGGGATTTCGATGAGTAGTATCAGGAATGAAAATCCCACTTGGCGCACGAATGCCCCCCGAAACAGTGGATCTTGCAGTACGATTTGGTAGTTCTCCAGACCCAACCAGATCGGTTTGAGACCCGGTAGAATGTCCTGCACCGAATAGTTGATGATGGTGATGAATGGTATGAAAGCGTTGATAGCTACCACGAGCAGCGCGGGCAGCACAAACAGCCATGCCCGGTTGTTGCGACTATTCATGATGCACCATTCTCCTCAACCTGTGTGGGTAGGGCAACCGCCTGATCATCAGCGTAGAGCATTGTCCATTGGTTTGGAAAACCTGCCCAGACAGTGTCCCCTGTTTGAAGGGTTGATGTGTCGGGCACACGCGCCTTGAAATGCAAATTGCCGCCGCTGAGGTCAAGGATTTTTGATGGGCCAGTAAGGTGAACTGCATCGATCTTGCATCGCAGCGTGTTTGGGCTTTGTGTTGGGAGCACTTCGACGAATTCCGGGCGAATGCCGATCTTCAAAGGGTAGCCTGCTAATTTGTTAGCGATGGCATCGGGTATAGGCAGAACATAAGCTTCTGCTCGAACAAGATTGCCTTCTAAAACCGCGTCGAAAATATTCATGCCGGGACTGCCAATAAAATAGCCGACGAATGGTGCTTTTGGACGATCGTGCAGTCCTTTAGGGCTACCTGTTTGCAGTGCCAGTCCCATATTCATTACCGTCACCTCATCGGCAAAGGTCAATGCTTCGTGCTGATCATGTGTGACGTAAATCATGGTGATTTCGAAGCGCTGCTGCATCTGCTTGAGCTTGCGCCGTAAATGCCATTTTTGCTGGGGGTTGATTACCGTGAGGGGTTCATCCAGCAGCACAGCCGCCAGATCATCACGCACCACACCGCGCCCCAAAGAGATTAACTGTTTCTCAGCCGCGCTGAGTGCGGCAGCACTGAGTTTAAGCTTGTCGGATAGTTCCAGCAGTTCCGCGATTTCGTGAACCCGTTTGCGAACATCTGCCTCCGGGACTGTGCGATTTCGCAGCGGGAAGGCGAGGTTGTCGTAGATGCTCAGTGTTTCATAGACCACCGGGAACTGAAACACCTGCGCGATGTTGCGCTCTTTGGGTGTCAGGTGGTTGATCTCTTTACCGTCGAGTAGAATGTGTCCTTTAGTGGGTCGCTCCAGACCAGAAATAATTTTCAGCAGGGTTGTCTTGCCGCAGCCAGAAGGCCCCAGCAGTGCACTATTCGCACCATGTTCCCAGCGCAGATTGATATTCTGTACAGCGTACACATCAGGGACATAGGCGTGGGCAATATCTACCAGTTCAATCGTTGCCATCGTTAACGTGTCTCCGCCGCGCCGCTGATGATGTGTCCAGTGTTGATGTCGAATACATGAATTTGACGTGGGTTGAAGGATGCCAGCACACGCTGATCGAGATCAAAATGTCGAAACTCTTGTGATAGGGCGATAAATTTGATGTTGTGATGTGACAGATGCATGGTGATATCTGATCCAACAACCTCGGCTAACTCCACTTTTGCATCAATGGTGATACCGTTTGAGGGAATGTTGCCTTCGCTTTTGACAGTGATATGATGAGCACGAATACCAAGCATATAATTCCCCGGCGTCAAATCCACCACCATCGCGGCTAATGGAATGCGAAAATTGGGTGTCACTATCGCCTCACCGTCGTGCACATCGCAGCGTAAAAAGTTCATCGGTGGGTCGCTGAAATACTCGCCGGATTTGATGTGGTTGGGCTGCTTATAAACGCTTTCCATCGGGCCGTATTGGATGATTTTACCGTCGTGTAAGATGCCAACCTGCGAGGCCATCATCAGGGCGTCGATGGGTTCGGGTGTGGCATAGACGAATATGGTGTTACGTTCTGTCGCCAGATGCTTGAGTTCAACGCGCAAATCTTCGCGCAGCTTGTAGTCCAGATTCCCCAGCGGTTCATCGAGCAGTATCAGCCGTGCATCTTTAATCAGTGCCCGCGCAATAGCGACGCGCTGCTGCTGACCACCGCTCAATTCTTGTGGCAGACGCGGCAGCAGATCAGCAATCCGCAGTTGTTCAGAGACTGCACGCACACGCTGGTCGATCTCCTGTTTGGGATGTCCGCTTACCCTCAGTGGTGAAGCAATATTTTCGTACACAGTTAAGGAGGGATAGTTGATGAATTGCTGGTAGACCATTGCTACGTTGCGGTTGCGAACATGAACTTTGGTTACATCGCGTTCATCGACTAAAACAACGCCCTTTTCAGGCTTCTCTAATCCCGCCATTATGCGCAAGAGTGTCGTTTTGCCGGTGCCTGTTGGTGCGACAACAGCCACGAACGAGCCGTCTTCAATAGCGAAATCCAGATTATTTAAAGTTTTATAGCCGTCTGTTGTTTTAAAAATATTCTTTAAGGCTATTCCCATCGGTGCATCTTTCTTTTGTGAGCCGTCCTACCAGATATTCGCCCCCGCGATAATGTCCGCGATCTGTTTTGGGAACTGCTGGAAGTTGATGGGCTTGCTGATGAAACTGGAAAAGCCACGCCCTTTTGCCTGTGGCACGACTTTCGAGCGGTCAATCACGGACATAGCGATGATCGGGACATGATCGAATTCGGACTCTGTGCGGATGGCGGAAAAAATATCGTAGCCCGTGACACCGCTTGGTAACATCAGGTCAAGGATAATCAAATCCACAGGGAGAAAGCTTTTCAGGTGTGGCATGACATCGTGGCCGGAGCGATGTGTGGCGATGAGCGCACCATGAGCTTCAAGCAGTGTTTTGGTAATGGTTAAGTTGCCGATGTTATCCTCGACAACGAAGATGCATTTCCCTTGCAAGTCCATCCGCTCAGCTTTCCTGATCCCGTTATTGTTGAGATTATAGATATCGGATGGTGGCGCGGTAAGCTGTCTTTAGGGAGGGTTCTTTAGAGCAGGTGGCCTGTACTAAAAGATAGGGTCTGTAGAAGGCCATAGAGCGAGAACGAAGTTCCAGTAGCCCCTATCCATAATGAAATGGCTAGCGATTCACCGTCCATACACGCTCACTGGATAAAATCCGCTCGAATGTATCTGGAAAGGTGTGGAAGTTCAGTGGTTTGGCCAATACCCCGTCAAAACCCGCTTCTTTCAGACGATTGATTTCCTCATTCATGACGCTCGCGGTCAGAGCAATCACTATTACCTCAGCAAAGCGTGGGTGGCCGCGCAGCATCTCCAGCATTCGAAAGCCGTCGTGTGGCATAACATGAATATCCAGCAAAACGATGTTAGGCTCACTCTCCAGCGCTTCGACTCGTTCCAAAAAATTGGTACTGTTCTCAAAGATGGTCAACTGTACGGCCTTGTCCAGGCGGCTGACCAACAAGCTCATCACTTTGCGACTTCCGGGATCATCCTCGACGTAGAGCAGATTTCTTTTTCTCATCATGAGGCTCGTTCCTGCAAACACTAATTTGAAAGATTGAGATTAGGTAGACAGACCGGCAGCGAGACGAAAAACGTTGTGCCGCAGCCGATCTCACTTTCGTACCACAAGCGCCCGCCATGCGCTTCCGCCAGCACTTTTGAGATGGGCTTCCCAGCCCCGTCCCACCGCCTGTTCGCAAGCCTGTTTCCGTCTGCTGGAACGACCCGAAAACTAGTTCTTTGTCGTCCTGCGAAATCCCCGGCCCAGTATCGCGTATGGCGATTAAGATATGGTCATCTTGTGATCTGGCCTCGAAGGAGATATGCCCTTCAGACGTGAATTTGCAGGCGTTTGATGTAATGTTCAACAGGATTTGTAGGATACGTTGACTATCGGCGCGTATGGTTGGCAAGCGCTCTTCAATGTTGGTTAGCAGTTTGACGGGTTTATCCCCAATCAGGCTGTGCGCAGTAGAAATAGCCGAATTGAGCAGGCTGTGAGGGTCTATGCCGTCCTCAATGTACAGCACCAGTGAACCGGATTCGATCTTTGACATGTCCAAAACGTCGTTGATGAGGTTCAGTAAGTGTTGGCTGGCGACGATGACTTCTTGTAAGGTATCGGATTGCTGTTGGTTGACCGGACCCATCATGCCGTGTCGCACGAACTCGGTGAAATTGATGATCGAGTTGAGCGGAGTCCTCAATTCGTGAGATACACTGGCCAAGAAAGCAGATTTGGCTTGATTGGCTTGCTCTGCCTGCTCTCTTGCCAACCGTAGTTCTTCAAAGATCTGCGCGTTGCGAACAGCGATAGCGGTCTGTTTAGCCAGAATCTCCAGCGCAGCAATTTCTTCCTCGCCAAAGCTGTGCGGTTGCCTGGACTGTACATCAAAAACGCCGAGGAATCGTTCGCCAAGCATCATCGGAATGGCTAATTCTGATCTGGTCTCGGATAACTCATCAACGAACATATAGTGTTCAGATTTGCTCACATCATTGACTACAATAGAACGATGACTGCTGGCGGCCTGAGCGATGATGCTGCGGCGGCTGTGCATTGGGATCCGAAACACAGTCGTATTGGCGAATGGTTTTCCGACGCTGTCGATGCTGGCAGAAAGGATAAGGTTCTCGCGGGATTCGTCCGGTAGCAGCACAGCCACTGCGTAGAGTTGGTATGTATTGGCAGTCAGTTTGACAACTTCTGGCAGTAGATTTTCGAGTTCGAGAACTGTCGTGATCTCGCGGGAAACATCAATTGCTGCTTTGAGATCGCGAGTGCGCGCCCCGACTCTTTCTTCCAGCGATCCGATCAATTCCTCGACCCGCGCTGCCATCGTATTAAAAGCGCTGGCAAGCTGTCCAAGCTCGTCATTTCGGGGTAAGGTTACACGACTGGAGAATTCACCTTTCTCGATTTCCTTTGCACCACCCATCAGGACTTGCAGTGAACGGCTCACCAATACTTGAATACTGAGATATACAATCACACTGCCGATAAGGACGATCAGCGCTGCCATAAGGAATATCTGGCTCTGTAGCTGGTTAATGAGCGCTTGCACTTCTGATTGGGGGCTGAACACCAGTGCTCGTAAATCGTAGATTGCTGGGCCAGTAGGCTGACCCGCGAAATAGTAGTGATTATCATCTAGCGATATTGTTTGGTCAGTGGTGTTGAGATACGGTTGTGCATTGCTCATTAAGCTGGTGATCAGAATGTTGTCGCCGCGTGCGAACCCCAGATCCAGACCGAGTCGACTACGGAAACTGGCAATTGTCTCGGCATCAAGACGCTGTTCAAGCACCAGAATACCCGTTGGAATGAGGGTATCTTCCCATGTTTCAGGGTGGGGCAGTGTGACGCTGATAGGATACATCGTCCGCAGAATTGGAATCTTACCATCAAAGGCGACGTGCGAAACGGGTGCGTCCAGACGATAATCGGTTTGGGAGAGGCTTTCCACCTCAGGTCTATCCACCTGCCGGAGTTGCAGGTCGGAGTAAAACGCCTGTGGCTCTAATGAATACACCGAGCTAATGTCAAAGTAGTCTGCACTGGGTGTTTGAAAGTCGTCAATGCTGACCTGATAATATAGCGCTTGGGTGTCGCTGCCTTTTTCAACAAATCGCCTCATAACAATCTCATCGTGGTCGATCCAGATTGCCAGTGTTGGGTTAGCATCAGGCACAATATTGAAGGGCGAAATCAGATAAAAGCCTATACCATCCAGATCATTGGTCTGCAAGTTGACCTGCAATTGGGTAAGCAGGCTGAGGTTGGCTTGAAGGGCGAAAGTTTGGCCGAATTCGTTGATCGGCTGTGGTGTATCCGCGATGCTGTATGGGTTTAGATAATTGCCGGGGTCGGCGTAATACAGGCCAAACAGCGCAGTTTGGGCGATTTCCTGTGTCACACGATCACTGCGTTCCATGCTCTGCGCGATGAGCGAAGCATTGTCGATCATTTCGTTGACCATGTTAGCCAAAATGCCCGACATACGTTGCAGTTCTGCCGTCTTGATGCTGGTGAGATTGTTTCTGTTGGATACGCTGATGAGCATCGCCAACCCAATGGTCAACAGGATAAACACTGCCCCCACGGGCAACAGAATTTTCGTCCCAATACCGAAACTGCGTATATGTATTTGGTTGATTTGCACTTTTGCAGTCATCGTTCGCGCTCCGTTTGTTCCCAATGGAGTATTAACTCCTCGTATGGGATGGTGATCGGAGTCTCCGGTGGGCGTTCTTCCTTGGGTGCGCCGGGTAGGCTCAACCAATATTTCGGCGAGCGTGGTTCGTTCAAAACGGGCGAGAAGTGGGTCATACGCATTTGGCTCATTGCATCATCCATTTGCGCGGCGATATTATCCATCGCTTGTTGCGCGGTGATTTCGCCTTCGATAGCCTGCGCTATGTTCGGCCACCAGAAGTTAGACAGTAGAGGATAATTGGGCACGTTCAGCCCTGTACCTGTCCACTTGTTCGATTCAGAGGAGCGGTAAAACTCAATGAGTCCACCATACTCCTGAATATGTTCAGATAGATACTGCGAAAATAGTGTGGATTCACGCACGAGGGTGCCGCCAATGATGAACTTATCCACCGCGACAGTTTGCGATACCGCGAACTGTGCCCAAAGCCAGGCCATTGATCGGCGTGGCCCTTCAACGCTCACTGGAATTGTCCAACTCCCCGCATCCTGATACCCTACTTTCATGCCCTCATCCCAATAACGCCCATGTGGGGTAGGTGCAAGCCGCCACAAAGGTAATCCGTTCGCGTCGGTTACAGGGCTATTTGGGTCATGGAAGCCTGCATCAGATAGCCAGGTTGTGTATTGAAAGATGCTCTGTGCAATATCGCCCTGTGCAGCACGTGGGCCGGCATCAACCCATGCCCAGTCACGCGCTTCTGGTGGCGCGTACAAGTTCAGCCATCGGATGTAAGTTTCAAGCGCATAGACTGCTGGCGGGTCATTGGCTGCGCCGCCTCGAGCGACAGATGCACCGACCGGAATGCCGTTTTCGACTCTTATGCCCCATTCATCAACAGGCAGCCCGTTCGGCAAACCGACATCCCCCACACCCGCTATGGACAACCAGGCATCAGTGAAGCGCCAACCCAACGATGGCGATGTGCGCCCGTAATCCAAATGACCATAGACTTTGACGCCTTTAATATACCCTTGCTCATCCTCTGGCGTCCCGCGTACCTCATAGGTAAAGAAGTTGGCGATGTCCTCGTAAGCCGCCCAATTCACAGGCACGCCGAGCGAATATCCATAGATGTCCTCGAACTGCGCCTGAATATATGGATCGCTGAACCAGTCGTAGCGAAACCAATACAGATTGGCAAATTGTTGGTCGGGTAGTTGCAGTTGGTTACCCTCGAAGTCTTGCCCAAATTCCAAATTGAGAAAATCATCCAGGTCTAGGTACGGGTTGGTGTATGCTGCGCCTTCGCCCGCCATATACTCTGTCAGGTTCACCACACCGCCCGTGCGTAAATGTGTACCTACTAAATCGGCGTCATTAACGTAGATATCATAGATGCGGCGCCCAGTGGTTTGCTGCTCAACCAGCCTTTCGACCACCGAACCTTCGCCGATGATCTCGTGTTCGACATGAATCCCGGTAAGTTCTTCAAAGGCTACGGTAAGAACGTCGCGTTCCCAAAAGTGTGTCTCGATGTCCTCGGCAACAGAGAGAATCGTGTGCCCCCGAAACTGTTCACTGCTTTCCATAAACCAGCGCAGTTCTGCGATGCGTTCTTCTTTGGTCAGTGTCGAGTTCGAGAAGTAGGTTGCCCATCGGAGAATGGCATCTTCGCGGCTCAAATTGTTATCATTATTAGGCGTAGGGGTGTCTTGCGCGTGGCTAATGAGAGGCAAAAACAGGCAAATGAATACAAATAGCCTCAAAAACTTATAGTTAATCATATGTATTATCTAAGAACTCTAAACTTATATTTTGAGACGGAAATGCATAAGTGTTTGTCTGGCCTATGCAGGTCAACTTAACTAATTATAGAGGTGATAGACTTATCAAAACCACATTTTCGAATAGTAGACCCTTGAACGGTGAATTTAATCTTATAGATAAATCTGCTGAAGGGTAAGCTGTATTTTTGTGCAGTTACTACAGTGCCACCCCTGTATAAATAGATAGGGTCTACATTCCGTATCCTATGTTAAAGTGAAACTATTGTAAGCTTTCAAGACTATCCTAACGATATGTTACACGTTGATCCACAGGAGCAACAGCAAGTATCCAGTCCACATGAAACCGCGCTCAAGTCGCAGTTCTTCGAGTTGTCGATGGATTTGTTTTGTATCCTTAACATGGCTGGAAGAATCGAAACAGCGAATCCCGCTCTAACGGCAATTCTATCTGCCCACAGCGACCAGTTCATACAACATCCGTTCATAGAATTCGTTCATGAGGAAGATCGTTCAACCGTTCCGGATGCGCTATCGGATCTTGAATCCATCGATACACCTATCAGTTTTGTTTGTCGTTTTCGCGGTTTTGATGAGACAGTAAGGTGGTATTTGTGGACGTTGTATCCGCGTCTGTCCGGTCTGATTCATGCGGTTGGTAAGGACATCACACCCTATAAAGAGATGGAAGCCAAAGAATCCGAGCGCAACATCTTTGCCGAAGCCCTGCTGGATATTGTTTTCGCCATTAACAGCAGCTTGGCACTCGATCAGGTTCTAGAGCGCATCTTGTCAAACATCGGCAAAGCGGTGGCTTATGAGTATGTCAGCATTTTATTGGTTGAAGCGGATGAAGCCGAAGTTGTCGGCATGCAGAACAAAAGCACTGCCACCAAAGGCGATGAACTGCAAGGCACACGCTTTGCTATACAAGATGACGAATACTTGCGTCGGATGTTTCATAGCCATGAGAGCATTATCGTACCTGAACTTGAACGCCCTCCTGCTTGGATGGTGACAACAGATAAGCTGGAAACGGGCGCATTTTTGGGTTCACCAATTGTGGTCGAGGGCAACGTGATTGGCTTTGTATGTGTGTTTAGTTCCAAAAAAGAGTTTTTTACACCCCTCCATGCACAGCAGTTAATCACCTTTGCTAATCAAGCTGGCATCGCCATCAATAATGCTCGGCTGTACGAGCAAGCACAGTCTGTTGCTACCTTGCGTGAACGCCAGCGTATGGCGCAAGAACTTCACGATGCCGTCAATCAAGATTTGTTTGCAGCCAGCACCTACGCGGATTTGCTGCCAAAAGCTATTCGCAATAAGCCAGACATAGTGGCGCAATATGCCACAAGAATTAGCACTTTGATTCGTGGCGCGGTAGACCAGATGCGGATGATTCTGATCGAGCTTCACCCAGACACTTTGACCAACACTGGTCTTGAAATGCTCATACAACAGTTATGCATTGTTTTCAGTCGCAAAACTGGGATCCCCGTTGATTTTAAGACCAACACGCAGATCGTTCTCAACGAGCAGGCGCAAATCGTCGTGTATCGTATCGCGCAGGAGGGACTGCACAATATCGCCAAACACGCCCGCGCGACTCATGTTAAAGTGAGTTTGCTGCAATCTAATCATCTGCTTTCACTGATCATCAAAGATAACGGTGTGGGCTTCGACAGCAATATAATTAAGGAAGTGCAATTTGGTATCCGCAATATGCGCGAACGGGCACGCAGCATCAACGCAGATTTTTGCATCAAAAGTGAGAGCGGGCAGGGGACAAAAATATATTTAAGGACGAAAAATAATGACGCAACAAAATCCAATCCGCCTGATGATAGTAGATGATCACCGTGTGGTTCACCAAGCGTTAGCTGAAATGATTAGTTTTGTTGATGATTTTGAATTGGTCGCACAAGGGAGCAACGGACAAGAAGCGATTACGCTGTGTGTTGAGTTTCAGCCTGATATCATCCTCATGGATGTGGTGATGCCTGTCATGGATGGTATAGAAGCAACAGCCCAAATATTGTCTGAAAATCCGCGCATAAAGATTTTAGCACTGTCGAGTTTTCAGGATGATGTCAGCGTTAATTCGATGCTGAAGAGCGGTGCTGCTGGATACATCTTAAAGAACACATCCGTTGATGAACTTGAGAATGTCATTCGTACCGTGGCTAAGGGAAACTCTGTCATCGACAGCAACTTGATGCAAAAAGTCCTTCAGCCAAATCTTAGTTTACAAACTAACACTGGCCTTAGCCCGAGAGAGCTTGAGATTATCAAGCTGATTTCGCGAGGCATGAGCTACAATCAAGTCGCCAATTCGCTGACGATCAGCCTCTCGACGGTAAAATTCCATATTGGCAATATTCTGGCGAAGCTTGGTGTGGAAACGCGTAATGAAGCCATTGTAGTGGCTGCCAAAAACAACATCATTTAGGCGAATTCTATACATTGGCGCCTGTTTTTCGTCCCTATTGACCGTTATTAGTAATTATAATACTATAACTGTTTTTGTTGTAGTGCTGTGTGATATAGTAATAAAAACGGTCATCAGCCTAGTGATCGTTTTATTCCCAACAGGGATTCATTTCACGAGACATAAATTGTTAAAGCATAGGGCAAAATTCAAGACGGTTGATGAAATGGGGTGAGCTCGCGTTTGCTTGCCTCACCCACCCATCAAGCAGAAACTCCCTGTAGGTGAAGGTTTTATCCGCCACCTGCCGACAGTGATCGCACATAAGCGATAATCGCAAGGATTTGTTCATCAGTCATGGCAGGATTACCGCCTTTAGCGGGCATATCGATGCCAGTGGTATTTAAAGTGTCCCAAATGGGGCGACCTGTCTTAATAAAATCCAGCAGTTCCTGGTCAGTTAATCCTGCTACAAATTCGCTCATTACAAGGTCTTTGCCGAGGTTCGGCAGGCCGCGTCCGTCCGATCCGTGACAGGCTGAACACAGCAGGAAAAGCTGTTCACCCTCCGCTACCAGTGCCGGATCGTAAGCCAACTCCGCACCACTTATGGGCGCAGATACCTCTACCGCATCACCCGCTTGTGCCGAAAGGTCGCGAATGTACGTTATGATTGCCCAAATGTCGTCATCAGTCATGGCAGGATTACCGCCTTTGCCTGGCATGTCGATACCTGTTGTATTCAGTGGATCCCAAATTGGGCGACCGACCTTAATGAAATCCAGCAGTTCCTGGTCAGTTAGCCCTGCTACAAACTCACTTGCCACAAGGTCTTTACCGAGGTTTGGCAAACCACGTCCATCTGGCCCATGACAGGCTGAACACAGCATGAAAAGTTGCTCACCCTGCGAGACCAGTGCCGGATCGGTAGTGCCGGCACTTTCGCCGCTACTCGCCTCAACAGCGGATTGAGGGGGTTCAGCAAGTGCCACCGTTGGCATCGGGGTAGGGGCAGGAGGCGTATTGGTCGGCGGCAGGGTTGCTGTCGCCGTTGGAGGAATAGGAGTGTTGGGTGGCAGGGTCGCCGTCGTTTCCACTTGAGCTACTTCAACACTGTTTTCGTTGCTTTGTAGTGGAACCAATTTCATATTGGCAAACAGGAGTAAGCCAATCCCCGAAAAGACGCAGATTATAATAAAAGCGACAAGATCGGCATTCAGCGATTTTGTGTTTTGTGATTGTGGATGCTCCGACATCATTATTCTCCATAGAAAAGTCTCGGACTCAAGGTGTCCATCAGGCTGAGTTGATTGATAGTCCAGTGTGATTACGGCATCGCAACTACTTGATCAAATTGCTGCTCATGTTGGCTGCCATCAGATAGCGTGACCGTTACTGTCACAATCCAGTCACCCGCCATCGTCCATTCCAACGGCACAATGTACTGACCATTTTCGCTGTGTGTGCCTTTACCAGAGATTGGCATCATGCCTGCATGGGTCATATCGCCCACAACATAGACCGTTGCATCGGTTATTGGTAGGCCATCGGTATCTGTCAGCGTGACGATTATGGTTGCCTCACCAAGCACTGCCGGATTGCGGTCTGGTTCATAGGTAATATTCACATCTGCTGTGTTTGATGTACTGCTGGGGCGGTTAATCACACTTTCGCTGGATACCGCCTCGACGAAAAACTCAAAGGTGTCGTTGGCTTCGCCGCCGTTGGGCAGTTCTGCCGTGACCGTCACAATCCAACCGCCGCCCATCGTCCACTCAAATGGCACATGGTATTCCCCATTGCTGCTTTCGCTTGTTTCCCGATTCACCGGTGTCATCCCCGCGTGATCCATATTTCCCTGAATTTGGAGTTTCGCCCCATCCACATGGGAATCGCTGCTATCAGTAAGGGTGATAATGAGGGTGCTTTTGCCTACAGTCAATGGTTCTGGTTCAACCCGTATGGCTATATCGACATCAGCTTGGGGCATTGCAGCGCTTTCCTGAGCGCATCCGATCAGGCTTAATAACGTGAATAGGGCAAAAAAGAGGATAAGTAGGTATTTCATCGCGCACTTCCTTTGAGGATAAATTTCTCTTGGCGCGAGAAAAGGGTTAGGGCACCCAGCAGAGGGATAACAATCCAGAGCACGAGTCCCATCAGTAGTAGCGGCAGCAGCAGCCCGCCAAACTGATCAGTTGCATATAAACCTGCTGGCCCCAACACCTCTAGATTGGCCTGAATGGTTAAGATCGAAGCAATCTTGAACATTTGCAGGGGATTCAATACTGCGATGAAGAACACTGTCTGAATTGGCATTTGCGTCGAGATTGCTGTCCCCATAATGCCCAAGTCACCGATGAACACCAGTAGCAACCAGAGGAACAATGCACCACCCAATGCCGCTGTCGTCTTTTTTGCGATAGTGGACATCAAAAAACCCAAGCTGAGCATCGCCAGTGCCAGCAGATACGCCAATATGACTGTAAATAGATAACTGCCCGCATCCTGGATGCTGCCTTGAAGGGATAAAGCTACACCTGCTACGCCAAAACCCATCGTCAGGGTTGCCAGCAGCGCGCCTGCCATACCGAAATATTTACCGAGCAGCACCTCTATCCGGCTGACGGGTTGTGCCAGCAGATAGACCAGAGCGCCCGTCTCACGGTCACCCGTCAGATTGGCTGAGCCGAGGGTTAGGCCGATGAGGGGTACAAATAACAGTACGAGGTTAATCAGGCTTGCAGCAGTTCGGCTGTAGCTCATCATCCGCAGCTGTGTTCCACCCGGCTGTATCAAGGCTGATAGCGCCAGCGCGAGTCCTGCGAAGGCAATTGTAAAGACGATGAACCAGCGATTGTGCATGGCATCGCGGAGTTCTTTCCACATGATCGCCTGTATATTGGCAAAATCAGCCATGATTTTCCTCCTGTATGACCAACTCACCGTCAATCAAGTCAAAATCTTCAACCGGAATGCTTGCCATTTCCAGCAAGCGTAGGGGAGCAATTTTGCCGCCCAGATTGACTTGGACGTATACACTTCGACCATTTGGCATATAAGTGAAACCCTGTTCATCAAGAACCTTCAATGTGTTTTCTTTGTGTTGGGTCGCCACCCAAATACGCAACCAACGATGCAGTCCTAGTTTTTCCGCCAGTTCGTGAGGGCGGCACTCAAGCATCAATTCACCGTCGGATAACACAATCACGCGACTGCCAAGTGCGATGACTTCATCGAGGCGGTGAGAAGAGAAAACAATCGTTTTGCCAGATTGGTTGAGCATTTGTACTGTGTGAATGAAGTCCCGCTGCGCTTTCACATCGAGGTTGGCGGTTGGCTCATCCAACACCAATACGGGCGGATCGGCCAGCAGGGCAACAGCTAGAGCCAGTCGCTGCTTCATGCCACCTGAAAGCATGTTCACGCGCTTGCTGCCATGAGCTGTTAGCTGTACCTGTTCCAATACGTCGTTTACGCGCTGGGGATCAGTCTTTTTGAGGCGGGCATAAAATCGCAGCGTCTCTAAAACCGTCATATCGTAGAATGCCGCTTCCTGTGGCACGTAGCCGATAGCTGCTCGTGCTGCTTTGCCATTGCGGCTCACATTGATGCCATTAACTGTTAATTCGCCTTCAAAGCCTTGAACACCCAACAGACAGCGCAGTGTTGTCGTTTTACCTGCCCCGTTTGCTCCCCATAATGCGACTGCTTCACCGGCTTCGATAGTGAAGGAAACATTGTTCAGGGCAGTGATTTTGCCGTAGCGTTTGGTTAAGTTCTTCGCAATAATCATGGTTGTCTCTTTTCCTGCTTATGCCCCTGTCTGAACCGCTTCCAAAGATTTCCGTGATGACCGATGCTCCCCACTGCCGCGCAATGTGAAAACACATATGGTAATGCCCGTTCCAAGCAAAAATAGCGTGAAAACTAGAAAAGGTAGGGACACACCCGGAGATGATTCTGGGATGCCAGCGGGCAAGATGTAGTGCATTTGGGGTGCTTCGTCGATGACCTTTGGGTCTGGACGTAACGACGGAAACGCCGATGCAGCAAAGTCAATGGCTTGGCTGGCAGGACTAAAAGCAAATAAGCGGAGAATGGGTTCACTGTCGGCCAGGCTTTCAAACAGTTTTTCAGCGCGATACGGCATGTCGCCGATGCCATCACCATCGCGGTCATAGCCGACATAATTGCTCCAATAGTTCCCAATGCCATCTTGATTCCAAATATTGCCGAGGAGATTGCCGCGTCCCTGTACGCTGATCTGCTGATAGTTTTCGAGGAAGGTGTTGTTCTGAAAGATGTTGCGTTGGACGGATGGAAGCCCCATTAGCCCAACATCGTTGTATGCAATGAAATTCTGGCTGATGATGTTGTGTTCGTCATAGAGTGAAGGGGAGTTATCGAGGTAAATGGCGGCCACATTGCCGATAAACACATTGTCGGCAACTTGGGCATGATCCATATCCTTAAACGCAATCCCATATCCACTCGCGCCCCGGTTGTTGATATAACGGTTGCCAGTCATCACCAGTCCGGTGGAATACATCATGTATGCGCCAACCGCATTGTTTTCAATGATGTTGTTCTCCACAACCGCATTTTCGTTATACATGAAGTGCAAACCATAACGGTTATGGTGGATGTGATTATCGCGGATGGTGATGTTGTCAGCATACCAAATGAGTGTGTCGCGTCCGTGGGTGATTTCATTCCCGATAAGTTGAACATCATTGCTGTACCACACGCGGATGCCGTCGCCGCGCATACTTTCCTCTAGTCGCTTGCCCTGAATGATGTTGTTCTGAGCCAATCCGCCAGATGCATCGGCGAAGTAAATCCCGAACATCACATCTTCTAGTCGGTTATCGCTGACCGTTACCTGCGATCCTTGAATGACAATTCCAGTATCTTCATGAGCCAAACTTTGCCCGCTGCCGCGTACAATGAAGCCACTGAAAACGACTTGCGGTGCGTTAATCAACACGAGGCTGCCCTTGCCCTGACCATCAATAACAGGCTGATTAACTCCAATCAGCGACACCGTCTTGTCCACGACTAAAGGAGCAGGATAAGTGCCGCCATGAACTTCGATAACATCTCCAGGATTTGCTGCTGTCAGGGCGGCTTCAATCGTGGTATAGGTACCATTTGGCGCGACGATCAGAACATCTTGGGCCTGTACAGGCGGGAACAGCACAGCCATCAAGACGATGAGGATAGCGATCATGATCGGGCGGCTTGGGGCTTTCATCATGTGCGTTCTCATGTGGCTTCAGCCTTCTGATTTTGTGACTTTGCTGCTCAATTTCAGCAAAAGCGCCACTGTGATTAAGATGCTGCCCGCGAAGACGATGTACCAACCAGTATCGACATAGGCAACTGTCCTAAATTGACCGATCACGCCTTCACCCAGAATGGGCGGTGTAAAAGGCTGGATTGCGCTAGAAAGTGGAGCATAGGGATCAAGGTTCTGTCCGTAGTTCGTCATCCAGAACGCAAGATCACCTAAAAACACAAAGGGAAAGGTCAGTGCAGGGATAGCCAGTAACGATGTCCAGCGCCGCCGCCAAAACGCCGCCACCACCAGCAATCCAATCATGATTATGACCGCTGGAATAGCAATGGAACGTTCAAATTTGGCAGCTTCGTAAAGGGATTGCATACCGATGTAATGATTCAACCCATCAATCTCACGCACTTCGTCCAGTTTAGGATCGGCATCACCGGTCATATAGTTGACGAAGACGCGCATTTGCAGGCCACCCGGATACTGTGGTGCTTCAAGGACAAGTCCCCAGTAGGGCATACTGATGGAAACAACGAGCAAGACAGCAGCAGCGAGAAAAAATGCTGATGGCAGCCATTTCAACCAGCGGTGTGAAGCCGTTTGAGAAGTGTGGTTATCTGCGTTGGATTTCGGTGGAGATATTACATTTGTAGTCATGTCAGACCTCTTCTTCATCTTTTGATGTGGGTGACAGGAATGGGTATCCCTGCCACCCAGCCAGCCTCTTTGGCGCTATTCAGGCTTCACCATCATGTAACCCATCATTTCAAGGTGGAGCGCTGAGCAAAATTCTGTGCAGTAGAAACTGAACACACCGGAACGAGTGGCGTCGAATTCAAAAGTAATCGATTCGCCCGGTTCGATGCTCAGGTTGATGTTGTAGAACGGGATCGCAAAGCCGTGCGTGGCATCACGGGCGCGCTCAACGTTGGTGATCGTCCATGTCACATGGTCGCCCACTTCGATTTCGACATGTTCGGGTGTCATATGACTGCGAACAGCGGTCATCCGCACCGTGACATTATTGCCGTCGCGGGTAATGCTTTCTGTCCCTTGGGTGACAGCATTCGGATCAACCGATTGGGTAAGCGGATTCCAACCCACTTCAGGATAAACTTCCCAAGCGTGCAGCTTATCGGCTCGGATGATCTGAGCGTAATGCGGTTCAGCCCCGGTGATCGGCATATCGTAAAGAATCTGGGTTTGGTCGCCGGGTTGTGAGATGTCGATCAATTGAAGGTTCTGTGGCAGAAGTGGGCCTGTACTCAAGAAACGATCTACTGACCATTTGTTAAGCGCAACGAGGAAGCGACCATCGGGTGTAGCCGTATCGCCTTCAGCCGCTGCCAAATGCCCAACGTTGTATTGAACGGGTGTTTTGTTGATGAGCGTCCAGCCGTCTTGTGGACGATAACCTTCTGCGCCGATGCTCCAACGGGCTACTGCACTGTCTAAGAACAGACTGGTGTAAGCGTAACCCTGATCGTCATAGACCGTGTGTAACGGGCCAAGCCCAAGTTCAACCTGTGCTTCCAGTACGCTTTCGAGTGCCAACACTGGCACGCCGAACACGTCCGTTTCAGTCGGGCCAGCCGCGATAGCGTCTTGGATTTTCTGGAAGCTGTAAACCGACACATGCGGATCGAGTTTGCCACCGATGACGATGAAATCTCCCTTAGGGGTTACATCTGCGCCATGTGGGCTGCGGGGTTCCGGTGCCAGGTAAAGCAGATTGTTCTCGATGGCGGTTTCCAGTGGGATTACATTGAAGCCACTGATATCTACCGCACCACCAGCCTGGAAGACCGCTTCAGCCGCATCCAAATTAATCATGTGCAGATAATCCACTGCGCCCCGGCTGACGCCAGCTTCAAACGGTGGATTGCCGCTTTCAATGCCGCCGATTGCCATTTCGGCGTTAAACGAATTGCAGAACACCCAACCTTCAGAAACGCTCTTGCCAGAGTCGCACAAGTCTTGCCAGTAGGGAGGTAGTTCCATCGCAAATGACTGGCTGAAGTCGATGCGCCCGGCTTCACGGTCGAACTTCCAGAAGGTAATCATGCCGCTGTAAGAATTTTGATAGTCGGCAATCGGAGCATAATCACCACCCAATGGCAGACCGTACTGACCACCTTCTACGATGTACTCTGTGTTAGGGGTCACGAAAGTGCCGCCGTGATCATTTAAGAAAGCTGGATTATGGACGATTTGTTTCGTCTCAAAATCGCGCAGGTCAATAACCGCGACACGTCCATTGGCTTTGTCACCAATGAACAGCCACTGCCCATCGTATTCACCGTTGGTTTCACTCAATGCCGGGTGGTGGGTATCGCCCCATGTGATTTCCTGCCCATCAATGTAGCCCTGTTCCAGCACTTCGTTCCCAGCCCCATAGCCATACCCCTGCCAGGATTCCGGCGTGAACACCGAAATCAGGCGTAGCAAACGCATGGATGGCATACCAATTGCCAACACTTGGCCGCTCTGTCCCCCGGATGCGAACATGACATACTCATCCATGACACCGCTTGGTGTGTAAGTCATGGCGGCGGCTCGCAGGTCAGCTTCAGTCAGTCCACGCTGTTCAGCGATGGCCTGCCAATTTGAAGTGTCGTCCTGAGCAGTAGTGATGGCTTTAGGTGCAATGACTACAGCCAGCACAGTTGCCACGAGAACAACAGCCCCTATAAACAGTAATTTGGAGGATAATCGTTGCGAGATCATCTGTTTTCCGTCTCCTATCAGAAGTGATACGAAAAGTCTGTTAGTTGCTGCCCGAAGCAGCATATCTTTAGGCTCATGATGGAGTGGAACAACAAAGCCAGATGTGACCCAAGTCACATCGAGTGATAGATTTCACGAATGCAGGAGTTAGCGGGCTTCTTCGAAGGCAATTGCACGGAGGGTGTCGAGATTGCGGATGAGGATGCTGCTGCGGGTCATGCGAACCAGTCCATCGTTTTCAAACTTCTTGAAGGTACGATAGACCACTTCACGAGCCGTCCCCACCATATCAGCAAATTCTTGTTGGGAGAGCAAACGATCAAAGATGATGCCATCGTCGTGTGACTGTCCTTCAACCTCGGCGCGGATCATTAAGACAGTTGCGAGGCGCGAAGTGACATCGCGGAAGGCCAGATCATGCACCAAAGTCACAAACTGTTTGAGACGGTTCGTAATGAGCTGGAGAAAAACATCTTGGAAATCTGAGTGTTCGTCCAAGAGTACTTGTAGCACCTCTGGCGGCAGGTGAATGGCAACGGCTGAGGTAAGAGTTGTTGCCGAGTATGGGCTGGGTGCACCCGTTGAAAGAGACTCTGCGCCGAGACAGTCTCCCGGTATTGGCAGTGCCAGAATCTGACACTTTTCTTTCGATTGGCGATACAACTTGACTCGACCCGATTGCAGCGCAAATAATCCGGTTGGCGGGTCTCCTTGATGGTAAAGATTTTCCTCTACCGGATATTCAGCCAGCATCGCTTTTTCTGCAATACAACGTTGGGTGTATGGGCTGAGCGCCTTAAATAGCTGAATTCTGGATAAAGATTCAACAGTGATCATCTTGCAACGACCATCATCATAAGTTGCCATGCGATCAGCATAGAGGAAGAGGAATCAGCATGATGTGACCTAAATCACGTTATGCTGATGAGTTTTCACCTTCACAGGAGCAGGGTAGGCGTAGTCCATCCGGGTTCATAATAATGATGCGCCCGGTCTCGTTTCGGATAATGCCTTCTTTTTCCAGTTCAGCGAGATGGCGGGTAACAACCTCACGTACTGTCCCTGAAAGTACAGCCAATCGCTCATGAGTGAGTTCGACAGTAGTTTGATGTTCAATTTGATTAGCATAAGTAAGCAGGCAATCGTTGATACGATCTGAGACTGTCCATGACCCTAGCACCTCGCTCACATGCGCGAGATGTTCCAGGCGCTGGCTGTAGACATGCAAAAGCGTCTTGACGAGATATGGATCACGTTCTTTTAGCTGATGAAACCCATTTGCTGGTAGCACGAATAAGGTTACATTGTCGAGCGCCTGTGCTGTCGCCGGATTCTTAGCCATATCAAATAGGGGGCAGCTTCCAAAGCATTTGCCTCTATTCATTAAACAAAGCCCTTGAATACGCCCATTCAGGGATTGCTTAATGATCTTTACGCGCCCTTCAAAAACAAACCACAGGGACGTAGTTTGCTCACCTTCAATGAAAATGATTTGTTCAGGAGCATAGGTCTGACGCACCATGATAGCAGCAAGATGGGCGAGCTGATCGACTGGCATTGCCTTGAATGTCGGAATTTGCTGGAGTTCATCAACTTTGATTGGAAGGTGATCTGTAATCATATTCTCGCCACTAAAACAGATTGTTTTTCAACAGTATACCTCATGGAATTGTGATACCGATTAACTTGAGAAGCATTGGGAGTGACGAAAATTGCGGTTGTACAGCAGTGGGTTTGAAACTACTGTCTAAAATCCATATTCTTGAAATTCAGTACTCCATTCCGGTGTATCTTTGCAACATCGCAGATTACAGTGGTGCGCCTATCCCGAATCGCCGCAAATCTATCGCGAAATTTACAACTGTTAACTGACCAATGATTAGCGACCAACGACTCATGACTCAAAATGTGCATTTTCAGTGGTATGTTCCCTGTTGCCAAGAGAGGCAGCATTGGTGATGGCCTTGTTATCGATCTTTATTATTCCTATGAATCTGAGTAAGGATACCCTTCTCCAAGTGGATATATCTGTAGCCCTTTGGAATGATCTTTTTGCATAGAAGAAAACTTTTCGCCATCATAAGAATGATAAGGACGAAAATTCCCATACTGCGCGTGTATAGGGGAAGGCGGATTGTGAAAATGAGTGATCTAAATGAAAAAATCGAGGCTGTTCAAATCTGGATCAATGACCTTCGGCAGAGTCAGGCAGCAGATCCAGCCGCATTGAATGTTACAGAAGGGGTACTCAGGGAGATAGTGGAGCTGATCCAGCAGGGTGCTGTCAGATCATCAGAACATGGGATATCCGAAACTTATGTTGATTTGGAAAGACAGGTTCAGGAGCAAACAGCCGCACTGACCCGGGCGACGAACGCCTTGAAAAGCCAGATCACAGAACGGGAAACGGCGGCGCGAAAACTGCGAAAAGCGTATAACGATTTAGAAGCACATCTTCAAGATCACATTGCGTATCAGTCCAGGTTGAACCAACGCCTGCAAGAACAAATTGACGAACAAAAACGAACCCATGTGCTTGAAAAGGAAGAACGTGCTTTAACTGAAGCCTTGCGCGATACCCTGGCGACCATGAGCAGCACCCTTGATCTGGATAAAATCCTGGATCATATCCTCGATACCGTCAAACGGGTCACACCGTATGATGGGGCGAATGTGCTGTTTGTGGAGTCCGACCTTGTGCGGGTGGTACGCCAGAGAGGTTACCGTGAAAAAGGGATGGGAAAAGATTGGCTAAACCAGCGGATACCGATTACGAAATTGGCCGTCTTGCAGCAATTGATCGATATTGGAAAACCAGTGGCTATCTCTGATACGACTACTTCACCCATGTGGATTGGTTTTCCCGATTTGGACTGGGTAAACTCGAATGTTATCGCACCTATCCGGTCAAATGGTAAGGTTTTAGGCTTTCTATCACTGGACAGTGCTACCCCCGGCTATTTCACCCAAATCCACGCGGAACGGCTGCAAACATTTGCAGATCAAGCTGCCATTGCCATTCAAAATGCCCGCCTGCTGGAACGCGCTAAACGCGCAGCCGTACTGGCAGAGCGCAACCGCCTTGCCAATGAATTACATGATACTATTTCTCAAACGCTGTGGTCGGTGAGCCTGATTACCGAGCGACTGCCAGCGATATGGGAAATTAATCAGGAAGAGGGACGCCGCGGCCTAATCACTTTGCATCAATTAGCCCAGAATGCGCTAGCCGAAATGCGCGCGCTGCTGCTGGAACTGCATCCTTCGGTTCTCACCGAGGAAAAATTAGGCGATCTAATCCAACAAGCCGCCAAAATCATCAGCAACCGCACTGGATTGAAGATCACCGTCCAGATCGAAAATCAAGACCCCGTCCCGTCGGAAGTGCATTTTGCTCTATACCGTGTCGTACAGGAAGCACTCAATAATGTTGTCATGCATGCTTTAGCCAAACAGGTTGAAGTTTATTTGAACAGCGATGCAGGACGCCTTGAGCTGACTATTCGTGATAACGGGCTGGGTTTTGACCCGGCTGACACTGGTTCAGGGCATCTGGGACTGAGGATTATGAAAGACCGGGTGGAGAATATTGGGGGGACGATAGAAACCATCAGCCGCAAAGGGGAGGGAACGCAAATCAAGGTCGTTTGGATAGCGCCACCAGCTTAATCCATGTTAAAATGATCTTGAGGAGTAACGCTAATAAAATATTTGAGCGACGAGGAAAAGATGGAGCCTCCAGCGCCCACGCCGATTCGGATCGGGATCGTTGATGACCACGCCATGCTGCGTAAGGGGTTAGCTGTCTTCCTGATGAGTTATCCTGATCTCAAACTTATCGGAGAGGCGTCTAACGGAAAAGAAGGTTTAGTCCTGTGCGCCGATGAACAACCCGATATCATCCTGATGGATTTGATGATGCCCATCATGGATGGTATCACCGCGACACGCCATATCCGCCACGATTTCCCGGCTATACAGGTGATTGCACTCACCAGTTTTGGCGAAGAGCGACTGATTAAGGAGGTTCTTGAGGCAGGCGCGATTAGCTACTTATTTAAAAAGGCTTCGGCGGACGATCTGGCGAACGCTATCCGCGCTGCCCAGAATGGTATCTCTACCTTTGCCCCAGAAGTCACGGAAATACTCATCCAATCCATTCGGAAACCGCATTCAATATCCGAAGATTTGACCTCACGCGAACGTGAAGTGCTGAGTTTAATGGTCAAAGGGATGAGCAATCATGAGATTTCCATCGCGCTGACGATCAGCGGCGCTACTACGAAAAATCATGTCAGTAACATTCTTTCCAAGCTGGGGGTCGCAACGCGTATTGAAGCGGTCGTGCGGGTCCTGGGAGAGAGCATCAATTTAGGTGATTTCTATATTTCGTAAGGCTGACAACCCGGCCCGATTTCTTTTATCCCCGTACCGCAGCAACTTCGACAAAGTGAATTCAATCTCCGCTCCTGCAAAAACATCATACCAACGCACTACAGATAAACCCCCCAGATGCAGGATGCTTCGATAAGCATTCAATTTTATACTGATTATAAGCTCCGTTAACAGCTATAAGCCATCATTGGGTTAAAGCTCGGAGATTTGAATGCTGCTGTAAATCCTCCCGTTTAATCATTCCGTGACAGTTCGCTACGCACCCTGAAGCGGCTGATCAACATCCCTTCCGAACCCGTTGCTTAACACTCCAATTTCAGGTGTGTGCCTTTCATTCCTGTCCTGACTTATCAGAAAGTGAATCCTTGTATGAACAAGACTATTGTCGCTATATACGATGACATTGTTGTGGCGCGGCAGGTCGTCGAAGATTTGGTGAACGCTGATTTTGAACGCAACTCCATCAGTCTGGTCACGAACGATGCCCAGAATCAATACAGCCATTATTTAGACAAAGACTATGTTCCCCGGAACGATGCCGTTACAGCCGGTGAGGGTGCAGGTTTTGGCGCGGTAGTCGGCGCATTGACGGGCATTCTGGTTGGGCTGGCCGCACTGACCATTCCGGGTATTGGGCTGGCAATTGCAGCCGGGCCAATTGTGGCGGGGCTGACCGGGGCTTTGGCTGGCGCAGTTATGGGCGGCGTAGTTGGCGCACTGGTCAAAAGCGGTGTGCCGGAAGACGAAGCTCCCTATTACGCCGAAGGCATCCGGCGCGGTGGGACATTGGTGAGCATTGAGACTTCTGATACCTTGCGTGCTGAGGGTCTCATGAATCGCTATGGTTCGATCAACATCCATGAGCGGGTCAATATGTGGCGGCAATCTGGATGGCAAGGTTTCGATACAGAAGCAGAAACCGAGGATAAAGCCAAATCCGCTCCAGAGCCGCTTACGCCTGTCACAACGGACACGATCATCACGAGGGGTACCCATATGACTCGTAATGTCAGCCCGGTCAGAGCCGAGCCAGTCCATATGATGATTGATGAACAACCTCAACTTAAAGACGAAGATACGGCCAGATCAATTCCAGTGATGGTCACTGCTCCCACAACCGATGCGCCAATGCTGGTTACGCCGATTCCTGATGCGATGACACCCGAACCCGTTCTTCTGATCGTTGAAGAAGAACCTCTGGTCAAAAACGAGGACACCGTCAAATGATTGGTATGGGCAAAAGATCATTCCATTGGGCCATGAAATAACCCACTCAAAGAGTGATGTTTCAACCGGGCATAAATTCTACACTGAATATGGATCACATGTAACAAGGAGATAGAGATTATGGATCAAATGGGATGGCTCGCGTGGTTAATTGTTGGCGCGATTGCCGGATGGCTGGCAAGCATGGTGATGAAAACGAATCGCCAGCAAGGGTTACTCATAGACATTGTTGTGGGTATCGTGGGCGCTTTTATCGGCGGTTTTCTGTTTAACCAGTTCGGAACATCAGGTGTAACGGGCTTCAATATCTGGAGCATCTTTGTGGCATTCACCGGTGCGGTTGTCCTGCTAGCGTTGATCCGCCTATTTAGCGGACGCCGACTGTTATCTCGATAAGCTCCACAGCATGATTCTAACTTCAGGGGTACGGGCGATTTATTGTCGCCCGTACCTATCGACATTGCATTCTGTTTCATGAAATGAGGACACAACCGATGAATAACGACCGTATTTACTACAGCCGTGATACCGAAATGCACGCTATGCGTGATAGAACCCTCTTGACGCTGGTATTTCTGACCGTTGGACTGGGAATCGGAGCGGTATTGGCTTTACTGTTTGCTCCCTCCTCTGGCAAAACGACCCGTCATGATCTGGCCGAGAGCATGGAAGATGGGTTGAATACTGGCCGCGAAACTGTTGAACCGATGGTAAAGCGGCTCGAAGAACAATTCAATGAACTGCGTAAAAGCATTGAAGAACGTCTGAAACACGCCTAGAAGAACACTGGACGACGGTTCTCGCAGCAGTTCATTTTGTCTAAGGTGAAATGTTAAAACATGATACGTTCGATAGTGATTGTCCCTAACACTGAGTATGAGGCTGTGCCTGAAGGTAGCCCTGCGCCCTCGGGCAATGGGGCAGGGGAAAATGCTTCAGCCGTTCCATTCACCTTGAATCGTAATCTAACTCAAGAAGGACTGGAAACCGCCCTGGCTGAAGGATGCAGTTTGTGGATTGACATCGTTAGCCCGGAGGTGGAGGAAATTCACTGGCTTGAAAGCTGGCTGCAACTGTCTCCTACGGTTGTCGCAGATTTGCTGCGGGAAGATCGTCGTCCGACACTGCTGGTGTACCCTAACTATCTTTTCCTTTCACTGTTTCAGCCCCATTCACAAAGCAACACGGTTGTGAGTAAAGAAATTCACTGCATCATCGGCGAAAATTTCTATGTTACCGTGCGAAAAGCGGATGCCGCCGCGCTGGAAGTAGCCTATGATCGCGTTACCCAGAATCCCGGTTCCTGGCAACGTGGTGTGGCTTATTTTCTCTACCTCACCGGGCAACATATTGTTGATACCTACTATCCCTTGCTTGATCGCATCAGTAACCAGCTCAACGAACTGGAATCAAAATTACTGAATGACAGTGACGATAAACAGGCACAAAAGTCGGTGTATCGTATCAAACAACATCTGATTGGACTCCGGCAGATGATCGCTCCGCAGCGTGAAGTCCTCTCGAATCTGATCGGCGAACAACGGGTCTCTACCAATAGCGACATTCGCGATTTATTCCGGCATCTCTATGAGCGGTTACTGGGCATTTATGATGTGATCGACTCGCAGCGGGACCTCACCAATAATGTGTTGGAAATTATCGCTAATCAACAGTCGCGCAAGATGGGAGAGGCAGTCAACCGCCTCACTATTATTTCGCTAGTGTTTCTGCCCTTCACGTTTTTCCTGGGTTTGTTTGACTCGAATTTCTTCACTATCGGCGAAAGCACGATTCTGCCGATTAATGGTCTGGTTATTTCTATTGTAATCACCTTCCTGATGATCGCGTCCATTATCGTCATGCGTATTTTTTTTCGGCGGCGCGGCTGGTTTTGAGTGCGGGATGGTTAGTGGGTCTGATTCGTATAGTTGGCTCTGAGCTGCCCGCGCAATCTATTGAGGCGGCGCTAAAGCTGCTCTATAACCTGCTTTGCCTGTTATATTGGCAAGGGAGGCGGGATTGGTCAAATGTTTACAGGGAATGATCTTACAGCTATCTCATCCTTTTACCTTTGTGTGTCGCAGCACCACAGGCCAAAATCGATTTGTTGGTTGGTATCAGAAAGTGGTGCAATATGACGACACGAATCATGGTCATCAACAATTCTGATGACATCCTCGCATTATTTCAGAAAATCCTCGCGGGAGATGATTGCGAAGTGTTTCTGCAATTGTTCTTAAACTCGGACTTGCGGGAAGTGCGGCGAATAAAACCTGACCTGATCATTCTTGACTATTATGTCGGGCGTGAAGGCGTGGGTTGGGAGTTTCTACAACTGCTCAAGATGGAGGATTCGACGGCTGCGATTCCGGTTCTTATCTGTACAACAGCCGTAAGACTTGTTCAGGAAATAGCCGCTTATCTGGCGACCAAACGGGTATCCGTGCTGCGTAAACCCTTTGAAAGTCGTGATTTAGTCAACTCAGTTCGATCTGCACTGGAACAAGGTGCTGAGATCGTTACCGCACCCGCAACTGATCTGTCTTCATCTGACGGATTTATCCATAAGAAAGATGGAAAGCATCTACAAAAATAGTGCCTTTTCCGGCAGACCCAATTCAGACAATGGGAAGTTTATATCGTGAGCCAGGTGATTTCAGAAACAAGCATAGTTGTTATTGACAATGATATGGGTATGCGAGACTTGTTTGCCTTGTCTTTAAAAAGCGAAGGTCGGCAGGTCTTTACTTACCCTTATGTCCAGATCGATCTGACTGCTTTAAAACAACATCGTCCCGACCTCATTATCCTCGATTTCAATGAACAGGATGGCGGAACAGGATGGGCGTTTCTACAAATGCTCAAGATGGACGATGCGACCGCTAACATCCCTATCCTGATTACCTCAACAGAATTCCCTTTTTCGGCAGAAATACAAAATTATTTATTCACCCGGTACATCAGTGTTGTCCACAAGCCCATTGATGTGGACACTTTTTTGGCGCTTGTTCAAAAAACCCTTACGCTGGCAAACCAGGCAGGTATTATATTTTCCAGCGATACTATTCTCCCTATTTTAGTGGTCGACGATACCGAAGATTTACTTGATACCCTTACAACGGTTTTAAGGCTAGAAGGCTATCCCGTTGTAACCGCCTGCAACGGTCTGGTGGCTCTTGATACTGTGTCGCGCGCCGACTACTGCCTGATCTTGCTGGATATTGCAATGCCGGTCATGAACGGGTTCGAATTTTTGAGTGCTTATAATCGGCAGCTACGGCCACATACTCCGGTCATTATTCTCAGTGGTGAGCAAAACATACAGATACAACATCTGCCCTCTTTTGTGGTTGATGTAATTTCAAAGCCGTTTGAGATCAGTGAGTTTCTCAAGTTGGTTGGAAAGTATGCACAGTCCGTTTGAGGTCAGGTTCAGTTTTATTGTTCACGAGCTTTGGCAATCGCGGGATGGGTGGTGATGAGTCGAGAGCAATTCACAAGGTAGTTACCAGTCATTCAGCCGCCTCTTCAGGACGGTGGAAGGCTGTATCTATGAAAGCACATTTAGTTGATGAAGAGGAAAACGATAATGGCAACAAGCACTAATTGGGACAAAGTGGGCGGCAAATGGAAGCAGTTCATCGGCGAGGTCAAAAAGCAATGGGGCGACCTGACGGACGATGAAGTTATGGAAATCAACGGCAATCGTGACATTCTGGCGGGCAAAATTCAAGAGAAGTACGGCATCGCCAAAGATGAGGCCAACAAACAAATTGATCAGTGGGCCGAGAAACTGAAAGTCTAGCGCGTATAAGCCGGGAGGAAAAAGCCATGAAAAACTGTCAGGACATTATGACCAAGAGTCCAGAATGCTGTCTTGCGGAGGATAAAGTCGAGGCAATCGCACAACGGATGGTGGTGGCGGCTCGAAACCTTTTGGAAATCTGGAACCGGGAAATAGGTCAAATATTGCTGGGCAAGCAGGAGATGGATACTTCTGCGTTACATCATTGGGATAGTGAGGGGGAAATGATTACTCCATCGCGCCGTGTTACGGTCAGAATAGAAGATGGCAAGCGGCGTCTTGTTTGGGCGGACACGGAATAAACCCGGTAATGAGCGAGGCAGATAACATAATGGGCTAACATGCCCTCAAGAAGCCTTGCGATGATGAAGAGGTAAAAGAGAATTTTTATGAAGTCTAAACAACTGTTGGAAAAACTGGAATTTCATGAGTCTGTTCCATTTGCCCAACCACTCTTGGTGGACAAGGATGGACGCATCTTACGCTGGATGCTCAAGCCCGGCCAACATATCCCGGAACATAGTGTGCCAAATTCGCCATTTTATGTGGTGGTAGTGAAAGGACACGGTATGTTTGCGACCAAGGGTGGAGAAGAGCAGGTGTTTGGCCCTTCATCCTTGCTCATTTTTAATCCCGATGAAGTCCATAGTGTACGCGCCTTGGATGAGGAGTTGATCTTTATCGGATTTCTACAGGGGACAGCGGATATGCGACCTGACCGAACCGGAGGCGAAATGGCTGATGCATAACTTCAGCCCGACAAAGATCGCCGTATTTGACGTTGAAAGATGGCTCGGTTACGCCAACGGCTGGCACTGAGAAAACATCCATCGGATAGTGTTTCCCTTTCCGAATTACATTGTAAGACTTGTAATCTCATATGTTCCCGATGCACCTGCAAAATCTGATCTTGCTGTTCAGCCCTATATCGTTTTCCAGATCAAAGTATGTGGTATGTTCCATAGTCCCTTGTCCAGCATAGATGAGTATTTATCTACATACCTGTGACACATCATGCACATCACTTCTACATATCTTCGCTCTATCGTAGAGACAAATCGACGGTTATCCGATAGAGGAGTAAGTAACATGAACGCGAAACGTATTTTCATCATGCTGCTGGCGGTGGTGGCAGTAATGATGCTTGGTTTAAGCATGGTGTCGGCACAAGATAATCCCGGTTATGGCAATGGCAACGGGGCAGGGATGGGAAATGGCTATCAAGGCGGACGGAATGCAGATGCCCCGCGCGGCAACAATAACGGTGGTGGACTATATCTGAATCTGCCTCCAGCGTCGACGGACGAACTGCCGCAGGACATCATCGACTTGATGATCGACGGGTGGCTGGATGAGCAGCACGCTTATGCTGTGTATGGCAGCGTCATCGATCAGTTCGGCACAGTGCGCCCGTTTGTGAATATTCAGCGCAGTGAGGCACAGCATATTGCTGCATGGGAAACTCTATTTGTGCGTTATGGGATTGCTATCCCCGAAGTGCCAGCATTTGAACTGCCGGAATTCGCCAGTTTAGGCGAAGCGTGCGCGATAGGGGCAGAGGCAGAAGTTGCTAACTTTGATCTGTATGACACGATGACGACCTCGTTTGAACCGTACCCTGATCTGCTGTATGTCTCGCAATCATTGCGCGATGCATCGGAATTCAATCATCTGCCTGCTTTCGAAATGTGTGCGGGGCGTTAAATCGATAGGAATTTTCACAAAAGCGTGGAGGGTGTGATCCACGCTTTTTTATTGTCCACACACTCTTTTTACCCTACACATTCCCGAAACCGCTTCTTCATCACCTCTACACAACTTTTGAGCATCCTTCAGACAAATGAACAATTCGTATATAGGGAGTCAATCTCATGTTCAAGAAAATCATCGTTGGATTGCTGGTGATGACCGTCGTTGGTGGTGCCGCTTTTGCGCTACTGGATCGCCAGAATATTGCTTCATCAGAAACGCTCACACCAACCGCTACTCATCAACAGGGTAATGGGCAGGCGAATAGTGGGCTAGCCGCACAAGAATCGATCAGCAATGTTGGCGAAGTGTGGAGCAGCAGGGGAACTATCCTCGATTTAACCACCGTTGGCATGACGTTGGTGCTGGAAAATGGCAGCGAAGTATATGTAGAACTTGGATCGCCAGAATATTGGCAAGCACAGGGTATTCCTTTGAACGCCGGGGCTGTGGTCACAGTGGATGGCTTTTTCAACGGGACAGATTATCACGCCCGCACGGTGACAACATCAGATGGCATGATCCTTGCCCTGCGGAATGAGGCAGGACAACCGCTGTGGTCGGGCGGCAATGGTGATGGCAGTGGCGCGAACGGTGGACAGGGACAGCTACAAATTCCCGCTGATCAATGGGTGACCGTTGAAGGAGTGGTCACAGCACTGACCAACAATGGGCTGGTTATCCAGACGGCGGATGCCCAAACATTGACGATTTCATTCGGGCGTGCGGATTTTTGGCAGACACAGGATGTCACATTCGCTGTTGGGGATGCAATTTCAATGCTTGGTTTCTGGCAAGGAAACCAGTTCAGTGCTGGGCAGGTAACGAAAACCGCGACGGGTGAACGCATCCTGCTGCGTGATCCGAATGGGCGTCCCTTATGGGCAGGCCCGGGGCGTGGACAGGGGAATGGCAGCGGTGGTCAGGGGCAATCGCCTACACCACAGATGACCTCCGAAGCCAATCAATAGTCTCATACCACCCAATCACGAACTCTGGAGCAAATCTCATGACCGATGAACTTGATCCTCGTCCTGAAGACCTGAAGCAGCGTGTTTGGGAGTCCATCCAGCGCGATGAACTCCCGCCCCGAGATGATCGCGGACGGATGCGTCTTGTAATGAACAACCTCGTGCTGCATCTGCACCCAAGCAAAGTCGCCAAACCCACCTTGAAGTTTACTTATACTTGGGGACTCGGTGGATTGGCGCTGCTACTGGTGATGCTGCTGGCAGTGACAGGCGTGATGCTGATGTTCGTTTATACACCTTCGCCCGATACCGCCTATCAGGACATGCTCAATCTGCAAACGCAAGTCTGGTTTGGGCAGCTCATTCGCAATCTGCACCATTGGAGTGGCAATCTGTTGGTGATCGTTGCTTTTCTCCATTTGCTGCGGGTGTTTTTCACGGGTGGTTTTCGCACTCCACGTGAATTTAACTGGATACTCGGCGTGATACTACTGCTGCTAGTGGTCGGCGCGAATTTTACTGGCTATTTACTGCCGTGGGATCAACTCGCTTATTGGGCTGTGACCGTGGGTTCCAGTCTATTGAGCTATATCCCGTTCATTGGTGAAGGGGTGCGTAACTTCCTGATCGGTGGGCCAGAAGTCAGTGCGGCAACTCTGACGAACTTCTATGGGCTGCATGTGGCAATCATCCCATTGATGCTCATGGGAATTATTTCATTTCACATCTGGCGTGTGCGTAAAGATACATTGACCATCCCACACACATTGGATGGAAAAGTGGATGGTTCGGATAGCGATCAGGTCGAAAAAGTAACGACTTTGCCCCATTTAGTATCGCGTGAAATAGCGTTCGCGCTGGTGATGACGGGTGCAATTCTGCTGTGGTCACTGTGGGTCAATGCTCCTTTGGAAGCGGCTGCTAACCCCGACCAAAGTCCGAATCCGGCGAAAGCTGCCTGGTATTTTATGGGGCTGCAAGAACTGCTGCTTCATTTTCATCCAGTGTTTGGTGCCATCATCATTCCAGCATTAGGTCTGGGCGCATTGGCGGTTTTGCCTTATCAGCGTTTTGATCTGAGTGCTGAAGGGGTCTGGTTTCGCTCACGAAAAGGGCGGCAGATGGCAGTGGTAGGCGCAGTGACGGCGTTGATCGGAGTGCCGCTACTGGTGCTGCTTGATGAGTATGTTCTCGATTTGCAGGGAATGCTGCCTAGTCTTCCAACGATCATTAGCAACGGGTGGATACCCCTCGCTGCGCTGCTGCTCTTGCTAATTGGCTACTATGACGGAATGAAACGGGTTTTCAAGGCGACAGCGTGTGAAACGCGCCAAAGCCTCTTTGTTTTGTTGGTGATTGCATTTGTCGTTTTGACGATCATTGGTGTGGCGTTTCGTGGTGAAAGCATGGCCTTGATGTTGCCATGGGAGGTGCTGTGATGGCGGAGAACAACCTATCCCGACGTGATTTTCTCAATATTGCATGGGGTGCAGCAGGTGCATTGGCGCTGGCTGAAGCAGGCGGTGTGGTTTTGAGCTTTTTCTCGCCGCGCGTCGTTGAGGGTGAGTTTGGCGGGGTAATTGATGCGGGTACAGTGGATTCGTTCATACCCGGAAGTGTAACCCCGTTTACGCAAGGTCGATTCTATTTGGTACGAATGCCGGATGGTGGTTTTCTGGCTCTGTATCGCAAATGCACACATCTGGGTTGTGCAGTGCCATGGAATCCAGCGGAAGGGTGTTTTGTCTGTCCCTGTCATTCATCAGCCTTCGAAATGGATGGACAACTTCTCAACCCGCCTGCACCACGTCCATTGGATCGCTTCGCTGTAGCTATCGTGAATGGGATGGTGAAGGTCGATACAGGTACTGCCATTCAACGGGATCGAACAAATCCAGATGATCTGGTATATGCGGAGGTGGCATCATGACACGACAGGTGAGTTGGATTGCCCTCATTGGCACCTTGATGATTGTCGCTGGATTGGGAATCGCTGTGGTCAGCGAATCTGGACGACAGACGGCTGCATCTGAAAATCTGCATACAGCGATGGTGGCAGATGGTGCTGATCTCTATGCTCAAAACTGCGTCGCGTGTCATGGTGCTAGTGGCGAAGGCGTTGCTTCCTATCCACCGCTGACAACAGCTACCGCAATGGATGCCCAAATTCTCTATAATACCGTCGAACGTGGGCGCTATAACACCGCGATGGCGGCTTTCGGTGTCGAAGAAGGCGGCACCCTGACAGGAATGCAGATTGAAAGTTTAGTGGTGATGCTGCAAGCGGAAACGTGGGACACGATTGCGGCGCGGGTGGCTGAACTTGGCTTGACCCCACCGCAGATTATGGTTGCAGAAATTCCTGCCGAAACGTTCGCGTTGGTGGAAGCACTGCCCAATGGTGCAACGCTTGCCACCGGCTTAACTGTTTATGCCGAAAATTGTGTGGCATGTCACGGCGCCAATGGCGAAGGTTCAACTTTGGCGCCAGCACTGAACACCGATGAGCTGCGTGTGCGCCTAAGCGATTCTGACATTGCACGAATTGTGCAAGAGGGTGTGCCCGGCACATTGATGGCGTCTTGGGCAGGGGCGCTTGAGATTGTCCAACAGCAGGCTGTGGTCGCTTTGGTTAGTGACTGGGGTGAACTGAATGCTGCCGGAATCAGACTGCCCATGATTGAATCCGCGCCGCTGGATACCAGCCCGGAAGCGATTGCCAATGGTCAGCGATTGTTCAGCTTGCTTTGTATCCAATGTCACGGGATTGACGGCTATGGTTCCCGGATTGCACCCGCACTCAACAACCAGACCTTCTTGAGCCAGACTCCTGATGCTGCGATCCAGCAAATCATTGCGGGTGGTGTAACTGGAACGAACATGCCCGCATGGGGCGGCTACCTGACCGATGCCGATATTGCCTCAATCACTGTTTATTTACGTAGTTTACAGCCCACTGCACCCATTGTAGCGCCTCCACAGCCGTAGCTGCGTATAATCAAGCGGTTGAAAGAAAGGACACCAGTATGGCGCACAAAATTTTAGTTGCTGACGATGAACAGGCGATTTTGGACACCGTGCGAGCGTATCTCGTCGAGGCAGGTTTGCAAGTTGTTACTGCAAGAAATGGGCGGGAGGCGGTTTTCACCTTCCGCCACGAAAGTCCAGCACTGGTTATCCTCGATGTGATGATGCCAGAAATGGATGGTTGGGAAGCCGCGCGGTTGATCCGCAAAGAAAATCAGGTGCCGCTCTTGTTCCTGACCGCACGTGTGGATGATATTGACCACGTGACCGGGTTGGAGATCGGTGCAGATGAATACATCACCAAACCGTTTAGTCCGCGCGTTTTGGTTGCTCATGTGCGTGCGCTGCTGCGGCGAACTTATGGTGAATTAGGCACAATTGCTCCTGTTTGGCAGGTGGGTGAACTGGAGGTCAACAGCGATACACATACTGTCACCCGCACTGGAATACGGATTGATCTGACACCAACTGAGTTTGAACTATTGGCAACCTTAATTGCTCGACCGGGGCGCGTGTTCACCCGTATGGAACTGCTTGACCGCTTGCAAGGACAGAGTTTTGCTGCATTTGAGCGGGCTATTGATGTGCATATCAAAAATTTGCGCGCCAAAATCGAAGCTGACCCGCGGGATCCCCAGTATATTGAGACGGTGTTTGGGGTGGGCTATCGAATGCGAGAGAAAGTATGAACCGTCTGTCGGTGCGTTTATCACTAGCGTTTCTGCTTTCTGCGTGGATCGGTATTGGCGCGATGGTGCTGATTGTGCAGCGTACACTCGATATGGGGTTTCGCGAGTATCTCAATATCCGTGATAGCGAAGTCAACCCGGAACAGATTGAGCGACTCGAAAGTTACTTCGCCTCGAATGGTTCATGGTCAGGCGCGGAAAGCGTTTTGAGTGGGCGCGGCGCGGGGGGGGGCGGGGGTTCTGGACGTGGTGCCACGATATTAGTAGTTGATCTGGATGGCGTAATTGTTGCCTCAACTGACTCAGCACAGATTGGGACAAGTCTTTCAGCCGAGTCAATGGCGGTGGCATTACCGCTGGTTGTGGATGATATACAGGTCGGTTGGTTGTTCCGCCAATCTCCCGGAGTTGCGGCATTGGGCGCAGCGGAAGTTGCCTTCCTTGATGAATCCAATCGTTGGCTGACCATCGCCGGATTGGGTGCGACTATATTGGCGCTGGTTGTTGGCAGTGCACTGGCTTGGACTCTGGCGCGTCCATTGCGTGAATTGACCTATGCTGTCCATGATCTTTCTGTAGGGCAGTTAGGACGGCAGGTACAGACACAGGGTACAGTCGAAGTGGAGGCGCTGGCGGCAGAATTCAACATGATGTCAAAAGCGTTGGCGGAGGCCGAAACCTTGCGGCAGCGTATGGCGGCGGATGTTGCCCACGAACTGCGTACCCCAGTGAGCGTTCTACGTGGTCATCTCGAAGCGATGCTGGATGGTGTGTATCCGCTTGACAGCGCGCATGTGGCTGTTGCCCATGACCAGACTATTCACCTAGCGCGGTTGGTGGAGGATTTACGTGTACTCACACTGGCAGAAGCCAAACGGCTGCCGCTTGAGCGCATCCAGCTTAATCCGGCGGTTCTGATTGCACAGTTACTTGAAGCCTTTGAGCCATTAGCATTGGATGGAAATATTCGCCTAACTCGTGAGATTTCTTCCAACCTACCTAACATTTCTGCGGATGTGACCCGAATACGGCAGGTCTTATCCAATCTGCTCACCAACGCACTGCGTCATACCCCTGATGGGGGCGAGATCGTAATTCAGGTTATGTGTGTGCAAAGGGGTGTGCGTTTCAGCGTGGCAAATACTGGTAGCGGAATCAGTGAAGCCGATGTGGATCGCGTGTTCCAACCGTTCTGGCGCGCAGAAGCAGCACGTGAACGAGACAGTGGAGGCAGTGGACTAGGATTGGCGATTAGCCGCGAGATTGTTGCCCTGCATGGTGGGACGTTGGAGGTTGTAAGCGGAAAAAATCGAGTGATCTTTATGTTTACCCTACCAAGCATCTGAACATCTTTGCCCAATATCAGACAGAGAATCTGGATAGTGGAATAAGATTTCTAGTTTTTAGGAATATTGCTTTGTGGCTTGTAAGGCGAAAGCCGTTGTTTGTGGATGAGGTAGATTTGATCCATTTGATCTAGAAAAATATGGCGATGGGTAAAAATTAACAGGCTGTGTCCGGCTGTTACATGGAGAATCGTTTCCATCACCGCTTGCTCTGTCACTAAGTCGAGATTAGCTGTCGCTTCGTCCAAGATCAAAATAGGTGCATTTTTCAAAAGTACCCGCGCCAGTGCTATGCGCTGCCGTTCCCCGCCGCTGAGTTGCGAACCGTTTTCCCCCACATAAGTGTCATACCCATCAGGTAAGGAGAGAATGAAATCGTGAATTTGAGCCTGTTGAGCAGCCATTTCAATTTCTTCATAACTCGCGTCCATACGAGCAATATGGATATTTTCGCGAATGGTCGTATTGAAGAGATGGGTGCGTTGGGTCATGACTCCGAATAAATTGCGTACATCAGTTTGAGCATATTTATGAAGTTCTCGTCCATCCAACACGATTTGTCCGCTGTCATAATCCCAAAAGCGCAGCAGCACATTTACCAATGTTGATTTTCCCGAACCACTTTCTCCTAATATAGCAATGCGCTGGCCGGGCTGGAGACTTAGTGAAATACTATCAAGTATGAGGGGCGCATCGGCGGCATAACGGAAAGACAAATCTTTGATTTCCAACGTTGGCTGATTGGGTATCGGGGTGGTAGATACAGGATCAATTACAACTGGCGGCATATCGGCTATTTCAAAAAGTCGCTGGGCTGCTTGCGCGTTTGCACCTAGATGAACTGCCGCCTGTGCCAGTGGGGTAAATGCCTCAAATATGGCAGTGACCGCCAGTGTGACCGTGGCTAGATACACTCCATCAATTTTCGGAATCGCAATTGTGAGGACAGCGAGGGCAGCGCTGCCTGTCAAGAAAACGCTGAACGCCAATTGGAGTGCATCAAAACGCGCCAGACGATGTTCCTCAATCACAAGTTGCTGACTAAGCGACTGGATTTTGTTGAGTTGTGAATGTGTTTGCCCATAAACCAATGTTTCTGCCATGCCCTGAACATAATCCACGAGTGTCGCATTTAGTTCTCCACGCACAGTTACACGTTGTTTGCCTGATTGTTCGTTTCCCCACCATGCCAGCAAGGGAACGAGAATGCCTGCTGCCAACATGAATAACAATGCGGTCAATGCAATCAGAGGGTCAAACAGATTCAGAAATAGGGTGAGCAATGCAGCAAGTACAATCGCAATCAGAGGTGGAGCGACTGCCCGTAGATACAAATTTTGCAGATTTTCAATATCATCGATCACGCGGCTTAGTAAGTCACCGCTCCGTAAGGAAATCAAGCGCGCTGGTGCAAGTGGCTCTATTGCTTTATAAAACTCGACCCGTAAATGAGCTAAGAGGCGAAAGGTCGTTTCGTGGGAAACGAGGCGTTCCAAATAGCGGAACACCCCACGCGCAATCCCGAAAAATCGTACCCCAACGACGGCTACACTGAGTTCAGCAATTGAAGGTTGTAGTGCTGCTTTGGAGATCAACCAAGCAGAAGTTGCCATGAGGCTGACACTGCTGGCGATAGCCAAAGCACCCAACAGGGTCGCCAGCGTCATTCCTCGCCAGAAAGGAAGCGCCAATCGCAAAATGCGGAATAGTGGATTACGATTCATCATCGGCTATCTTTGTAGCTTTTTATAAGGCGTGCATAGTGACCCTTAGCTGCGATCAAATCTGTATGCGTTCCCTGTTCGATAATTCCTCCTTGTTCAATCACGATAATCCAATCAGCATGAACAGCCGTACTCAGGCGATGGGTAATCAATAAGACCGTACGTTTTTGTGCGAATTGGTCTAGTGACTGAATGATTTCCGCCTCACTTTCGGGGTCAAGTTGGGAGGTTGGCTCGTCCAGAATCAACACTGGAGCATCGCGCAAAAATGCACGAGCCAGGGCGATTCGTTGGGCTTGTCCGCCGCTTAGACGCAGACCACGCTCGCCGCAAAGGGTTTGATAGCCCTGTGGCATTTGCATGATGAACTCGTGTGCTCCTGCTATTTGTGCGGCAGCAATAATTTGGGCTTCCGATGCATTTGGCCGACTAAAACGAATATTTTCTGCAATTGTGGTATTAAAGAGATATGGTGACTGTGAAACCCAAGCAAGTTGTTCTCGCCAGTGTTCGTCGGAAATCCGTACTAAATCATAGCCATCAATGGTGATTTTGCCGGAGGTTGGTTGAATGAAACGGAGTAGTAGATTGGCAATTGTTGTCTTGCCACTACCACTGGTGCCAACTAATGCGACTTTCTGGCCGGATTTAATCTCGAACGAAATATTTCTAAGAGCGGGGCGGGGAGATTGTTCATAAGTCAGCGACACGTCTTCAAAACGGATAAGCAGGGAAATCGGGATTGATCTGGTGGCATCGGATTCTGCATTTATACCCGGTAATGGTGTATCCAGTACTTTAAATATTCGCTCTGCTGCTGCTTTGCTTTCGGTAGCGTTATGAAATCTTGTGCCTAATGCCCGCAGTGGAAGATAAAACTCTGGCGCGATGATGAGTAGGAATAGGGCTTGTTCGAAACTGATGCCACTGTTCAGCAATCGGATACCAATTTCGACGGCAACAATCGCCACGCTTAATGTCGCCAGCATTTCCAGTGTCAGAGCAGATAGAAAAGCGACTCGAAGTACGTGCATAGTTGCTTCCCGGAATCGTCCGGTGATTCGTCGAATGGTTTCTACCTGATACTGGCTGCGGTTGAACAACTTCAGCGTGGTTAGCCCTTGCATGACATCTAGGAAATGTGCCCCTAAGTAACGCATTTCATAAAACTGACGCTTTGCGAACGCTCCTGCGGCCATACCGATCAACGCCATGAAGAACGGAATCAAAGGTGCAGTCACCAGTAGTACAACAAATGTCAGCATATCAAGTGGCAGAACGACCAGCAAAATCAGCAGGGGCAGAAACAATGCGGTGAATACGCTAGGCAGATAATCCCGGAAATAGCCGTCCAGCTTTTCGATCCCCTCAGTGTAACTGAGGACAAGATCGCCGCTGCGTTCAGTTAGGTTGTGTGCTGGGCCGAGGGTGTATAGGTGAGTTACAAATCGCATCCGCAGTCCACTTTTGATCCGAGTGGCGAGATGGGCGGAGGCTATCGAGTTTGTGTAATTTAGGCATCCCCGCAGCATCACAATTCCCAGTAGTGACAGCAGCAGCGGCAGAACATCCTCTAAATGAGCGCCCTGTTGGAACACACGACTAATCGTCTGACTGAGCAACAGTGCTTGGATCAATGTTGCGATTCCCAGGAGTGCATTTGAAACCAGACTGGCAGCGAGGATTCCCGGCGCAGTACGAGTTTCTAACAGCAATCGTTGATCAAGATTGGGTTTTCGTTCTGCAGGCGGTGACGACATGTGTGGATAGTAATGATTTAAAACGGAATGTGCAGTTGAAAGATATTATCCCTGCCCAACTTGGAAGTAGACAGGGATAAAGTTAAGCAAGAGGAGATTAGTATTCCAGATGGCTTTCGGTCGTCAGCCGTTTGCGGAAGACCCAATATGTCCAAGCCTGATACAACAGCACAATCGGGACAAGAGTCAGCGCGATGACTGTCATAACCTGAAGGGTGTAGGCACTTGATGATGCATTGTATATTGTCAGATCAAAGCCTAACGTGGAGGGCATCACACGCGGGAAAAGTGTACCGAAGATTAGTGCAACGACTCCTGCTACTGTGAGTCCTGTTCCGAAGAATGCTCGTCCATAGCGTTCCTTGAAAATGAAATAACCGGTACCCAGCAGGGCTGCGACAGCAATCACCAAACCCAGCACATTCACAACATTGAGACGCTGTAAAATGTCGGTTTCAAAGGCACTCAACGCGACAAACACCACCGCGATAAGTGTCACAGGCAGCCAAAACCGACGAGCAATTTTCCCGACACGCTCTTGAATGACCCCATCAGTTTTGAGTTCCAGGAACAGCGCCCCATGCAGAATAAACAAGGTCAGCGTAACCAGTCCGCCAACCAACGCATAAGGATTGAGGAGATCGAAGAATGAGCCAACATAAGTCATGCTGGCATCGATCGCCACACCGCGCAGGATATTACCAAAGGCAACTCCCCATAGCAGTGCGGGAACTATACTTCCGAAGAAGATTGCGCCATCCCATAGGCTGCGCCAGCGCGGGTTATTGTCCTTGCTTCGAAACTCGAAAGCGACTCCCCGTACAATCAGCGCAATCAAGATCAGGAACAATGCCAGATAGAAACCACTAAACAATGTCGCATACCAGTTTGGGAAAGCGGCGAACATCGCGCCGCCCGCAGTCAACAACCAGACTTCATTACCATCCCAGACCGGGCCGATGCTGTTGATAACAATGCGGCGTTCACGATCCTGTTTTGCAACAAACGGCAGCAGGATGCCAACCCCATAATCAAATCCTTCGAGGAAGAGAAAACCGGTGAACAATACGCCAATGAGAATAAACCAGAGAGTTTGTAAGTCCATGATAATTGTCCTTAGTATGCACCTTCGTAGCGTGCTTTTTCATCGGCTGTTTTGGGTTCAGTGCTGCTGCCAGACCATGGGATTAATGTTCCACTCCCACCCACATCTTGTCGGGCATACTTTTGCAGCAGATAAATATCGGCTACCATCAGTAATCCATAAACTGCCGTAAATCCGATCAACGAAATCCACAGCATTTCAACGGTAACATTCGGAGATACCGCTTTATCAATCGTCATCAATCCCTGCACAATCCACGGCTGCCGACCCATTTCAGTTAGCATCCAACCAGTCGAATTCGCTAGATAGGGAAGGATAATCGCCGGGATAAGCAACCGCAGCAGCCATTTTCCTTTGCCGTTGCTAAATTGATTACGGAAAGTGAGTGCTAATCCTGCTAATCCCAGCACAAACATCAAAGCGCCAGCACCGACCATTGCTCGGAAGCTCCAATACGTGAGCCAAATCGCTGGTGGAACGTAATTGCCTGCTCCATATTGTTGCTCGTACTGTGCCTGTAAGTCATTGATGCCTTGTACTTTGCCGTCAAGCGTGTTGTAGGAAAGGAAGCTTAACAATGATGGGACGCGGATATTGATAACCGATGTGCGATCAGCCTCATTGCCAATCTGGAACATCGACAGACCGGCTGGGTCTTCTGCCTCCCACAGGCCTTCTGCTGCTGCTAATTTCATCGGTTGAGTGTCCGCCATACGCTGCCCCTGTGCATGACCAAATCCCATCGTCGCAAGCACCGCAAGGGTACCAATGACTAGACTCATGCGTGTGGATGCACGGAAGGCATCAAGGTTGCCTGTTTTGTTTCGCAGCAGGTGAAATGCACTGATTCCCAATATGAAAAATGCGGCTGTCGTCAACCCACCTAAAGCGACATGTGGGAATTGCAACCAGACATTCGGATTGCGGATGAGCGCAAAAAAATCGGTCATTTCCGCACGTCCACTTTCGGCAATTTGATAGCCAACTGGATTTTGCATAAACGAATTGGCAACGAGAATCCAGAAAGCTGAAATGTTGGCCGCGAGTGCCACTAACCATATGGATGCTAGATGTACTCGTTTTGAAAGCTTATCCCAGCCGAAAATCCACAAACCTAGAAAGGTGGATTCGATGAAGAAAGCGACCAATGCTTCAACAGCCAGCGGCGCACCAAAGATGTCACCGACAAATCTTGAATATTCTGACCAGTTCATGCCGAACTGAAATTCCTGAACAATCCCTGTTACAACCCCCATCGCAAAGTTAATCAGCAGCAATTTGCCCCAGAACTTCGCCATTTGTTTATACTTTTCGTCACCTTTGACCACATAGATGGTCTGCATCAAAGCAACAATGATGGATAGCCCTAGACTGAGGGGAACAAAAAAGAAGTGATAAACAGTGGTAACACCAAACTGCAATCGTGCCAGTGTCAACGCATCCATATTTTGACCTCAGATTTACTTGATAAACTATCCAATTCTATATTTCGCGTCTAAGTCCTCGTTAGTGAGGAAAATCATAAATTGAAGTGATGTTTATCGTGATATTTTGTTGATTTTAACAGAAGATAACAAGGTTTATTTTGTCTCATTCGTTGCTCAAGTGGTTACTTCAAACAACTTGTAGAACAACCTAAGGATAATTCTGTGTATCGGTATTTGTTATTGGGATAATGAAAATATTGATTTTGGAGTATAACGACAGTGGAATATTGGTGCGGTTTGGCGCAATGTCGATTTGGCTGACTGATTGATGTGCGGGATAAGACAATAGATCGGTTAGGTCAGGATCAGAGTATAATGTGAATCTTTGAGTTGCAGCCTCTCTTTAGCGGATAATATGGTAAATAAAAAACCGCTAATAAAGCGGTTTTTAAATTATTGTATTATATTTTAGTCCCAACGGGGCTTCAACACAAAACACGATACCTTCTCGCGGCATAGTATTTGCGAAGCAACTTATCCTCTCCGTTAGTTACGATGAACGCGATACTTCTTTCACAATGACAACGCAAGAACGAAACAATCAAATCTGTAAACGCTATGCATCAGGTGAAACACTTTCCAGTTTGGTTAGTATATTCGGTATATCCCCACAGCGAATTTATCAGATTGTGCATGGTAAACAGCACTAACAAATAAACCCTCATTGCTGGGATTATCGTCGGGGCTGATCAATCATTATTTGATAACCTTGCCCCGGCCAGAAATGATAAAACTGAACATGCCAGAATGGTTCGAATTCTCGAAATACTCCACCTAAAAGCGCTGCTGGGATCGGGGCAAATACTCGCAGGGTCGTTCGATCTTCACCTCCCACTTCACGGATAGTTTTTTGAATATATGTTGCACAATGTTCCCAAGCGGATTGGTTCGCAGGTACATCAAAATTCTTGCCCTCCACGCTGACTGGCCCGGTGATGTGAAGCATCCAGACATCACCATCATGGATACAGTGAAGGCGTTGCAACAGGAACGTTCCGGACAGGTGTTCATTAATTCGCT
>JAIOHM010000019.1 GCA_019912965.1 Anaerolineae bacterium
GCAGTGAACCCCGCACGCGAGGAGGGGGCTTTAAAGACCGCTACAGATCATATTATCGCCCTTTTTAGCCCAAAATGCGTCTCCACCGTTTCGTGTGGCGCTGCTTGAAAACTGATTATTTTGTTCTGTAGAACATTCGTACTTGACAATTGTACAAAAACAGTTTTACAATAAAACAGATTTTTACAATGGGGCGTGATGCATCATGCCCTTACCCGAAATGTGGAACGATTTATGCAAGATGTGCTGTATATCGAAGATGTAGACCGGGCGATGACGCTTTTACATCCGCTGCGGATTGATCTGCTGAAGCGGATGGACGAGCCGCGCACCTGTCCTGATCTGGCAAGAGCATTCGATACCACTCCGCAGAAAATTTATTACCACGTCAAGGCGCTGGAAAAAGCCGGATTGGTGGAAAAAACGGCCGAAAAGCGGGTGCGTGGTGCGGTTGAAGGCTACTACCAAGCGCGGGCGCGTTCGTACTGGCTTGCGCCGAAATTGGTCGGGCAGATCGGCGGGGAAAAGACGGCACGCGACCAAACCAGCCTGCGCTTTCTGCTGTCGCTGGCGGAAGAAATTCACAACGATGTAGGCAGATTGGGGCAGTCTTCGGCAGAGGGCACGAATGTACCTTCAATGGGGATGTCGGCGCATGTGTATCTGCCAGATGGGGAACGACGGGCGGCATTTCTGAGCGATGTGCAGCAGATGTTCCAAACGCTGGCACGCAAATATGGCATTCCGCCGGATGATGCTGATGATGAATTGATCGGGCAAGCGTTTCGCCTGATTCTGGCCTGTTATCCGTCGGACAGCGACAAGAGGTAATGCATGGATAAGCCGCAGATACAGATTGTTTTGCAGTCCTCGCCGGAACGTATTTTTCGGGCGCTGACCGAAACTTTGCCGGAGTGGTTCGCGGAATATGCAGATGTTTCGCTGCGTGAAAAACGCTACGACTTCTGGGGACGGTTCACACCGGAAACGCCTAACCGTGAAGGCGGGCGACATCCTTTACATGAGGCCGACCTGAGCAAAGGCTTGAAATATGACTGGGCGCTGGACGGGCGACAAACGACTGTCGAAATCCGTTTACATCCGCGTGAAAATCAGCAAATGGTGATCGTTCACCACGAAGAACTGAATCCAACGCATAACATTGATCATTTCACCACCGAGGATTTCTGGTTTTTGTCGCTGGAAAATCTGCGGCGGCATCTGGACGGCAAAGCACCGGTGCGCTGTGATTTTTCGGCGGCGATGCGTGGGGATATTCATCACTCGGTCGAAATCGAAGGTTCGCGCGAGGCGGTGTTTGAAAAGTTCATCCGTCCTGACCAGTTGAATCGCTGGATTGCCAGCAACGCGGTGGTTGAGCCGTATGTGGGCGGGAAGTATGACTTCGGCTGGGGCGGTGCTGGCCCGGTCAAAATTCTGGAACTGAAACCGAATGAAAAAATCGCCTATTCATGGCCGGAGCGCGGCTTTGAGACGGTGGTGACATGGACGCTGGAAGAATCCGGCGGGAAAACACGGCTGACGATTGTTCACAGCGGGTTTGCACCGGATACCGAGAATGGTGGGATTTACACGGGCTGGCTGAACTTCGCCAGTTGGGTGAAGTCGATGGTGGAATATGGCGATTCGTGGCAAGCGCCGATCTTGCGGCTGCGTCCCGGCACGGAAGCGTATTATGCGAAGGCGATTGGCGAGAGGCAGGGCGAGTTGGTTTGAACCGTCAAGAGAAGAAGAGAAGAAATTGAACCACAGAGACACAGAGGACACAGAGGTTTCACAGAGTGATTGGATTTAACAGGGAGAGAGGATAGAGAGATGGGTGAAGGTAAGAAAATTCCAGTGGGTGCGATTATTTCGGCGGATTTGACCGTGCCGAATGCGGATGAGGTGCGCGATTTTTATAAGCAGGTGATCGGGTGGGAATCCGAGGACATGCCGATGGAAGACGCGGATGGGACGTATGCGGATTATGTGATGAAAGATGCGGATGGCCAGTGGATGGGCGGGGTTTGCCATGCGCGGGGTGCAAACCTCGGTCTGCCGCCCCAATGGATGGTTTATATCAATGTCGCGGATATTGAAGCCAGCGTTCAGCGGTGTCTTGATTTGGGCGGGTGTGTGGTTAAGGAATCTCGCGGTGATGATGGCAAGCTGCACTATGCGGTGATTCAAGACCCCGCCGGGGCGCATCTGGCACTTACACACGCAGGATAAGGGAGTAATCGATTCATGGCGAAAGTAAATCTGACTCGCGGTATTCATCCGAATACATCGGCGTTGATGAATGTGCTGGCGGCGCAGGGCGTGACCGCACCGCATACCGGGAAACCGTTCAGCGAAGCACTGCTTTTGGGTATCGGCGGCGGTTTAGGGGCGGGGTATATCCTGTGGGAATTTAAGGCGCATCAATCCGCCACAATTGTGATGGGTTTCCTCAACCGCTGGAATTACACAGCCGAACATCTTTCGATATTGTGCAGTCGTATCGGGACAACACCGATTGTGCAGGAAACCGCCGGGGCGAAAGCGGCTGCGGCGAATCTGCAATCAGCATTGGATGATGGCATTCCGGTGGTGGTGTGGGTCGATAAAGCGCATCTGCCGCACCATCAGTTACCCGAATCACTGAAGGGTCACAGTGTTTATATGGTTGGCGTGTATGGCACAGAAGACGATGCGTTTTTGGTCGATGATCTGGCAGGCCGCTTGTTCCATGTGCAGAAGGATGTGTTCGCGGCAGGGCGGGCGCGCATCGGCTCGGACAAAAATCGCGTCCTGCGGGTGACACCGCCCGAACAGATTGATCTTGAGGCGGCGGTGATGGCAGGGATTAACGGTCATCTGGAACATCTGGGGCGGGATTCGGAGTCGTTCTCGCTGCCCGTCTATAAAAAGTGGGCGAAGATGATGACCGACACCAGAAACAAAAAAGGCTGGCCGACGGTTTTCAAATCCCGCGTCGGGTTGTACTCCACCCTGCGCTCGATTTATGAAGGGGTGCTGCTGGATCAGACGGAAGGGGCAGGGTTGCGGAGTATTTTTGCGGATTTTCTGGATGAAGCAGCGGGAATCGTGAACAAACCCGCAATGAAAGAAACCGCAGGGGCTTATCGGGATGTGGCGGCGAAATGGCGGGCGTTCGGGAATGCAGCCTTACCGGGGGATGCATTTGCCGAGACGCGCGATCTGCTGAACCAGCGTTACGGTTTGTATCAGCAGGGGAAGCAGGATGAAATGCGTTCGGCGAGCGCCCGACTGGAAAATTTGATGGGCGAATTCAATACGGATTTCCCGCTGGATGACAAAGCCGTGAATGCGCTGTTTGCCGATCTGCAGAACCATCTGGAAGGGATTTATGCAGGCGAGGTGGCGGCGCGAGATCAGTTGAGCATAACCAGTTACGAGTAACAGGTTCAAAGACCTTGCACATCCGTGTTCATTTTGAGATGAGGTGATTTATGCCTAAATTGAGCGATTACACACAGTTCGGCGGTCTGCACCCGGATACAGGGCCGATTCGGAATGCGCTGGATTATCAGGGCGTTCGTGCGCCGCATACCGGGAAGCCATTAAGCGAGGCGCTGCTGTTCGGCATCAGCGGCGGGGTGGTGGCGGCCTACTTCACGTTTGACTGGCATGGTCAGAATCCCTGGTTTCACTTCTTGACGCGCATCAGCTTTAACCCGATGGAGAAGCTGATCGAACGGCTGGGTTTGCCGACTGCGGTGAAGCACACGGATAAGCCGGATAAAGCCGTTAAAAATCTTCTGGATGCACTGGAAGCGGGGAAAGCGCCGCTGGTCTGGGCGGATATTATGATGCTGCCGTACAGCAACCGGGCTTATGACGAGCAGGATTGGCTGGTAATGCCGCTGATTGTGTATGGGTTGGAGGCCGATACGGCGTATATCGCAGACCGGGCAAGCGTTCCGCTGATGGTTACAACGGAACAGTTGGCGGCTGCGCGGGGTCGCGTCAAGCAGGAAAAATATCGCGTGATGACGTTGGGTACGCCGGATTTGAGCCAGTTGCCCGCCGCTGTCGAAGCTGGCATCCGCACCTGCATCGGTCATTTTACCGAACCCGCACCGATCAAGCCGCTGCAAGGGAAATTTGGATTCGATGCCTATCAACGCTGGGCGGACTGGCTGGTGGATGCCAAGCATAAAGAGGCGTGGCCGAAGAAATTTGCGACGGGCGGGCGTCTTTATACTGGATTAACCAGCGGGTTCAACTATATCGAACTTATGGGAACGGGGCGGCAGGCAGCACGTGGGCAGTATGCGGATTTTCTGGATGAGGCGGCAGCCATTTTGAATAAACCGGCACTGAAGGAAGCGGCGGTCTGTTACCGGGAAGCGGCAGCCCGATGGACGGCGTTGACAGATGCGATGCTGCCAGACAGCGTGCCATTATTGAAAGAAGCGCGTGACCTCTTGGTACGGGATTACGAATTATTCCGCGTAAAAGGGAATGATTCCCTGCCAGAACGCCAGCAGATCAGCGCCCGACTGAAGGCCCTTGATGCCGAGGCCAAAGATCATTTCCCGATGAGCGAAACGGAAGCGGCGGCTTTCCGTGAAGGGTTACGTGAGCGCGTCCTGAAAATGGCCGATGCGGAAAAGGCGGCGGTGGCTGCGCTGCAAGGGGCGGTTAACTAGGTTCTGTCGAGGTTTCAGCGAAGCCCAATTATGGGACTACTCTACTTGAGAACGGCTGTAGTATGTTCAGGAGGTAAATATGAAACTCGGTGCATTTTCGGTCAGTTTGAGTGTCAAAGACCTGGGAGCGTCGAAAGCCTTCTATGAGAAGTTAGGCTTTAGCGTTTTTGGTGGTGATGCAGGACAGAATTGGCTCATTATGAAGAATGGGGATCACATTATCGGTTTATTTCAGGGCATGTTCGAGAATAACATACTGACCTTCAATCCGGGTTGGGATCAAGATGCCAAGCCGCTTGAGTCTTTTACTGATGTGCGTGACCTTCAACGCGCGCTAAAAGCACAGGGCATCACTATGCAAACCGAGGCTGATGAGCGTACAAGCGGGCCAGCCAGCTTTGTGATTGTTGATCCTGATGGAAACGCAATCCTGATTGATCAGCACGTTTGAGCACTCGATGGGGGAGTGGTGAAAATCGAGGTTATGAACAGCAGGCTTAAGCCTATTGCCGATAAACATATCCCCATGATTCACCCCTTCCGTCAGCAGTGAAGTAGTCGTAGATACACCACCATCGGCTTTAATCCTCCAGCCTTAAACACCTAAAATCTTCGGCAGGCGGATGGTGACGGTTGTGCCTTTGCCGAGGGTACTTTCAACCTCGATTTTGCCACGATGAAGCTCGACTATATCTTTGACGATGGGCAGTCCCAACCCCAAACCGCGTCGTTCTTCGGTATTGCTGCCCCGGAAAAACGGCTCAAAAATGCGGCCTAGTTCTTCCGCCGGGATGCCAATACCGCTGTCTTGCAGCCGCAGCAGGGCATCGCCATCCTGTGATTCCAGCGTCATGATAACCGGACTGTCTATGGCTGAATAGGTCAGGGCGTTGGCAGCCAAATGCATGATAACATCGTGGATTTGCTGAGGATTTCCGCGCACAAACAGCTTGTCTTCCTTTGTATGCAGGGTTATCCGCGCCGGATCGGTGGCTGCGATGTCCTGGCAAAGAGCGACCATATCAAATGGCTGGGTTGGCTGGTCAGCCTGATGAGTGGTGCCGCGAACAACCAGCGCAATATCATCCAGCGCCCGGCTGAGATGATTGACCTGATCGACCAGTTTTTGATGATGTTCCGCGCGGCGCTCCGGGGACATCCGGTCGCCGTAATGGGCAATCATTTCGCCGGAAGTCAGGATGATGGTTAAAGGGGTGCGGAACTCGTGTGAAATCCGTACCATCATGCTGGTCTTAAGCTGGTTGAGTTCGCGCTCTTTCTGAAGGGCAATCCGTAATGCTTCCTGTTCCCGCTGTTCGATCTCGGCCTTTTTGCGGGCGGTAATATCCTGCGAAATCACCATGCCGCCGAAGATGACCCCGGCTTCATCACGCAGGGGGACAGTATGCACCATAAAAATGCTTTGCTGGTAAGACACCTCCTGAGAGGTATTCTGGCCATTCAGGGCAGCCAACAAGGCTGGTTCATCGCGCTCATAAATCTCCGGTGGGAAAATATCGCGCAGCCGTTTGCCCTGAAATATTTCCCGATTCATTCCGTTTTCCTCGAAACTCCTGCCTTCCACCACCTGAAAGCGCAGGTCTTTATCGAAGAAGAAGATGGCAATATCAGGCAGATTTTGCGTGAACATCCGGTACAGGTTGGCAGTGGCATGGAGCTGGTCGAACTTGTTCCGGGTTGTCAGGTCGGTCAGGGTCACAATCCGGGCTGCCTGGCCTGCCCAATCAATGCTGTTGATGGAAACCTCTACCGGAATTGGAAGGCCAGATGCCGTTTTAAGCACATAATTGGAATGCAGCAGATCGTCTAGTGTCATTTGCCGGAGTTGTTCAATCGTGTAGCCGGTCAGCGCCGCCGCTGATTGATTGGCAAAGTGGATGCTGCTGTCAGTGAAAACCAGAATGGGGGCGGGCAGCGCATCCAGAATCGACTCAGTTTCGTGAGAATCCATATCATGATTAGCCTTTACATCTATAATCCAGAAACATTTATGCGGATAATCTTATCGTCTATCCCTTAAGAGTCATAATGGATTACAAACCTGTACTCAAGCTCTCAATCAACCGCTTCAGGGTATCCACCGCGCGGGCGTACTCATCGAGGGCTTGATGCTCATTGGGTGTATGGTCGAGGTTGCTGTCACCGGGGCCGTAGGCGATGATCGGGCACTGCCAAACCGCGCCGACAATGTTCATATCGCTCGTTCCGGTTTTGAGGACGAATCCGGGCTGACCACCACGCGACCGGATAGCCCCCATCATGCTTCGCACGAGGGCGTTATTGCGGTCGCCCTGATAAGCAATTTCCTGTCCATACGGGCGCAGTTGGCCTTCGGGCTGTTTGAGTTCGTTCAGCACATGGATGACATCATCCGGGGTGACGCGTGGCGGCAGACGGAAAGCCACCGTCATGAACAGGGTTTCGTGGAAGTAATCCGAACTGGTATTGATGGCGCGCAGGCTGGGCATGACCTGATCGAAAAAGCGGTCATAGCCCGCGTTTTGCTCGTTTGCCCACCCCCGAATTGCTGCCCAGAAATTCGCGCCGAGTTCACCGACCGTCGGTTCGGGTCGGGCGGTATGGGCGACGGCTTGCCGCAAGGTGTAATCCAGCAGGATTCGCCCTTTGTAGCCGAGGGTGATGCGGTCTGCACCGCTTGGCTCACCGATGATACAGAAATCCGGCGTGAAGTTCTGGCGGGCATAATGCGCCCCTTTGCTGCTGGCGCTTTCTTCCTCGACTGCGCCGATGACCACTACCCGCCAGCCTTCGGGAATGGTCGCTGCTGCTGCGGCTTCAGCAAAGGCGCACAGTGAGCCTTTAGCGTCCACACTGCCGCGCCCGTACAAAATATTATCTTCCACCCGTACCGGAATTTCGCCGGGAAAAGTGTCGATGTGGCCTAACAGCATCAGCGTCCGGGGGGCATTGGTCGCGCCGCGTATACCACAGGCGCTGCCGGATGGGTTGATGGAGGCTTCAAAACCATGTGTCCGCATCCACTCTGCCAGATATTGCACGGCGGGCGCTTCCTGCATGGAGGGACTATAACGTTTGACGAGTTCGATCAACAATTCTGACATTCAGGCACGCCTCATTGGGTCTAAATGAATCCTGCGCTACAGGATAATGCAGATGTTCCATGCTCTTGCACGGTAACGTATGATTATCTCCGTAGACAGGCTATCGGTACTCCGGTAAACTCTCAACAGATGATTGTATCAGCCGTCCACGAGAGATCAACGCATGTTCACGGATCGTAGTTATTTGCTCCTCACTAATTCGCCCCGAATGCACTACGGAGTCGCCGTGACTGATGTGGATGGCGACGGCGCGTTTGAATGGGTCGTGGCCGGATTCGGTTTCCCCAACCGGGTGTATCAATGGAACGGTTCGGCCTTCGTCGATATTGCTACCCGCGAACTGGCGGATGCCGAGCGTCAGGCAATTGGCGTGGCGGCCTGTGATGTGGATGGTGACGGGGATGAGGAAATTTATGTCCTGAACACCGACACCTTTGCCGGGATGAAACGTTTTGGCGACCGTTTGTTTGACCGTTCGGATGACCATTGGGTTGATCTGTTCGCCATGCCGGTTCATCGCAATCTGCTGAATTTGACGGCGGGGCGTTCGGTTGTGGCGGTTGACCGCAACAGCGATGGCATCTACGGCTTTTTCATCGCCAATTATGGCGGGCCGATGCGCCTGTACGAACTGGATGAAGATGGTCGTTTGCAGGATGTTGCGCCGACTGTCGGACTGGATGCCATTACTGGTGGACGAAGCGCGGTAGCCCTGCCACTGATAACCTCGCGCCACGATATTTTTGCAGCCAACGAGGGCGGGCCGAACTTTTTGTTCGTCAACCGGGATGACGGCACGTATGAGGACATCGCCAGTTTTTCCGGCTTGGGCGATCCGCATGAGAATGCGCGCGGCGTGGCGGTGTTGGATGCCAACGATGATGGCCTGTTCGATATTGTGTGTGGCAATTGGGAAGGGCCGCACCGTCTGTTCATCCAGATGGTGGATGGTTCGTTCCGCGATTCGGCGACGCGTGATTTCGCTTCGCCTTCGCGGGTGCGGACGGTGATCGCGGCGGATTTTGATAACGACGGTTACGAGGAAATTTTCTTCAACAATATCGGTCAGCCGAACCGCTTGTTCGCGCGGCAGGATGGGATATGGCAATCTGTCGCGGTGGGCGATGCTCAAGAACCCGGCGGATTAGGCACGGGGGCGGCGGTGGGCGATTTGGATGGTGACGGGCGGTTGGAACTGCTGATCGCGCACGGCGAATCCGGGATGCAGCCGCTGACGCTGTATCACACCCCGGCGAATGGCAATCACTGGCTGCGGATTCTGCCGCTGACGCGCTACGGTGCGCCTGCGCGGGGGGCGTTGGTTTCGCTGCGGGCGGGGGGACGTTC
>JAIOHM010000173.1 GCA_019912965.1 Anaerolineae bacterium
CCGAGCGTGCTCTGGCCGAAGCGGGCGAGCGCGCCGAGAGTCTGGGCGAGCGAGTCCAGCAGGCCGCCGACCGAATCGAAGAAGACGTCGAGAACTTGCGACAGCGGTTCGCGGAGGCCACCGAACGCTTCGAGTCGCTGCGAGGCGAAACGCGCGACGCGCACGACGAACTGCTCCAGCAGTGCCGCGAGTTCCAAGAGGCGGGCCGGCGCGAGTTCGACGAAGCTTCGCAGGCCGTGCAGAAGCTGTTGGCGACCACGGCCGAGCAACGCGAAAAGCTCATCCAGGAGGCCGAAGAACTCTCCCAACAGATGGATACCTTCGAAGAGGCCGTCCGCACCGAAATCGAAGAGGCGACCGATGCCTTCGAGCAGTTCGCCGACCGCATCGAAAACCAGCTGGAGGCCATCACGGGCTTTCTGGACGAGACCGAAGGCCGAACGCTGCAGGATTTCGAACGCGAGTACGTGCAGGAGCGGCTGACCGAGATTCTGCGCGCGACGAAGGAATTGATGGAGGCCATTGACGCCTTGGCCGACTTCTTGGAGGGGCCCACCAAGGCCGTCGAGAACAGTCTCGGAGAGGTCCTCGCACCGGTGAAGGAAATCCTTGCGCTCGTTCAGAAGATCGAGCCCGTCATGGACACCATCAAAGCCCTGATCTGACGCCCACCCCTGAATTGCCATGGCCGAACTCACCTTTCCCGAATTCATCGAGGCGATCCAGAACTCGACCGCGGCCGTCGCAACGGCTGATCAGCACTTGGCGATCGCCGAGCAGATGATCGAGGGCGCTGACGAGGCGATCTCCACCGCCGAACAAGCTCGATCCTTGGTGATGGACGAGGCGGACGGCTTCGTCCTCGACGTTGTTTCCAACGCTTGGAACGAGGGCCACTCCAGAATCGAGGACCTGAGCGCTCAACTCGCGGAAGCGGTGGACGCGTGCCGGGAAGCGCTTGGCGAAGTGTCGCAAGTCCTGCTCGCCTTGGACCAGACGATGGCCAAGAACCTGGGCGAACTGTCCCAGGAGTTCCGCGCCTTCCAAGCCGACGTCCGAGCGTTCTTGAACTTCCTGGAGCAGGAGCAGCGGGAACTGGTCCAGGCCTCCGACCAGTTTGCACGTGAAGCGGGTCGTCTGGAAGATGCGGTGGAGGCCTTCGCAGCTTTACTCGAACAGGGCATGGACCGCTTCCGCTCGGAGGTCGAGCAGCGGCACCAGCAAACCCTGGATCGCGTCAGTCGAGTCCTCCTGGACCACGTGACGCAGAAGGAACCCGACCTCATGGATAGAGGGTTCGACACGTTCCGCGACCTTGGCGAGAGGTCTTACCGGTCGTTCGAGGACGAATCGCGGGCGCTAGGCGACGAACTCCAACAACGCCTTGAGCAGATCATGGAAGAGGTCGGCCGCCATGTCGAAACCACGCTCAAGCGAGAAGTGGAAGACCGATTCGACGAATTGATCGAAGATGCGATGGAAGCACTCATCAAGGAAGTTGCCGAGTGTCTGGTCCAGATGGGCGTCGGTGCCCAAATCAGCGCAGCCATCGCGCCGGCCATCCCGCTGATCGTGGCTGCGCTGATTTGGGCACCGACGCCCATCTGGACCAGAC
>JAIOHM010000174.1 GCA_019912965.1 Anaerolineae bacterium
GCAGCGTTTGCGAGATTTGCGGCGATTGCGATTGCGGAGCACTGGTTTTGTCGCAAATGACAAGGTTTGAGGGGTGATGTCGTCGGTGTCGTTGTCGGAATGGGTTTGTCGGACAACTATAGACACATCATTAATCACCAAACTGCGTTTGCATAAATTACGTCACTTTTGTCATTTGCACAGGTTGTTTTTTGTCGCAAATGACAATCGCTGAGGGGAAATGTCGTCAATGTCGTCAATGTCAATTTGACATTTCAGCAAAATTGACATGGATATTATTGGGTGCTGGATGGGACTGCTTTCAGGACACGAAAACTCATGTTTGTGCCCAAAGGCGAGTTCTTTACAACGGTTCTTTCCAGTTCGATGTGCTCTGATTGCAGATGTTCGAACAAGCGAAGCCCTTCATTCAGCAGCACAGGCGCGATATCTATTTCCAATTCATCTAACAAGCCAGCATTCAGACACTGCTGGATGGTGCTTGCGCCGCCGACAACGACAACATTTTTGTCCCCTGCGGCGGCTTTTGCCCCTTTAACCGCACTTTCAAGGCCATCGGTGACAAAGGTGAAAGACAGATTATCATTCTCGCCTTTGGCCGCTTTTTCGGGAACATTATGGGTTAGCACAAAGATCGGGACTTGGTACTCGTAACCTGTGAAATCGCCCTGCCCCATGTCGTAGGCATGTCTGCCCATCAAAACAGCGCCAGTGGTTTTGATCGATTCCTGTAACCAATCGGTTTCTCCCAAGGCTTCGAAGTTTGGATACAGGCGGGCTACACTGCCATTACGGTCATTCACAAAACCATCCAGCGAAATGGTCATGCCTCCGGTAACTTTGCCCACTATCCCTCCGCTTGATTTTCAATTATGAGCGCTTCGACTCATCTTATTATACAGAACATTTGTTTTACTTTCAAGTCAGAAGATTCAAACTTTGGTCGGAGGCAAATTCAGCCGAGGTACTGATGAGAACATGGGAAAAGCACAGTAGGATAAGGGTTGAGATACAACCAGCGAAAGGGACATTTAATGTTGAAAAGCGGCGACATCATCAAAAATCCGGTGCTGAATGAGCAGGTGGTTATTCATACCGCAGCACAAGATACGATGGGGACACTGCTGCAACTGGAATTCGTCCATGAACACCCAACGCAGCCGACGCCTATGCATATGCACCCACACCAAGAAGAACGGTTTATGGTGCTGCGCGGGACGTACCGCTTTGTGATTGATGGGCACACCTTCGTGCTTGGCGCAGGCGAGGAAATTATTCCGGGTCTGGGAAAGGCGCACAGTTTTCAATATCTGGGCGGCGAAGATGCGGGACATCTGCTGGTGGAGTATCATCCAGCGCTGCGGACACAGGATTTTTATGAAATGCTGTTTGGTCTGGCACAAGACAGACACACCGATGCTCATGGCACGCCGAAACTACCCTGGCTGGCGGTATGGCTGACGGCGTACCGTCACGAGTTCCGGCTGACGGGACGCAACTACTGGTTAGCTTTGGCGCTGCGTTTGCTGGCGGTTTTCTTCCGGCAGGTGGGTTATCGCGCGCCATACCCCTACCCCAAGCCACAAACTCCACGCAAAAAAGTGACTAATGAGATGGCGATTGTGCGGTAATCATTTCATGCCAAGCAGCAAACCAAAAATGACTACCTGAACGACCGCGCTGCCGATCAACAACCCGACATTGAAAAACATGAATCGATTCCAACGGGCGGGATTGAGATGATCGCCACAGCGGACGCGCCATAACTGCCACAAAGCCAGCGGACTCATCAAGGCCATCCCCAACGCTACCCGCATGGGCAAACCGAAAGCAATCAACAGCGGCAGCGCCAGATAAGCCACAAGCAGCACGGTCATATACAAGTGGGCAGCACGGGACGCACCCAAACGGACTACCAGTGTGCGTTTTCCGGCGCGGGCGTCACCGGATGCATCTGGAAACTCGATGCCAAGCAGCATACAAAATTGCAGACAGGCTAAAGGAAATATCGCCAAAAGTGGCAAGACTTCCAAGTTTCCCCGTTGAAGATAGAAGCCCATGAGAGGAGTCAAACCTGTAACGAGGATTGCGGTTGTGAGTTCGCCCAAACCACGCGAATGAAAACGGATGGGCGGGGCGCTGTAAAACCAAGCCAAGGTGAGCGATAGGATGAACAGCGGCAACGTCAGCGGGCCAGTCCGCACAACAAAAACCAAAACGAAGGCGGCAAAAATAGCTATGGAGGCCAGCAATACGGCGGTTATCAAGGCGACTCCGGGCGGGAGCAAACCTTCGGGTAAAATCCGACTGCCGCCTGACCAAAGCGTTGGGGTTTGATTGGTGCGGTCGGCTTCAAGATCAAAATAGTCGTTGCCGTAGTGAGTCATCCATTGGGTGGCGGTGATGGCAATCTGTCCCCACAGCAGGGCGGAGAGGTTCAGGGATGCGCCACTATACAGCGCGATGACGATGCCGAGGGTATGGAGGGCAAAACCACCTGCTAAAAACAGGGGGCGTCCGAGGCGGATAAAATGATACATACGGCGCAAAATGATTTGACTAACGCTCGTTGATCTTCAGCCTCATTCTAGCGGAATATGCCCATTTGCAGATGGGCGCGATAAGCAAGACAAAAGATTAGCCAGTGGATGTGACCATCTGGTAGCCGAATACGTCGGCGAAATGGTGGATAACGCGGTCTGCTGCTTCAGATTCGTCGATGGGATGACCGAGTAAGGCGGCAAGACTGGTGACGCCTTTATCGCGGATGCCGCAGGGGATGATGCCATCGAAGTAGCTGAGATCGGTGTTCAGATTGAGGGCGAATCCGTGTTTGGTGACAGCACGGACATTGACGCGAACGCCTATCGCGCAAATCTTAGCATCACCGGAGGGGGTATCAACCCAAACACCTGTCAGCCCCGGAATGGGTCTGCCAATAACCCCATAGTCAGCTAAGGTGTGGATGATAACGGTTTCGAGATTGCGAACATAAGCGATGACATCCGCCCGGAGGGTTTGGGGATTACGGGGTAACTGGATGATGGGATAGCCGACCAACTGCCCCGGCCCGTGATAGGTGATGTCGCCACCCCGGTCTACATGGAAAATATCAATTCCGCGTTGGGTTAATTCATCTGGCGAAAGCAACAGGTTTTCGTCATGCCCGGATGTGCCGAGGGTGTAGGTGTGCGGGTGTTCGAGCAAAATGAGACGGTCGGGGGTTTCATTCCGACTGCGGGATTCGGCTAGCATGTTCTGCCAATCCCATGCCTGTCGATACAGGATACGACCGGGACGGAAAATTTCACAGTGCTGAGATGAAGCGGGGATATTATCAGTCGTCATATCGTTTATGGCTCAATAGGTGTTGCGGAGGGGGGTGTGGACGGGGCCTTTGAGGTATTTTTCGAGGAAGGCGAAGGTGTGTTTAAGCGCCTGTGCGCCACAGTGTTGTTCATGTTCAGAGGCGGACTCGGTGAAAAATTCGTGACCTACACCTTCCAACAAAACCAGTTCATGTTTTATACCCTTAGAGCTGGATTCAAATTCCTGCCGCAGACGGGCAACCACAGGCGGGAGAATATAGGGTTCATGGTCGCCATAGATGGCCAGAATGGGGTTGACGGCATCTTTGAACCGTCCCAAATATCGCTGTGGAAATCCGCAAAAGGACACGGCTGCTTCCAAATCTTCACGAACGATGGCGGCTTCAAAGGCCAGACTACCGCCCATGCCGATGCCAACGGCGGCAACGTCGCGGTTGGTGTTGTGGTGGGATTCGAGGACACTCAGGGCGGCATTGATGCGCGGATAGCCATCGTCACCCAAATGCTTAACCAATTCCATCGCCTGTGCCGCATCAGTCGCTATCTGTCCATCGAACAAATCGGGGACGATCACATAGTAACCGGACTGGGCGAAGTGATGCGCCATACGCCGGACAATCGGCGTGATGCCCCACCAGTCATGAATCAGCGCCACCGCCGGGAATAAACGCCCGGAATTGGGATGCGCCCAATAGGCAGGCAGCGTTTTGCCATTTTCGGTCACGATCTGGATGTGACCGTTGGTGATGCCATATTCAACGCGGTCGGGATCGTAGATGGGCATGGCGCGACTCCTGAGTGCGGATGATATGCGCCCATTATAACAGCGATTACTTGTTTGCCCTCACCCCAAACCTCGCTCCAAGTCGAGGGGCTTTCAAGACTCCTGCAATGGCTCAGATCAATAGATAACCTTGCAGCATCTATAGGTCAACCGCGTAGACATCCTGATAGTAGCCATCGGGTTCGGCTTCCGGGCCGAGGATTTTGGCGTCCATCACGGCCATGACCAATGTGCGATAGCCTTCACGGTGCGTCCAGTCACGCAGGGCGGTCAACAGTTGGGATGTCAGGGGTTTGGGCGACCACAATTCAATTTCGGCACTGCGGGGGTTGTATAAGTCCTGGTGGCAGTAGATGAGGGCTTCCTGCCCGGAGGCCGAGAATTGCAGGCGATGGGTACGATGCGCACGGATTTCTGGCACAGCGTGGAAGGTACGCGGCCAGCGCGTTTCCCACTGCTGGCGGGCGCTGCCTAAACGTCCAACGGGCATGTACCAATCGGCAATTTGCGATGCATTGGCGTTGAGATGATCGACGGTTTTATAGAAGCCCTGACCTGACCGGGCTGGCAAATTATAACGACTGGCACGGGCGATTGGTGTTAAGCCATAACGGGTGTATAAGGTCTGTGCATGCGTATCATTGGGCAGACCATTAGCGGTCAGGCGTTCACATTTGGAAACACGGGCAGTTTCCAGCAAATGGGACAGGAGAGCATCTTCGGTTTCACTGGACTCGGCAGTTGTCATCTGGGCGAGGTGGAGATGATCACCAAAGGGTTCGGGTTCGACACCGTGATAAGCCTCAGCATAACCAACGATTTTACCACCGGATTCGGCTACAGCCGGAATGCCTGCGCCGCGCAGTAAATGGCTTAGATGCAACGCAGCCGTTTCGATACTCATCCATGGGCCGCCGTGCAGCCAGCGTTCGTAAATAGTCAGGGCCTCATAAGGTACATCCTGCACCCGTCCAGCAGAGTCCATCCGCTGCCAAGTGGTGATGCTGGCGCGAAACAGGCCGCTGATGGCCTGCGTATCATCAAAAGTTGCAGGGCGAACAGTCATTCAGGCATCTTCTCCTCATGGACTGAATGACCGTTATTGTAACCTACTGCCCACCTGCCTGCGAAGCCAAGACTACATTTACTTCAATATCGACCAGTGCATAGAACAATTCCTGATCGTTCGCCGCGAAACTGACACTCCAACGCGAACCACCCTGCGGCTCAACATAGGTGCGCCAATCGTCGTGGCCTTCCAAAGCAGCATCTACCCCTTCGGCACTATAGGCAAGGCTGATAGCCTGATTGCGGGCATCATCCAGCGCCTGTTCTTCGGTCAATTCATTCGGGTCAACAATGCTGTTGATGCTGAAATAGTTATTTTCATCAATGGCGGCTTTGACCAAAACGGCTTCGACACCACGATAGAAATACAAATCCCAGACGGACTCGTAACGGTTGTAGTCCATGTAAAAGTCCCACAAAATGGGATCGCCCAAATAGGCCAGCACCTCCGGGTCATCCAACGTCAGCTTTTGCACTTTGGCCTGCTGCTCCTGATAGACCTCTGGAGGCAGCGGTTTGGGTGCGAAGGCTTCGTAGATTTCACCTGTTTCGGCGTTGATGGAGGCATAACCGAGCCAATCGTCTTCGGCTTCGGTATAGAACTCGACCACCCAAACGCCTTCAGTATCCGAGGGGTAAACGTTTGATTTCCAATTCGGATACTCTGCCAGCCAGTCAGTAAAAGTTTCTGACGAGGCAACAAGCTGCGTCAGTGCCTGCTGGGTTTCTTCCTCGGATTGGGCGTAGACGGCGAGTGGTGCGAAGGATGCGAATAGTAAGGCAAGTAAAAGCGCAAAGGGTACAACAGATTTTTGATATTTGGTGGACATGGGATAAGCCTTTCTATAACCTCAGCGCGGGATGACCAGACCTAATGGGGTTGGTGTGAAGTTCGGGAAGACCTGATCGAGCGCGGGATTTTTGAGGCGCTGCGCTACAACTTCGGCCAATACATCACGATAATCGGTGGTGATGGCAAGGTCACCATCGTTGAGGGCTTCGGGCGCAAGGGTCGGCCAGTTAGCATAGACCTGCCCACCCTTGACACCGCCGCCCATGAGCAACATAAAATTGCCGTGTCCATGATCGGTGCCTTGACTGGCGTTTTCCGAAACGCGGCGACCAAATTCGCTCATGGTGACAACGCTGACATCGCTCATATGATCCTGTAAATCGGTATAAAACGCGCCGAGACCGCGCCCCAAAGTGCCAAGCAGATCGGCAAAATAGCCATCTTGATTACCCTGATTTTCATGGGTATCCCAGCCGCCGAGGTCGATACAAGCGACTTCCAGACCGACATCGGCTTTAATCAACTGAGCAATCTGGCGCAAGCCCATGCCGAAACCATAGTCATCCGCCGGATAATCCGCGCCATTAGCGGGTTGATAGCTTCCAGCATTCAAGGATTGCAACATATCGACGGTATCGAAAACCAATTTGGCCTGCGTATCGAGCATATCAGTCGGCGCTTCGATGGTGTAAAGCTGGGCTAAGGCATCCTGGGCACGGCGGAGTTCGCCTTCACGCCCTTTTAGATGAAAGTCGGCAATTGAGCGCAAGGACAGCGGCGACACCGGGCCACGTAACGAACCGGGCACCATCGCACCCATGCCAACCGCGCGGAATGGGGAGTCGTTCTGCCAAGCGGCGGATTGCAGATGACGACCAATCCAACCCGTGCCTGTGGTTTTTGAACCGGGTGTGCCATATTCCATGAACTGCATGGCGTCAAAGTGCGAACGGCTGGGGTCGGTTGAGCCAGTGGCATGAACCACAGCCAGCGCGCCCGCCTGATAAATATCTACGAGTGGGGCTAAGGACTGGTGGAAGCCGAAGTAGCCGTTCAGATCAAGAGCAGCGTTCGAATCCGTACCGGGTTCAGGAACAGCGAGGGTTGGGCGGGCATCGTAGTAATTCGCGCCATCACCATAGGGCACAACCGCGCTCAGACCGTCGATGCCGCCGCGCAGGAAAATGGCAACCAAAACATCACCGGGCGCACTGCCCTGCTGACGGAAAGCTAATTTGGGCATCCATGATGGAAACATGGCCTTGCTGATTCCAACCGCGCCAACTGAGGCTAGGCCGCCAAGAAATTCACGTCGGGTATGCAGCATATGCATAAATCCAATCTCCTTGTTTGGGGAGGGAATTAGCCCTCACCCCCAGCCCCTCTCCCAAGTGGAGAGGGGAGCAATGCAGAATTATGTATAAAGGCGCTAGCGCCACTGGTAAAGCGGCGAGGCGAGCATCAGGCCGTAGAGTGTGCCGAGTTTTTGCGATAGTAAATGCGGCGTAACGGGTATCTGTGCGCCAGCACCATCGGATACATAAGCGATAAAAGGCGAACGCGAATCGGCGGGGAGTATGGTTGCAAAGACTTGCAGTGACACTGCATCCACTAATTCGCCAACGGTAGCCGTTGAGCCGATACGTTCATGTAAGTGTGGAATCATGCCGGAGTCTTGTTCGCTGTAGGCGCTGTGTGTCAGAGACATGGCGATATTCCAACGGGCAAGCAAACCGCCAGAATTCATCCACGCACCTGCAACATCTGGATAACCATCGGGCGGATGCCAACCGAAGGGAATTTGCGCCAAATCTTGCAGCATGGCTTCCATCACATAATAGTCACGAAATTCTGTCCCGGTTGCCCGCAGCGCGCCAATGAAAAAGTCCAGCGGGCGGCGGAGTTTTTGACCTGCTGATTGGTAAAATTCCGGAGCAAGGAAGATATGGCGCAGCACGGCTTTAATATCGCCTAAAGTTTGCATCCAGATGGCAGCAGCACTATCTATCAATGTTTGGGGCGGGCTATCGCTGACGAAGCGAATGCAGAGTTTGCGGCAGATAAAATTGGCAGTGGAGGGGTGATTAGTGAGGATGCTCAGGACATGCAAGCCATCTTCAATGCCGCGATTTGCGGGCAAAGTGTGACCAAGAATCTGCTTTTCATCCGTATCATGAACACTGGAGTCGAAATAAAATCCGGTTTCGGTGCTGTCCTGAATCGTCCAACCGGTAAAGGCGCGGGCAACTTCTTTCACATCGGTTTCGGTATAGCCACCATCGACACCCAACGAGTGCAATTCCATGATCTCGCGGGCGTAATTTTCATTGGGATGCTCGGCTACGTTCAGATAGTTATCCAAATAGGAGAGCATGGCGGGGCTTTGCGCCGTACCAAACAACAGGCTGCGAAAACTGCCAAGCGCATTCTTGCGAATCACTTCGCGGTGCATGATCTGTAAATCCGGGCCGAGTTCGTCGCTGGGGATATTGAAATGATCTGTCCAGAATTCGACCATACGCTCCAAAAGCTGACGCTCGGTATAAACGGCACGAACGACAGCGCCTTCGGTCAAGGCCATGTAGGTTCGATATTCCCGATTTTCCATGCGGTGGGCGGTACGCCGATCCATAAACAGAATGGGCAGATCAGTCAGACGGGCGTCGAGGGCGGAGTCGTCCAGCGAATCGGGATCGAGCTGTTCATCCAAATAGGCTTCTATACCTATCTGACGGGCGCGTTCGACAGCTTCCGGGCGTGGGCTGTAGCTGATGCGGTTGAGCAAATGCAATATCGGATCATTGGCGGCGGGGTTGGTGCTGGGGGCAGCCCAACTCAATGCAGGATGGGCGACGGCTGCGGCAATCGCCGTTCCGCCCGCCAATTTCAAAAAGTCGCGTCTTGATGTCGGCATAAATGGTCAACCTCTTCCAATAAAAATGAACCGCTTACACACTATACGAGATTAAAATGGTAAAAGATGTAACGGTGAATCTTAGGCTAAGGCGGAATAGGACTAAAGAATGAGAGTCCACAACCGATTCCACTAAGCAGGTAATCGTGATGTATATTAGAGCAACGTTGGCACAGGCAGGGGGAGAACATTGAGTACTTTAAAAATAAACCTAGAAGCAGTTCTTGAGTTTTTGACCGGACTTTTGAATACACCCAGCCCGACGGGCTATACGGTTGAGGCGATTGCTTATGCCGAAAAAGCGTTTAAAGGGCTAAAAATTAAGGGATTGAAAGTTAATCGAACACCCAAAGGGGCGCTGCTGGTTGAATGGAAGGGAGACTCCAGCAAAGCGCCGCGCGGCTTGACAGCTCATGTCGATACGCTGGGGTTGATGGTCAAAGAAATTAAGGGCAGCGGACGACTGAAGGTAACCACGTTGGGCGGATTCCCCGGCAATCTGGTAGAAACCGAGGGCGTAACGGTGCGGACGCACGACGACCGCCGCTACCGGGGAACGGTTTTGCTGGCGAATCCGAGTGTGCACGTCAACGAAAATCTGCGGTCAACCGAGCGCAAGATCGACAATATGGAAATCCGGTTGGATGTGCGGACGCGCAGCATCATGGAAACAAAGGCGTTCGGCATCGAGGTCGGCGATTTTATCTTCCTCGATCCGCGCGTGGAACAGACGGATACCGGGTTCATCCGGTCACGGCATCTGGATGACAAGGCAGGCGTGGCGGTGATTTATGGGGCGCTGAAAGCCTTGAAAGATGCCGGACTGCAACCCGCGCAGGACATCCATATTTTGATCGCCAATTATGAGGAAGTCGGGCATGGTGGTTCGGCGGGTTTTCCAGCGAATATGGCGGAACTGCTGACGATTGATATGGGCGCGCTGGGTGATGGGCAGAATGGTGACGAATTTTCGGTGAGCATTTGCGCCAAAGACAGCACCGGGCCGTATCATTTTGAGATGACCAACCGTTTGCGGCGGTTGGCGATGCAGTTTGAGATTCCGTACAAGATGGATATTTATCCGTTTTACGGTTCGGATGGCTCGGCTTACTGGCGGGCAGGCGGCACTGGACGGGTGGCGCTGATCGGCCCCGGCATCGATGCTTCACACGGATACGAACGCACCCATAACAGTAGCCTGCAACATACGGCACATCTGATCGCACAATATCTGCTGGATGAGGATGTGAAAACGTGAGCATTCCGCAAACTGAAACTGAGCGACTGATCGTCCGCGAATTGGCGATGGACGATCTGGAAACTTTTCACAGCATTATGAACGCCGGATTTGGAGAAAGTCCGCTGGAAGAACGGCGGACATGGCTGGAATGGACAGTACGCAATTATCGGGCATTGGAAAGTCTGTATCAACCGCCCTATGGAGATTACGGATTCGCGCTGAAATCCACCGGGGAATTAATCGGGGGCATCGGGTTAGTGCCCTGCACCGGGCCATTCCGGGTGCTACGAAGCATTCAGGCGATGGACGGCACGGAAAGCCGTTTTCATCAGCCGGAATATGGTTTGTTTTGGGTCACTGCGGCGGAACATCGCGGCAAGGGCTATGCAGTTGAGGCGGCGCAGGTCATCCTCAATTTGGGGTTTCAGACGATGAACCTGCGGCGGATGGTGGCGATGACCGATCATGATAATCTGGCATCGCAAGCGGTCATGCGGAAGTTGGGCATGACGGTTGAGAAAAATCCGTATCCTGATCCCTTCTGGTTTCAGACTGTCGGGGTGCTGGAAAATCCGGCGGCGCAAAGCTAACCGCCTATTGACTGGTATATTTTGTGCGAATCTGGCTTGAGTCGGTCAATGAAAAGAAAATGGCTAACCCAAATTGCAGTGCCAGACTGAGCCATATGCTGATGAATACCAACCCAAAAGCCAGTACATAGAGCAGCGGGCCATAGCGATATTGATCGTCAATGGCTTTAATCAGACCGGGGTGGGCGTTTTTATCCAGCAGGCGATTGCCTTTGGATGCGTGCCGCCAGAGCAGGGTGAACAGAATAGCAATCATAAAACCTGTACCCGCATAGACTAACCCGGCGACCTGTTGATTATTTGGATCGAGGAGATAATCCGCCAGCAGCACGGTCGAAAAATTCAGGAACGTGATGAACATCAGCAAGAGTGAGTTTAAAAACAAAAATATGTTATCTACGCGGCGGATGTACTTAAACAGGTTGTGGTGATTCACCCACATCACGGCGATCACCAGAAAACTGAGAACATAAGCCACATAGGACGGCCACTGATTGAGCAGGAACGTCACTAACGATTGACCTTCTTCCAGATGTGGCACACGGATTTCCAAAATCAGCAAGGTGATGGCGATGGCAAACACACCATCGCTGAAGGCTTCGGTTCGACCCGTTTCACGGGCGTCACTTTGTGCGGGGGTTTCGCTCATGGTCTACACCTCAGTTCGTGTAAGGATACTCACTGAAGGGTATAACCTATTCAAGACAGGCCGACACTGGAAGAAATGACAGGATTCGGCTAACAAAAAAGCTATCGCAACAACACGCTGCGATAGCTTTCGATTAACAAACTACAGACACCTAATGGATGTCAGGTGTAGGTTTTCGTTTACGCCCGCCGCAACATCCGCAGGAGCGCCAACAGAACCACTGCACCGATAAAGGCGGTCAAGATACTGGCGAGGTTCAAACCGCTTACACCACCACCGACATTAAGGGCGTTCAGGATGATGCCACCCAGAAAACCGCCGATGATACCGACAACAATATCTTGAATCAGCCCTTGCTGATGATTGGTTTTCATCACAATGCTGGCAAGCCAACCGGCAATCGCGCCGACAATGATCCATACAATGATATTTACGGGATCCATAGGTATTTTCCTTGTTCGTGTTTAGCAGGATATGATTTAAATTTCGCGGCTCTCAGGTTCATTACTTGCCGCTGACCATCTTGATTACATCTTAGTGGTTCAACGGACATTCCACATGTGCCAAGAAGACCATTTTGTGATAGGACAAGTGGAGGGGGTGTGAACGGGATGTATGATTAATCGCAATTGCGTACCCGTCTTCAAAGCGTTAAGATCAGATACTTCAATTGATGCGCTGGTACTACCGAAAGCACTGCTGACGGTGGAGGCCTTTTATACCCAGGAAAGGTAGCAGAAAACCTCCATGCCCAAATTACTTACTCTTAAATATGGTCTGCTGCTCCTCATGTTGTGCCTGCTGCTGGCTGCCCTACCAGTCTATGCCCAGGAAGGCGAAGCGACAGCGGAAGCAACAACGGCTGAAGCAGCAACAGCTGAAACCGAACCTGCTCAGGCCACCGGACTCAGCACGTTGGTACTGCTGATGGGGCTGGGCGGTGTTTTAATCGTTGGCGGAACCATGCTCATGCGCGAAAACAGCCGGAACGACTCGGCGGCTGAATAACCTCGAACTTGGGGCGTATTCCCCTGCGCCCCAAATTTCGTACAGTTTGTATAAACACATATTCCCTAGAACAGGTTAATATCCCCCGAAATGTGACATTCGTCACTGTTGGCTTGTTTGTTGAGTCGTTAAGCTCGCAACGGGAGAATTATTTTTTATCAACGCTCATGCAAGGGGGACTACATGGCGGAAAATACTTCATTCTGGCGCTCTGCGCGCGTATTGATTTTAGGTCTGCTCGCCGTCATCATCGTGCCGGGTCTGGCACTGATTATGTTCGCGGTCAGCAGCAGCATGCGGGTTGAACCAGAAGCAACCGACGCATTGGCGAACAGCACTGATGAATGCGTCACCTGTCACCGGCAAACCACACCCGGAATCGTCGCACAATACGGACACAGCAGTATGGCTGCCGCCGCTGTCAGTTGCAAAGACTGCCACGAAGTTGCCGGGGACTATCCCGGCGCGGTTGAGCACGAAGGCACATTTGTCCTTAACCAGCCCACCACCGCCATGTGCTCCACCTGCCACGCCGCCGAGGTCGCCCAATTTAATCAGAGCCGTCACGGTTTGCCAGCTTATGTGGCGGTTGCCGGGTCGCAAGACCTTTCACCCGAACTGTTAGCCCTTTATGAAGCCATTCCCGAAGGCCAGTTCGCGCCGGATAAATCGCGCAACGCCATCGCCAGTCTGGAAGGCCCAGCCATCACCCGATTCGCCTGCGAAAGCTGCCACGATATTGGCAAGCCCGCAGCAGATAACTCAGTCGGGCAATGCAGCAAGTGCCACATGCGGCACGAATTCAGCCTTGAGCAAGCCCGCAAACCGGAAACCTGCAACAACTGCCACATCGGGCCAGATCATCCGCAGTGGGAAATTTATCAGGAATCCAAACATGGCATCGCTTACCAAACCAACGGCCATACCTGGAATTGGGATGCCGAACCGGGGACATTAACGGTTCTGGATTTCCCAGCCCCAACCTGTGCCACCTGTCACATCAGCGGTTTTGGAGCCAGCGGCACAACCCACGATGTTGGCGCACGGCTAACATGGTACCTGTTCGCGCCTATCAGCGAACGCCGCCCTGCGTGGCAAGATAATCAGGTACAGATGCAAAATGTCTGCCGTGAATGCCATAATGAGAACTTCATCGCGGATTTCTATGCTGATGCCGATTTGCTGGTAGATGCCGTCAACGCCCGTGTGGTGGAAAGCAATGAAATCATTGCGCCACTCAAAGAAGCCGGACTGCTCACTGACGCTCCATTTGACCAGCCCATCGACTTCACTCATTATGAACTTTGGCATCATTGGGGACGCACTGCTAAATTCGGCGCATGGATGCAAGGCGCGGATTACACCCAATGGCACGGTGCATATGAAGTCTTGAGCGATCTGGCAGAACTACGTGAATATGCCGAAGAACTACTCGGTGAATCGGCCAGCGTTCCCACCCCCGTCAGCACGCCGGAAGCCACACCGGGGAGTTAGACGATGTATCATCTGGCAACCGTATTTCCGCCCGTCCGTCGTGTCGGGCGGCTACCGATTTCCCGCGATCAATTCATGCTGTTGATGGCGGCCATCAACCAGCTTTTTCTGGCGCTGGATATTTATCTGGCGCATGGCTTGAACGGGCAGATTCGCGCGTATGAATGGATACCTATCATCTTTGGTGTTATCGCGGGTGTGCTGCTGCTATTGGCCGGACTGCTGGCTTTCCGCAACCGTCCGCTGGCAACCGTCATCGCCAATCTGGTGTTCACTGCCAGCATTATCGTGGGTCTGATGGGAATCTATTTTCACCTTGCCCGTACCACCGTTCCAGGCAACCCACTTTCAGACCAAACCGTCAATCTGCTCATCTGGGCACCGCCTGTCCTCGGCCCGTTCGTTTTTGCGCTGGTCGGTGTGCTGGGCATCAGCGCCGCATGGGTGGAAGAACCTGCCGACAGCGGACGGCTACGCTTATTAGGCAGCAGTCATATTCAGATGCCTTACAGCAAAACCCGCGCGTATTTCTTCATCGTCAGCATCGGGGTACTGGTCACGCTTATCAGCAGCGTACTCGACCACGCCCGACTGAACTTTGAAAATCGCTGGGTCTGGCTGCCGATTATGGCAGGCATCTTCGCTACTATAACCGCCTTCATACTCGGTGTGATTCGCCAACCGTCGCGCGGTGATCTCACTGTTTACACCGCTTCCATGCTGCTGCTGATCGCGGTTGGTATCATCGGTTTTGTGCTGCATTTAAACAGCAATCTGGTTGCTCAGGGCACCATCATCATTGAACGCTTTTTGCGCGGTTCGCCCACGCTTGCGCCGCTGCTATTCGCCAACATGGGCGGTTTAGGTTTGTTGGTGTTACTCGAACCCGGCGAACCGCAAACCTAAGTGGCTGATAAAATCCAAAACTCATCTTCCTTCCGTATGAATGGTACGCAGCAGCGTGCCTTTTAACGGATGTTATGGAGAGGAAGATTATGAGTACTTCAAAGCGGTTCAGCCTGATTCTGGCTTTCGCGGGGTTGGTTTGTGTTGTTTTTGGGCTTTCCTTTTTACATTCCGGGACGGTGCGGGCCTATCACGAAGGAGGCCCAGACCTGCCCGCCGATTATCGCTATTGGTATCATGTTGGGTCGAAGTCGATCACGCCGGAGGGAGCCACCGCCATCGGTTTGCCCGCTGAAATTTTCGGCAACAGCTTTGACGCTGTTTTTGCCAACACCGTCGCATTGAATGATCTCCGCAGTAATACACGTCCCTTCCGCGATGGGGCGGTATTTGTAGCGCCGTTCTTTAAGCTAGAAAATCCGGTTGCTGGATTGGACGCACCCGGCACACTTTTGTTCACCGCTGTGATGGAAAAAGACAGCGAACACTTCGCCGAAACCAACGGTTGGGGATTTGAAGCCTTCGCCCCAGACGGCACACGCCTGACCGATCTGCGTCAAGCCTGCGTGGACTGCCACAACAGTCAGGAAGCCAATGACTTTGTGTTCTCTTCTCTGTCAGAACGCAATGTGAGCGCCGTACCCGCTTCGGATAACGGCGTATTCCTGCCCACCGATTACCGCGAACTTTACTGGCGCGGGTCGAAAGTCATCCGACCGGATGCCGCTACCGCCATTGGCCTGCCAGCGGAAATCTTCGGCAATACCTTCGACTCGGTGTACATGAATTCGGAAGGTTTGACAGCCCTTCGCAGCGAGGTACGCCCCTTCCCGGTCGGATCGCTGTTCGTGGCTGAATTCCACGCCGCCGCTTATCCGGTGGAGGGTTTGGCTGCTCAGGGTGATTTAGCTTTCACTGCTGTTATGCTCAAAGGTGCACCGGGAACAGGCGACGATGCTTCGACGGGTGACTGGAAATTCGAGGCTTTCGGCCCGGATGGCACACCATTGAAAGATTTGCGTCCGGCCTGCATTAGCTGCCATGCAGGACAGTCCGGTAACGATTTTGTCTTCAGCGGCGGCTGATCCATTCTCATAAAACATTTCACTGACGATCAGGACATGGTTGGGGCGAGCAAACCGTTCGCCTCAATCTATCTGAAGGCAGGCAGAAATATGCTTTTCTACGGCAGGCTGTTGCAATGGCGTTGTAAGTTTTGTAAAATTTTTCACGATAAATAGCGACAAATATCATTCCTAACAGCAGATGAATATCTTCGATATTCGTCAGCTTGTTGGTTATAATCGGAAATTGATGTTGTAGGTTTATAAAAGGAGCATCCCCTTATGGCACAGGCAGCATGGGAAAAACCCCAAAGTATCGGCGCACCCGGGACCCTTCAAAAACAGCAGGGAAGTCGATGGAAGTTCCTCGTCGGTGGGCTGCTCATCCTGGGCGCAGTTGCCTATCTCATCGTATCCGGGACACTGTCAGGCGCACAGTATTTTATGACCGTTGACGAGCTGATGAGCAACCCGGAGTACATCGGCAAAACTGTTCGTATCTCTGGCGCAGTTATCGGCGAAACCATCGATTATGATGATGAAAACCTGATTATCAACTTCACCATCGCCAATGTTCCCAACGAGTACCAAGATTTGGCGCAAGCACTTCATACAGCGGTTGGTGACTCAAACGCTGCACGTATTCCAATTGTTGTGGAAAATCAGGTCAAGCCCGACCTACTCCAACACGAAGCACAAGCTATTCTGACGGGTACGCTTGGCACAGATGGTGTCTTCCGCGCCACCGAACTGCTGCTCAAGTGCCCAACCCGTTTTGAGGACGCTAATCACGGTCAAGAAATCACCGATTCAGGAACATAATTTATTATGCTGGCGGAAATTGGCCTCATCACGACCTTTCTAGCCCTGATTGCTGCCGTTTACAGCATCGGGGCATCGCTCTATGCCGGACGCACCCATTCCGAACGTCTGCTGGTCAGCGCCCGCAACGCCGCCCTGCTCACTTTTCCCCTGTTGTTGATCGCTTCGCTGGCACTGGTGCTGGCGCTCATCCGGGGTGATTATCAGATGAGCTATGTCTGGTCAGTCAGCAACCCCACCACCCCACTGTTTTACCGCATCACCGCCCTGTGGGGATCACAAAAAGGGTCGCTGCTGTTCTGGTCGCTGCTGATGAGCCTGTTCGCCTTCGGGGCGCTGCTGCTCAACTGGCGCAGCCACCGCCGCTTGATGCCTTATGTCATCGCCTACACAATGGCTGTGCTGGCGTTCTTTATTGCACTGGTAATCTTTTACGAAAATCCGTTTGAGCGCTGGTGGATTGATGGCACGAATCGAGCCGTTGAAGCAGCCATTATCCCAATGGGGGTCGTCGCCCCGGATGCACAGCGTCTTGCGGATACTGCACAGGGCTTAAATCCGCTGCTGCGCCATTTTGGGATGATTATTCACCCGCCGATGCTCTATCTGGGTTTCGTCGGCTTTGTGATTCCGTTCGCCTTTGCGATGGCCGCGCTGGCTTCCGGCGATCTTTCCACCAACTGGATTAAAGCCACCCGCCGCTGGACGTTGATTTCATGGCTGTTCCTCAGTCTTGGCTTGCTGCTCGGCGGACGTTGGGC